>JBAZWJ010000038.1:0-59383 GCA_041660385.1 Desulfobacteraceae bacterium | reverse complement strand
CGACGCTCTTCCGATCTCCTTCATACCTCGGTCCATACGTCCGGCTTGGTGGTCTGTGATAAAAAACTGGTGGAATACCTGCCTTTGTACAAAGGGAAAAACAATGAAACCGTCACCCAGTTCGATATGAGACAGGTAGAGAAAATCGGTCTGGTCAAATTTAATTTTCTTGAATTTCGATGCCTCACGGTCATCAATGATGCCCTTCATCTTATCAAAGAGCAGGGTAAGAACGACATAGATCTTCTGTCGCTGGATTACAATGATCCGGCCACGTATAAACTGTTAAGCTCAGGCGACACAACCGGTATTTTTCAGCTTGAAAGTTCGGAAATGAAGGATCTCGTCATCCGTCTTAAGCCAGACTGTTTAAACGATCTTAGTGCCCTGATTGCCATATATGGACCATTGGACAACGGTATACTGGACGCCTATGTGGAACGGAAACATGGTTGTGAGTCCGTGAAATACCTTTTTCCAGAGTTGGAAGATATCCTCAAGGAAACCTATGGATTGATTCTGTATCAGGAGCAAATCATGCGAATTGCCAATGTGATTGCAAGCTATTCCATGGCCGAAGCGAATGTTCTGCGAAAAGCCATGGGGAAAAAGCACGTAGAAGAATTGAATCGGCATTGGGATGTTTTTTTAAAAAATGCAGTAGCGAACAACCATCCAAAAAATAAAGTTAAAACGTTGTTTGACCTCATGCAAGCGCATATCGGTTATGCTTTTATTAAATCCCACAGTGTGGCCTATGCCCAGATCAGTTTCCAGAACGCATTTTTAAAAGCTCATTATCCTGTTGAGCTTATGGCTGCCCGAATGACCGACAATATGGATTCGATGGAGTGCCTCATAAATTTAATTTCAGAATGTAAAGCCAATGATATCAAACTTCTTCCACCGGATATCAATGAAAGTAACAAGGCTTTTTCCGTTATAAAAGGCGACATTCGTTTCGGTCTTATGGCTGTGAAGAATGTTAAAGAATCATCGGTTGATACTATTCTCGATGTCAGAAAAAAGAGTGGCCCATTT
The DNA here is from genome assembly GCA_041660385.1 of Desulfobacteraceae bacterium. Classification (GTDB taxonomy): domain Bacteria; phylum Desulfobacterota; class Desulfobacteria; order Desulfobacterales; family Desulfolunaceae; genus DYJE01. The sequence continues at coordinate 58,342 of JBAZWJ010000038.1, read as the reverse complement.
TCATCGATTTTTGAGTTCTGCAAACGGGTGAACTTGAAGAAAGTAAGCAAAAAGGGACTTAAAGCCTTGATCACATGCGGGGCGTTTGATTCCACCGGCCACAACCGAAACCAGATGATGATTGCGCTTGATGACGCCATTGAATATGGCCAGAAGGGGCTGAAGAACCAAACGGTGAATCTTCCCAACGTTGAAGAATGGGATGATAAATACCGTCTGGCTCTGGAGAAGAAAACACTGGGATTTTATATTTCAGACCATCCTCTGTACCGTTGCGCCAATCTTCTTAAAAAATATTGCGATGTAAACGGAATAACTATTCATAGAATCACCGAACCTCAGACTGTGCGGTTTGGTGGTATTGTTACCGATGTAAAGATCATTCGTACAAAAGCAGGAGATCAGATGGCTTTCATCTCAATGGAAGACCTCTACGGTGTAGTGGAAGTTGTTATTTTTGTTACTGTCTATGAATCGGTCAGGACTCTGATTGTGGAAGACGCTGTTCTGATTGTCGAGGGCGAAATGATAAATAAAAAAAATGGCCTGAAGAGCCTGCTCGCTGAAAAAATTGCCCCATTGGAACATGCCGTCAGGGATCAAGATCTATGGACATAAGTTATGAAGTGAGCAATTTGGCAAAGATGTATTTGGATAAATATGATGAGAAAAAGGTATAACCAGCTACTTTATTGGAATCAAGAATAAGGAAGATAAGATGATGTCAACGCATCAAAATAGTGAGAAAATTTCTTTCTATCTCAGCAAAGGACTCGTTGTTCGGGGAATCCGATGTCTCAAATCGTTGTATCTCCACAAATACAGACCAGATCTGAAGGATGAGGTGGCAGACGCGATGGAACAACGCTTTGAGTCGGGCTACGCCATTGGTGACTTGGCTCAGGGCCTTTTCCCTGGAGGAGTGCTGGTTCCTTATGATGGTTTATCATACTCGGAACAGATGGATATGACTGCTTCATTAATCGCTCAGGGCTGTAAGACGATTTATGAAGCGGCATTTTCATACAACGGAGTTTTCATCAAGGCCGATATCCTCCATCTGACCGAAGACGGTTGGGAAGTATACGAGGTTAAGGCTTCCACAGGTGTTAAAGATTACCATCTTGATGATGCATCCGTTCAATACAATGTCATGTCTGGAACAGGCTTGCCCATTTCCAGAGTATTTATTGTTCATATCAATAATCAGTATGCGCGCCTGGGTGACATCGACGTGGAAAAGCTGTTCGCCAAAGAAGACATAACGTCAGTTGTTCAAGAGAAACAGACCTTCATTATTGATGAAATAAACCGTCAGCGGCATATGTTGAACGGGGCAGAGCCGGTTATTAATATCGGTCCCCATTGTAGCAGCAATTATCCGTGTGATTTCATCGGTCATTGCTGGTCCCACATCAAAGAAAATTCCATTTTTGATATCAGAGGCCGGATGGACGGACGATTTTCACTTTACGAAAAGGGGATCGTTTCGATGTTTGACGTGCCAGAGGAGTATCTTTCAGCAAAACAGGCTATTCAGATCCAAACGGCGAGAACTCATGAGGTCCACTATGATCATGATGCGGTGAAGGCATTTCTCGATTCTCTCTGGTATCCCTTATGTTTCCTTGATTTTGAAACCTCTATGGAAGCGATCCCCGCTTATGACGGGATAAGGCCGTATCAGCAGGTGCCTTTTCAGTATTCTTTGCACCGTATGGATCAGAATGGAGGCGATGTCAGACACGATGAATACCTGGCCATGCCCCGAACCGATCCGAGAAGAGGACTGATTGAAAAGCTTGATTCTGAAATACCCGCCCATGCTTGTGTGCTGACGTACAATAAGGGTTTTGAAATCGCACGTCTCCGCGATCTGGCCATCTGGTTCCCGGAATATAAGGATAAGATCGAAACGATCATCGAAAATATTCGGGACCTGGCGGATCCGTTTCGCCGTTATCATATTTACAATGAACAACAATATGGCTCCTATTCTCTGAAATATGTTCTTCCCGCCATGATTCCCGATTTCGGCTACGATCACCTGGATGTTCAAAACGGAGGAATGGCCATGGATGCGTTTGCTAGGATGAATCAAACCTATGACAACAATGAGATCGCATCGATCCGCCAATCACTGCTGGAATACTGCAAGCTGGATACATTGGCTATGGTGAAGATAATTGAATGTCTCCAGTCTACATGCCCGAACGTAAGCATGGAATAAGAAATAACTGGAAGGATATTCATGAAACGTTTTGAAAAGAAATTTCAGAGCCAGTTATTCAAACTCTGGATAAAACAGAACCGCTCACGATTCAAATACCCTGTGTATTTAAAGGTTCACCGAAATCATTATCAGATCGTATTTCATGGCATTACTCAAAAGATGTATTTCAGATAAGGATCGTTGACGGGAATATACTTGAAAATGAAAAATAATAAATAGAGATGAATTTGTCATGGCGGTCCCGATTATCAAAAACCAGATCAGCAATGATCACCACCAATAATCAAGATAGCCAAAAATGAATATCGTTAACATATGATGTTTATCAAATGGTGCTGAGTTTCTTCAAAAGCCACCTGGATTGAGATGAACAAAACCGATGACCGGAAAGAGATTATAACCATCATCAAATCACTTCTTGAGTACTTTAAGATGGATATATTGGCGATGGTGAAGATTTTAGAGTGCCTTTAAAATGAATTTAAGGATCATGAGATCAAATGTACAAACTGAATTTTGGGATTATTCATGAATGATCGTGCATACAAAAAAGCTGAAGTAAAAATAGAAATAGCAAAATTTGAAAGATCAAGAATTTTGAATCTCAAAAATATTGATCTTAAATGGCTACCAGATTCAGTAGCGGCGCTCTCTTGGCTGGAAAATCTCGATATTTCAAATAATTTTCTAACGGACCTGCCGAGTACAATCGGGGAACTTTCATCATTACAGAGTCTTGATATTTCTGAAAATATCTTTCTTGAAAAACTGCCGGAAGCTATCGGACAGCTTACTTCTCTGAAAAAATTGATAATTATTAACAGTGGCATAGAACATCTTCCTGATGCAATTGGCCAGCTTGCTTCTCTTGAAAAATTGTATATAGGAATCAATAATCTTAGGATATTGCCGGAAACAATCGGTCAGCTTACATCGTTAAAGCACCTTTCTCTTTTTCTTACCCGTCTGACAAAGCTGCCCGATACAATCGGGCAGCTTTCTTCATTACAACATCTTGATATTTCGGAAAATACTTTAATAATATTACCAGAATCAATCAGCCGCCTTACTTCGTTACAAACTCTCGGCTTATCGAATAATCATTTGATCATAATACCGGATGCTATCGGTCAGCTCACTTCGTTGCAAAGTCTTAATTTATCTGGCAATAATCTGGTTGAACTGCCTGAGACAATAGGTAAACTTACTTTATTACGGGAGCTTGATATATCAGATAATAATCTGTCCGTACTACCGGAATTTATCAGTCAGCTTACTTTGTTGGAGAGTCTTAATTTATCTGGCAATAATCTGGTTGAACTGCCCGAGGCAATAGGTACACTCACTTTATTGCGGGAGCTTGATATATCAGATAATAAACTGACCACACTGCCGGAGGCAATCGGGCAGTTTACAACTCTGATTGATTTTTATATTTCACGAAACTACCTTACAGAGCTGCCGGATTCAATCGGCCAACTCTCATCGCTGAATAGACTTGATATATCTCACAATGAATTGACGGCTCTTCCCGATTCAGTTTATCAACTCGCGTCATTACAGTATTTTGATATTTCACATAATAAGCTCAAAATTTTTCCAGATTCTATCTGGCGGTTAAAGTCTTTGACCGAAATTAATATGTTAAACAATGTATTTTCCACAAAAATTCGTATCCGATGTGTTTAACCCTTCATTCATGACCATAACGTAGATGGCTGGATTCGACTTTTGAACCATTACATTTTAGAAAGAGTGATAACATTATGATTCAACTATTGAAAAGCGCTCATCCTATTCGACTTATATCATCAGAAAACACTTGGATCGAAGGGAATGCGGTCACCCAACTTGAAAATACGGCTCAATTTGAAGGAATAGTCGCAGCTGCGGGAATGCCGGATATCCATCCGGGGAAAGGTGGGCCTGTCGGCGCAGCGTTTTTAAGCAAAACTTTATTTTATCCCCATATCATTGGAAACGATGCGGGGTGTGGAATGGGATTTTACCAGACAACCCTTAAAACGAAGAAAATGAAAAAAGAGAAATGGGCGGCAGGGCTACCCGGATTTGATGATATCCGATCAGAAGATACTGAGCAATTTCTTGAAGATGCGGGCATCCAGCCTGGACTATGTGATGAAGCCCTTGGGACAATTGGAGGCGGTAATCATTTTGAGGAACTTCAGATGGTTGAGCAGGTGGTGGATGATGCGCTGTTTCAAACGATGGGTTGTGACAGAAAAACCTTATTCCTTCTTATTCATAGTGGGTCAAGGGGACTTGGCGAGGCCTTGTACCGAGGACATACCAGTCGATTCGGAGCAAAACCCTTGCATGACGGGACCGAAGAATCATCCCTTTATCTTGACAAGTATATCCATGCGATAAAATGGGCTGCGGTAAATCGTGCCTTGATTGCAAAGCGGTTTATGGAACAGACCGGAGGACAGTGTGATCCGATTCTTGATCTGTACCACAATTCGATAACAAAAATGGAGATTGATGGCGAGAATTATTGGCTTCACAGGAAGGGTGCGGCTCCATCTGATGCCGGGCCGGTGATTATTCCGGGCTCTCGCGGCACGCTCACGTATCTGGTTATGCCAACGGGTCTTCAGAATGAAAATCTCTGGTCAGTGGCACATGGGGCAGGGCGAAAATGGAACCGAAGCAGTTGCAGGGGAAAGCTTGAAAGAAAATGGACGTTGGCCTCACTCAAACGAACGGATCTTGGTGGGATTGTGATTTGCGATGACCGGGATCTCCTCTATGAAGAAGCTCCTCAGGCCTATAAAAAAATAGAAACGGTTATTGAAGCCATGGTCCTCCATGGTCTGATCAAGGTGATTGCCACGTTTCGCCCGGTGATAACTTACAAAACAGGATCAATCTAAATGATATACTGGCTACAGATCACATCAGGCCGTGGCCCGGAAGAGTGTTGCTGGGTAGTGGCTCGTCTTTTATCGCATATGATAAAATGTGCCGAGGCTCTTTCAATTAAAACCAGGGTGTTGGAAACCGTTCCCGGATCAAACAAGGATACCATGAAATCCGCTCTGATCGCACTTGAAGGTGACACTATTCACACCTTTGCCCACGATTGGGAAGGGTCTATCCAGTGGATCGGCCAAAGCATGTTCAGGCCGGGCCATAAACGCAAGAACTGGTTTGTCGGCACACGTTTTCTTAAACCCATTGAAGCCGATGACTCAACCGATAAAACATTTAAAGTCGAAACCATGCGCTCTTCTGGTCCAGGGGGACAGCATGTCAACAAGACCGAATCCGCTGTCCGGATTACCCATGTGGCAACCGGTCTTTCGGCAACTGCTCAGGAAGAGCGGTCACAGCATTTGAATAAAAAACTTGCCATGACTCGTCTGTATGATCTGATACAGCAGAAAAAAGACGATGACGTACAGAAGGCAAACAAAAAAAGGTGGGCATGTCATAACGATCTTGAACGGGGGAATCCTGTGAAAGTATTCAAGGGGTTGGATTTCAGACCCATAGAATGACAGGGCGTGCGAAATTAATGGGTGAGTTATCCATATTTTTTCAGGTGAAAGGAAATACAAATGAAATGGATAAAGAGTGAAGATCATTACCGGGTGCCATTGAAATCATGGTGTTCTGACATGGAGCCCTTAGCCATGTCTCAGGCTGAAAATCTGGTAACTCATCCCTCTGTGTTTAGACACGTTGCCCTGATGCCGGATTGTCATCCGGGTTATGGAATGCCTATCGGCGGAGTTATTGCATGCAGAGAAGATGTTATTCCCAATGCCGTGGGTGTAGACATCGGATGTGGCATGGGCGCGGTCCGAACGTCTATTCCGGTATCGGACACCGACAGGAAAAAACTCCGTGATCTTATAATCAAAATCAAAGAAATCATCCCTTGTGGAGAAGGAAACTCACACAGGAAAGTTCAGCCATGGGACAACATGGATCAATCTATTGACGATTTCAGGGGTCGCCCATGGTATTCTGGACATGTGAAAGAACGCGCCGGTAAATGTATGGGGACTCTTGGCGGAGGTAACCATTTCATTGAAATTCAAGCTGGCGATGATGACATGGTCTGGCTGATGATTCACTCGGGTTCACGGCATCTCGGTAACATCATCGCCAAACATTATCAGAATATCGCTCTTAAACTCAATACAGCATGGGATGTGGGTATCCCTTCTAAGGATCTGGCTTATCTTCCAATTGACAGTAATGAAGGAAAGGGCTACATTTATGACATGCATTTCGCACTTGCCTATGCGCAAGAAAATCGACGCCGGATTATGGATCGGCTGATGACTATCTTTACCTCTTTTTTTACGGGCGCGGATTTTAATCATCCGACAAACATCCACCATAACTATGCAGCCCTTGAAACCCATTTCGGTGAAAATGTCTGGATCCACCGGAAAGGGGCAACATCCGCACGAAAAAATGAAATCGGAATTATCCCAGGATCCATGGGAACGCCGTCGTATATTGTGGAAGGTCTCGGTAACCCTGAATCATTCATGTCCTGCTCCCACGGTGCAGGCCGCGTCATGAGTCGGACAGAAGCGTCCAAAACCCTGACTCCCCAGGACTGTGACACCGCCATGGGCACTGTGGTCTTTGATCGCTGGAGCAAGGTCCGGCGTGGCAAAGGGAAAGGTGAATACGACCTTGGCGAAGCACCTCAGGCCTATAAAAATATCGACGATGTGATTCAGTCTGAACTTGATCTGATCCGGCCTATTGTAAAACTCAGGCCGCTTGCGGCGGTTAAGGGCTGATATGTTTAACATTTAAAAAGAGTTGAAAACATACCTTGAGCAAAGCACATAACCATGAATCAAGTCGGCCCACCCGAACGTATCACACAAAGGTGAATCGCCAATGAATGCAAACAAATCCGGCAATAGAACCAAACAAAAGCCGACATGTTCTGATATTCCAGCGAATTCGAAAGTCGGTATTTTCTGGGGATATAATGGCAACATACTGGCAGGGTCCACATTGGTCAAAGATGCTGTAGCTGATGGTTTTTTTGTAAATTTTGCATTTGGTCATGACAAATACTGGAATACAATTCAAAAAAATTGTCCGGAATTGAGGTTGTATGAATACGACGAAATCCCAAGGGGACGGGTCATCTTCTCAAAAGAGGATAATGTGTTTCTGGTTTATATGGATCGGGTGTTTTTTTCAGATGAATTCAAACACCAAATCCTGAAAGAGTTTAATCTGGAGCAATTAAAAACCAGATTTGGTAAAGATGCCCATTATACAACCGACAGGAAAAAGATAAATCAAATGCTTGGATATGACTGAATTTTTTTTGTTTATTGAGTTTGATTTTAAGGAGAACGTATGGCCTTATGGTGTCAGTCCAATTGATGAAAAATTTGAATCTCACAACACAACGTCTGGTATATTACTGAAGTACTAAATAAATATTGAATATGTCTAAAAAATCAACGCGCAACAATAAAAGGAGAGTATTTATGAAAATAGTTAGTGATTATATTATTATAAAGGATGATGTTGGATTTTATTTAGATTTTGAAGTTGATAAAAATAATCAAATAAATGCAATTTTAACAGTTTCCTCAGAGAATTTTGACATTGAAATATTTTCTGTGCCTGTATGCGAATCCTTTATTTATAAATATACAAAAGAATATGTGATAAAAAATGATCAACTACTTAATGCTTTATTAAAGGGTGAACCCTACGATTATCTTGCTGATATATTGAAGAAAAATTTTGATAGGATAGATGATTTTTCTATTATAATTTATAAAGTAGAATCATATGATGACAATGATTCTGTATCATTTAAAATATTATTTCAATCCAAAAAGAACAATATTTCGATTAAAATAAATGACATTGATGAGTCGGACGATGAATACAGTTTTGAATATGATTCGATTAAAAAAGCTTGTGTTGGTATAGATCATAAAAAAATTAAACAAGCCAATTATGAAAATAAATTTGATAGATGGTAGGATAAAATGAGAAATAATTTGTTTGCAATCCTTATTCCAAATGAATGAGCCATTCGACTGGTTTTAGTATTCCAGGATCATGTTTGTATTGAATGGAATCCTTGATCTTAACCGTTATGTCAGCTTCTGCAAAGTCTTTTCCTTTTTTAAAAAAAAGAACTAGACGCCATTGGGTTTTACTTTTGTTTTCTTTTTCCTCTTCCAGATATTTTTCGGAGCAACTTCGCTCATTCTCTGAAAGGAAGATTTGGTGGGATTCTTGCCTTGCACTGCTCTTCACTTCAACTCTAACAAGATTTCCCTTTTCCACTGTCATGACATCATACCCCAAGCCGTCATAGTACTTTGCAACGCGCAAAAAATTATCACCCAGTTCCTTTCTATCAGACGGCATATTGGAGTTGTCAATGGGAGGACCAATCTTGTTAGCTACATTTTTTTCAATTCGCACCCATTCGCCACAAATCAATTCCCACGCGGCTTTTCGTTCGTCTTCATTGAGACCCAATATGTTTCTTGCTTGAGCACGGGCGTATCGAATTTCTGCGGACTCTCCCTGTTTAGCCTTGTGGATGTTGTCCAAAGAGCGCTGTTCTTCTGTTTTAGTTTTGCAAAACCCCTTATCATTTGAGAAGCTTATAGGCCCTTCTTGTGGTTTTAAATCAAACTTAATATTTTTATCGATGCAGAATTCGGTATCAATTTCATCTGTCGCGGAATCCCATCCTTGAATATTCTTTTTTTTCCTTTCAAGATATTCATCTACAGATGTGCAGTTGATAAACTCATATTTTTTTTCCAGCATATCAGGAATGAATTTTTCCCAGTCGAATGAGTAATTTTTCATATCTGGCGTTGTTAACGTTATAACATCGCATTTTAAAAGAAATTGCTCGATTCCTTTTGCATCTTCAAACGCACCTGAATGATCCATGAGCCAAGCAATGGCAAGATCTCTGATTCTGCCTTTATCATTGAGAAACTCACGTATTTTTTTACAAAAATAATTCGTTGGATCAAGACTTGTACAAAACTTTTCCAACACCTCAGGTTTCAGGTTGACGATATCATCAATCGAGCAATTGACCTTCTTTTCAGCATACCAGGAACCATCCATCCAGTGGTTTCGCCATACGTCTTCATCTGGTAAAGCGCCACCGCCAAAGCATTTATTTGATATCAATTCTTTAATTTCATTTAATTTATTATCATCGACTTCATATTTGGCAATCAACTGTTCCGCTTCGTTCCGGTCCTGTTCCAGTATATTGATATGTTTGAGCCAGGGCTCAGCTTCTTCTCTGCTTAAATATCTCAATCGGCTTTCAAAATACGGGGCAAGATTACGATTTTTGAAAACAACAGCGGCAAAAGGAAGCCCAAATTTCCAAAGATTTTTCCTTAGATTCTCATGGGAAAGATCATGGACAATGTATTGTTTGTCGACATCGACACTAAATTGTACATCATCGAAATTTTCTTTACCTATAGGCTCAGTTTTATCTCCGTTACAATTTAAAACAAGTGTAACATTTTTATCTTTATACAGTTTCACTATATTCCAGCTTTTCAGGATGTCATCGGCTTCATTGGAAGAACCACCCAGAGGTATGGATGGACTCAATGCGATAGCAAGGCAATCTGGAAGAGCATCTCTAAGGTATGTACGGAGTTCGGGGTCCTCATCCGGTTGCTGCGACACGGTTTTTATATACGTTTTAATGTGGAATATAGATACTCCAAATTTCTGAGCGTTTGTTTGGCTCATATCTTCATCAAATAAAACGAATTTGTATTCTGGATAATATTGTTCGTATATCCTGAATTTTCTTTCGGCTGTATAGTGGCAATCTTTTCTGTCACCTTCCCACCAACACACTTTGCCTTGGCTATCACGTACCAGAAGAGGTGCATTAATACAGTCAATATCACCCGTTTCACCCAGCCGTTTCGTTAAATCTTTGTACCTGGAACGCATCCAATTTATCGTTGGTTCTTTATCTTTCATGTGTTTCAACTGTTTCAGAATTTTATCTTTGCCGGAGGATTGAACCTTCTTGATCTCCAGCCAATCCAGTACTTCTGATTCTACCGTATCGTTTTCTTGGCAGAAATGTTTCGCAAAATAATCAAGAGGGGTTCGATCTCCATCCTCAACACGGAAAATCAATTCTGGTTTTTTTAACTCATTTTTGTTTCTATCAGACTGAAGGGGAAACCATTCTTCTTTTTCAATCAGAGCCGTTTGAATGGGTTTCAACTGGCCTGTTTCTCCCAGACTTTCTTTCCAGACCTGGAAACTTTCTTTAAGTAGAACCCAGAACAATTCACCTTGCTCATAGTATTAACATTGATGATGTGTTCAGGGATCTTCAGTTGTTTTCCATCTTCCGATAAAGGGATACAGTTCCAGACACCGAAAAACAAGGCCACGTCTTTGGGATTAATGTCGTCTGGAAGATCAGAGACGATAGATGATAACATGTTTATATCCAGGGGGTAATATTGGCCGGAGCCTTTCACGATGTCATCGAGATTGACATTTTCTTTTATATAACAATCTCTTGCCCGTTGGTATCCTCCACCGATGGTGGGTAACGGGATAAAGCTCAGGTCATTCGATAGTTTGATTTCGGCCTGATCGGAAGATGAGAGAAAGCGGCAATGGGGTTTGACATCTTGATTAAAGTGCTTTGTTGTTCCTTGAAGCAGTAGTTCAACAATACATTTCAAAAGTTTTTCTTCAAAGCCCTGCGGTATATTATTCGATTCAAGATGGATGCGTATCGACCGGATGACGTTTGACAAAGAATAATCGGTCATTCCGAGATAGTTCATCGGGATGTTTTTGAGTTCTTCCCATGAAGTGATGGCGAGTCCCTTGAACTCTGTGAGAATGTCTGAGTGGAAAAGTGTTTGTGAATCCGGGCTTTTTCCTTTAAGAAAAATGGCCTCACCTTTTTCGTTCTCATTTCCTTTCCTGTGTGGCAATGCCGTTGCCTTGGTCACTATGTTTGGCTCTGAATCATTCCACGTCACAGGTATGAGCTTTATTCCGGCTTTGCGGATATGACTTGTAATGTTATCTTCAGCGACATTCTTTCTGGCTTCACCTCTTTTATTGTATTCGACGACATCCCACCATTCTTTCAGGCAATCAAGCATCAAAGAGTAGGATGACAAGGGATATTCACCGGCTAAAACATCTTTCAACAACTCTTTGGATATACCGTGTTCTCCCCAGAGTTTTTCTCGCATTTTTTCAACGAAATAATTAGATGCCTCAGTACTAATATCTATTGCACCACGATAAAAAAAAGCAGGAGCGTCTGCGCGTTTCAACAATGAAGGGTTTTCTCTAAGGACAAAAATGAACAGCTCTGCCGCCACATCAAGCAATTTGGAGTTGTATTGATTATTTGTATCACCCACCGCAATGGATTTTCGGGAACTGTCAAGGATGAAATCTCCATGAACAAGGATGTTGAAGCCGCATGATACAAGGGTTGGAAGATAACAATAAAACATTCGTTTGCGTGTTTGTTTTTCTTTTATATTGAATAAGTGAACCATTCCAGGATCAGGTGGTATGGCTATAGCGACCCTCGGATTCTCTATGGAATACCCATACATTTTCGCTTTAGTGATCAACTCATTCTGAATACTATCCCAGTCAGGAAGATTGTCACAGGTTATCCGTTGCCATCCATCAGGATTTGAAGAAAGTTGGGTTGGAATCCTGTCACCATTCTTAATTTCAACGGTCAAGACGCTTTGGGCTGATCGGATGAGATCGACAAAAATCAATTCGGACTGGGTAAACTCATTGATAAGCGTCTGAATGAATGTCTTGTCCTTTTCTTTGATACCTTCCATTGTGATGACTGTGCTGGCGTTGGGATAAGATGCAAAATCTTTTTCACAATCGTTTTGTTCAAGGGGTAGGGGAAAATAGAAGGAAGGCGGGTTTGACCAAGTCAATTTTAGATTAAGGATATTCTTTTTCGAGTTGTCATCCATCGAGGTGTCATTTTCAACGATACCGAAATGAAAGGGGTTGTAAAGCCGGAAACCCCAGACTTTATTGTCTTTTTTCGTAACAATGCGGCAACTTTCAGCAAACTGCCAGCAGGACTTGAATCCCACTCCTTTATTACCAATAGATTCGCCCGGTTTCTTTGAACTGGTGAAAATTGAACACAAAGCATGAAAGTCATCAAGACGGACGTTTTCAATAACAGAAAAGTTATCTGGGCATTGTTCGATGGTAAATTCTTTTCCGTCATTGGCAAAGACAACCGTATTTTCCTTATCATCGTAGGTGATCCAGATATGTTCTTTAGCTCGATCAACGGCATTCTGGAAAAATTCAAAGACAAATCTGCCGCTGTAATCCATTTTCATGGCTTCTTCGGTCTTGGCTTGAGACAGTGCGGTTTGAGGATTGATTGTTCGGTTTCGTTCATGCAGCGCTAAAATAATCTCTTTGGGTTCCATCCGGTCTCCGATTACCTTTGGTTTGATGATGGATGTGCATGTATTGATTAGAATTTTGTAGAAATATTATGAAGTTAAAATTCAATAATATACGTTCGAAAAATGATCGTCAAGCCGATTAAACTTTTGGTGGAATAATTCATCATTTTCGGAATGACCTGGAATATTTATGATATTAAAAGTCTTATTCAGTCGATTGAAAGCATCAAAGTTAACACCGCTTAATAACCACAACAATCAGTTAAAAACAAAATAGCATTGTTCAAACAAATGGGGCACTGCTCATTATTTTATCAACTCAAGCTCACCTATTGGAATTCCAACACTGACAACATCTCCATCCACTTTATCGAACATCACCGGCAATTCTATTGTCATATCAAAAATATCAGCCGAAACCGGATGCATCCAGCCGATCAAGCCCTTGGTTCTGTCCAATATAATGTTTTCATATTGGGGAAGGGGTTTTTTAACCCGTACCGGTTGAAGCCAGAGACCGGCAGTTACAAGATCCTTCTCACTTTTCATGGCAGGAACAAAGGCAAGGAAATCATTCAGATCCAGTGTGTCACGCTGGTGTTGATAAACAGCACTGAGCAATTCATCAATGGCAGTAGCCTCCGGAAAACCTGCGGCATGGCCCGTTTCAGACGCCAGTTTCAACACAATGCCTGCTTCCCGGATATGGCCGGATTTAGCCAGAACCCTGCCAAGAGTTGAGGCCACATGGAAGATGCCTTGGGCGTGCTGGGTTGCAACGGCCAGATCCAGAGTTTTTTCCCACAACGTCAGGGCTTTGCCGTATTCTCCTTGATCCAGTGCGGCATGGGCCATGTTATGATAGACGGCTATCATGGCCACCTTGTTGCCTGTTTCCTGATTGAGGGCAAGGCTTTGATCCAGACATTCTTCGGCTGTGTCAAAATCGCCTTTCAATTCATGGCATCGGCTGAGGTTGATAAGGTTTGCAGCTTCGCCGATTTTATCTTCCAAGTCTCTTCGGATGGCGATGCTTTGATCGAGGAAATACTTCGCGGTGTCCCCATCGTTTCGAAGAAGAAAAATCAGGGCGATGCTGTTCAAGGTATCCCCTTCACCGTCCTTGTCTGAAATGGCCTTTTCAATGGAAAGAGCCTGCTCAAAGTAGGACAGGGCCAGGTCATACTCTTCCCGGTCTTTATAAATATTCCCCATGATGTCGAGCGCTTTTCCTTCGCAGGTCTTGTTTCCTGTACTTTGTGCAAGTACCAGACTTTTTTCAAGACAGGCCAGAGCCGTTTCCATCTGACCCAGAGCCATATGAACCTGACTGATGTTGGTGAGGATGATGGCTTTCCCATCTTCGTCCCCAGTTTCTTCGGCCATGGCAAGGCTGGCTGAGGCATGTTTCAACGCTGTTTCCAGATCACCCTGTTCAAAGGCATCTTTTGAAAGACGATTCAGTGTTTTGGATTCATCAATTTGGTCTGCATTCTCTTTCAATGCTTTCATGATTGTATTCATGTTCTGTTGTGGTGCATCCATGTTGCCTTGAGCCTTCTGAACCATGCTGATATAAATAAGAACCTTAGCCGCTTCTTTTGTATCTCCTGATTTTTGGTACGACTCATGACTTTCAGTGAAAAAGGCCAGGGCTTTTTCATGATCATTCTGGGTTAAATAATGAACGCCAAGCTGAAAGAGAATTGACCCTTCGTCTGTTCCGTCGCCCAATTCCCTTTTAATGCGCAGATTTTCCGTAAGGCAGGTAACAGCCGTTTCAGAATCCCCATGGACCATGGCCAATGCCGTCATATCTTTGAGAACAGGGATTTCGTCCAGTCCATTACCCGTGCCTTTCTGAATTTCAAGGGCCATTTTGAGGGTTTCAAGTACTTTGTGATAGTCATTCCGGGCATTATGGGTATGGCCGAGCGCCCGGAGAACGTTCACCTCTCCCTCACGGTATTCCAAATCACGATACACCTTCCGACTTTGTTCAAGGGAATCGATGGCATTGTCGTATTCGCCCAGATCATGATAGGCATGGCCCATTTCTTCAAGACACGAGGCGATTCCGATAGTTCTGTCGATTTCCGTCATGATGTCAAGGCTTTCCCTGTGATATCTGAGAGCGGCTTTATAATCCTCAAGGGAATGATAAATGCGGCCCATGTTGCTGAGACTCCATGCCTCGCAACCCTTTTCACCTGCTTTTCGTGCAATGGCAAGGCTTTCACGGCTGTAATCTATGGCTCTAATATGATTCTCCAATGCATAATAAATTTTGCTGATCTCGTTTAAAGCCTCACATTTATCCATATCGTCCTCCGACATGTCGGCCACTTTTTTAAACGTTGCAAGAGCATCCACATAGCGCCCAAGGAAACGTTGACATAATGCGAGCTTTTGCAGGGACCATAAAGGCGGTGCTGGATCTTTTCTTTCAGCAATATCACGTGCCATACCCAAGGCATCGGCATAGTATTTGTTGTTGTAATAGATAAGGATCACGTATTGCGTCAGAACATCCGCTTCGTCATGACAGCCTGCGTTCCGGTAATGCCAGATGCTTTCCATCACATGAATCAGATGAATTGGAAATAGAACGTTCATCCCGTTATGATAGTTACTTATATGTTTGTGAGCTTCCATAAGGGTTTCAGATGGAATATCGTTCATGATCCCCGATTTTACGGCAAGGGATTTAACCCCTGTTGGGACTTCATACATGACCCTATCCCGATCAGAACTATAAATGATTTCAAGCAATGACCAATCGGCCAGAAAATCCAGATTCACATCAAGCGTGGAGTTTCGGCCGATAGGTCCCTCAAAGCTCTGCATTCCTTCATGTTTGACAGGGATACGAAACAGACAGAGCGTTTGAAACAGCTGTTTCAGGTCGGATGACAGTTTTTTCCAGATTTCTTTAAACATGTTACTCTGAAGAAGGGATTTCAGTACATCGGCCCTTTGTTCGTCAGAAGTGCCAGAAGGGACTTCAAGGGTCGTCAGAAAAAGAAGAAGCGGCTCCGCCATCTCCGGTCCATCGGTAGAGTGTTTCACCGCCCATGACCATGTCCGGTAATTCTCGCCAACGGTGTCATAAAGATTCCGTTTTCCCTCTTCCGTCAAAGAATGAGAAAGGTTCAGCCGATCTGTCATTTTCATCAGATCGTCATAAGAGGGCTTCTTGACAGGGCATACTGTGACAGGCCGTTCCGATAGTCCCCTGTTCAATGATTCAGCAAGGGCAGGTGTCCCTGTCATCAAAACCCGTGTGGGAGATGGAAGTTCACACACCATCCTGATAAATTCAAGGCTTTTGCCATCATATTCACCGTTTGACATCAGCTCTGGATCTTCAAGGCATTCCAGGTTGTCCAGGATAATCACCAATGGATTCATCTCGATGGCGATCAACAAAAGAATTCGAAGGCGGTGGATCATGTTATCTTCAAACTGGATGGGATACATTAAGGCACTACCCTGAAAATCTTGAAACATGGACCTGAGATACTCAAAGATAGTCAACCAGTCGAACGGTGCCCGAAATCCCATGATATCCACATCGGCATTGACGGTTTTAAATAGCTGGGCAAATACGCCTGCATGGGTTGTTTTCCCTGAACCGGCATATCCTGTAAACATCAATCCCCCGATCTCATTTTCAAGAAAGGTATTCAAGAAATAATCCCGCAAAGATTCCACGCCCACGAGACGGTCAAGGTCTGGCAGATGAACAGAACCATTATTGATGAAAAGAAAAGGAGAACGGAGTTCTATCGGGAACTCATCTTCATCAGCCATGGACTCGTAGTCATCCAAAAAGTCAGGCAGGGCAGGGGGTTCGACTTCAGAATTATTTGAAAACATCTTTAAACCCTCGGCATACCATGTACCCGTGGGCCAGGGCTTCTCCCCGTGAGGATCAACGCCAGAAGCCTTTGAATCCTTACCCAGGCCCTTGACAGCCCAAACACCCATGGGCCAAACAGTTTCCAAGATCAGCCATCCCAGAAGAACCGCCGACCCTCCACCCCATATCACACCGATGGCTTTGAGTGATCTCAGATCCAGCTTCGAACTGATAATAAACACGCAAAGGAGGATAAAGCCCCAGGCAAACCAGAGGGACACCATGTAATAATGTCTGGCAATAAACACAGCCCATGTGTCCTTCTTCTCAAGCCTTGACTTGACCGAAGGAATGTTTGATATGATCAGCCGTAAAAGGACAACGCCCAGGTACAAAAGATAAAGCAGGCTAATCACAACCGAAAAGACGTCCCATCCAGGGATTGATCCGATCAGAATGACTGTTCCGGCAAGAGAAATCCCCCCGTAAATAAAGAACACCCACATGGCGAAAATGTTGGTGATAACGTCTTTGAGAATGGCGATACATTTCATAAAATCCCTCGGAATGATTTTTTTTGGGAATTTTTGTAATGACATTGTCGGGCATTTTTTGGTACAATTGATGGCAATGGAGGCACCTATGAAAACACCATCCCGATCTATCCGAACAAGCAAGCTTGACCTGCGATTATCCCAGGAAGCAAAACAGACCTTGAGCGCCGCAGCGCGGGTGGCGCAGTGTTCTGTCAGTCAGTTTGTATTATCGAGCGCTCTGGAACGAGCCGCCGAAACACTCGCTGAACGGCAGCACTTTCATCTCGATGCCGAACAATGGGAGGCATTTATGACGGCACTTGAAACACCTCCCCGTGCTGTGCCTCAACTTCAGAAGCTGCTCCGTGAACCCAGTCCTTTCGATGCGCCTTACACCGAATGATGCAGGATTTCAGGATTGAAAAACTACGACGTAATCATCCCATTGACGATTTTGCCTGCGGGAGAGAAGAACTTGACCGCTTTCTCATACGCTATGCCCTTGGAAACCAGCAAGCCAACGCGTCGCAAATCTGGCTTGCCCTTTTCAAAACGGAAGTGATTGGTTTCTACAGCCTGGTCGTTGGACACATTTCCTTTAACGATGCACCGGAGCGATTGACCAAAGGATTGGCACGACACCCCGTACCCATCATGCTGTTGGCACGACTTGCCGTCCACACCTCTTGGCAGGGCCGCCGCATTGGAGCGTTCCTGTTGCGGGACGCCATGCTTCGCACCTTGCAAGCCGCAGATATTGGAGGCATCCGCGCCTTTGTCGTTCACGCCAAAGACGCATCTGCAAGGTCTTTTTATGAACATTTTGGTTTTGAATCTTCTCCAACCGATCCCCTTCACCTCTTTTACCCGACAAAAGATTTAAAATGTTCGTTGTAATGTTTTTTTATCCCTGAGCCTGAGCGTCCGGCACCCTGATCTTCTTCATTGACCGGACCAGTTTGACCAGCCCTGCAAAGATCAACGTTTCAATGCATAAAAGCTTGTACTGCCCGATATTTAACGCTATAAATTACCCATTACCGCTCTTTAGAAATAATATGGCCACATGGTGGAGAATTGAAAAATGCGACTCAATGAAATCAAAAATGAAATAAACAAATTAACCCTCACAGATAAGCTGTCTTTGATCGAAGATGTTTGGGATTCCATCGCTCGAAGTCATTCAACACTCCCTTTGCATGAATGGCAAAAAAAGGAACTTGATCAAAGATATTCGGATTACAAAGCCGGAAAACAAAGCCTTCATGATTGGAACGCGGTTCATGATGGCTTAAGGAACACGTATAAATGAAGCTCTATTATACCGATAGGGCCAAAGACGATATCGAATTGGCTTTTAGCTGGTATGAACAACAACAAAGAGAGCTTGGTTTAGAATTTATCTGTTGCATGGAAGATGCTCTTAAAAGAATTATGGAGTATCCCGAAATATACCCAGTCAGATATGCTTGTTTTCGAGGATGCCCGTTAAAAAGATTTCCATTTTCAATATTCTATTCCATTGAAAATAATAACATTATTGTACATTCCGTTTTCGACAACAGACAAAACCCTGAA
Organism: Desulfobacteraceae bacterium; assembly: GCA_041660385.1. Taxonomy (GTDB): domain Bacteria; phylum Desulfobacterota; class Desulfobacteria; order Desulfobacterales; family Desulfolunaceae; genus DYJE01. The sequence continues at coordinate 39,649 of JBAZWJ010000038.1, read as the reverse complement.
AAAAAACCCTGAGAGTTATCGCGTATGCTGGACGGATATGGCCAGATTTTCATAACCAGAAATCCATCCCAAAAGTCACACAGCACACTCCCTTCACACTCCCAGTTCTTGTCATTCCGGGCACGGCCTTTTGTGATCCGGAATCCATGATTGCGACAACGACACCATCCGATATTTATTCCAAATACAAACGCCGACACACAGCCACCTTGGATTCCGGGTCGGATACTTCCCCGCCGGAATGACAGGGTGTAAGGGTGGCTTCCGAATTGACACAGTCTTACTGTCCGGTCCGATTTGGATTCATCATGACACAATCACTGTTATTTTTTAAATTGCATGTATCCTGTATCTTTCGCAACAGTACCGTCACCAGCGTAAAACATGATGTAGTAAGCGCCATCGGAAAGACCTGAGATATCAATGGACCAGCTTGTATCCACCGTTTTATTGATCGTTGTGGAACCAGGATCGTAACCCCAGGTATTAACAGAGACAGTCGGGGAATACGTGCAACCCATTGGACTGGTAACACGAACTGTATCCTTAATATTCAAAGATACATCTCTGACTTTGAAAATGGCAAAGGAGACTCTTTTGACGTTAGTGTCATCGGTCGCTGTTGTCGCCGCTGTTATTATATTGCCGGAAACAGATGGATTACTGGTGAACTGAATGGTGGGAGGGGTATTCTCCTTGATATTTTCATTTGAAGCACTGTGATCCATGGCAAATGAAAACGAGGAAATCATCAACAACGACATTGAAACCCAAACGATTATTGAACTTTTTTGCATCAATTACCCCCTGAAATTTAAGTGTTAGGTTTATATTATCCTTATTTGCCTGATTCTGTTTAAACAACTTTTCCCATCAGAATTGAGTGGGCCAAGTGACGGCTTGGCCCATTAATCTTGTCATTCGGTCAAGGTTTAAACAGAATGTACATATTCATTGTATCCAATGTTTTATAGTATGCTTTGAATAAAACACCCCTCTTCTTCATCGTCTTTCTTTTTATCAGGCGTAACATCGTCAGTTGTATCGTCTTCTTCAGGGGTTATATCGGCACCAGCCACATACATGGTCATTTTGTCTGCTTCGAATACAACCATTTTTTCAACGGTATCGATATCTGCCACCTGTATTCTTTCCCACGCTTGTGTTGTTGAGTTATACGCCCATATCTCTATTTCATCCGGATTTGTGATACCGGCGCTCGCCAAAAGAGCCTGGGAATAGGGTATTCTTATTTCCACCGGTTCGTTCACCATATCGCCATGGGGTCCAAAATCAACAACAGGCCCCAGAGCAACCACCGAATCCGGCAAGGCTGGCGGATTTGTTATCCGGGCTATTGTGATTGTACAATCTCCATTTAATTCTCCAGGTTGAATGGTGAGGGTCGCTCCATAAAGGGGACTTTCCGTATCATCCACAATCACACCCTGTTCGGACAACGCATCTGCAAGAAGATCGGCAAATGCTTCAATCACTTTTATGCCGTTCAATTCGCCAAGGGAAACGATGAAAGAGGCTGTTTCCGTCCAGGCGCTTTCATAAACACCGTCAATTACTTTGGCACGCCAGTAGTACGAGGATTCATCCAATAACGCTGTATTAACGGTCCAGCTTGTCATTCCATCGCCTTCCGAGCGTGTTGTTTCGGCCACTTTATGTTCGAGTTCAGCATCGGAATAAATCTCGAAAATGTAGGTCAGCGGTGTTCCGAAAACGCTGTGTCCATTCACTACGGAAAGGGTTGGAGTCAGCGTGCCCACCGTTCCGTTCATGAATGGATTGTTGATGGTGGGTGCCGTCGGTGTATTGTTTGTATTGACGTCAAAGGTAAAAACAGTCGTCCATTCACTGGCAAGACCGTGTTCATCCTCTGCCCTGACACGCCAGTAATACGCATGATCATGGGTCAAAGCCACATCAACCTGCCAGGCAAGTGTATCGCTGACGCCCTGGGTGATTCTTTGGGTCAACAGCTCGTCACTGAATAATTCAAACTCATAGGACAGAGCATCATGATCCGGGTCATAGGCCGAAGTGATCGTGAGGGATGGGCTGGCTGAAAAAATCTGACTCTGGTTGCCAGGTCTGAGAAGGGTGGGCCGCCCAGGGGCATTATTCGCCAGATTCACAAAAAATGACATGTTCATCCACGTGCTGTAAACCGTTCCATCAAAGGCACGTACACGTATGAAATACATTGTGTTGTCTGAAAGCTGCGCCGGAGTCCAGACGGTTTCACCGCTTACACCCTCTACCACATCAACGGCTTTTTGCAGATCGGCGCTGTCAAAGGTGTTCACCGTATCGATCTGGAAATCATAGGTCACAGGATTACCGTCCGGGTCAACGGCATTGTCAATCCGTATTCCGGGCGATGTTGTGGTCACTTCATAATTATAGACAGGATAGATGATAGCCAGCCCTACGGGAGCCTCATCCGCCGTATCAATGTTAAAGCTGAAACGGGGCGTCCAGTTGCCAACCGCATCATGGGAATCTCTGGCACGGGCACGCCACCAGTAGGTTGTGTTATCTGTCAGGGGAACAGAAACCCGCCACTGGGGAACCCCGTCGCCTTCATTGATTCCGTTTACCGATGCTGCAAGCTGGGTCATGGACTCATCGGAATAAACCTCAAACTCATAGGTCAAAACATCCCCATCATCATCGTATGATCGGGTGACCACAAGATAGGGCTGAAGAACGGGAACGTTGCCGCCGTCTTCGGGATAACTCAACGTCGGCACTCCCGGCGATTCATTGCCCATGTCAATGGTAAACGATGCCGCCGCCATCCAGTCACCGTAATCATGTCCGTCAAAGGCTCTGCAGCGCCAGTAATAAGTCCCGTTCTCTTCAAGGGACGCCACGCCAGCGGTGGACCATGACGTGACCCCGTTTCCTGCCGTGATGTTGTCCGAAACGGCGATGCGGTGGGTCAGACCGGCGTCGGAATAGATTTCAAAGATATAGGTCAACGCATCCCCGTTGACATCCGAGGCGTTGTTCACCGAAAGATCCGGATCAAGAACAGCCACATGGTTTCCATGGGCCGGGCTGTTCACGGCTGGAACAGTGGGGGCTGTGTTCATGGGAATGGACAGATTATTGGTCGGATCACTTTCCCCGGCGTCCTGATTGCCGTTTTTGTTCAGGTCTTCTTCACCGTCCGAAACGCCGTCGCTATCCGAATCTGTTTTTGTGGGATCGGTGGTGGTGTCGGTGTCCAGATCAGGCTGGAAAACAGCCAGATTCGTATCTCCGCCCACAGCCCACAGGGCCACGCCCAGCTCGGTTCCGTCCTGGATGCCGTCACTGTCTGTATCTGTGTTGCAGGGATCGGTTTCACCGGCATCGACGAGGCCGTTTTGATTGGCATCTTCATCGCCGTCTAAAATTCCGTCGTCATCCGAATCAGCGTCATAGGGTTCGGTGCAGGTGGAATTTTCAAGAGCATCGGACAATCCGTCACCATCGGTGTCCAGTTCGGTCACGGTTTTTGTTTCCGAGGTCATGTTTCCGGCTGCGTCGTATACGTAGACAATCGATTTGGTGCCGGTCGCATCTGAATATTCTGTCTGCACCAGGCGGTTTAGGGAATCGTATTTGTAATTTATGTTAAGAGAATGAGCAATAGAAGTAATAAATACCAACATATATGATGATATCAATAAAATTTTTATGTTGTGATAATATTTTTTAAATTTCATTATTGTTACCTTTACTTTTATAATAATGGCAATCTTTCTATCCTAATTTTCCAAAAGGGTTTTAAGGTCTCTTAAATTTGATTGAAGATCTACTGTTAATTCAGCACCCTTAGAAACGCTATATTCTAAAACGTTACCATAAGCGGATATCTCCTGCACCCACATATCAAATAAGGTTTTACAATTACCAACTGTTGCATTATTACCTTGTTTTTTAATTAATGCTGCAACCATTTTTTTCGCATAAACCGCTTTTTTATTTGATGATTCGATTTGTGAAATCAAATCTTTTGTCTCAGAAAAAAATTTTCTAACTGAAAGTATAAAATAAATGGCTTCATTAATTTTATATAATATTTCCTTCGTCTCTTCATCTACCTCTAAAATATAAATAATTGATTTAGTGACTTCTTGCATATATGGATATGGGTTGATCGAATCTAATCCTGCAGTACCCAAATTATATGTATACGTTGCAATCACTTCAGATGACATTAAAGCAAAACTCATATTACCATTTTGGTATTCATTATTAATTCTTGTCAAATCATCATATAAATCATTACTCGTATCAGTGATGTTATTTGAAAATTGATACAATACAGCGCCTGTCATTCTGCAAAGACCACCTTTTTCAGAATTACAAAGATTATACTGTTCCTTTATCCATTTATCAAACTTATCTGTTTTCAGACCACTTGGATCAATACCAATAATAGGATTACCATTTACATAGGCATAACGATTTAAACTCTGCGGTTCACCTAATGTACCTGTCAAGACATCCATACTCATAAACCGCTTAATTTCAGGATTATAGTATCTGGCCCTCATATAATTTAAACCGTTCCCGTCATCCATTACGCCATGCCGGCCACTGTATCTGAATGGATTATCGGTGCTTCCGTTTGAAATTATCTCTCCGTAAGGCGTATAAAAATAGCTATCCGTAAGCTCTTGATTCTCGTCGGTTAAGGCTATAGTATTGCCCGTAGAATCGAAATGGTAATAAGATTCCTTGCCGGTTGAGGCATCAATACGTGATATCAGCCCGTTTCCATAGGTGTAATAAGCAGTAATACCTCCGGAACTGTTGGTTTCGGCGATCACATTTGGAAGAGTCTCATTCACATCAAGGACGTAACGTGTCATCTTTCCGTTTTTGTTCATCGAAACACGGTTGCCATCCCCATTGTAAGCATTGGTAAATGGTACTACTCCATTTATTTCCGTGATTAGATCCTGGTCATTGTACGTGTAAGTCTTGGTCAGCGCTCCCGTGGTTTCGGAAATGATCCGGCCCGAAAGATCGTGGGTATAATTCGTATCACCTGCACTGATGATCCGATTGGCCGCGTCAAAGGACATCTGTTTTGATGCAGAGGCAAAGGAGGGCTGCAAAGGAAGGACAGCGTTGTCCTGGCTCACATTACCGTTGGCATCCAGGGTGTAATTGTGGGACGAAATCACATCATCGTTATCTTTCAGGTTCTGAAGGCCGGTCAATCTGTTGACCGTATCAAAGCTGTAGATTGTCCGGGTGTCGTTTCCGTTGACCACCTCGGTGAGTTGATGAATGGTGTTATAACTGTACTCTGTGGTATGGCCAAGCCAGTTGTCCACGCTTTCAAGACGCTCCAAGGCATCGTAACTGTAGGACAACTGTTTGCCCCCAGGATAAACCATGCTTTTTACATGGCCCACACCATCGTAGGAATAGGTCACGGTTTTTCCGAAAGCATCGGTTACGCTGGTGAGGCGGTTCACTTCATCGAAAGTATAGGTGGTGGTGCCTGTGGAATCCACCATCCGCGTCCTGTTGCCGTTGAGATCGTATTCGTACTGCACCACGCTGCTGTCCGGATAGGTGATCCGTGTGACACGGTTTAGTTCATCATACTGCCATGCGGTGGTTTTGCTGTCCGGTGTTGTTTCTGTCAGCATGTTGCTGTTTGCGTCGTAAGTATAATTCCAGTTCCTGTTTCCGGCATCCGTATGACGGATCATCCGGTTCAGTTCGTCGTAACTGTAAGTCACCCTATTCCCGGCAGCAGGCCCAGACAAGGTTTTAAGATTTCCAGCGGCATCGTAAGTGGCGGACGTGATCTGATTGGCCGCATCGGTCACTTTGGAAAGACGGCCTGCGGCATCGTACTCGTACCGGGTCACGTTACCTTTGGGGTCTTTCATGGATGCCATGTGGCCTTCGGCATCGTAGGTGTATTCCACGGTATTGTTCAGGTGGTCCTTTCGTTTTATCATCCGGTCCAGTTCATCGTAGGTGTATGTGGTCACATGGCCTATGGCATCGGTCTTGGTAAGTATATTGCCGTTACTATCAAAGGTATAGGTTGTGGTGTTGTTCAGGGCGTCTTTTTCCGTGACTTTTCGTCCACCTGCATCAAATTCGGATTGCCTTGCATGGCTGTTTTCATTGGTGATTTTCCAGATCCTTCCCAGTTCGTCATGGGAATAACTTCTGCTGTATGACATGCCGGAAACCACAAATGTTTCTGATTCCATCTGGTTCATACGGGTGAAGGCATACGTTCGTGTGTTACCTCGGGCGTCCCTTGTACTGACCAGATTATTGTTTTCATCATAGGTGTTGGTCACCACGGCCTGAAGGGCCGTCCCATAAGCCGAGGTCACCGTCAGGGCGTTTCCTCTTGCATTATAGGTGTACCTTGTGACGATGCCACGGCGGTCGGTTACGGTTTCCACACGGCCCAAGGTGTCGTATGTGTATCGGATGGTCTGATTTTTGGCGTCGGTTACGGTATTCACCGTGCCATCGGCGTTATAGGTGTATTTTGTCGCGTGACCTGCGGGGTCTGTGACCGTATTTCTTTGACCGTCCCCATAATAACTGATCTGCGTTGCGGGATCGGATGTGATGGGGGTCTTGATGGTCTTCATGTTGCCGCTGTCCGTGTAGGTAAATGCGTAGGTGTGGTCAGCAGGGCTGGTTGTGCTGGCGATGACGTTCAGATTCGTCCGGTCGATATCCGATGCTCCAAAGTCGTTTTCAGTCAGGTAAGAGTAAGCTGACGTCTGGTTCTTCGGATCAGTTGAACTGACCCGGTTTCCACGTCCGTCATCGGAATAGGTGAATGAGTTTTTGTAATTCCTGGGATTGGTAACGCTTGTTACCAGTCCTTTTTCCGCGATCCGTTTTGAATCGGTTGCGTTTTTAAATTCTTTGGCCCGTTTATAATCACCATAATTCTGGGCTGTTATGGTTTGGGTTACCCGTCCGTTGCCGTCAAAAACAAATAACACGTTGTTGTTCACTCCATTTGTGGATGGACGAAGCACTACCGTAGCCGGTTTACCATCCAGGGTTCCAACACGGTATTCGGTCTCGTTGCCGTCGACATCGGTAAGGTATTTGACATCCCTCGAAGTAGAATCATACGTTATGGTCAAATAGTTATACGGGTCTGCCGAAGCCATGCTCCTAGGATCTTTTATTGCCGTGAGCTGGCCGTCTGTGATGTATTCATACCGGGTGGTTTTCCCCATGACGTTTTTAAAATCCGTGAGATTTCCATTTACATCATAGGTGTACTCCACGCTTCTTCCAGAATAGTCCCTGGCTTTGGTCAGTCTGCCTTCGGCATCGTAAGTCAGGACATACGAACGTCCAGCCGGGTCCACCACTGTTTTCTGAGTTGCGCTGTTTCGCGTGATGGTCATGGTATTCCCGTCACGATCCTGAAGGGACAGCAGTTCTCCCCCGTTATCGGGATCGGCAAACCTGTAGATCAGCTTCCCTTTGGTATAAAGGGTGTAAGTGCCGTCATCGTTTTCAATCAGACGGTCGAACATGCCTGCACGCCCACCGTACCAGTATCCGTCCGTATCCCTGAAATACCGTTCCTCCCTTCCGTCTTCCCTGTACAGTTGAAGCTCACGCCCCCCTTTGTCCTGGGGAATCTGAAGTTTCAGGTCGTAGTTGAAACGCCACACGCGACCATGGGAAATGGTCCCCCAGGCGGAGTTGTAACTCCTTGAAAGAGCGAAAGGTATTCCTTTGCAGCCCACAGACAGATCCGTTGACGACATGTAAAAATTGCGGTTGCTGACATCCACGCCGTTAAAAAGTGTGCTGCCGCTTCCACTTAACGCGGGATTCCCTGTTTCCCAACCATAATCGATGAATGTGATGAAATGGGCGTAGCTGACATTTCCTGCCCCGTCCCGCACTTCAAGGGTGACCAGGCGGCTGAAAAGATCGTCCACGGTTGTCGTGCAGGTTGATGAGGTGCTTTCATAGGCGTTTTCATCCACGGACAACCCTCGATCATTGATCCAGCGGTATGTGTACGGGCCAGTACCACCTGTTATTGTGGAAATAAACGTTGTATTTATCGGATCGTTCTGGGGAAAATTGATCGTTTGATTGTTCGTATCCCGTGCCGATATGGAGGATTGAAGGCTTGTTTGAATCGCTATTGAAAAGGTGGAGCTGACAATAAGACTTCCGTCTTTTTTCTTTCCAATGATTTTGAAAGAGACAGGCGATGTTTCCGAAAGTATCTGTGACCAGGTAGAGATGGGTTTATTGTCCGATATTGTTTTCCAGACATACCTTCCAAGATAATTTTCGGGGTTATTCAAAGAATCTGAAGCGATGACAGGCAGGTTTACATAAGCAACATTCACGCCTGCTTTTTCGAGATACATGGTTGTGATGGGATTTCCCACGGATACAGGAACGGCCATGTCGAGAAAGAATCGTCCCCCGACTTTTTTCCCGTTGATATCCGGTGCAAGGAAATCGTAAAGCGGGGCGCCTGTTTTTTCAAACGCATAGGTTGTCGTCTCAACCGTGTTCGTTCCATCCGTTGCGTAAAACTTGATATAATAACTCCCTTCCGGAAGTCCTGAAATATCGATGCTCCAGTTCGCTGTCTCAGGAGAAGCGGTCGGAGTATAGCCCCAGGAATTGGGGGAAGATGCGTAGGTACAGCCCGCCGGACTGGCGACATAAACGTTCGTCTTGATGTTTTGATGGGCGAGGTTGTTGTCAAGTATGACAAACGAGGTTCTTGTGACAGCATTGTCGTCGGATGCGGTGGTGGTCGCAGTTAGGGTGGTTCCCGCAAGGGCCGGAGCATTGCCCACAACCAGGGTCGGGGCGTTGTTCGATGACTTGGTAAACGTCATTCGACTTGTTTGAGCGGTATTCTGTCCTCCATCTGCGGCAAAAAACCTGATGAAGTACGTTCCGTCAGGCAATCCGGCAACATCAATGCTCCATTGTGCCGTTTCTGTTTTTGACGAGGGCACATAGCCCCATGTGTTCGGGGTAGATGAGTAGGTGCATCCAACGGGACTGGTGACATTGACGGTGGTTTTGACATTTAACTGAATGTCATTGCTGTCATAAATACCGAAGGATGTTCTGGTCACGGCGTAATCGTCTGAGGCTGTTGTGGTTGCGGTCAACGTTGATCCTGATAAGGATGCGGATGAGTTTACGACGATGGTGGGGGCTTTTTTCGAAAAAAACAACTTGGTTGAATTTGTGGCGATATTGCCGTCTCCGGCAAAAAACTGGATATCGTACTCGCCATCAGAAAGACCTGAGATGTCGATTTGCCATTGGGTTGTATCTGTTTTTGATGAGGGAATATAACCCCATGTGGAAACGCTGGAATTGTATGAACAATTCGCCGGATTCGTTACCTTAATCGAATTGGATATATCCAGCGTATTATTGTTGCTGTGGTTTATGATCGCAAAGGCGATTCTCTTCAATTCGATATCATCTGAAGAGATAGTGGTCGCTGTCAGAATACTTCCATTCACCACGGTTGGATTGGTGGTCACCTGAATGGTCGGGGCATTATCCACAGTAGATTTTGTAAAACCCCTCTGGCTTGTTTCAGCCGATGTGTTTACCCCGTCTGCAGCAAAAAACATAATGTAGTAATTGCCATCCACCAGACCGGATATATTGATATTCCATTGCGTTGTTACAGTTTTTGATGAGGGGACGTAGCCCCAGGTATATTGAGATGAATTGTAGGTGCATGTTGGGTTTGAGACTGTAACTGTTGGAGAAGGAATGCTTAATTTAACATAACTGCTGTTATAAATAGCAAAAGAGGTTCTGGTAATAGCGTTGTCATCAGATGAGGTTGTCGTCGCTGTTAAGCTATTACCGGTCACAGACGGGTTAGTGTTTACCTGAATGGTCGGGGCATTATCCACAGTAGATTTTGTAAAACCCCTCTGGCTTGTTTCAGCCGATGTGTTTACCCCGTCTGCAGCAAAAAACATAATGTAGTAATTGCCATTCGCCAAACCGGATATATTGATATTCCATTGCGTTGTCACAGTTTTTGATGAGGGGACGTAGCCCCAGGTATATGCTGATGAATTGTATGTGCATGTTGGGTTTGTGACGGAAACAGTGGGTGCCGAGATATTCATTTTAACATAACTGCTGTTAAAAATAGCGAAAGATAACCTTGTTATCGCTGTGTCATCTGACGAAGTTGTTGTTGCTGTCAAACTGTTGCCTGAAACTGATGGTGAACTGGTTACCTGAATGGTGGGAGGGCTATCCGGCTTAACCCTCACTTGAATAGTAGTATTTATATAATAAGATATATTGTTACCGCCACTCGTTGTCGCCACCATTATTTTGTAATCGGCAGATTCAGGAACAAACCTGACCGTTCCATTAGATTTATTAATCAAATTTGAACTAGAAACCACTTTATTCACATCAGAAATGCTGTTTTTATACACACCGAATATTGCAGCATTCTTAAAAGTTTTTGAGCCGTCCAGACCTATGGAACTTTGGTTGATACCCGCCTCAACAACCAATTCAGTGCCACTCATATATCCCAATGCATACATAATCTTATTCGGTTCTGTCTGAAAACTACCCGTACCAATTCTGTACTGGTCGCTGTAAACTTTTACATTTGCATTTGAAACAATGTAATCAATAGCAAAAGAAATAGCCGGATAAGTCAACATTATCAAATAGATAAATACGTTGATCACAATTTTTTTCATCTATCACCCCATGGTTATCTTGATATTTTTTTGTGTTATAGCAGTACAAGCCTGAATCCCAAGCTGTTGTTTCGATATCCTGGAACAAAACCACTTCGAATTGATGTACGACACAACCAGGCCGCATTATACCAGGAGCCTCCACGAGCCGTTCTGTCCTTACTCAATGAAGGTCCGGCCGGATTGGTGGATTCAGCCAATGTATAAGTGGACTTCCAGTCTTTACACCACTCCCATACGTTCCCATGCATATCGTAAAGCCCCCAGGCATTGGGTTTACGGGTTCCAATGGCCTGTGTTTGTTTAGAAGAATTCCCCCAGAACCAAGCATAATCAGCAATCTGATTCTCATTGCTTCCAAAGAAATATTTTGTTTTTGAACCGGCTCTTGCCGCATATTCCCACTGGGCTTCTGTGGGAAGGCTGTATTTTTTACCCGTCACTCTGTTTAACCACTCAATATAACCTTGAACATCTTCCCAGCTTACATTGATTACCGGTCTTGAACTTCGACCCCATCCTTCATCTTTCGGGATATAGGTTGTCCCACCGGCAGCAACATAGGCGTCCCACGATTCGAAAGTCGCTTCTGTTTCACTTATCTTGAAGGCGGAAAGATTCACCCAGTGAGCGGGTTTTTCATCATCATCACACTGTGTATCGTCAGGACTGCATCCCATTTGTAATTTACCGGCAGAAATATCGACCATTTTGGGTTCGATCCGGACATTTGGATGTTCTTTAACGTAAAGTTCATATTGCTTTTTTTCTCGGTCAACTCTATTTTCAAAGGCTGATTCTGTTTCGCGTTCTGTTAAATCAATTTTCAGAATCTGAGTGCTTTCTGCAGCCACATAAACATCAAAAATGGAACCATATCTTTCATGTTCCTCAGAAACAGGAATCACCGCTTCTAATTTGTATTTTCCTTCTTTTAGCGTGATGTCAAAGGACTGACCCTCCTGAACAGGGCTGCTTCCTATTCGGTCACCATCAATATATAAATATGCACCACCCGGATTAGTTATGACTCTTAATACACCCTTGCCTTTCATTGAATCATAGATCCAGAATGTAACTAACAGTAGTACAAGAACCGATATTACTGAAAATACAATGTTTAGTTTCTTTTTTTCCATAACCTTCCCTTTAGATATATCAAAATCAAATTCCATTTATGAAAAACATCATTTCAAATATTCCGACCCATGGTTTTTCCATACATGTCAATCTTCATTTTTAAACGACTTGAAAGGTCTTGATTGGCTTCACCAAGAGACTCCAAGATAAAAACAGCTTCATCACGGTATGCATCAATCTTATCGTTGTTCCAATGTTCTGGCGGCGGCTGGAGATTGGCTATCCTGTCGCAGAGCTTCACCATCCAGACTTCATGGGGCTGTTTTCGGATTCGCTCGATGCTGTCTTTCATCTGTGCTTCTTTGCTTGGGAGATTTTTGTCTTTGGTCAGAGCAACTACGCCATCGGCTACTTTTTTTCCGAACTGCTTCTCAATTTCGGAATAGAAACCTTTTGTGTCTTCCAGAATGTCGTGAAGGATTGCGCAGAGGATCAGAAGCTCGGGATCTACCATGTCTTTGTTTTGGATGACGGCAGCCATGGCCTCCATTGCGACTGAGCCGATATGGTTGATGTAGGGGAGGGCGTTGCCCGGCATGTACTGATTATTATGGGCGAGTGACGCATAATTCCACGCTTTCCGGATTTTATCCTGATCGGGAGTGGGCATCTTATCCTTATTATTGATCTATGGGCACGTTGAAAAGGGTTGAGCGAACCATCGAATGTGGTTCAATTTTTATTTATATCGTCTTGTTTCATGGGAACATGAGTTTTTTTTCAATATTTTTTTCCAATCAAGCGTTCCGAGTGATTTCATGCATTGAACAGTATTTTTAAACATCCAGCACGTTCACCATACCGCCATGGATTCCGGGTCGGAAAAAGCACCTCCCGGAATGACAGGTGCGGGAGGCTGATTCTGATTTCGAATGAATTTTTTCTTGCGATGATGGATACTGTGTAAAGAGTTTCTTTCTCTCCCCATGAGTAAATACGAATATGTTCTACCGATTCGCGTATACTTTACAGGGATTATTGCAGGAAAATTTAAAACAAACAACATGGCAGGTGGTAACAAATGGTAACGACTGTTTTCAAATGGAAACTTTATCATTTGCCTGTGGAAAAATAAGTTAATACATGTTAAAAAATTGCCTTCATTCATTTCGGGAAGGAATCATGATTTCAAATTGTTGTGACATAGGAACAGCAAATAAAGGAAACGTTTATCCAGGAAAAATTGCCTTCAATCGACAGGTAACACCCTGGTTAAAAGGTTTTCAGGTTATTTTATTTCTTCTTGTTTTCATATTCGGTTGCCTGACAACCCGATCTGGCGCTGATCAAATCCCCACCCAATTCAATACAATCTCAATCGAACAAGGGTTGTCCCAGTGTTCGGTTTACGCTATAATTCAGGACAAATACGGCTTCATGTGGTTCGGAACCCAGGATGGCCTGAACATGTTTGACGGGTATAAGTTTACTGTATACAGACACAACCCCGAAGATGAGAGTTCTATTTCCGCAAATCATATTACGTCCCTTTATGAGGATAAACATGGGGGGCTGTGGATCGGAACAATCGGTGGAGGGCTGAACTTTTTTAACCGATCCCGAGGAACATTTGCCTGTTTCAAGCATGATGAAAAGAATCCTGCCAGCCTGAGTAATGATACGGTTTCTATTATTTTCAATGATTCCCGAGACAACCTGTGGATCGGGACTGAGGATGGATTAAATCTGCTGAACCCCAAAAATGGCTCGTTTAAGCGTTACACCCATGATGACCATGACCTGAACAGCCTTGGGGACAATAACATAACGAGCATAGACGAAGATCATCAGGGTTCTTTATGGATCGGAACCATGAATGGCGGGCTTGACAAAATGGATCGGACCAGAGGAACTTTCACGCACTACAGGCACAACCCGGACCGGCTCGACAGCTTGAGCCATGACTATGTGTGGGGCATCTTCGAAGACGGCAAAAAACGTCTCTGGGTTGGAACCTGGGGAGGAGGGATTAACCGTTTTGACCGAAAAACAGGTTCATTCATCCATTACCAGCACAAGGGTTATGATGACAGCGTGGCAAAATGCATCTACGAAGATCGGGCAGGTGTTTTGTGGGTGGGTTCAAAGAGCAGGGGCCTCTATCAATTCGACGAAAGAACTGAAACATTTATCAATGTCGGCCAAAGCCTGAGCAACACCTACATCGCATCCATATATGAAGATCGCGGCGGGGTGCTGTGGGTGGGTACACTTTCAGGGGGTGTGAATACGTATAACCGGAACACGATGAAAAGTGTGATCAGGCATTACAGACATATCCCCTATCAAACGGACAGCATCAGCAACAATGTGGTCTGGGCTGTGTTTGAAGATTCTATGGGAGATATTCTGGTCGGGACCGATGAGGGCATAAGCCGGATCCATGGGAAAGACCAGACCGTATCCCATGGGTTAAAGGAAATTAAGGATTCTGTACGCAGTTTATTTGAAGATAAAAACGGCTTCTTCTGGGCCGGAACCTTGAATTCAGGCCTGTTCAAACTGAGTAAGGATTTAAAGGTCATTAAACAATACAAAATGGACAACTCACCCAACTGTCTGAGCGAAAACACGGTTCTTTGCATCTATGGAGACGGGGTAAACTCTCTCTGGATCGGCACATGGGGAGGCCTCAATCACTTTGATATCAGGAAAGAATCGTTTGTTCATTATAAGAACAACCCCGGTGACCCGAACAGTTTGAGTCATGATGTGGCGAGAACAGTCATTCGTGATCACACAGGGATTCTCTGGGTTGGCACAAGTTCGGGCCTAAACGTATACAACGAAGAGACAAAGACATTTAAGGTTTACAAAAATGACCCTGAAAATCATGAAAGCTTAAGCAACAACACCGTAAGATGTATTCTTCAATCTAAAAACGGGAATCTCTGGATCGGCACAAATGGCGGCTTGAACAGATATGAAAAAGCTTCGGATTCATTCACCTCGTTCCGGGAACAGGATGGGCTTTCGAACGACACGGTTTATGGAATACTCGAAGATGACCAGGGATATCTATGGTTGAGTACCAACAAGGGGTTGTCACGTTTTGATCCAAAAACCGGTATTTTCAAAAATTATGATATCCGTGATGGCCTCCAGAGCAACGAATTCAATGCCGGAGCTTATTTTAAAGGAAACAACAACCGCCTCTTTTTCGGTGGGGGAAACGGCTTCAATATCCTTTATCCCCATTTGATAAAGAGCAATTCCCACAAGCCTCCTGTTGTTCTGACGCGATTTCAGAAGAATTTTCAGGATTCGAATTTGGACCACCTGATATATGATACGGACCGTATTGTTCTTTCTAAAAAAGACCCGGTTTTTTCACTGGAATTTGCGGCTCTTGATTTTACTGAGCCGGAAAAGAATATCTATTCATATAAGCTGGAAGGCTTTGACAAAGACTGGATCAATTCGGGGAGCAGGCGGATTGCCATTTATACCAATCTTGATGACGGAGATTACACGTTCAAGGTCAAAGGAACCAACAACGATGGTGTCTGGGGAGAGGAAACGTCTCTGGCTATCCGGATCACGCCCATGTGGTGGGAGACGGGATGGTTCAAAAGCATCATTATTATAATGGGGCTTGTGATTTCGTATGTATTTTTTCATTTTTACAAATTAAAAGAACGTTTTTCCAATATTGTGTTCATGGGGAAATACATATCCCATGAAATAAGCAATCCCCTTGTCTCCATTCGATCAGGGTGTGATCTTCTTGCCCGGCATTTCGATAAAACAGGGGCGCATGGCAAAGAATTCAAAATCACGCAGAATATCATGAGCGGCGTTATGGAGGCAGGAGAAGCCATCGAGGCATTTAAAGATCTTGATGCCAAACGGCCTTCGCCAAATACGGTTGATGAAATATTGCCTCGCATTGACATTCTGTCTCTGACGGAACAGACGGTTTTGTCGTTCAAAGAAATGTATAACCGAAACCCTGTCAACATTGCTTTTCAAACCGATCATTCCGGGCCACTCATGATTTCCATGAATCCCATTGATTTTAAAATCATTCTCAAGAACCTTCTGAAAAACGCTGTGAGGGCCGTCAATGAAAAGAGCTTGAGGGCGTCCAATTCTGAGGATGAATGCAAGATCACGGTTCGCGTTTCGCTTCAAAAAAAATGGAAAAGTGTGGTAGTTGACGTTACCGACACAGGCTGTGGCATGGATAAGAAGACGGTCAAGAAATGCATGAATCCATGCTTTTCTACAAAAAACAGTAACAGTGGCCTGGGCTTATCTATCGTTCAGAATAAAATCGACAAATACAATATGAAGATAAAAATAACCAGCGAAGAGAATATCGGGAGTACTTTTCGCATTCTGATTCCTGAAAGGATCGTGATCAATGAACTGTAACGAAAAACCAATGGGGAGCTCCAAAGGACGATTGCTGTTTGTGGATGATAACGTTTCGTTTCTGGAGCACTGCCTGTACTGGTTCGAAGATGATTATGAAGTCCATAAGGCGACATCTGGGGAAGATGCGTTAAAGCTCGTTTCATTTTCTCATTTCGATGTCCTTATCGCCGATTATAAATTGCCGAACATGGACGGCATCGAGTTGATCAAACAGGTCAAACGGTTCAGATCCGATATTCCCAGCATCATCCTCACAGATTTTGGAGATCTTTCTTCCGCGAAAGCAGGGGTCCGTTTGGGGATCGGTGCTTACATTGAAAAAAACGAATTATCCTGCGAAACTCCCTCTGGAATTGATACTGAATTCATAAAAAAAGGAGCGGATCTGAATTTCAAATTTTTGGAAGATACCATTGATCGAATCATTGCGCGGGGTTTGAAATGCAAAATTGTTTCTATCATGAATAAAGCTTTGTGGCTTTGGGGAAACATTATCGATAAAACAAACGTCTACAGTAAATATGTTCACAAAGCAGAATTTGCCGAAAAATCAGGATTGTGGAGGGTTCAAGATCAGAATGGTATCAAACGGACACGCGGGCTTGACCGCTATCTTGAACTTGCCAAACTTCCCTACAATCCCAATAAAGACCTTGTTCTTCGCTCTGTTGATTATGTTTTGAACTACTGCAAAATGGAAGATGACAGTTTGTGGAGAGAACTGAAAACCATGTATGACGAGTTGGAGAGATTTGTTTAGAGTTCCCGAAGTGGCGTATAGTCTGATTCATGTTCGATTTTATAAAGGTGGAGTTCCCTGCCGTCAGAAGTCTGCTTAAAGATATTTCAAGAGTCCAAGCTTGGTTATTTCTCTTTCTTTTTTATCATGAGTTCCTCAAAAAAAAGCCCTGTCAACATCTTGTTGTTGACAGGGCTTTTCGATTTGATTTTGATGGTAATTACGGTTTGACCATGGAAAGAATCTGACCCCCAGCCTTCTCCAACTTGTAAATCTCACCTGTTGTCAGCCCCGGTGCCTTGGCTGCTGCCGTAAATGCATTGATGATATGAAACATCGTGGTTCCCTGTTCTGTGTAATAGGATTGGCGAACCACTTCCGTTTCCACCTGGGACAAACCAAACTGGTGGGAAAATAATTCGATGGACGCGATGGGATCTCTGACCTCGGAATTCCGTGATATATGAAATTGATTTTGATTGTGGATGCTGCCTTGAATGACTTGGGCCAAGGTATCCTGAAAGTTATCAATTCCCCGTTGGCTGATATGCTTGAACCGTGATGTGGATGAGGTCATGGAAATCAATCCATTGGTGCAGACAAGCCGATAGAAAAACGCCTCGATGCTGAATGCCAGGATGCCGACTTCGCTGTTTGCAAGAGAAATCCCCGGCACGATTTTATCTTGTTTTTCATGAACGGTACTTACGTTGAATGACCTTGAATACTCGGGAATTTTGATCAGAAACATCGAATCATCCATGGAAGACTGAACCTCTGCCGAAGGGTCAAAGCCGTTTTCAATGAGTTGAGACAGGATTTCCATGTTGTCCAGCGGTCTGTATCGTTCTGTAAAAACAGCTCTCAACTTCTGGTCATCGAACCGGCAAAAGAAAGTCTCACGTTGCCGTGCCTCCTGCTCAATCCAGAAGTTCAGGTTGCTTGCCTGCAAATCTGTGGGACAGCGTTCAAGGTATGTGTACGGTACTCGGAGACGATTGGCCAGCAGACGTTGAGCGCTGGGTAAAACCTCAATGGATTTTCCGGACACCCGCATCCGGGACAGGCTTTCAAACTCCATATCCTGCACGGGGATCACTTCGTCGTAATGATTTATGGAATGGGTATGGACTTGGTTGATGACTTTTTCGAGGGTAGATGTGTTTGTCATTTTGATTTTCCTTTTATTTTGGGTATTGGTTTTTTTATAGAAGAGAAGATTTCAATTTTTCGAATGCCAAGTTTTGCATGCCCCTGAATATCCGCAGTCAATGCACATCCAGGACGATTGAGGGACGTGAATACCTGCATCAATTGCGGTTAAGACTGAACTGGCTATTTTGGCGAACCGCCGTCTCTGATCCGATGATCGAGCGGTATTGACCTGCTCAAATGTTGGGTTTTTCAACTTCCGCAACACATCGAAACGGCATTTCACATGAGCTGTAGGAAAGACGAATTTGTTTGCAGCCAGAAGATACGAATAGGCGGTCATCTGATTTTCATCATCTGCCGTTGATTGTGACATGGGCTTTGCTGCAGTCTTGTTATCTACGACTATGACTTCCTGATTATCATCCAGCAGAAGCAAATCAAGAATGCCGACCAGCAGGAAATCGGTGGGATCTCCGTTATCTGTGTAAAGCCTGGCAGAAAGAGGGAGTTCCACATCGACAATCTGTTCTGGCTTGACAGTGTTGTTTTCATGGAAGGCCCTCAACATCCCTTTACCCATTTCAATGCATGCCTTTCGATCAGGTGTTTCTTTTTTGTAAATAACAGGCACTCGGATGTTATCCAGTTCCAGATTGAAACACGTTTCGAATCTTTCGACGATGGCCTCTATCCGTTCACGTTCCCCCTTTATCTTCAGCGTTCGGTAATACATCTCAATGGCGGAATGGATTGCGGAGCCGAAGGGAAGGGCGATTCCAATGCGTTCCGACGGCTTGCCTTCCACGTAATGGAATTTGTATTTGAGAGAGCAGTTCAGGTAGGTGAAAATCTGGTTGTGGCTGATGTGCAGATCATGATGAAACGATTGAAGAGCTTGTTTCCTTGACATGAGAAGATCTCCTTTTGTGATGTGCATAAACGCAAAAAGGGAAAGACCCTTGCATGTCTTTCCCTTTTCATTTTGGATTCAGATTGAAATGAATGTTTTTCTGTTATGCCGCTCTCGTGAACGGGTTTTGTTTCTGTGCGGTCAAATGCTCGATGATTTTGGAAGCATCCCCTTTGGACAGATATTGTGAAACCGTTCCAAACATGGCCAAACACTGCTTGTCTAATTCGGAACTATTTCGGCCAAGTTCATCGTTCAGTTTCTGGATGTACTTGTACTGTTTTGAAGAGAGCCTACCTTTATCATTCCCTTCTGGAACCGATTGAGTATGATTACTAAGGACGTTGTTTTCCGGCTCATTTTTCGGTCGTCCGTTGCCGGTTCCGCCGTTATGATTTGGACCATTTTGGGTTTTCGGATGATTACCGTTAAATCCTTCTCCATTTCCAAGGTGGCTCACTTCTTCGGCTGAACAGTATTCGATGCCATAACCTGCAAATCGTAGTGATCTGGCTATCGCTCGTGTTTCGGCAAGTTCGAGAATGGCATGAGCAATCTTTTCATCCCGTTCCACGCTGGCCATGCCGATACCTTTAAAACAGCCCTTTGATGTTCTGCTCACCGCAATGACCACAGCAATTTTTTCATCATAACGGATGATTTCCGTTTCTATAGACAGGGTTTCATTGGATTCATGGGCCAGCCGGAGCCTTCCCCCGATTTTGGGAAAGGGATTGGCAATGTATTCGTTTCGCTCTTTGTCCCAACGTTTGATATAGCTGATTTCATCGTCTTTAAATTGTTGATTGATGTTCGAAGTTTCCATGGCACGTCCTTTTCTTTAAAACGTTGATGATGTTTGGGAATGTTTTTATCCGATCTGTAGGTAAAGTTTTGAAGCAGTATTCCAGCATTTCACGTCAATGATATATACCCGGTTTTTTTTGATCGACTGAAAAGGATCACATAACACATCTTTAGAGTAATTCTGGATAAAGTCTTAAAACTTGACAATTATGATGTAATAGTGTTTTTTTGGAAAAAAAATTACTCTGCTTTAAGATGATAAGGTCATCATCTACCGAAGGGATGCTTATGTAATTCAAGCGAGCGTAAATCAAATTAACCTTGCATGACCTGAATTTTTATATTCTTTTAGATACACTATGCTTCAGTGGCTTTCATGTTTCTAAGAAAATTTCCGGTCAGTTAAGGTTAAACGATTAAAGAGGCAAGTGTATGAAATATCCTATCCCGAAACATGTCTTGGATAACAGTTAGAAACAAAAAATATCCTTAAAAATTCGCTTTTTACTGAGACTGCGATGAGTCTGTTGAATAATTATTAAAAAATGCAAATCAAATTCAGATAAATAATAAATGGGGGCAAAGATGCCTGGACACATTGAATATGTGGCAGGAGTAACTTGATCAGTGGTCTGTTATCAACTCCAAAAAATTTTACTATATAGATTGCGATGAGGAATAACTGGTCCCTCCATTATCTATGATGTCAACAAGGGATCTAATTGGGCTTTTGTCAATTATTTATGAAGGTTGTAAATGAAGATTCTAAAAGTTATTCACGGTTATCCGACAAGATACAACGCGGGTTCAGAGGTATATTCCCAGACATTGTGCCACGGGCTTATTGAAAAGAAGCACAAGGTTGAAGTCTTTACGCGAATTGAAGATTCGTTTTCACCTGATTATGCACTTTTTTCAGATCGTGATAACGAACAACCTGAAATAAGAATTCATCTTGTAAATATGCCCCGAGCTAAGGATGGATACAGACACCAGGGAGTCGATGATCAATTCGAAAAAATTATCATGTCGTTTGATCCCGATATCATTCATATCGGGCATCTAAACCATCTTTCAACATCCATCCCAATGGTTGCTGAAAAATTCAATATTCCGGTTGTATACACGCTTCATGACTATTGGCTTATGTGTCCAAGGGGGCAGTTTATGCAAATGTTTCCACAATCACGTAATGATTTGGATCGTTTGTGGGATGTCTGTGATGGCCAAGTGGATAGAAAATGCGCATTAAGATGTTATTTAAGGTATTTTTCAGGGCTTGAAGAAACATATGCTACAGATTTAATTTACTGGAAAAACTGGGTGGGGCGAAGAATGGATCATGTCCGCACGGTTTGTGAATCTATCGATCTTTTTATAGCACCTTCACGGTATCTTTATGACAGATATCATAAAGATTTCGGTATTTCGGACAATAAGATGGTTTATCTGGACTATGGGTTTGATTTGAAGAGATTTTCCAATCGCAAGCGACAGCCTGATGAGCCATTTACGTTTGGTTATATTGGTACCCATATTCCTTCCAAGGGAATTCACCATTTGATCAAAGCATTTGGAATGTTAACTGGCAATCCTCAGTTAAGAATTTGGGGGCGACCAAGAGGGCAGGATACTCAAGCTCTTATGGCGTTGGCTGCTCGTCTTCCAAGTGGAGCTGGCCAACGGGTTCAATGGGTTGATGAATATAAAAATCAGAATATTGTAGAAGATGTTTTTAATCATGTGGATGCGATTGTTGTACCTTCCATTTGGGTAGAGAATTCACCGCTTGTTATTCATGAAGCTTTACAGGCAAGGGTTCCGGTAATTACAGCAAATGCCGGTGGGATGTCTGAATATGTCCATCATGAGAAAAATGGACTTTTATTTGATCACCGTACACCTGAAATGCTGGTTTATCAAATGCAGAGACTTTTCGATAATCCTGACTTGGGTTTTCAACTTGGGGAACGTGGCTATTTAAATAATGAAGACAGTAATATACCCGATATTGATACCCATGTGGCTGTTATTGAAAAATTATATGAAAAGGTTCTTAATCAATGCAAAATCAACAAACAAAAGGACCATGGAGGATTACATTCGATACAAACCCCGATTCATGCAATTTAAATTGTATTATGTGTGAAGAGCATTCTCCCTTCAGCAATAAACAGGTTGAACGGAAAAAGCGGGGTCTAAAAAACCGAATAATGCCTTTTGGACTTATCGAAAGCACCATCAAGGAAGCCATCACCACAGGACTCAAGGAAATAATCCCTTCTACAATGGGAGAGCCATTGCTTTACGATCATTTTGAACTGATTATTGATCTTTGCCATCGATATAATATTAAAATGAACCTTACTACGAATGGAACTTTTCCCCGAAGGCCTGTTATTGACTGGGCTGAAATGATAGCTCCAGTTTGTTCCGATATCAAAATCTCCTTGAATGGATCAAATCGAATCATTCATGAATCCATTATGTTGCGATCAAAATTCGATAGTTTGATTGAACATATTAAACAATTTAAAACTGTTCGGGATAAAATCTTTAATAAAATCGGACATTATTGCAGAATAACAATTCAAACGACATTCATGGAAAAAAACCTTGGGGATCAACAAAATATTGCGCTCCTGGCAATTAGTCTTGGTGTTGACCGCCTGAAAGGGCATCATCTCTGGCCCCATTTCCCTGAAATTGCGAATCTTTCATTGCGAAAAAATCATGACTCAATTCGGCGGTGGAATGCAATATTACCGTCCATCGAAGACGTTGTCCAAAAAAATAGATTATCAAACGGGAACAGACTTATATTGGAAAATTTTCATCCATT
The DNA here is from genome assembly GCA_041660385.1 of Desulfobacteraceae bacterium. Lineage (GTDB taxonomy): Bacteria > Desulfobacterota > Desulfobacteria > Desulfobacterales > Desulfolunaceae > DYJE01. The sequence goes on along the minus strand of JBAZWJ010000038.1, from coordinate 16,904 downwards.
AAACCCACAGGAACCCGATGAGTTAATCAAAGATGGTACTTGCCCTTTTCTGGGCAAAGAAGCGTGGATAAATACTTATGGTCGTTTTAATCCATGCTGTGCACCAGATGATCAAAGACAATCTCTTGGAGACTTTGGAATTCTTCCCAGGCGTACGTTGAGGGACATCTGGGACAGTGAGAAATACTATAAATTAATGAAAACATATAAAAGCATCCCCCTTTGTCAGTCATGCAATATGAAAAAAATGGAGGCCTAATGGATTGGAGTCAGATAAAGGTTTCAACAGATTTTACCCATCATTTAAAAGATGATATACCCTTATACGATGAACGATTCGATGAAGTTTTAAAATTTCATACCCCAGGTCTCGCCCCTGTAAAAAAAGATCAAAAAGCCTGGCATATTAATCGAGATGGGAAGCCTGGTTATGTTGAAAGGTATCTTCGTACTTTTGGTTTTTACGAAGGTCTTGCTTCTGTTTTTGATAGCAGTGGTGCATTTCATATACATCCCAATGGAAAACCTGCATACAAAGATAGATACAGCTGGACTGGCAATTTTCAGGAAACTCTTTGCTCAGTTAGAACAAACGAGGGGTACTATCAGCATATTGACTCGAATGGATTAAAAATTGGCACTGAAGTTTGGTCTTATGCAGGTGATTATAAGGATGATATTGCTGTTGTCCAGAGGGAAGACGGTTTATCAAGTCATGTTGATTTTCGCGGGGAAATCATCCATGATCGCTGGTTTTATGATTTAGACATTTTTCATAAGGGTTATGCCCGTGCAAAAGATACTTCAGGCTGGGTTCACATTGACCGCCTGGGTCGACCACTTTACCATCAAAGATATTCCATGATTGAACTTTTTTATAATGGGCAAGCTCGTGTTGAAACAATTGAGGGTTCTCTTCTCGTTATTGATGAGGCAGGGTGTGTATTAAAGATATTACGATCAGGAAGAGATCCATTTCATGAACTTTCTGGCGATTTGGTAGGTTTCTGGAAAACTCATACCATTTCAACGGCAGTTGAAATTGGTATTTTTGAAATCTTGCCTGATGTAATGGGAAATATAACCCAAAAGCTAAATATAACCCCTGAAAAATGTAACCGGCTTTTAAATGCGTTATGGGATTTGAATATCTGTATTCCTATCGGAACAAATAGGTGGGAATTGACGAGAAAAGGTGAGTTATTGCGCCAGAATAATCAATACTCTCTTGCTGATGCATCCATTCAATATGCGAAAGAACTTGAACCGTGTTGGTTTGATCTGAAAAAGGCTATTATGGCCGATAATTGTTGGGTTCCTGAAACGGATATTTTTCTGGATGTCTGTAGAAAAACGAAAATATTACAACAGCATCACAATATGCTATCGAGTTATGCCCTATACGATTATTCGAGCGTCGTTCCTCTATTACCCATAAAAAATGGGCAAAGCGTTGTGGATGTTGGGGGCGGTGCTGGAATTCTCTCATCATTGATAAAACAATTTTTTCCTGAATCAAAAATAACGCTTATTGATTTACCCGAAATCATCGAGCGCGTTTCTGAAACAACTGGAATCAATTTTGTTCCGCTAAATTTTTTTGAACCGTGGAATATGTCCGTAGATATCGTCATTATGGCAAGAATATTACATGATTGGAATGATGCTAAGGCTGAAATCATTCTTAAACATGCATGTGCGTCGATAGTGCCAGGGGGAAAGCTTATTATTCTTGAGATGATATTAGATGATCACAAACCGGGTGGGCATTTATGCGATCTACATCTTCTGGCCGTAACAGGTGGTGGGGAACGTACGATTCAGGAATATGAAAAATTATTGAATCGTTGTGGATTTTCAATCTGTAATATTGTGTCAGGGTCTGGAATTATTAGTGTAATTGAGGCACATCCAAGTGAATAGCAACCAAACAAAAAGCACCCTTGTCCTATTACGACATGCAGAAAGACCATTGATACCGTCGCATTCGTTTGGTAATTATCTATCCATTACACAAAAAGGTAAGATCGCATCATTTAATTACGGGAAAAAAATTGGTTCACATCTCCATGCGGTTCATTCAAGCCCTGTAAAACGATGCATTGAAACTGCTTTATCAATCATAGAGGGTAGTAATAAGAATATTACTGTAATACCGAACACTTTGCTGGGAGATCCGGGTGCTTTTATTTTTGATGAAAAGCTTGCCGGTGAGAATTGGAAACTATATGGGCATGATGGAGTTTGTGAAAGATTGTTTTTTAGTGATGAACCTATGAAGGGATTTTATCCACCAGAAATGGCAACAAATAATCTGTATAATCAGATGATAACCCATTTGCCACCAAAGGGGAAAACCACTCTTTTCATAACACACGATATAATTATCGCAACACTCGCGGTTCGCATTCTCAGGTTAAAACATTTTGAAAATTTCTGGCCTGAATATCTTGCCGGTCCTAAACTTTATTGTAATGAAGGGAAGATTGAGTTGAATTATAAAGGTTTCATCTATGTTAATGCATAATCCAGCAACAGTCTTGTATCAAAACAAATAAAACTACTTTTCGATCCCTAACATTCGCAATCCAGGAAAACAAATCAATGAATAAAGCCGTTTGTTCTGAGAGGGTGGAATGGTTCTGGGAAACACATTAACGTTATTGCTTTATATCGTTCGCATGGGTTGTCCGTCTACTCTTATCTCTTCTGCCACTCGTTACCACCTTGGAGATCTTTAATGACAATAACAAATGATCATCGGGTGTTGCCATTTTGTCACCGATGCGTTATATTCATGGTGTCATTTTGACGCAAAATATTGGAGGTTTTCATGTCAGCACAAAAATCAATTGAACGTCTTTCCGCACGAGTTCCGGTGAATGTTTATACAACCATCGCCCAGGCTGCCGAACTTGTGGGGTCAACGATGAACCAGTTTCTTGTACAGGCAGCCCTTGAAAAGGCCAGCTCCATCATAGAAAAAGAACAACGAATCGATTTGAGCCTGAAGTCTGCTGAAGTTTTTTTTGATGCCTTGACCCATCCGCCGGAACCTGCTCCCGCCCTTGTCAAAGCTATTAAGAATTATGATAAGACAATGAAGAATTGAAGACCATGATTTCAGTGATCTCAACCCATCATGACAGGAATGGTTTCGACTGTGGTTCCATAGAGCTTAACACATTTTTAAAAACCATAGCCCAACAGCATATGAAAAAGGGGATATCTCGGACATTCGTACTTACAGAATTTGAAGAATCCACGGAGATTATGGGATTTTACACTGTTTGCGCCTGTGAAACCGTAACGGAACGAATGCCGAAACAGTATGCCAAAAAATACCCCAGAAAGATTCCAGCAGCAAAACTCGCACGTCTTGCAGTGGACAAAAATTACCAGGGAAGGGGATATGGCTCTATTCTTCTGGTGGATTCTTTAAGACGGCTTGTTACTGTTTCAAAAAATCTGGGAATTGTTGCCTATTTTGTTGATGCAAAAGATGACAATGCCGCATCCTTTTATAAACACTTCGGCTTTATTCCTCTGCCCGACTCTCCTTATGAACTGTTTCTTCCCCTTTCAACCATTGAGGCAGCATTTTCATGATCTCACACTTTAAGCGAACTGATTTTTGTTGAAAAAAGGCATTCACGACATCTGGATTTGTCCCGACATGCTTCACAGACTTTTTCTCGATCCAGAATGAGTGGGATGTGTTCAAACACCCGTTCAATGGCCTGGGTCATTGGAACATTCAAAGCCCATGCGATTCTTCGTAACGTGCTTGATGATTTTGATGATAGTTCCGGTGTGTACGCCATAGGTAAACCTCCTTTCGACGCAAAAAGACACACCCGCTGGCTTTGCAGCCAGCGGGTAATTTCTCTATGCTTTTTAAAATTCTTGTTTTGTTTTAGATAAATGATTTTAAAGTAAATATCATTTATGATTTGTCGTAAATTGACATTCTATGATGAGTACTATGAAGACAGACACAATAGAATCACGTTTAATACAACGCATTAATCGCAAACGCTGCAACGTGTTTTTTGCTGATCTCGGCGGTTATGATCAGGTCGGTCGTGCCCTCCGTCTTTTGGTAAGCAAAGGTCGTTTGGTTAAGATCGGACAAGGTATCTATAACCGAGCTGAAGCATCACCTTTTGATGGGACTCCTTCGCCAGTCAAGGGCATTCGTGTTTTGGCAGCTGAGGCACTCGGTCGTCTTGGAGTCAAGACGACTCCAACTCTTTTTGAACAGGCATATAATTCAGGCCAAACAACCCAGGTGCCATCAGGACGAGTGGTCACCGTTAATAAAAGGGTACACCGTAAGATTTGGTACAACGGGATCTACGTGAGTTTTGAACGGGGTTGACTGGCAGTTCATAAAACGGTTTTTTTGATGACACGATTTTATTCTGTTTATTTTTTTCAGTTGAGAGTAGGGGATAGCCTTTTAAATAAGAATGTGGTTTTGGCGTTTAAATTCTGGTAAACACCTGGTAAACACACTTCCGAAAATAGGTATGTTTTTGACTTTATTTTCATTAATGTTCGTTTAGAGTTGTTTTGATTTAACACTCTGAATATACACGTTATATAAAGATAATAAATAATTATAAATTATCATAAAATAGTATCAAAACAAGACTTAGGATCTAGTGCCGTGAGGTGTGAAGGTTCAAGTCCTTTCTTCGGTACCATTAATAAAAAAGGCGTTAGAGAATTTTAATTTTCTCTAACGCCTTTTTTTTGGCGATGTCCCCATTTGATTGATAAACGATCTACTTTTAACCCACGGTTATTTTTCATTGAACCTTTCATCCATATATAATAGAATACCCGTATCTCTTCAAAAATAGGAAGTTTTCGTTAACCACGGATGATACAAAATCCGTGACCATCAACATGGGGGGGCCATGCTGAATGACAATCAAAAACTGCAAAGTCTAACACGGCTTGGTATAGAGCTGAATCAGGTCCACGACCTGGATATCCTCATGGAACATATCCTTTCAAAGGCCCGCGACTTTGTTGGCGCAGACGCCGGTTCCATTTATATCAAAGAAGACAATGAACTGAAGTTTTCCTATACCCAGAACAACACCCTTCAGAAAAGGATTCCTCCCGGAGAAAAACTGATCTATTCCACATTTTCCATCCCGGTGAACACATCGAGTATGGCGGGTTATGTGGCTGAAACAGGCAAGCTTCTCAATGTTCCAGATGTCTACGCCATCAAAGGGACAAAACCGTACAAATTTAACAAAGTCTTTGACGTGGCTTCAGATTACAGAACGAAATCCGTTCTGACCATGCCCCTGACCAGTGTCCGGAATAAAGTGGTGGGAATTCTCCAGATCATCAATGCTCAGGATGAAAACGGCAGAATCAGAGAGTTTACGAAACTTGATGAAGAAATCATGCTCCACTTTGCCAGTATTTCCGTGGTTGCCCTTGAGCGGGCTCAGATGACAAGGGCCATTCTCCTTCGGATGATCAAGATGGCGGAGCTTCGTGACCCCAAAGAAACAGGGGCCCACGTCAACCGGGTGGCAGGTTATTCAGTGGAAATATACGAACGCTGGGCAAGAAAACACGGGATAGGCAAAGATGAAATGGATATGAACAGGGATTCCCTGCGAATGGCGGCCATGCTTCACGACGTGGGCAAGGTGGCCATATCCGATCTCATATTGAAAAAACCCGGGCGTTTTGAGCCGGAAGAGTTCGAAATCATGAAAACCCATACGGTTCATGGGGCAAGACTTTTCGGAGTCAGTCGCTCGGAGTACGAAGATGCCGCAAAAGTCGTTGCGTTCTCTCATCATGAACGGTGGGACGGAAAAGGCTATCCTGGCCATGTGGATATGCTTACAGGAAAACCCCTTGACGGCTTTGCATTAGACAACGGTCTGGCACGTGGGAAAAAAGGTGATGAGATTCCTTTTTTCGGACGGATCGTTGCTCTGGCCGATGTGTATGATGCACTCTGCTCATCTCGAATCTACAAGGATGCCTGGAAAGAATCGGATGTTCTTGACCTCATCGAAAAAGAAAGAGGCGCTCAGTTCGATCCTGAAATTGTGGCTTTGTTTTTCGAGGCGCAGGATTCCATTAAGTCCATACGTGATCGCTACACCAGCAGCAGTTTAGAGGAGCAATGACTTTGGCAATGTCCCATAAACGGACCCTTTCATTTCTTCCAGTCCCTTTCCTACCCGTTTTGTTCAATAAAAATTTTTTAAATGATATAAGTATATTAGAAAATAAGCCTTTCATTGTTCTTGACAAAAAAAAATCTTGTGTCATGTTTGGTCCCCAACATTTACTTTTTACAGGGAGTTTTGAATGCTGATCTATCCATTCGATCTGGACAAAGACGCCGGGTATCCGTCCAGATCTTCATTTGTTGTAAAAAAACAAGATGGCGATGTGGGCTACGGTGTTTTTTCAAGAAGGTATATTGAAAGGGGAAGTATGGTCGCCCGGTTTACCGGTCATATCGTCCATACAGTTGTTCAGCATTCCCTTCAGATTAATCCGACCACCCACATTCTGGATACTCATTTTGCAGGATATCTTCTCCATTCCTGCAATCCCAATGTCTGCCTGGACATGAACGACTTCACCATTTGGGCTCTGAGGGATATCGAAGAAAACGAAGCCCTGACTATGGATTACGCCAGCACCGAGGATATTCTTTTCAAGCAGTTCAAATGCCTGTGTGACTCGGGAAACTGCCGCCACTGGATCAGTGGCCGGAGGGAACCAGTTAACGAAGAAGGCATAGAGTACCTGAACAGTCTGGCCAGCGAAAAAACGCCCCTGCGAATCAGAAAAACAGCTTGAAGAACGGATGAACAAATAACTTAAACAGGAAAACCATGGAAACCAGTCCATCCGGGTCTTTTTGGTGGGAAAGGGAAGACCTTGCCTATTCGGAAGGCTCCCTTTTTCTTGCAGGAAGAAATATAGAACAACTCGCCAATGAAATTGGAACACCTCTTTTCGTCTACAGCGCGGAACGGGTGAAAAAGAACCTTTTAAGGATCAGGACAGCCCTTGGTAACACAGGTGTTCCTTTCTCTCTGTTTTATGCCATGAAGGCCAATCGGTTCACTCCACTTCTCACTTTCATGAAATCCACGGGGCTCTGCGGCATTGATGCCTGCGCTCCTGAAGAGGTTCTTCATGCAAGATCCTGTGGATTTGAAGCAAAAGACATCTCCTATACCGCTTGTTCCGTATCTCCATCTGATCTGGCTGTTGTTCTCAGGCAGAAAGGGATTCTGGTCAACTGCGATTCCATCAGCATGATTCGCAAAATCGGTGAAGCCTGCCCGGGAATGGAGATCGGCATACGTCTTAATCCTTCCATGGGTGTGGGTTACGGATCGGTTTCAGTTCTGCGCTACAGCGGAGACAAGACGAGTAAATTCGGAATTTACGCTGAACAGCTTGACGAAGCCCTTTCAACAGCAAAATCATATGGCCTTTCCGTGGTGCGGATACATTTTCATACCGGTTGCGGATATCTTTCATCCCAGCTTGAGGCTTTGGACAAGATCATCAGAACCTGTCTTGACATGGCCCGTCCTATCAAATCATTGAGAACTGTTAATCTTGGCGGTGGTTTAGGTCTTCCCCACACAGCCCAGGACCAACCTATTGATCTTGATGCATGGTCCTCGGTGATAGCCGCTCATTTCAAAGGAAGAGGTATAGAGGTTCAGGTTGAACCTGGTGATTTTATTGCTAAAGACGGCGGAGTCCTGCTTCTCACTGTCAACACGGTAGAAACGAAAAAGAACACCACTTTTGTCGGAGTGAACGGCGGGTTCAACCTTGCTGTGGAACCGTTTTATTATAGCCTTCCCTGTGAACCCTTGGCCTGCCGGATCAGAGGAGAAAAGAGTGAGGTTTTCGCCCAGGAAAATCTTAAAACTTACAGCATCTGCGGCAACATCAACGAAGCTCTGGACGTGTGGATGGAAAATAAACCCATGCCGGAAATCAAGGAAGGAGATACCCTTGCCATGATCAATGCCGGGGGCTACGCTTCCGCCATGAGTTCCAACCACTGCATGCGCGGCGTTTTCCGTGAATGCCTGCTTCCCTGACCATTTGTAGGGGCAGGTTCTAACCTGTCCCGGGTTTATATCATTTGTCTGACTATGAACACATCAAGGCGGGTTATGAACCCGCCCTTACAGATGCGGTCTCACTTCTACCCCTTCCGTTTAAAAAAATTTACTTCTAAAACACGAATGCTTTGTTCCATATAAAAACATCTTGACAATGGATTACGGATTTCATAATCATAAACATAGTTTATATATACATTCCTCGTTTTCCTATGGATGGCTCGCCATCACGTTGAATCTGCATTTACAAATGTTAATGGTTTTATTTCGCTGAGACTATCTTCTTTGGCTCTTTTACGGCATATGGGGTGAACGTGTTTTGAAACACCCGACTATATTTTGTGACTGTTAAAAAAGAACCTGGAAAAGATGTTTTGTTCAGGAAGGCAATATTGAATCCAGCATGAGACTCCGTGGCAGTTTATCCGCATGGATTCATGGTGGTGTCATCAAATTAACGGAGGGTAACATGAGTGAAAAAAGCGTTTATATGGAAAGACCGTGGCTTAAGCATTACTTGAAAGAAGTGCCCCATGCGATCAATTATCAGCGGATGTTTTTAAAAGATTATCTTGCAAAAAGCGTCCAGGAATTTCCGGATAAAATGGCTCTTTCATTCCAGGGTTACAAGGTGACTTATGGTGAGCTTAACACCATGGTCAACAAAATGGCTGCCTGCCTCAACGATCTTGATGTGAGAAAAGGGGACAGGGTCGCCATTCTCCTTCCCAACCTCATCCCTTGCGTTGTTGCTTATTATGCTGCGATGAAGATTGGTGCTGTGGTGGTGATGAACAATCCTCTTTATACAGACAGAGAACTGGAACACCAGTTCAACGATTCAGGATCTAAAATATTAATAACACTTGATCTTCTCTGCAACAGGATGATCGATTTAAGGGCAAATACATCTATCAAAAATATTATTTACACATCTATCGGTGATTACCTGCCTTTTCCAAAGAGCCTTCTGTTCCCCCTTGTGGCAAAAAAGAAGAAGCTTGCCGCCGATGTGAAACCGGCTGACAATCTCTATAAATGGAAAGACATGCTAAAACAGTATTCAGAAAAGACTTCCGAGGTCACAGTGGAATGGGATGACGTGGCCATGTTCCAGTACACAGGCGGAACAACGGGTGTATCAAAAGGTGTTATGCTTACCCACGGCAATCTGAGCAGCCAGATCCAGCAAGCCATGAACTGGTTCCCCATGTTTAAACGCGGTGAAGAAACAGCCCTTAGTGCACTTCCATTTTTTCATATTTTCGGTCTCACCACAGCCATGAACTTTTCTGTGGCCATGGCCTGGGGAAACATTTTAGTGGCCAAACCCCAGCCGGATCAACTCCTTGAAACCATTAAAAAGCATAAGCCTTCTTTTGCTCCCCTTGTTCCCACCATGTTTATCGGCATGCTGGCCCACGAAGATATCAACACGGTGGATCTCTCATGCATCAAAGGATGCTTTTCCGGCAGTGCACCTCTTCCCATCGAAGTGATCAAGGAATTTGAAGAAAAATCAGGAGCAGTGATTGTTGAAGGGTTTGGAATGACGGAAACCAGTCCTGTCACTCACATGAATCCCTTTGCCCCTGATAAGCGAAAAGTGGGAAGTGTGGGTATTCCTGCTTCAGATACCCTTGCACGCATCGTCAGTCTTGACGGAAATATGACCGACATGCCTGTTGGAGAACCTGGTGAGCTGCTGATTAAAGGTCCCCAGGTGATGAAAGGCTATTACAACAACCCAAAAGCCACAGCGGATACCATCGTTGACGGTTGGCTGAGAACGGGTGACGTGGCCCGCATGGATGAAGACGGGTATTTCTACATCGTGGACAGGATAAAGGACATGATTATTTCCGGTGGCTATAATGTCTACCCCCGGGATATCGACGAAGTTCTTTACGAACACCCCAAAGTGGTGGAAGCCTGTTCCATTGGCATACCCCATCAGCACAGAGGTGAATCCATCAAAGCCTTTGTGGTCTTGAAAGAAAATGAAACAGCAACAGCTGAAGAGATTATTTCCTTCTGCGAAAAACATCTGGCCAAATACAAACTGCCTACAGAAGTGGAGTTCAGAAAAGAACTTCCGAAAACAAACGTGGGCAAGATTCTGAGAAAAGATCTTCGAAGTGAAGAAATGATTAAACGGAAAAGTTGATGCGTAAAACCCTGGTATGGTCGGACTTCTGTTCGATCATGCCAGTGTCTGTCCGGGTGGAATCCACGATCCGGGGTTACGCCCTGGCTTTGCCCGACAAATGATCCCATCCTGAATCAACAGTATTAGAATCAATGCTGTTTTCTTAAGAAATATTATTGCAACGCTCATTTTATTTATGCGATGACCGTAGGGGCGACCCGCTGGTCGCCCTGTCCCGCATAACCATAACGGTGATTTTATATTGGTTTGGGCGACCAGCAGGTCGCCCCTACAACGTTTCACCGGTTATATATCTTAAGTAAACGTCATTGGTATTAGACTCCAGTCTTCCCGGGAGTCAGAATGTAACCCCATTTACCCAAGATTAAAATTGGATGAATAATAAAAAAATGTTCCATTGATGTCCGTTTTGAATTATCTAACAAGGGCTTATTCGTAAGCTTTTATTCACTTCACCGGACAAGGCGGTACAATGGAACTGATATACACGTTTATCGACATATTCATGCATCTGGACAAACATCTGGGGGCCGTGATCCAGTCATACGGCGTCTGGACTTACCTTATTCTTTTTCTGATCATCTTCTGTGAAACAGGACTCGTTGTGACACCCATTCTTCCGGGGGATTCCCTTCTATTTGCAGCAGGGGCCTTTGCGGCAACAGGGGCTTTTCATGTGTCCTGGTTGTTTGTTCTTCTTGCCATTGCCGCAGTGCTGGGCGACACAGTGAATTACTGGGTGGGCAAATACCTGGGAGACAAAATCGAACAGAAGGAGAATATCCGCTTCATCAATCGGGAATATCTGGATAAAACACATCAATTCTATGAACGGCATGGGGGCAAGACCATCATTATTGCCCGATTTATGCCGATTATCAGGACCTTTGCCCCTTTTGTAGCTGGTGTGGGCAAGATGAATTATTTTCGTTTTATCAGCTACAATATTGTGGGGGGCATTCTCTGGATCGCTTCCTTTGTTTTCGGCGGTTATTATTTCGGAAACATTCCCATGGTTAAAAAGAACTTTACTCTGGTGATCCTTGCGATCATTTTTCTGTCCATTCTTCCGGGGATTATTGAATTTTTGAGACATAGAGCTGCGAAGCAATCGTCATGATAAGAAGTCAGGCAGATCCGTTCTGAGATTGGGGATGCTTTGCCTGACGATGTGGATATCCTGGGGTTTTGATCTGTATAGTTTTGGATTTACGGTTTTTATGGCATTTTCCGGATCTGTCACAGGGAACCCCCGGGAGATAAGCGTATTCATTACGATTTCAGGTTGTTCAATCATATCGTGATACCACACCGTGGTTACGGTCATATCTTTTCTGTTCTCCAGCAATGCCAGGGTTTCCGCAACAAACGACTCGTATTTTTCAAGGACGAATGGGGGGCGGTGCCGGAACATCTTCAGGTAGCTCACTTCGATTTCCTTGGGATTTCTCAGCATGAACACCACATTATAGCAAAAGGGCGGCAGCATTTTCAATCTCCAGTGAAGAGCCTTAATCAGAAATCCCCTGTAGTCCGAAGGGAATAGGGGACTTTCAAAGTCTTTTGGACCTAACTCGTAAAATCCTTCGGGGTTGGGATGGTAATCGCTTCCTTCGTAGCGTTCATTGAGAATGCTGTCTTTTTTTATGGAATACCGTGCCGTCATTCCACCTTGCATAAGGGCTTTCATCATCATGGAAGTGCCGGAGCGCATGTAGCCCGACACGATGTAGACGGGTTTGTCGATCATGATTGATCAGCCGTTTTATAGGCGATGGCATGGAAAACGTGGATCATGTATGCCAGGGCGAACACTGGGGCGAAGACGTTGATGAGGGGGATCAGGGTCAAAATCGTTATCAGGAATCCTCCTATGTAGACAGCTCCCTTGTTTCGTCGGCCCAAATTCCGGGCTTCAGGTTTGCTCATATGGTACGATGCCGCTGATTCAAAGAATTCCCGGCCCAGAAGGTAGCTGTTCAGGATCAGAGACAGGAACGGTCCCACAGCCAGCAGGTAAAAGGGGAGAATAAGGATATTGAGAGCCAGAGCCTGGACCGTGAACTTTATATCATGGATCAGGTCAGACCAGAACCTGTTGCTGTCAGGATTCATATTTTCAGGGTAATATGTCTTTTCCACGCGGTGAACAATGATGTCCTGAAATATGCCCACGATGAACACCACAAGGGCCGGAAGCATGAACCATCCGGCCACACTGAACACGCCACCCATAAGGACTGTGGACAGGGTGTCTGCATATGGAAAGGAAAAATGGGTAAGCCGAGCCCACAGCCAGGTCAGGCTGCTTACGGCGGCTACGACAAAGATAATTCCAAGGACAGCCGAAGCAGCCATCAGCAGTAAAAGTCTGGCCCTGAAAAGAGAACCAAGAGTTTTTTTAATTGGAATAATTGACGGTCTTGCCATGGTTATTCTTTCGTCTCCACGCGTTGCAGGATGTAAACGATGCCCCTGCCCCCAAGTCCTTTAATGGCACTGGATTTAAGGGTGAGTTTTGAATCTTTCAGCTCGAAATTATACGATGTAGGTGGGAAACCCTCCACGTCAGCGATGATGAAATCCATGCTGATGTGTTCAAGGTCCAGTCTGTTACCTTCACAGGTGTAACGGCTGACGATGTCGCAGCTCCCTTTGAGTTTGGAGTCCATGTAGATAAACTCCATTCCCTCGGAATCTATGATGATTGTAAGAGATTCGGCCCCGGCGCTCATTACGGCGGATGTATCAAAGCCCATGGCGCTTTTTTCTGTTCGGGAAGCAGAGAGGATTTCGCGCATGGAAGGAACCTGATAAAGCAGTTTCCATTTTCCCATAAGCCCCATCGCCTCCGGTGGGAGAGATGACGGAATTTTTAGGGATGACGGAATTTTTTCGGTGTAAATATCTTTTGTAATATCAGGTTCATGCGAGTCTGTCCTTGTATTTTCAGACTGTTTACCGGCAGGACTGCCTTGTCGGGGTTGAGGTTCGGGGATGAATAGATACGAAAGAACTGTCAGAACAAAACAAAGAACCCCTGCGATGATGTAAAACACCGGGCCGGGAAAAGACGAAACGTTGATCCTCGATTCTCCGGGGTTCACCGGATTGTAGACAATAGGAATGACGGCTCCCGGCGAATAGGTCGCGACGATAATTTGTGCAGGCGCATAATCATTCCGACTGACACTCCCAAGGGTATGGCGGCTTGTGAACATTTCCCCTTTTACCCTGTACTCGTAGGTTATCATCGCGCTGTAAAAAACGGTGGGCCTGCCTTTGCCATCTTTACCTTCAATGCTGTTGCTTTCAATGTTGGAACTGACCACCACAGCATCCATAGAAAGGAAAGTGGAAGGGATTTTTTCTCTGGAAAGCCATTTATCTTCACCGATAATGAGCAACACGAAAGCCGCAACCAGAAAGAAGAACGTGGCCACATTGCGCAGTGTCCATTTGCTTTTTTCCTGTTTTTCCGATGTTCGGTACAATTCAGCGGCCATGGCCTGTTTGTCCTTATTTTTTCAGCTTTTCGATGGCGTCGTTCGGTCCGAGTATTGTCAGCATATCGCTGTCCTTCATGACAAAATCACCCCTGGGTATCATGATGACCCGTTCGGGGATGAATTCTTTCACAGCAATGATCTGTACTCCGTATTTGTAATTGATGTTCATGTCCTTGAGAGACTTTCCCACAAACTGGGATGGCACGGCGATCTGGATGATGCTGTAACCCTCCATGAACGGAAAGTAGTCGATGAGGTTGGGGGCGTTGAGCTTTTCAGCTAAACTTATAGCCAGATCCTTTTCGGGAAAAAAAACGTTTTTAATGCCGATCCGCCTTAAAATTCGGCCATGGGCCTCACTCAAGCTTTTGGCCATGATATTTTTCACACCAATTTCAAGGAGATTAAGCGAGGTCAGGATAGAATTGCTCAGAATCGATCCGATGCAGACCACCACAGTATCAATGTCCTTAAGCCCTAATGATTTCAATACATCAGGGTCTGTTGTATCGGCAACAACAGCGCTGGTGACGTTGTTTTTTATTTTTTGGACCAGGGCAGGTTCGATATCAATAGCAAGGACTTCGTGACCTTTTTCATAAAGGTGTGTGGCCAGGTAGTAGCCGAATTTTCCGATACCGATCACGGCGAACTGCTTCATTATAAATTTCCTTAATGTCTTTACATTAACCCACCATGATGTCCTCGTGGGCGTATGTGAAATATTTGGTGCTCTGTCTGCTTATGGCAAGGGCGATCATCAGGGGCCCCAGCCTTCCTGTGAACATGACAATGGAAATGATCAGTCGGCCGGCTTCGGACAGGGTTTCCGTTATCCCCATGGTAAGACCCACGGTTCCAAATGCGCTTACTGTCTCATACAGGATTTCAATGAATTTGCCCATACTTTCCATATAAGAAACTCGACCCACTTCCGTCGACAGCAGAATCGTGGTGGCAAGCCCAACGACAAAAATGGATATCATCACCATATTGGTAGCTTTGCTTATCGTTTGATCGGGTATGGTTCTGTTGAAGGCAGTGGTTCTTTCCCTGCCGTTCATTCGGGAAAGCCCGAGAAAAAACAAGGTGGCTATGGTGCTTGTTTTTACGCCGCCTCCGCAGGAACCGGGAGACGCACCGATAAACATAAAAATGATGCTGATGAAAAGGGTTTCGTTGGCCATTCTGTAGACGGGAATTGTGTTGAAGCCAGCTGTTCTGAGAGTGATGGACTGGAACAGGGAGGCGGTGACCTTGTGACCGATGGACATTCCGGCCAGGGTGTTGGTCCATTCCATAGCAAGGATGATAACAGTTCCTGCAACAATAAGGACAAAGGATGTAATGACCACAAATTTACTGTGAAGGCTGACCCTGTTCCAGCTTCTTCCTGACACCGGCGGGTTTTCTTTTAGTTCAGAAATGACAAGAAAACCAAGTCCCCCAAGAATGATCAGGGCGCAGATCACCAGATTTACAAGAACGTCATCACGGAATATTTCAAGGCTGCCACCGGGGAAAAGGGCGAAACCGGCGTTACAGAACGCGCTGATTGAGTGAAATATGGCGTAATAGGTTCCTGTTTTAAAACCGTAAACAGGGCAGAATCTGATCATGAGGAGGAGCGCACCTGTCATTTCAATAACAAAGGTCAGGATGAGAACGTCTTTTAATATGGAGCCCGGGCCACGGCTGGCGCTATGGGTGTAGGTGTCCTGAATCAGATTTCGCTCGGCAAAACTTGTTTTTCCACCTGTCATGAGGATGAGAACGGTGGATATGGTCATGATGCCCAGTCCGCCGATCTGGATCAGAACAAGAAGGACAATCTGGCCGAACAGGGTCAGAGTTTCATTGATGTTGATCACCGAAAGGCCTGTGACGCAACTGGCTGATGTGGCTGTGAAAAGCGCATCAATCCACGTGAGGTTCCCATGTTTGGTCGAGGCGGAAAAACTCAGAAACAGAGTCCCCAGGGAAATCAGGATGAGAAACGCCACCACGGAAAGCCGTGAGGGTGTTTTAAACAGCCTGCGCTGAACGATGCCGCTGATATGGGAATAAGCCTTATCGACGATGTTTATCATGAATCTGGTTTTACCATGTCATCAGGAAAAATCAACCCGGAATAATCAACTTTGAATTATGTATTGAATAGCGCTGTGCTCAGATACCGTTCCCCGGTGCTTGGGAGAAGGGTGAGTATCCGTTTTCCCTTTACCTCTTCACGCCTGGCGATGGACAGTGATGCAAAGACCGCAGCACCCGAAGAGATTCCGCAGAGAAGACCTTCGAATTTGGCGAGATCCCTTGCTGTTTCAAGGGCCTGGTTATCTTCCACAGTGATGACCTCGTCAATGACAGACCGGTCCAGAGCTTCGGGAATGAATCCGGCACCGATTCCCTGGATTTTGTGTGGTCCGGGTTTACCACCGGAGAGAATTGGGGACGCGGAAGGTTCAACGGCGATGGTTTTTAAATTAGAATTTACGGATTTCAGGACCTGGGAAACTCCGGTGATGGTGCCGCCCGTTCCTACGCCGCAGACCAGATA
Organism: Desulfobacteraceae bacterium; assembly: GCA_041660385.1. Classification (GTDB taxonomy): domain Bacteria; phylum Desulfobacterota; class Desulfobacteria; order Desulfobacterales; family Desulfolunaceae; genus DYJE01. The sequence continues at coordinate 515 of JBAZWJ010000038.1, read as the reverse complement.
ATCAACTTTGCCCCGTGTATCCATGATAATTTCTGCTGCGGTGGTTCGCCTGTGGATGTCCGGGTTGGCTGGATTGCTGAACTGATCGGGCATGAAGGCGTTCGGTTCTTCTGTCAGAATGGCTTTTGCCCTTTCCATAGCCCCCCGCATTCCTCGTTCTCCTGGCGTGAGCTCAAGTCTTGCGCCGAAATGCTTCAGGAGTTTCTGTCGTTCGATGCTCATGGTTTCCGGCATGGTCAGGCAAAGCCGGTAACCTTTCCGGGCGCAAAGGAACGCAAGGGCAATACCCGTGTTTCCGCTGGTGGGCTCGACGATCAGGGTGTCTGCTGTGATAAGTCCCCGCTGTTCGCCATCCTGGATCAGGGCCTGCCCCAGTCTGTCTTTTACCGAGCCGCAGGGGTTGAAAAATTCCAGTTTAGCCAGAATTTCAGCGTGAAGGCCTGCGGCCATGCGTTGAAGTTTGACGATGGGTGTTTTTCCGATGGTCTGGTCTATGTTCTGGAAGATGGGCATGA
>JBAZWJ010000037.1:0-60062 GCA_041660385.1 Desulfobacteraceae bacterium | reverse complement strand
AAACCATACAACCCATTGCAATCATTGTCTATTCCGTCGTCAGCGAGTTCCGTCATGCCTGGATTGATAGAAATATTGCTGTCATTGCAGTCACCGCCCCCGACTGCATAGCCCGATGGGACCGCCGAATCCGAATTAGATGTCGGTGTTGTCACGTCGCTTCCATACCCGTCTCCGTCTTTGTCCTCATACCACACGGAAACACTCTGAAAACCGTTGCAGTTATTGTCCAGGCCGTCGTCGGCAACTTCTGTCCTGCCTGGGTTTATCAATGGATTGTCGTCATTGCAGTCCGTGCTGTCAAGCGCATAACCGGAAGCGAGCGCCGCATCAGAACCCGTTATTTTCTGGATAGATCCATATCCGTCTTTATCATTGTCCACGTACCACCAGGAAACAAGCTGAGAACCGTTGCAGTTGTTATCCAGTCCATCGTCAATCAGCTCTATTCTTCCTGGATTGACAAATGCGTTGCTGTCATCGCAGTCCTGACCATTTGCCGAGTATGTCCCATCCGTCGGAACGGTTTCCGAAGCTTTGGAACTTTGGCTGTTTCCATACCCATCCTTGTCGCTGTCCGCATACCAGCTGACACTTTTCAATCCATTGCAGTCATTGTCAATACCGTCATCCACAAGCTCATCCTCGCCTGGATTGATGGATTCACTGCTATCATTGCAGTCTGTGTTGTTGGCTGCATAACCCATCCAGGAAAGATCAATTTCAGACGTCGTTATTCTCGCTCCTTTTCCGTACCCGTCCTTATCACTGTCCAGATACCAGGAGACGTTCTCTAAATCATTGCAGTCGTTGTCAATACCGTCGTCCGTCAGATCCGTCGCTCCCGGATTAATGGATTTCTTTGTGTCATCGCAGTCATTGCTCTTAACAGAATAGCCGGATTGCACTGCCGAATCCGATGCCGCTTTTTTAACGTCACTTCCATACCCATCGCCATCTTTGTCCTCATACCACCAGGAAACGAGTTGGAAACTGTTACAGTTGTTGTCAAGGCCGTCGTCTATCAGTTCTTCCATTCCAGGATTGACTAATCTATTGGTATCATCACAGTCCTGACTCTTAGCTGAATAACCAAATGAAACATCCGAATCCGACCCTGCGGTTTTCTGACTGTTTCCGAAACCGTCTCCGTCATTGTCTTTATACCAGGAGACGCTCTGATAGCCGTTGCAGTTGTTGTCCAAGCCGTCGTCAATCAGTTCTTTCGCACCAGGATTGACAGCCAGATTGCCGTCGTCGCAGTCCAGATTGCTGGTTGAAAAACCGGACGTCACAGCGGAATCCTCGCCCGTGACTTTTTCTCCTTTTCCATACCCGTCCCCGTCAACGTCCTTATACCAGGAAACGTTTTGGAATCCGTTACAGTTGTTGTCAAGGCCGTCGTTTGCAATATCTTCCACACCCGGATTGATAAAATAGCTGCTGTCATTGCAGTCAAAACGATTGTTTGAGATATCCTCTGCTTTGTGAATATAACCCTCTGGTTTTGTTTCGCTTAGGAGCGTTACGTTTTTACTTCCGAAACCGTCATTATCACTGTCTCTATACCATGTATACTTGGGCGCACCCGAGCAGTCCTGATCAATACCATCGTCAATTATTTCTGTTTTGCCAGGGTTTATTTCGGAATCACTGTCATTACAATCTGTATTGTCTTCCACATAACCATCGGGCTGTGAAACAGTGACGTTAATCGTTTTAAAAACGTTTGCATCACCGTATCCGTCACCGTCGCTGTCCAAGTACCATGTTTTGGGGGTCGATAATTTACCACCACGCACAGCTCTTACAAACACCACGTCCGTCTTTTTTGAGTAAGCAACAGTTGATTCATAAAAATTCACACTCCACGCATAATTAGATGAAAGATCACTGCCAAATGTCGTAGATGCCCAATACAAAGCCTCTTGAGTGTCGCCCGCAAACAGCGGATCAATTGCCGGACTGTCACGATCAAACCGGACAAGAGACAAAAGCTCGTTCTTGTTCGGCAGACGCCAGTCAGTGAAGCCGCTCAATTCTAAATTTTCGCTGTAGCTGAGGGCGTCTTCAAAATTCATGCCCTTTTTGTTGTCCCCCATGGCCGTTGCGCTCTGCCACATCAGGCCCGTTTTTTTGTCTATGATGATGGAAGACCCGTATTCCACAAATTCTGATGTTTTTTCCTCACCTCTGACAGCCCATACCAGATGTTTTTTTGTTTTGATATCCAAAGCGGGAGCAATATAAGAAAGATCAAAAATCCACGACTTTGTCTGATCACCAGCAGAGACCGTACCGGACCATATTTTATCATTAGCTTTCACGTGAGGAAAATACGTTGTGGTGATGCATGGAATGACGTTTGAACTGCTTGCAAGATAGGAGAGTTCTCTTATGGAGGGGAGTCGCCAGGAATGGTCGTTCCCATAGTTGGAGGTATTAAGCGCCGCAATAAAAACACTGGAAGCGTCTTCAAAAGTGTATGTGTTATCCGCATCATTGGGACTCTGCAAGTCTTCCATTCCGTCCGAAGCATCTTTCAAAGCCCAGATAAGGCCGGTCACTTCGTCTTTAACCATTTTCCATGACGTTGCGTTGCTTGGCAGTTCTTCGCCGTTTTCATCGAGTTTGGTGTAAGATGGAAAATTCATCAGATAATCGGCATCTTCCCCATAGATTCTCGTAAAAGATGCCGTTTGACCCGTGTCAGGAATAATACCTGATTTTGGGTTTTCATCCGTTTCACCATCGCAGTTGTTGTCGATGTTGTCAGTGACTTCTAACACCATCGGGTTTATGTTTGAATTCTCATCATCGCAATCAAAAGAATTGGCCACGTATCCTTCGGGTTGCTCTACTTGTGTGAGAATTTTATCCAGATTCCCGAAACCGTCTTCGTCACTGTCCTGATACCAGGCCGTTGAAGTTGCCGGTGTAGTGCCACCCCCACTTTTACTTTCTCCACAACCGGATAATACCAGGCCGACTATAATTAGAGCCAGGCACACATAATAAGCATTGGATTCTTTGTAACGTTTCATGTCGTCTCTCCTGTCATGGTGTTTCAATGTTTATGCTTGTAATTCCGATTTCATTCATAATGCAACGATCATCGGGCAGTTAAATCCGCCCATTCAGATAACTCCAGGCTTTCGTTTCATTATGGCTGTCATTAAGAATAATTGGGCTAAAGAGCTTCAAAATGGCTTCTATCCATCCTCCATTCTTTTCTTTTACGGAAGATGAACCAACCGCAGTACCGATAAAGCATCCGGCGTCAATGGTTGGAACGAAATCTTCGTCATCATCATCTGTATCAGTCGATGTGGAAAGGTAAAGGATACGAAAACCGATAGAGCGATCGGCCACGGTAATATAAGGTGTCTTATTTATGGTCTGGGTAACGATGTCGCTTGTGTAACTATCGCTTGATTCATGTTCAATCACCACTGGAGAAAGGGGGACGTCACAATCAAGGGTCAGAATACCGTTTGCGCCCATTCCCACAAAAACCAGATTACCAAGGGTTGCAACGGAAATAGCTGTAAAGGGGGTCGGAAGAACAGTCAGGTCCGTATTCATATTGCTAACCACGACAGCTTCTGGTAAAGGATTATCAGTATCACTGACATCGAAGATTTTTAAACCTGCCGAGCCGTCAGCCACAAGAGCGTATAAAGAGTTGTCATTCACCAGCAGGGAGATATCTCTCGCGTTTGTGGTTGTCGCTGAAACAAGAATTTCTGGATTTGCAGGGTTTGATACATCCAATATGCTGATGCCGTCCGTACCGCTGGCCACATAAGCTTTATCGCCATGGGCATAAACGGAAACAGCAGTTCCCACCGTATTTTTCAAACTTAATACATCGGGATTAAGGGGATCAGTGATGTCCACCAGCCGAAGACCATCAGCCCCGTCCGCAATATAAAGCACGTTTCCCGAAATGAACAGTTTGTGAGGGTTGGAAGCCGGAATGGTTGCACCGGTAATCACTGGAGCCAGGGGATCGGCCACGTTAACAATGGAGATGTATCCGGTGGTGTTTGCAATATATGCATAGTTACCGGAAACAGCCAGATCAGCGGAAGTCCCCGGATATTCTAAAAAGCTCCGCAAAAGAATGTAGTCGGGAATCGTACTATCGAAGATTCTTAACCCCTTTTTTCTATCCAGCATGTACGTAAAGTTTCCTGACACACACACATCGTCGCCTGAAATGGGGGATTCCAGGTTGCTCAAATGAATTGGGGTTTTTGGCTGGGCTACATCAAGCTTGTTTAGGCCGCTTTCCCCAGTTGCAAGGTAAAGAACGGCACCATCAAGAAAGACGTTGTAAGAAAAAGCGGCATCGGTTGTATACGACCCAACTATTTGATAGGTTAATACGCTTTCGGCATCTGAGGCAGGTATTCCTGAAATATCCACAACGGTAAGACCCGAAGCTCCGTCGGCAACATAGGCGTAATCACCGGCAGCACTGACACTCCGGGCTTCTCCCGTTGTAACGCATCGCCCGAAATTCTCAATGGGAAGATTTTCATCAAAGGATACATCCAGGCGAGCAATTACATAGGCGCTACCGGTTGCGTTACCACTTGTCACAAAGGCAGTAAGTCGTCCACCTGTTTCAGTGACGAAGATATCGGACACCAGAGAGATGGCCCCAAACCAGATATTCGTTCGTGTGTCTTTTAGAATAGGGTCCGCGATGGAAGCCGGATCCGTCACGTCAAAAACTTTCACTCCACTATAAAAATCGAGAACAAAGGCATAAATCTTATCGTTATAAGGATATAGGCTGAGGTTGACATAGCCGCCTGTGGCACCAAAATCCTCGTTGATGTTTGGCTGTTTGTAACCGGATGTCCTGTTTTCGGTGGGCGTGGTCAATGGAATTTCAATAGGTTGTGTCATATCGCTCACATCTATGACTCTCAATCCGAAATTATCGTCGACAAGATAAAGAGTGTTTCCGTAAAGGCCCAATCCACGAGCGTCGATATCAGGGACAGCAACCACTTCGGTATCGCTTTCCCTGTATGAGCCCGGGTTATCCGATTCGTCATAAATCATGATCAGGGTCGGATTGAGTGGATCAGAAACGTTGAAGATTTGAAGGCCCCCACTCTGCTCTTTTTCATCGTACCCAGCCGCCACATAAAGGGTTTTTGAGGCTTCGTCAAACAAAATATCCTGAATGGCTGTGCTTGTGGCAACATGAAAGGTTGAACGGTGTGAAAAAGAGCTTTTATCGATCACCTCCACCGTGTCACCGATAGCCCAGAATAAAAGGTCCGAACCAGCTGTGACTGCGTTTACACCTCCTTTGAGAAAAAGAGTCGGCGGAGAGAAAGGCCATTCTGCAGATGCATGAAGAGATGACTTAGCCCAGGCAGAGAGGGTGAAAGTAAATCCCCATATGAGAAAAGTTACCATCATAATCCGTGATGTTTTCATAGCGCTTTTGCCTCAAAACCGAATGAATCGGTTTATTGATAACGGTTTATTTCAAAACCGAGTTGTTGCGTTGATTCCTATGGCGTTTTCATCACCGCCACGGACTTCTATTCCCACTGTCAACAGTCCTTTGATGGATGTGGTCACACCCATCAAATACCCGATATTTTTCGACCAGGTGATATCCTGGTTGTAATGGATGTATCCCTCATTATAATAACTGCTCAGGTATTTGTTGTTGATATAGTCTTCTGTTCCGGTAATGCTGGCAACCTTGACGCCCAGATATGGAGAAAAAAGTTTTGTTTCAGCCGAAAGGCAGAAAGCGAGCTGGATTTCGTCTAAAGTTGATGAGTATGACAAGCCTTCTGATGCCACTTTGTCTTGTTCAATAGAATAACGCCTATATGAGATATCCATACCAAGCGTCAAAGGTATTTTTTCATATTCCCCGCGTTGTATAATAAAACTCGCTCCCAGCCCAAAGAAAATATCCGAACCGGATTCGAAGGTATTATCCTTTTTGAAGTTTCGGCTGAAAGATTGAATTCCATCAGCAGAACGGACCACAGTCGTGTCTTCGTAATGAAAATTAATGGTTGAATCACTATTCCCCACCACACCATAAATCACCGCCTTATCCTTGATAGGGAATCCCAGTTTTAAACCAAGGGTATTCAGGGTGTTTTTTGACGAGCGCGTCTGTGAATAATGGCGTTTTTCTAACGGGAGAACATCCGGTTTCGTCCAGGAGAACCTTGTCATCTGGCCGACAAGTTGGTTGGTCTGGTTTTCAAACGTGAGGGTTGAAGTAAGTGATAGGCCACCTTCTTGCTGAAAAGGACCGGGATTCCACAACATGGGATCTCCGATATTTCCTACAGGGGCAGCCACTCCGTTGGCGGAAAGCACCAGGATGATAAAGAAGATCAGCAGCATGTGGGGTGTTCGGTTCATTCCGTTTTTCTCCAAAGGAGATCTAAGATAAGCCGGGGGGGGGACGCAGGCCCGATGGACGAGGGGGCGGAATCGTTTATGATATCCGCTTCTCCGCACAGTCCATCGGGTCTACTTTAAAAAAGGAGATAAAAGGATAACCGGACGTAACGCCCATCAATGGGTCGTTATTCGCACGTTTCCGCTAATCGTAGCATGATAGTCCTGGATGGAAAAACTTCCAAAACTTTTCCCTTCTCCAGGTGCAGATCCCACGGTAATGGATCCGATATTAAAGTGGTCCACATCAATGGTCATGCCAGACATGGCCACATCAATTCCGGTCACCATGGTGTTCTGGTAGGGATCCATTTGGGTTGTCACGGCAATGGAAACAGGATCTTTGAGGTTAATCACCGAACTGAAGGACACGTCGTTCATGGAAATGTAACCCGGGTTCCCGTTTGTTCCGTCATCATCACCGTATGTTATGCATCCAACTTCCATGTCTATGGCTATTTTATCAGCAGCAGTAATCGCAATTCCCGCCTGTGCTGTTGCTTCGCGCATTCCCGTTTCTGTCATTGCTGTCATGATGGCATAGCCTTTGGACGGAAGGGAAACCATAACCATTGAAACACCTAGAACTATCATTGTAAGGAAACTAAGCTTTTTCATTTTGAACTCCTTTCTGTCAACGTCCTGCAGGCAACCCGGCTATCCATAGTGATATGGACCCGTGGCTTTCCGTCCCATGGTTGCCCATGGTTTGGCTAGGAGGCGGCTCGGCTGTCCATAGTGATATGGACCCGTGGCTTTCCGTCCCAGAGTTACCCCTGGTTTGGCCTTTTACGTATCTGTTAACTGTTACAGGTAACCCGGCTATCCATGAAATTATGGACCCGTGGCTTTCCGTCCCAGAGTTACCCCTGGTTTGGCGATGGAGGCGGCCCGGCTGTCCAACACCATGTTGGACCCGTGGCTTTCTGTCCCAGGGTTACCCCTGGTTTAGCAATTTGTTTTATGGTAACCCGGCTATCCATAGTGATATGGACCCGTGGCTTTCCGTCCCAGAGTTACCCCTGGTTTGGCGTGCTTGTCACCCTTTTATCTCCATATCCGACCTTTTAAGAAAAAGGGCGGATATGGTATCCCGGCTTGTCAAAGATCAAACGGTTTCCCCTGAACATGCAGAAGACCTGCTACGGTCATCGGCAGAATCCCTGGGAAACTTGATAATAAAAATTGTTGTTAAAAACTCAATTCAAACCTGAAACATTCCGGCTCGGGATTCTTAATGATCCCGAAACCATGGAGTTTCGATGGGCCATCAAAAACAAGAGGCGTCAGCATCTGATCGATGCCTTGATCCATTTCACGTCCGTTTACTACCCAGAGCCAGGTTTTGTCTTTTACTGCCAGATAAGCAGCATTCAGACTATCCGGGCTGAAAACCACGTTGCTCATGGCGATATACCCATTACCTTCAGTTCCGTCGATGACCATGAACATTTTCTTGTCTTTTACGGCCTTATATGCCATTCGGGCAGAATCGGAAGAAAATGACGGATCAAAAACATTGTCGTAACTGTTTCCTTTTTTCCCATCGCACACCACGAAAGCTTTTTTATCATCTTCAGCTTTGTAAGCCAGATGTTTTGAATCAGGACTGTACACAAGAGGCCCAATACTTTTGTACCAGTCGTACTTGCCTGTTTCGGAAACCACAGCAGCCTTTTTCTTTTTTACACCAAGGTAGGAAAACCGCAGGGAGTCGGGACTATAGCGAAAAATACCCAGCACGTCGAATTCAGGTCCTTCTTTTCCATCCAGCACCATAAACCACTTCTCACCTTTCTTGGCGGGATAAGCCAGATATTTCGAATCAGGGCTGAACACAGGTGAACTGATTGTGATATAAGCTTTGTGTTCTTGAGCATTATCCACCATAAGCAGCATCTTGTTCATTTGTGCTGCATAAGCCAATCGTGATGAATCAGAGCTGAATGCTATAGTGGAAATATTTTCATATCCCTTCCCGCTCATACCGTTTTTCCACAAATACCAGGAGCTTTTTTTCAAAATACCACAGGCAAGATTTTTGGAATCAGGGCTGAATGTGATGTCTTTAACGCCGTCATAAGGGCCTATTGCCCTGCTATTTTGCACAATGTACCAATTCATGCCCTTTGATGCGATGTAAACATGATTTTTTGAGTCCGGACTGAAAAGCGGAGAGCCCCAGACTTGACTGAACAATTCACCTTGATTTTGATCAACGACCACAGACTGTTCTTTGCCAATCTGGATTTTGTAGCTGAAACGATTCCCATCCGGGCTGAAAACGAAATCCGAAACACCATCGTATTCCATGCCTTTTTTGCCGTCCACAACAACAAACTGTTTTTTGCCATGGAAAGCGATATAGGCTATGCGGTCTCCCGCTGAACTGAATATAGGTGTTCCTTTGGCGATTCCGTCGAAATCTTCTCCTTTTTTCCCATCAATCGTCACCGACTGTTTGTCCTTTATCTTCATCACAAAAGCTATACGATCAAATTGCGGACTGTTTGTAAGGGGGATAAAAATTTTGGAATCTTTTGGACGCTTCACAATAGAGACTTTCGTTATCTTGCTGGCCGTCGTATTCTTCTCGGAAAATGCGGAATTCATCGGGAGAACGCTTACAAGTCCTATCAGAAAAAAACATGCCATTTTGTGTTTCATTTTACTCAACATCATTATTATTCGTTAACCTTTCTTTTGTAACTTTGAAAAAAACTGTCAATGTCCGTAACCACCTGATTCATTTTGATTCCCACTAATTGTAATCCGCTGAAAGTTTGTCGAGATAAGCATTGAAATCTTCGTCATCCTGCTCAGACGTATCATGGGGGGCAGGCGTTGTTTCTTCTTCTTTTTTCACATTCTTTTTGCCAAAAGGATTAATTTTTTTAAATAAGTCTTTGACCTTATGGATGGCGTGCTTCATCATTTCTTGCTGATGATGCAGCATTTCCATCTGAAGTTCTAAGGGCATGGTCACTGCGAATGTGGCGACGATAATACTGAGATCCTGTGTGTAATCAAGTCCAGCATAGGCGTTTCCCATCTGAGTAAAATCAAGGGAGTTCATGTTGGTGCTTTCGTTGTTGTAGATGGTGAAATGGTTGGCAAACAGATACCCGAGGGCCAGATCGAGGTTCATGCCATTGGGAAGCTTTAATCCCAGGCCTGTTCCAATAAAGTCAGCATCAGGAATAAAATACAATGCATCGAAGTGGCTGTGCTGGAGAGAGGTGGGACGTTTTTCATAACCGCAACGTAGCGAGAGTTTATCATTTAGCGCGTATTCCGCACCCATGCTCCAATGCCAGGTGTCTTTCATGTTTCTGTCCACCACAAAGGTATAGGCTCCATGGGTGTATCCCATCATTTTGGCGATACGCAGAACCTGGATTCGCTGGTCAAATATGAATCGGTCTTCCTTTCCCGCCTTGGCCCAGTTTGACCAGTGAACGTCCATCAGCAGTTTTAATTTATCAAGAGGGCGGATCATGATACCTGTCTGAACCCTCTGTGGAAAAATCTGTGTGGCTGTGACTGTTCCACTCTGAAAGGGAACGGGGTTGATGGGAAGGTCAAGCATGCCCGCAGACTCCATGGTCATGGGCGTGAGGGAGTTCCATTTTACCTGTTTTTGAAACTGCTTACTGTATTCCCAGATGTATTTCCCAGAAATTTCCGCCTTTAATTCGCTTTGATAAACAATGCCATAAGAAAGCCAGTTCAAAGGTCTCCACAATAGGCCCAGGTTATATGAGGGCACAAAGTCATCCCTCAGGTCCATGGCAATGCTGATGTTGTGTTCATAGGGGCCTAAACCGCCGCCCAACCAGGGCGGGGGAAGGGTCTGCTCTGAAACGACAGGGATTTCCAGATTCTTCGTAGCGTCACCAATCACGCGGGTCAAGGCCACCAGTTCGTTGGGTGTCCGTACATCCAGTTCAAGACCCATGGCCCGCTGGGCCATACCCACAGAAACGCCTAAGGAAAGGGTATCTGAAACAGAGTAACTGGCCGATGGTGCTGCATAGATCATGTGTTGAGCGTAAAGTGATTTGCAGCCGAACTGGAAAGGATCTCCTTTGTCTCGATGGGCCATACCGCCCCCGATGGGCACGTAGTTTGCGTAAGCAAAGGTCCAGCGGCTGTCCTTTTCCCGTGATGCAAGACCCAGATTGGGCCCGGCGAGAAAATCAAGGGGGCCATAAAAAGGAAGGTACATACGGCCTGAAGAATTGGTCCCTGATTTACCATCTAAAGGGTCCGGGCCTCCGTGATCACTGTTGGGGTCAGTTGATTCTTCATAGTATGACGGATATTTAGTTTTATCAGGCCCCCAGAAACCACCCATAAAACCTTTGAAATCTTTGGCTGTTTTAAAATGTCCCGTGCGTTTGATGATGGGCAGGGCGAATCCATTGCTGAACGTTTTTCCTTCATCAAGAAGGCTTAAACCCGCTGGATTGTAATGAACGGACATCAGACCGAGAGGATCGGCCGTGCATGTATTGGCAAGAGAAACAGCTCTTGCATCCACGGCGAGCTGTTCATTAAATACAGCAAATACCTGTCCTGGTAGAATAATAATAATTAGAGCCGACACGAACGCAATGCTGCTCAATCTTTTTATGGAAGCGAGATGGTGCAAAAAAGAATCTCCTCAAACCCCAATCATGATTTTATTACAATTCATAAGTAAGCGGTACTCTTACCATGAGTGAAAAGTCCGAGTCGTTGTTTGTTAGCCCGATACCTAGCCTGATGTTAACTGACCGCTTTGGAGAAATATTCCAACCCGTACCCACGCTGAACACCGAGGATATGGTTCCTTCGGTTTTTCGGTCATCCATTCCCACATAATCCAGTGCCGTTTTTGCCTGATAGGAATATTGATAACTCAATGTTAAACTGGATTTGTAGGATAAGGAATACCCGATACCCATGGATAAAGAGTATGTATCTCCGGGTTTGACACCTGCCAAGTATACACCTGACTCGCCCAGGGTTCCTGATTTGAAATTCAGATGGGTTGTTTCAAAACCATGGTCCACGTTGATTCCGCCGAAGGCCACCAGAGGATCGATGGATTTGCTCAAATTACATCCCAAACTGATGGAGTACACACCATTTCCTGTGGACATTTCCGTTGTGTTGTCGATCTTGTACGGACTTCGACCCGTCGGGCAGTTCAAAGACCCCGAGAGTATAAGCGAAGGCATATCAGCTCCGCTTTTTATCGGCTGATGTTGAAAGCCGAAGGAAACATCTCCCAAATCTGACACGTCTTTGACTTTAGAGCTTGTCTTGCTGCTCATTTTGTATACAAAAGGAATGCTGCTGTTTATAGTGAGGTTGTCTTTTACCGGAAATTCGACTAAAAACGAGTTGGTTACCGTATGAGATGCGTTGTGGGCCAAAGCCATGGGGCTGCTTGTGGTATCAAAGCTGTCAAAAGTGGATCCGTTATATCTGAAGCTGTACTCAAAGCCCAGCTTTCCGGGTTTCATCAAGGTGTAGTCACGGCCTGCCGCAGAAAGAATCGCTTCGTCCGTCGTGCTTTTTTCTTCCTCTGTTGTTTCAAGTCTTCGTCTGATATCGTTTTCTTCTTCCATTTTCGTGAGTTTGCCTTCAAGTCGATTGATCTGCTCTTTCAGGAGGTCAACATCACTCATGGGTTTTGAAGGTTCGGGCTTCACGGATACCTGATCCGCTGGTTCGGCAGTCACGGGTGCCGGGTCTGGCGAAGGAGAATTCGCAATAGGAGCGTCTTCGGCAAACGCCGTCACCGTTAAGCATAGTGCCGTTATGACGATTACGTATTTTATCAAGGTCCTTATCACCTGCATTTTCCTCCGGCTTCCGATGAAGTTCAGAATGGTATTATTACAATTTATTTGCACATATATTAGATGGGTAAAGTATTAGCAAACCCCAGCTATCGATTTTATTATAGAATATTTAAAACAATCGTATCATGGCTTGTAACGCTTATCCTTTGAAAATTTATTATGAAAATCGGCTTCCCACTCGCGGGGAAGATCAAAGGGTTTGTCAAAATCAAACATCAGTGTTTTTTCCATATCCTTATTGATAAAGCGCAAGTCTTTTTCAGTTAGTCTGAGGCATGTCAAAGCTCTGCTGTACTTAGGCTCGATTCTGAAAATGATGCTGTTGTACCACATCGTCAAAAACTGATCTACTGTGTAGCTGCTGTTGCCTTTCCAGGGATCGGCCACAAACACATGACCTTTATGAATTCCCTTGAGGACCACGAAATGTCTGTATCCAAACAGCTCAATGGGAACGATACAAGGCCAGAGATCAGGGTTTTTCAGGTCAGATAACTCAGCGTTGTAGCCCCCTGATTTGTAACCCAGAACATCCACAAATTTCTGCATGTCCCAAAGGGAGAAAGCCCTGAGCTTCTTAATCTGTTCCTTATCTCCGTATTCCATCAGACCTTGAATGATCTGCTTTTCAGTTAAATTTTCACCGAGATAGTAGTTGAGGAGTGTCCCCAGGGCGGCTGACCCGCAGCTATAATCGTAGTTCTGTTTCAGTATGCATGCGTGGATAGATTCAGAAAGGGGGCTTACTTCGTTGCGTATTCGAAAAGCTTCATTGGTTCCACAAATCAAGTTGATTTCCGACTGTGGAGGTACAGCAAGCGGATGAAAACCGGCAAAAAGTCCTGCAAATATCATGAAAGCAATGGCAATGTGCATAACGTTCAAACCTCAATTCCATCAGGGGGAATCCCACCAGGGTGTTGGTGATACGGTAGAGCTGCTTGGTATGTTCTTCTCATTGTAACCGGCTACCACCTGGACGCCAAAGTTGTTACTATCAATATTCAGGATGAAGAACAGGCCTTGATCACCTGTTATGCTTCCGCTTGAATCAAAGTTAAATGTGGTTTTTTCATTTCCATCGTTTCCTGTTAAATCATGGCGACTGAGAATCGTATCAGGGCTTCCACCGCTGGTCAACGCGGAACTGTAAATCCCGGTAAAATTGGATATAAGGGCGCTGATTGAGCCTTGGAGTCTGTTAGAGCCGATAACCACACGTTCGAGTGTGGGATTTGTTCCAAGACTCCCTTCTTCAAAATCCGCCATGAACACAAGGCCGTCGATGATGAGAGGATTGCTGGTCGTACCCAGAGCAACGTCACTCCAGATTTGATCTGATCCTCCGCTGTAGTTACCCGCTGTGAAGCGATCAATGACGGCGACAGTTTCAATATGGATATCGATAAAAAGACGTGCCGTGTTGCTGTTCAGGTTAAAATCAGTAAATCCAGCCTGGGCAGTGGCCGTTTTCAGCTCACCCTGGGTCATGGCTTTCAGCTCTGCATGGGAAATCGCCGTGAAGGATGTGTTCAAAACCAAGGAGAGAAGCAGCAAAAAAATACAGCGCAGCCAAGAGCTCGCTATCATTTTTGCTATTTTCTTATGGTTTTTGTCACGGATCATAATGTGTCTCCACGATGTATTTCGTTAACTAACTGACATGTTATATAAGGTTCAGGGTCTTCCCAGACCCCGGCCTGGAAGTTCGATATAAAGTTTTTCAGCATGAATACCGTCAAGAGTCAAAGCACCGAGATCGTTTCCGCCGAACGTGATGTTTTCAATATGTAACGAACCCTCCATGGGAAGATTGAGGGCCAGAAAAGACCTGTTCTCTGAAATGTCATAGTTAATATTGATACTGGCCTGTTTTCCGCTTGAAAGGTCACCCACCTTGAACTCACCGATGGCTGTTGTGCCATTGAATGAAGAGGCTAAGCAAACACCCGATAATATTAAGGAAAGATCTTCGGTGTTCCCGTACTGATAGGTCATAGTCTCTATGGTTGTCCGCTGTCCCGTTTCAAAATCAATACCCGTTTGATTCACATGGGGCCCAGCATAAAGATGGAACGAAGACAGGGTGAAATCGTTTACGTTAATCTTTCCAATGTTTTCACCGCAAAAGTCGATATTGTCTACGGTTAAATCCGTAACGATACTGAGATCAGGACTATCTGCGAAAAGCATCACCTGGTTTGTGGCAGGATTGATCCCCACATCAAGGCTGAGGTGGTTTAAGAATCCGTTGTCGTTTTCATCGCTTTTGCCTGTGTTAAGGGACGAGATAAGGTGAAGGTTATTCAAGGTCAGATAGCATGTTGTTTCGTCTTGATCGGGGCTTGAAAATGTGATGTGGTTCTCGTGAATTTCTGTCACTGCGTCTGTGATGGCAATATCCACGCCAGCCTGGGCCACGGCGTTTTTCATCTGTGCTGCTGACAGTGTTTCCAAAGCATATACGGAAGAGCAGGTTAAACTTGTGGCCAGAAAAAGAATGTTAATTAAAATCGTCAATTTTTTCATGCCGGACGCCCTCACGCGTTTATATTTCGTTCTTTTTATCTCTCTGACTGAGGCGGCCCGACTGTCCAGTTGGAGTTGGACTCGAAGCTTTCCGTCACCGGATTACTCCGGTTTTGGCTTTTTGTTCAGATATTGCTTAGCCGAATGAATCTGGCCTTTTAAGCAAAAAGCCCCTTCCGGAAACGGTGGTTTTAGGAAGGGGCTTACATGAATCAATCACAATTTTGAACTGCTAAGCTCACAGATTAGTGCGCTGCAATTTCAATTGTTCCACCAAGAATAGCCATGACGCTTGCGCCTTTGGAGATCTGAATGTAAGCGTCGCCATTGTTTGCAGCGCCAGTTTTGGCTACGCCAACGGTGTAAGTGTCAGCTGTTGTGCTGATAAGAAGGGTAGGAAGACCGATGACAACACCAGCTACGTCAGTAAGAAACAGAGCGGGGTTTGCAAGTAGTGCGGTGGCGGTGGCTGTATTAGGAGCCATACCAGCAGCTACAACTGCTGCTTCAGCAGCAGTTTGAGTCATACCACCACCAGCAACAGCAGCGGCCAAGTTTGTAAGAGCAACCTGACCATTATTGTCATTACCAGCTTCAAGAACTGTGCAGCTTCCTACGTCAATGGAAAGAGCAGCAGCTTTTACCCAGTTAGCAGCAGCACCAAGAGTAGTGCCTGATGCAGCGTTAAAATCTGTAACATAATCAGCTGCACTTGTCATTGCAAGATAGTTTTTGATGGTGTGTTTGTCGCTGATTACGATAGATGCTGCATCTGCTGCAACACCAGCTGATCCGTCTGTATCCGTGTATGATGTTGAACCGGTGTATGATTCAATTTTCACGTTGTCGATGGCAATGCTAACACCAGCCTGACCGGTGGCGGCTTTCATGTTGGAATCTGACATTGAGGTAAGAGCAAAAGCGGAAGATGTGATCATGAGTGATGCACCAAGGATTGCGCTGAGAGCTAATTTTTTCATTTTTCTTCTCCAGTAGTAAATTTATAAAATTAATTGTAAATTTACCAGAGGTAACCCGACCATCCCTTATTATATAATGGACTCGTTGGCTTTCCGTCCCCGAATTACTCCGGGTTTGGTCTTTTCTTTGGCGTTTTTTGCTTACGCACCCCGCGTAAGGCAAATTGTTTTTAAACACGTTGTATCATTATCAACATTCGCGTTTGTTTTTTTCGGTTAAGCCTCCTTTCCTGATAAGAAATGTCCCCACATTCCAGTTGTTATTCATAACGTGTCATTTCTTCCGGCACGTTCTAACGACGGGTAACTCCGTCGAAAAAAATCTGCTGTTCAATGCTTTCGTTAATTCCCCACTATGTTTTTAAAAGAAACGTTCTGGCCTACCTTGGATATGTCGGTTGGCTGGTGGCGTTGCTCTTTAAATTTAGAGAAGAATGTTTTTATTTGGTTTATCGTAATGGAGTTTCAGGAAAAACGGCCACAGTGACAAACGTTAACATTGTTCTCTAAGACGTACTCGATTAATTTCGCTGTACGATCATAGTTGGGTCGAATGATGTTTGTATACCCGTTGGCGTTTTGATTTGTCAAACAAAAATTTGCGATTATTTTAATTTTTTAATTATACGATCATAAAAAAATCATTTACAGAACATTGATATTAATCGTTGTGAACGCTGTTTACATATCCTGACAAATGTGGTTTTTAACCGTAGACAGTCTAACGACCGGTAAAAATAATATTATCCGTTGGTTAGGATCATGGGGAACACTCAAAAATTTGCGGAAACTCGCGAAATTAAAGAAATTATGTAAACATAGTTCCGGTTTAAAAACTAGGTTGTAAGTCCAAATTCTGGTTTGTTGAAAAAACAGGGCTTGATTTAGGCGGTCGTTAGGTCCCTTTTTTTGTGATGAATGCGATGGGATATTATAGGCAACATGAATGCGTTGATCCTTACAAAACCAAATGAAGTATGCTACCAACCCGATGGATTGCGCTCACGCTCCACCCATCCTACTCCATCTGCGAATGTGTAGGATGGGTGAAGTGAGGCGTAACCCATCAGTTTTTTGCCCCAACGGGGCTGCGGCATAAAGCCCAGGGTTGCGGCGAAAGCCGCTACCCTGGGGCATTTCCGATTATGATATTCAACCCCAACGGGGGGTTGCGTAACATTCCCATGAATTGCCAACATCTGGACGCAACCCCGTTGGGGTTGGGGTTGCTCGCCGGTAATCCCAGGGTAGCGGCGTTGCCGCAACCCTGGGCTATGATACGGAATCCCGTTGGGATTCGATGCGGATTGTATCATTTACAACCTTAGCCTGACGTCTATGGACCGTAGGGCGGGCTTTCGCCCGACATGATTGTCGGGCGCGAGCCCGACCACTTGATGTAGTTAATATCCAGAATAATTCATATTTTAATACATAAATTACATACTATATCGTGATATGAATTTCACAAGTCGTCTGATAATGAAATTGTGCATATGTTATATAAAGTATATAAAACAGTAAGATATATCGATTCATGCCTGTTATTTGTTTGTGGCATATCAATTGCTAAAAGAATATTCATTATTCGAGGGGTCGAATAATGAATAGTATTAAAAAATCTTTATATTCAAAAATTATTTAAAATTACATTTCGCATCGTTGAAGAGAGTCGCTTGTTAGGAACTGGATTGTGTATTGCTGTATTCTAATGCCAATCATTTAAAATGCGACAGCTCTCGTGTCATGGTCTGCAATACGATAAGACCCGATGCACTGTTTTACCCCTATGACTGGTTGATCTCTTATATATAAGGTATATCAGATTCGTTTTCCATCCACATGAAACCTGATGTGTGAAACGTACGATGTTTTTTTCACATATATAAAGGTAACAGACCAAAGGGGCTGGAGACAGACCTCGATTCGTATTCATCATGTCGCAATCATCAGGCGGGTTTGGAACCCGCCCCTACAGATTAAGTATCAGCCAGAAAATCTGGATATTAAACCGGCAATTGAATATGCCAATATTCTGCCAATTCCGATGGGTTACGCTTGGGCTTCATCCATCCTACAGGATTTAGTGTGTAGGATGGGTGGTGGAGCCAAAGCGTAACCCATCGTTTGTATGGGTAGCCGTTTTATGAAAGATGTTCAGTGCTGCTGCATTGCAGATGCTATGAAAGGACGCCGTGTTCGTGGAGAATTTTAATGCCTATGGCGATAAGGACAAGGCCGCCCAGGATTTCAGCGTAACGGCTGATCCTTGACATGGAGCCGAGTCTTGCCCCCATGTGCATGCCGAAAGCCGTGAATGCAGCTGCGATGAGGCCGATGATCACGGCAGGATACGCGATAGGTACATGAAGAACGGAAAGGGTGAACCCGATGGCAAGGGCGTCGATGCTGGTGGCTAAGGAAAGAACCACAAGGCTGACTGAGCGGGTTGGATCTTTGGGATTGTCTTCATCCTCGTCGTCATGAAACGCCTCGATCAGCATTTTTCCCCCTACAAGCAGAAGCAGTGTGAATGCGATCCAATGGTCATAGTGTTCGATATAAGAAAGGAGATGTACTCCGGAAAACCAGCCTATGAGGGGCATCATGGCTTGGAATAACCCGAAATGCCAGGCGAGACGGAATGTCTGACGGGCGCTGACTTTTTTCAGGGTGATCCCAGTGGCTATGGACACGGCGAAGGCGTCCATGGCAAGTGCAACGGCAATGGCCATGATGTTCAGGGTGGTCATGAATATAGTCGTCCTTTTATGATAAACAATAAGGCGGCGATTATAGCGCCATCGGTTTTGGAATGCAACGTCCTGGAATAATTTTTCAGAAAAGAACGGGTTTATCATCGCATAAGCGAACTCACCCATCATGGTGTCCGTTATGCTGGACTGTGATTCCTGAACGGTAAGATTTCTTGTCAAATTATACACATGATAAGGAATAGAGTTCTGTTTTTTATTGATTCTTGAATTGAAATATGTGATTGTCACAGCCAGGATATTGGTGGGGAGCCAAAACCTTGATAGTTACCATAGAGCCGCCAAATCTCTTTGTCATTCATTTCAATTCAAATTAACGGTAACGGTATTTTTATAGATAAAGTTGATAAAAGGGAAACCTATGATCAAAAATGGAGCATCAAGGTTGTATGTGTTACCGGAAAAAGAGAAGATCAGGGATTCAGCCGAGGGACTTTGTATGGTGCTTACGGAAATCAAGCAGGAACGGCGGAAATTTGAACGCTACGCTGTTGAAGGCCCGGCATACGCAGCCATCGGCCCTGATTTCGGAAGGATGGGGCATATTGTAAACATAAGCCGCACCGGATTGGCCTTCACGTATATCAAGCACAGGGATCGGTCGATCATCGAAGTCGAAACGATGATCCAGATCAGCGATAACCACGAAACACTCGGCGATTTTCCTTTTATTTCGATCAGTGATAAGGGGGGTGATCTGGCAGATCCGTTTAGTTCCGTGGAGGTCAGATACCACAGGGGGCGCTTCGGACGGTTATCCCGTGAGCAAAAGCAGACCCTGTTGGCTTTTCTTGAAATGAAAACAATTTTTGAAACGGAACAAGCCTGACGTGATGCAGGGGTGGGTTTTGAGCCTGCCCTGGCAAACGGATCATCAATGCGACTCCGGGCGGGTTTGGAACCCGCCCCTACGATACGAGTAGAGTTTCGACATGGGTTCCGGTTTGGAAAAAGCCCAGCCCGGGATGATAAGCGGAGAACACCATGTAAATTGTAGGATGGGTGAAGTGCAGCGTAACCCATCACGAGTATCCATTGACACCTATTTGGAACCTCCCCCATGTGTTTGCCCTCCTTGACCCTTCTTTATCAGTTGCTTTTATCCCCGTTGAACGTTAGATTTGTGGTTCAAATATGAAAGGATGAAGATACAGATGAAGTTCGACAAGTACCCTATTTCGGAAGAGATCAAAAAAAACCTGGAGCGCTTAGGCTTCAAAAAGCCGACGGATATTCAGTTTAAAGCCATTCCCTCCATTCTCAACGGTGAGGATGTTCTGGCTGTTGCCCAGACAGGCACGGGAAAAACAGCCGCTTTCGCCATTCCCATTATTGCAAAAATCCACGGTGAGAAATCAAGTAAACGGTCACAGGGAATCAAGTGCCTGGTCATGGCTCCAACTCGGGAACTGGCCATGCAGATCGGTGATGTGTTCAACCGCATCGAGCGGCATACCCGGGTCAAAACCTTTGCCCTTGTGGGCGGTGTGGAACAGGACACCCAGATTCAGAAGCTTCAGGACGGTATCGATATTCTGGTGGCCACCCCTGGACGGATGTTCGACCTGATCAGTCAGGGTTTTATCCGGATCGACCGTATCGCCACCCTGGTTCTCGACGGGGCAGATCGTATGCTGGACATGGGTTTTATTGACGATATCAAATCCGTAAAGAAAAAGATCACACGCCAGCATCAGACCCTGTTTTTTTCCGCCACCATTGACAAGGACATCAAGAAGCTGGCCTTTTCCCAGGTGAAAAGCTCCGCGATAAGAATTCAGATATCTCCTGAAGACCGGGTGTCCAGAAATGTATCACATGCTGTAATGATGGTGGAAATGGACGATAAACGGTTTTTTCTGGAACGCTATATCAACGATCATCCCGAGAGTAAAATCATGGTGTTTGTCAGGACCAAAGTTCGGGCAGAGCGGGCGGCCAAGGCCATGGAACGTGCGGGGATTCAGACAGTCACCATTCACGGTGGTAAAGACCAGAAAGATCGGACCGGCGGCATGAGCGCTTTCAGACATGGGGAGTGCCGGGTTCTTATCGCCACCGATGTGAGCGCCAGAGGAATCGACATACCTGATGTGAACGCCGTGATCAACTACGACCTGCCCACAGACCCGGAAAACTACGTCCACCGGGTTGGCAGAACAGGGCGTGGTACGCGAAAAGGAGTGGCTCTTTCATTTTGCAGTTCCGTCGAACTACCCAGTCTTGAGGCCATTGAGCGGTTTCTCGAGAAACCTGTGGAGCGACTGGACGTGACGAAAAACGACTATGAAGAAACCATCGTTTATCAGGGCACGGGTGATAACGTGATGGCTCTTATAGAGGCTCATGAACAGCTTATGAGCACGAAAAAGAAACGGAAAACGAGTAAATAGCTGTTACTGTTTTGAAAAAAGAAACTTGATGCAATGCAGACATCCGGCGTATATTCCAAGTGTTACTCAGGTTGTAGGGGCAGGTTCCAAACCTGCCCGGTTGTGCGTTGCAACAACGATCATGGACGGGTTTGGAACCCGCCCCTACGAAAGAGTTTTCAGGCACGGCGTCAGGCGTATTTTTAAGTTGACTCATGGGCAATATGCCCTGTTTTCTTTTATGATCATTTCAATGGGGGATTCATGAAAAAGGTTTTCGCAGGAGTTTTAGTGGTTTGTCTCTTTGCTGTTCACGTATGGGCCGAAGACCCAAGCAAAGAAGCCATTTCAAGTCTTCAAACAGCTCAGACTCTGATCAAAGAGGGCGACACGGCCAAGGCGATTGAAGAAATCAACTACGCTCTTTCCAAGCTGAATGAGGTTACGGCCACCGGAATGCTGAAATTCATCCCAGCCCCTCCCAAAGGCTTCAAGCTTGACAGCAAAAATTCCCAGGGCATGGGCCAGGGTGCAATGGTTGTGGGTAACGCCGGGGCCGAAGGCCAGTACAGTGGGCCCAATGAAGCAAGCGTAAAAGTCACTATTGCCACAGGTGGTGTTACGGGTAAGCTGGGAAGCCTTGCCAGTTTCGGTGCTATGTTCGCCGGAGTGTCCCAGGGAGACGGTGGCAGTAAAAGCGTTCGAATCAAAGGGTTTACCGGTACTTTGCAGTTTGAGCCCAATGACAAGAGCGGCACCCTTACCCTCCAGGTGGGCGAAAAAACATCAGTGACCATAGAAGGAAGCAACGTGGACACCGAAGTCGTTCTTAAATCCTTTGCGGAAATTATGGACCTGACCGGCCTTTCAAAGGCTTTCTGATAGAATATTGATGGCATCATAAGAAGTCCCATATGCGTCGTTATAGAGTTTGGCCGACCAGTATCGGCCAAATTATATGCCTTGTTATAGGCCTTTTTCATAGCCATCTTCAGACTTTTTACGAGCGCATCAATATTGGAGACGTTATGAAAGTATTGTTGATATTGGCCCATGGAAGCCGGAAAAAGGAATCAAACGAGGAGGTTCAAAGGATTGCGGAAGATCTTGACAAGACAGGGAATAGTGGATTCGATAAGGTTCTCTGCGCCTTTAATCAGTTCAGCAAACCGTCTGCCGAAGATCAGATCGAGATTCTTGTTGGAATGGGGGCCACACATATTACGGTGCTTCCCTATTTCATAGCCGCCGGCAGCCATGTGATGTCGGATATTCCTGAACTGGTGAAGGCAGCTGAACAAAAGTATTCCGGTGTGACATTCAAGATGACGCCTCATTTCGGGGCGTTTGAAGGCGTGAAGACGCTGATTTTGAAAGAATTATCAGGAAAGGATTAGGTATAGCTCTTTTATGATCAGGGGGGCGGAGCCTCCCGAGGTTCAGGTGCCCTCGTGTGCAGAGCCGTCAGGCTAAGGCTTTAAATAATACAATCCGCATCGAATCCCAACGGGATTCCGTATCATAGCCCAGGGTTGCGGCAACGCCGCTACCCTGGGATCGCCGGTGAACCACCCCAACCCCAAAGGGGTTGCATCTGGATATGGGCGATTCATGGGAATGTTACGCAACCCCTTTGGGGTTGGAAATCATCATCGGAAATGTCCCAGGGTAGCGGCTTTCGCCGCAACCCTGGGCTTTATGCCGCAGCCCCGTTGGGGCAAAAAAACTGATTTTTGCCTTTAGCCTGACGGCTATGCCCTCGTGTGCCCTTGTTCAGGGGATTCTCCCCGGAACGAGGGGCAGTTGCGCGATGCAAATTGAACGTATGGGGCATAGCTTAAGTCAGCAGCATTTGGACTGGTCAGTCGTCTTAATCGCTATTTCTTCGAACGAAATCCAAACCCGCCCGAATAAAAATCACAATTCTTCTTTAGATCTGTGTTTGGTTCGCTGGTACGCTTTTACAAAAGCTACGATGGCATCCACCTGTTTGGCTTTGGGGCCCGTGAATTCGATACCCGACTTGTAGTGACCCGTCACTTCGTCCATGGTGGAATAAACAAGGCGGCCTTCCACCTTGACCATGTTGCCGCTCAAATCAATAGCCATCAGCAGGACGAACACACCTTTTAAGGGATTTGGCGTTTTAAGGAGTATCCCGTTTTGACTCAGGTTGATGGTCCGCCCCTTTCCCTTGGCCAATGCCTTTCCATTACTGTCAAACAATGTGTAATCCACAAGGTTAGACGTTTCTATTCTTGGGTTTCTGCGATGTTCTTCCGTTCCACTATTTTCTTCTGTGTTTTTCATGGTGGCTCATCCCGGTTTTTCTCATCGTTTTGCGATGATATTTCTTTAGGGTACCGTAACGAACACCCGTCTGTTTTATTGGGAGCTTACGCCTTTTTTTATCGATACCCGTTTATATTCATTGTAGAGGCAGCAATGCTATCACGTAATCCCATGGCTCTCAAGCGGGAAATTCAAATTTTTTAACGGTTATTATCGTCCCATTGCTTTTCGCCAGGCTTTTCCTGTCTGACGCATGTTGCCTGCCTCACGCAGATCATTCATGGCCTGTAAAACATTCTTGTTCAGCGCAGTGGTGCTTGTGTTGGCGGGTCGTCCAAAGCTGAATTTATATTTGATACCTTCAGCAATGATGACGAGGCCACCGGAAAAGTAATACCATGGAAATCGGACATCCACGGCACTTAAAGGAAGATGAAAAACCAGCGCTGTTTCTCCGTTGTCCAGTCGTTCCGAGAGACTGGGCTGACCCGTATCCAGTTCAAGTCTGTCCAGTTGAAATCTCCAGAACGTTCCAAACCCAAAGGCTTTAAAAGATAGACGTCCATCTGCAAGTTTCAACTCTCCCGGAATGCTGCTGATCCCTCTTAACAGCCAGGCCATGGACTTAAATTTTGTTGAACCATTCATATTCGGTCCTTTCATCGGAATGACGAACATATCCTTTGTTTACCAGTTGAAAGCACATTTTAGTGGCCTCAATAATAACCTGGCAATAAAAAAGACACAAATCTTAATTTAAATACCTTGTTGCAGGAGGATCACTCAGCGGAATCTGGTTGAGTCTGGCCTTTTGAGCCGGAAGGAATTCCAGAAATAATCATGCCGGAAAGGATAAGAAGGGCGCCGATGACGCCTTTAATTCCCAAACGTTCTCCGCTGATCACATAGGCGGTTATGGCTGCGAAAACGGGCTCCATGCAGAATATGACGGCAGTGGTCGATGCGGTGATGTAACGCTGCATGGTGGTCTGAACGAGAAATGCGAAGATGGTTGCGAAGAGTACGCAGAGAACCAGAGCTTTCAGGATGCCTGGATAGTAGACGAGAACCGGATCACCCGTGAAGGCGGAAGACGCAAAACTCAGAAGACCGATCATTCCAATCTGGATGGTTGTCAGCCAGTAAGTGTCGCAGACTCCGGCGTAATGACCGGTGTAAATGATGTGGACAGCGATGAAAATGGCGCAGATGAAACCCAGAACGTCCCCGGTGTTGAAGCTCATATCTGAACCGGCGCAAAGAAGATAAAGTCCGGAAAAGGCAAGGAGAGCGGAAACTGCAACGGTGAAACGTAAACTTTTTTTAAAAAAAAACGTCGAAACCAGGGGAACTAGAACCACGTTGAGCCCGGTCAGGAAGGCCGTGTTGGACGCTGACGTGTAGCGAAGTGAAAGGGTCTGGAATGCGAATCCACCGAAAAGAAGAACACCGAGAACCAACCCACCAACCAGCGAATGCCGTGTCAACCGTCTTCGGGTAAAAGGCAACGGCAGCAGGAGAAGAAGAAACGCGATGGAAAACCGCTGGGCCAGAAAAACGAAAACAGGGGCTTTGGTTATGGCGTCTTTCACTGTGACAAAGGTCACTCCCCAGAAAAATGTTGCGGCAATGAGAAGCGCTCCTGCAAAAATTTTTTTTGAGCGTAAGGAGGATAAAATCATTTCAACCATAAATGCAATGTGTTATACATGTTTAACCCGCTAAAGACCATGGTTCACACGGGGAATCCCGTGAGGGCACAAGGCGAACGTTGAAAATCATGAACAACAGAAAAGAATAAAACGTCCAAAAGCGCATCTGTTCAGGAAGGGTGTTTTCCTCGGATTAAGGCAAAACCTCAATCTGACATGACAAACATTCGATGAACAGGCGGCAACTATACACGGTGATCAAGTCGAACTCAAATAAAAAACCCATTTTTTTGTTTGACAATAAATTGAAGGATGGTCCATGATTCGTTCCTGGTTTCAATCTAACAAAGGAGAAAAAGATGAAATATTTTAAGACACTTGTAAGATGTATTGTTTGTGCCTGCCTTGTGCTCGGACCCGTTGTTGCAGGTGCTGTTGAAAAAGAAGTTATTGTCACCGTTGCCTCAGATGCCACATGGCCTCCCATGGAGATGATCGATTCAAACAAGCACCTGGTGGGTTTTGATGTGGACTACATGAACGCCGTTGCCAAAGAAGCTGGCTTCAAGGTCATCATCCAGAATACGGCATGGGACGGAATTTTTGCAGGTCTTGCTGCGGGGAAGTACGATGCCGTTATTTCTTCGGTGACCATTAACGATAAACGCAAGGAAA
Organism: Desulfobacteraceae bacterium; assembly: GCA_041660385.1. GTDB lineage: Bacteria > Desulfobacterota > Desulfobacteria > Desulfobacterales > Desulfolunaceae > DYJE01. Next base: position 34,474 of record JBAZWJ010000037.1, on the reverse strand, counting down.
CCCTCGATTTTTCAGACCCCTACATCAACGCAGGTCAGGTACTTGTAGTGCCCAAAGCGGCAAAGGTCAAAGTTCTTGCCGAAATGAAAGGCAAAAAAGTGGGGGCTCAGATCGGAACGACCGGCGCGTTTGAAATCAATAAGGCGAAAGGCGTTACAATGAAATCCTATGATGAACTCGGCCTTGCCTTTGAAGACATGGCTGCTGGACGCGTCAGCGGCATCGTGTGTGATACGCCCATTGCAGCCAATTACGCCCTTCAGAAAGCTGAGTACAAGGGCAAGTTCAAGATCGCCGGGAAGCCCTTTACCGAAGAAGTTTACGGAATTGCCGTAAAAAAAGGTAACAAGCAGCTTGTTGACCTGATCAACAAAGGGATCAAGGCTGTGAAAGCCAAAGGCATCGATAAAAAAATCGAAGCCAAGTGGCTGAAATAGTTTGTCCATCATGCTGCGTAGAGGCGGGTTCCAAACCCGCCCTCGCGGCTATAAAGTAAAGCTTTTCTTTGGAGGCCTGCCAGGTTCTCCTATGATTTCGTTTAAAGACCCTTTGGGGGGGGAATCCTGAAGTTTACAGGAAGGTCATTTCATGCCTGAAATAAAAAGCAATAAACCGGCGCGTATCGACGTGTCCGAAGGCGGTGCCATACCCAGAAAGAGCGACAGTGGATTGTTCACAGCGTGGCGTGTTGCGATTGTGGGTGCCATTGTTTGCGTGGCGTGGCTTGTTATTTTCAAACCGGACCCTTACAAGAAGATTCTGTTCTTTGTTCACGATGGGATTTACATCACCTTCCAGGTGACCATCATGGCCATCGTTCTGTCTGTGATCATCGGACTTATCGCTGGCCTGGGACGAATATCCAAAAACAGGATAATTAACGGAATTGCGTCCCTGTATGTGGAAGTGATCCGAGGTATTCCCCTTCTAGTTCAGCTTTTTTATATTTACTACGCTCTGGGAAGGCTTGTTCAGCTCACGGATATCACCTGTGCAGTTATTGCCATGTCCATCTGCTACGGAGCCTACATAGCTGAGATCTTCAGGGCGGGCATCGAAGCCGTTCCCAACGGACAGACTGAAGCGGCGCGATCCCTCGGCATGACTCCCTATCAAACAATGCGGCATGTGATCCTGCCCCAGGCCATAAAAACCATATTGCCCCCTGTGGGTAATGAATTTGTGGCTCTTCTAAAAGATTCATCACTGGTTTCAATCCTTGCCGTATCCGACCTGTTGAGGCGGGGAAGAGAATATGCATCGGAAAGTTTCAATTACTTTGAAGCCTATACCATGGTGGCCCTTGTCTATCTGATCATCACCCTTGTTCTGTCCAAACTTGTGGGCATCATGGAGGAAAAAATCAATGTTGACTGATCAGGTGCTTGTTAAAATTGAGGGTGTAAGCAAATACTTCGGCAGCTTCAAAGCTATTTCCGAGGTCTCTCTGGATGTTTTTGACGGAGAGAAACTGGTGATTATCGGCCCCAGCGGTTCGGGGAAAAGCACCCTTCTGCGATTTATCAATCTTCTTGAACGTGTGGACGTAGGACGAATTGTCGTGGATGGCATTGATCTGAGTGACCCCCATGCGGACCTTAATAAACTCCGTGAAGAGGTGGGCATGGTGTTCCAGTCGTTTAACCTCTTCCCTCACAAGACCGTGATGGAAAACTTAAACCTGGCCCAGTTGATCGTTCGCAAGCGATCCATTGAGGAAGCCACGGTTATTTCTACAGAATTACTTAAAAAAGTAGACATGCTCGAAAAAGTCAACGAATACCCGGGCAAGTTGTCCGGCGGTCAGCAGCAGCGTGTTGCCATTGCCAGGGCTCTTGCCATGAAACCGAAAATTCTTCTGTTTGATGAGCCCACCTCAGCGCTCGATCCTGAAATGACCGGTGAAGTACTTGCCGTTATGAAAAAACTGGCGCGAGAAGGGATCACCATGATCGTCGTGACCCATGAAATGGGGTTCGCCCGTGAAGTGGCTGACAGGGTCATCTTCATGGATTCAGGAAAAATTGTTGAGCAGGGAACCCCGGACCATTTTTTCAGTCATACTGAAAATGAGCGGGCCAAGGCCTTTCTCGATAAAATTTTGTAGCGATATTCATCAGGAAAAGTACATTGGCATCATACCCTGAAAGTAATAGGAGAAGTAAAAAAGCGGTAGTTATGCTTTGAACTAACAATTGACACTAACACATTGCTTTGATAGTTTATTTTAACAGTAAAAAAAGACGCAAATAATATGGATTAATGGATTTCATTTTAATCTTGAATCCAAGTGGTAAAAAGTTGGAAAAAATGAATCGCCACATCATACGGTGATAGTGTTTTGATGAATTTCGGAATTACTCATTCTGGATTCGTTCAACGTGTCATCCGTGCTGGAAGGCTGTTTTAAAATAATTGAGGCCTTTGTGAAAGGATTGTCGTAAACATGGATATTGAAGTTGGCGGCCAGATTCAGGGAATTTCGTTGGGTTCTTTTCTTCAGATTGTCCACATGGACAAAACCACCTGCACGCTGAAGATTTATTCAAATGACGACATCGGTTATCTCTACATGAAAGACGGGGCGCTGGTTGCCGCTGAAACCGGCCATCTGGCCAATGTGGAAGCCGCTTATGAAATCCTGAGCTGGAACAAGACCGTAATCATCATCGATAATGCGCCCATTCCCAATCAGAATATCAAAGTCCCTCTGATGAGCATCCTCATGGAAGGGCTCAGACGGAAAGACGAAAAAAACGCCCAAATGGGTGTTGTGGAAGATGCGGAGCCTCAAAAAGAGTTGGATATCGAGTTTGATCCTGATACCTATCTGAGTAAAGATGATCAGATTTCCTCCCAGTTTGTGGTTAGTGACAATAAACCACCGGTAGAGCCACTCCAGATAGATGATTCAGAGAGAACAGAAAAACCGTTGAAATTGGCTGACAGGCATCAAGAATCTCCTTTAATGCCGCCTGAGCTGCCTGGTGATGTGATTCCGGTTGACGGAGAATCAGGAGAAGAGGGCGGGGTCGATAAGACTGATACGGACGCGGCTTTTTTTGAAGACGAAGAGCTGCGGTCCGTTAAGCCAGCTTATTCCATGGCTACCAGAATTCGGCGAATGGGTTTAGCCATTGCCATAGCCGCCGCAGTCATATTCGGCAGCCTCCATCTGTACGGTGTTTTTTTAGGTAAATCAAGCTACAACCGGATTATTGACCAGGTGAAATCTCAAAAAGACCTGGTAACCATGAAGAAGGTTCTCGAAGCCTATATCAACTCTCAGGATGACAGCAACCGGTATATTGGTGACGCCATATCCAAGATGAATGATATCAACGATCTTATCAAGGTGGAAAACAGCATAAGCGCGTTGTCTCTGGACGATCAATACAAAGAAAAAGCCATGGGGTATTATGAAGGTTTTTTGAAGGAAAGATGGGGCTCGTTTTTAGAGGACTATATTAACATAAAGCTTATCGAAATTCCAAAAAGCCTTGAAGCCTATGAATTCAAGAAAATGGCTGTTATGGAAAAACTGAGTCGGCGTGATCGCATGAATGCTTATAAAAAATTCATGGCAACCTATCCTGATTCCAAAAACAAACAGGTTGTTCAAAATCTTGTCGCTGCTCTTTCCGACGATTCCTTCGCAGAATTGACCGAGGCATCCATGGACTGCTCCAGGCAGGGCCGATGGGAATCCTGTATCCGGTTGTGCGATGCATTTATCAGAGATTTTTCTGATGACCCTCGGGCTCAATCCGTTGCCGAGAGCCGTAAAAAGATGCTGGATCGCCTGGAGCTCCAAAAAATGAAATCCAGGGCCACTGCAATGAGCTATGACAATGCAAAGAAAATGCTTATCGATTATCTTGGTACGAATGTCGATTCATCAGTGAAAAATGAAATTCGTGAACAGATCGCCATTTTTAACCAGAAAATCGAGCTTCAGGCCAAATGGGAAGAGACATCTTCTTATTGCCGAAATTCCCAGATCGAAGTCTACCAGCGGATTAGAGAGTTGAAAGATTACATGGACAGGGATGCTCCCGGCATGTTCAAACGCGAAGCCGAATCCCTGATGCGTGATTTGAAAAAGGAAGAAAGGTTTGGCCAGGCGCGAATGGCAGAAATTCTGAGAGAACGAGAAGATAACGCACGATACGCAAAAGTGCAGGCTGAAAGAGACAGAGTCTTGCAGGAAAGAGAGCGTATCCGTTCCAGTGAATCAAATCGTAAGGCAAGAGAGCAAAAGCTTGGTGAAGAAGCACGCCAGATGGCGAAGGCTCTTGGGGACTCCAATGGACGTTTCCGCGTCAATTCAGATAAAACTGTTACCGATTCACGCACCGGCCTTGTCTGGTGTCTGGTGGATTCCTATGGTTCTGATGATGGCTGCATGGACTTCGAAAGTGCCAGGGATTACGTCAGAAGTCTGACTATGGGTGGTTACCGCGACTGGCGTCTACCGGACACCGGAGAACTCGCCATGCTTTACAACAGCAAACCCTATTTCCCGTCGAGCGGTGCCTCATGGTACTGGACATTGCGATCCAGCTCCGAGGCATGGAATGACAGGGCCGCTGTTTTTTACCCGGACAGAAAAGACGTATTCGAACAAGTTTTTAAAAACAAAAGTGACTGCGGTTTCGTCCATGCCGTCAGGCCCTGACATGCAAGGTTTTTTTGATTTATGCATAAAAAAAAGCGAAAAAACACTAGGAATAAAGTCTGGCCTGAAACGGTAACTCATGTGAAGTACCGGGATCCATTAAATTCCAACAATATCGTGAGTTTTAAAGCCGGAGTGGATAACCTGGGCTCTGACGGGGTGTTTATCAAAACGGACGAAGTGATTGTTTCGGGTACGGATGTGGATATGAAGATCGATTTCAATCCCGGAAGTCATCCACCTATTTTTATCTTCGCTGAAGGAATAGTTTTGAGGACAGAAAAGAATGGTTTTGCTGTGAGGTTTACTAAGATTGATGTTCACGCTCTTGGGGAATGCATCATGGCAAGATTGAACATGAAGTAGGAGCCAATAATTAAAAGGGCCTGAACGAATTCAGGCCCTTTTTTAGTTTGGAAACACGACCTGCGGAATTATTAGGAAGCAAAAGCAGTGCTATTTCAAGACACCTTGATGTGCCAGGGTTCGAACCGGACACCTAAATTGTTGGTTCTTGTGTATCTGAGTGTGGCAAAGCCTGATTCCACAAGTTGTTTGAAAACAGGAGTATCAGTAAAACGCCGCGAAAAATTACCCTTACCGAAGCCAACCTGCCCCACATCAAAATCACCCACAGCATGGTAGGAGTATCCTGGAGGAGCCAGGGACCTGGAAGCCATGGAAAGATTTCCGTTGCATTTGTCCGCTTTGTTGAGAAACAGCATGAATTGCTTAGTCACACTGCGTATGCCCGACGTGAGGATCAGTTCAGGGCCTATGACATTTCTGATGGTCTGGTAAACCTCAACGGATCGTCCTCTGAACAGGTAATTCCCTGTGTGTGGAATTTTTATGGCTTCTTTGGTTGGGACAGTATCGGTGAACTTGTACAGGGGTTTTTCTCCAAGGAAACCGTATAGTGCTCCGTCTTTGTAAAACAACATTTCAAGGAACTCCAGCTCTTCACGGGTAAATGCCCCTATGGACGGATGAGATGCTGCAGTGTGAACAGCCTTGTCGATACTGATCAGGGCAAAGAATCCGTGCCCCACGGTGTTCTGAACCCTTGAAAGGCGGTTGAGCGTTGATTTGAGCAACGGCATCCTTTTCTGATCCAGATACAGATCGTTGGGATGAGGCTCATCGAAATGTTCGATTTTTGCCAGATAATCCCTGATATGTGCGTCCATATTGGGACCACGACGTACCTGTTTGGATATTTTAATGGCAGCATGGGCGCTGTAAGGTAGAAACGCGCCAATCAGTCCTGTTGAGAGCGTTTGAATAAATGTCCTGCGGTTCATGCCATGGCTCTTTCATTTTTTTTTGAATTATGATTTGATACACGCCGGATTTCATGAAGAATTATTTCTATACGATTTCTAATGGAAACACTATACATGACCACCGGGGTCAAAAAAAAGAGTTTTTTAATTCATTAGTTAAAAAATAGTAATTTTAATCATAATTATTCAGGATTCATTCTATGGATGACAAGCAATTTAAGAAAAAGCCCCAGAGAATTCTAGTTTTTCAGCAAAAAGGGAGCGGGCTCAATAAAATAAGCGGCATTATGAAATTCGGTCAAGGACGGTTCGTCGTACAAACGTATGACATTGACGAACCCTTGCCGGGACTCATTGAACATGGGAAAGAATATCTGCCGGAAACCATTGAGGCCGATCTTGTTCTCGATTATCTGAAACACCTTGATCTGTCAAACGATCTGTGGCTCTTATGTGAGAAATTAAATATTCCTGTGGTGGCGTCCAACAAAAAAACCACAGGTGGCTGGGCCATAACACCAAGGGTCTGCTGTGCTCTACCGTCGCATAAAAACCTCGGGGAATATGGAAAACGGTTTGGTGCACCTGAATATAAAGTGGAGCTGGCCGATGGGAAGATTTCAGACATCACGGTCGTTCATGGATCACCCTGTGGAGCCACATGGGAGGCAGGACTTCAAACCATTGGCATTTCCGTCGATGAAGCCCCGATTCATATCGGTTTAAGAACTCAGTTTTTCTGCTCAGCCAATCCGGCTGGCTGGGACGTGATGTACGGTAAGAGCCCAGTTCATTTTGCTGGGGAGCTCCATGCGGCGGCTCTTAAAATTGCTATTGAACGTGCAAAACGGAATAAAGGTTAAGGCTTTGCAAAGGGCAGTGTTTAGCGGTCAAACAAACAGGCTTTTCGTGGGCCTTGTTCCTGACGACGAAGCCCTTGACGCTCTTGCCCGTTCTGTGAGCACAATGAGACAAGAGATCTGGGCCAGAGACGTAAGGTGGCTGCCCAGGGAAAACATTCATCTGACCTTTCGTTTTTTAGGCGATGCTGACAAAGAAAAGTATATCTGCCTCAGCGCGGCCCTTGTGCATCATGTTGGAAAGATCCATGAGTTTACAATCAACTTGTCTCAGGTTTTGTTTCTTCCATCAGCATCTAAAGCAAGTGTGGTGGCCGTGGGAGTCAATCCCTGTTCCGAATTGGAGAATCTTGCGGCAGTCGTCGAAAAGTCCGTTGTTTCATGTGGCTTTGAACCGGAAAAAAGGCGGTTCAAGGCACATATCACTGTTGGAAGGTGCAGAGACATGGATTTGAGAGGGGTTAATATTGGCTCAAATTTTCATGGGATTAACGTTCCTGTTTGCACCGTGGAACTGATGAAGAGCAACCTTTCTGACTCGGGAGCTGTTTACGGTATTCTGGACACGGTGACTCTTCTGCCATATTGACCTGGCAACAAAATAATTAATTTTTTCTAACGAAAGCGGTGGGTTAAGCTTTGGCTCCACCCATCGAAATTGAAAGCATATTGGCATATTTAATTGCCGGTTTAATATTAAAAAGAAAAAATCATTATTGAGCGGTATCAAACGCCGCATGTCTTCATTGTAAAGGGCACACAGGAGAAAAAACATGTTGCAACCTATATTCATCGAAGCCACAAGCCTTTCCGACGCCTGGTTCCAGACCCTTTACCGCTGCGTTGAAAAGGGGCGCTCATTCACCATCGACAGGGGATCTTTTGAGGGGCAGAAAAGGCTGGAGTTTGATTACATCACCGTTCATATCAAATACCCTGCGGTTGTGCCCCTGCTACCCCAGGTCAGTCCGGCCTTTGGTTTTCCCAATCCTGTGGCAGATGATTATCTGGACGATTACCTGCCCTATCTGATGACGGGCGAGGAAAAAGAAGGGGAATCCTACACCTACGGCCAGAGAATCTGCCGCTTTCCTGTTAAAAATCTTCCCGAAGAGTACAGGAATCAGGCAGAAATCCTGATCCAGGAAAGCGATGTCTGGGCTGATCGGAAAATTCTCGTAAAAACAGATGAGGGTTATTTTCTGAACCAGATGGAACTGATGATCTGGACATACAAGAACAAAGGCTATCGTAACAATCAGATGATCCTCCAGGTGGGTCAGCCCTCAGACATGACACTCATTGATCCGCCGTGTCTGAGGCACATCGACACCCGGATCCAGGACGGTAAACTTCATTTCTTTCCCTATTTCAGATCCTGGGATCTCTACGGAGGTTTTCCGGCCAACCTCGCCGCCATCGAAATGATGAAACAGTACTGCGCCGAATCCATAGGCGTGGAAAACGGAGAAATCATCGCCGCGTCAAAAGGTCTTCACATCTACGACTACGTGTTCGAAATCGCCGAAGCATTGCGCGGCAGAACCATTGAGGATTTTGCTAAGGGTGTTTAATGTGATTTTTTATTATACTGGTTGTCATAAATCCGGTCCGAATGAAAAATCTTTGAACATCGAACATCCAACGCCCAACGTCCAACATCGAATGAAGGATGACTCCATTTTTAAATATTGAATTTGAAGAATATTTTCTTCCCGTGCGGAAATGGTGATCCTGCAACCCATTCACCATTCGATGTTGTATGTTCAATGTTCAAAAAAATGTTATCAATCCCTCACCTGAACCGTTTTTATGGTCCTGATGCCATATTTTCTCATCCGTCCACGCAAGGTGGAAGGGTTCATGCCAAGAGTGTGGGCAGCACCGTCTTTGCCGTCGATACGTCCGCCGCAAAGGGTCAGTGCCTGTTTGATATGCTGGATGGTCATGTCATCCATGGTCCGAAAATGTGGCGCTTCCGGTTCATGGATGACCGTTTCAGGTTTTGTGTCTTCCATGCTCAGGTTGGGAAATGTAAGGGTTTTTCCCTTGCTGACAATCAGGGCCCTTTCAATGATGTTCTGCAATTCCCGGATATTTCCGGGCCAGTCATAATTCTCATACTGCGCCAACTCGTTATGGGGGATTTCCGGCTGGCTGGCCAGGTTCATTTCCCGTGCTTTTTGCTGTGTGAAATAACGGGCCATGGCCGGGATGTCTTCCCGTCTGTCTCTTAGCGGCGGAACCCGGATGGGAAATACGTTCAGCCGGAACCAGAGGTCTTCCCTGAATTGATGGTCCCTGACCATGGAAAGCAGATTCCTGTTTGTGGCGGCAATGACCCGGACATCCACGGATATGGGTCTGTTTCCGCCCACTCTCTGGAATTCCATGGCCTGGAGAACCCGGAGGAATTTGACCTGTGACGTTAAGGGCAATTCTCCGATTTCATCCAGAAAAATCGTCCCACCGTTTGCCTGCTCGAAATATCCCCGCTTCAATCCCACTGCTCCGGTAAATGCCCCTTTTTCATGACCGAACAATTCGCTGTCAATGAGGGATTCGGGAATGGCTCCACAGTTGATGCAGATAAAGGGGCCGGCGTTCCGAGATGATTCCTGATGAATGGCATGGGCGATCAGTTCTTTTCCCACGCCGGTTTCGCCGGTGATAAGGACCGGGCTTGACGTGGGGCTCACATAGCGAACAAGGGCCATGACGTCTTTCAGACCGGATTCTGCCCCGATGATTTGATGGGCCTTGACATGGCCAAGACGTTTTTGAAGCTCATCTTTTTCCCTGGTCAGGCGCTCGTTCTGGCAGACGATGTTTCTGTGGTGTAGAAGATTCAGGACCGATCCGGTGAGTGCACCACCCAGAAGTCTCAGTTTTTGCTTATGATCTTCGTCGTATCGGTTCGTTCCTCTGGCCACTAGGGAATAGCCGCCGATCAGGGACATTCCAATATCTAAGACAATGCCGAGGGCTGAAAACTCTTCATGCTCCGCGATCAGAGGATTTCGGGTATTCAGCGTGAAATGGGTGAACACCTCCTGGAGCATGTTGCTTTCGGATTTGGTGTAGACATGCACGCTGCCCATGGCATTTTCACTGATTTCTGATTTTGCCCGGCTGGAAATCTGAATCAATTCATCAATCAGAACCCCGCGTTTTTCCGTGGCCAGCGCCAGATAACGGAAGGTGTCCCGGGCCACATCATAAATAAACATATGGGTGAGGTCCAATGGGAAGTATTGTTTCAGATAGTTGAATGTCTCAAACAATGTATGTTCGATATCCAGGCTGCTGTACAGGCAGTGTGTGGCTTCTTGAATAAACTGGTCATCCGTTATCTGCATGAAAGTTCCTATAAAAATTGAATTGAACGTAACCGTCACATATGACGAACGTATTTATCATATATGACGGAAATATCCAAGGTATATTTATATGGTGCTGATATTATTGTCATAATAGACATGGCATGTATCGTGTAGATACTACAGTTCGTGCAGCAATTCCGAAACGGTATGCTTCAGCAGTTATAAAACGAGTAGGTCGGGTAAGAGAAACGAAACTAAGGCGGGTGTTGGCCATTGAGACAGCGGCATGGTATTTATTCACAGACGGCACCTTTAAGAAAATAAACGTCCGATTATTTAAAGGATCGGGTCATTTGTCGGGTTTCGTTCCTCTTCCCGACCTACGATGGGCATTAGTGGCGGTTCTAAACCCGCCCGGTGATGGCGATCTTGTCATGATGAATGCAAATAGGCATCACAATGACAACCCATTTGTCCAAATTTTTAAAATCTGGTCCCCCGGAAAGGCTGCCGGAGGCAAATAAATACGAACTTATTAAAAATTATATAGTTAAACCAGTTACACCCCAACTTAAGGAGGAAGGTATGGAAGTAAAAAAAATTGCCGTTATCGGAGCAGGAGCCATGGGTAGCGGAATTGCCCAGATGGGGATCATGGCCGGCTATACCGTGACCCTGAATGATGTGGAACAGCGCTTTGTGGACAAAGGGTCCAAAGGTATTTCGGCCAGTCTTGCCAAACTTGAGGGCAAAGGAAAAATCACCGCCGCCCAGAAGGAAGACATGCTCGCTCGCCTCGTCACCACGACGGATATGAAAGCAGCCGTGGCCGATGCGGATCTTGTCATCGAAGCTGTGTTCGAGAACATGGATCTCAAGAAGAAGATTTTCACCGATCTCGGCGCTTTTACCCCGAAACACGCGGTTCTGGCCAGCAATACCTCTTCCATGAGTATCAGCGAGATCGCTGCTGTCAGCGGCAAGCCGGACAAGGTGGTGGGTATGCATTTCTTCAACCCGGCAACGCTGCTCAAGCTCGTCGAGGTGATTTATGCGGACCGTTCATCCGACGAATCCATTCAGGTGACCTGCGACGTGGCCAGAAAAATGGGGAAGGTGGCCGTTGTTGTCCGCAAAGATTCCCCCGGCTTTATCGTGAACCGTGTGAATGCACCGGTTGTTCTTTTTCACCAGCTTGTTCTTGAAAAAGGCAGCCCCACGCCACAGCAGTTCGACGCTGCATTCAAGCCTTTCATGCCCATGGCTCCTTTTGAACTCTGGGATTATGTGGGCATCGATATCGTTCTTCATACCCAGCAGTACTACTCGGAAACACTTTCCAAAGACTATACCCCGAGAAAAGCGCTTAAAGACCTCGTGGCCTCGGGCAATCTGGGCATGAAAACCGGCAAGGGTTTTTACGACTGGACACAGGGACGCCCCACCCTCGATACGACGGATCCCACCACGGCATACGATCTGTCCCACATGCTGGCGATTCAGGTTAATGAGGCCACCAAAATTCTTGAAGAAGGTGTGGCGAACAGCCCCCAGGATGTTGATCTCGCCATGGCCAACGGCGGTAACGGGACCGGAGTGTTTGCACTTGTCGACACCTTCGGACACGATAAACTCGTGGCCCGGCTCAATGAACTGGCGGAAGCTTTTGGGATTGATACGTTCAGACCGACCAAGACCATGCTTGAGGGCGGATTTCGTTGATGGATCTAAAAATGCTCTGTTGATTTATGGTTTTGCCTCCGGCGACCCTGCCGGGGGCAAAATTTTTGAAAAGTTTGACAAACAGGTATGGCATGGTCGCACGGCACCGGGTTTATCGATGTTGGGGCAAAAAACTGATTTTCGCCTTTAGCCTGACGGCTATGCCCCGGAAGGGCCGCCAGAGGCAGATTTCTTAGGTAACAGATATAAAAGGAGTAAACACCTTATGTCGACACATGATTCAATTCGTTTTGATGGACGAGTGGCCATCGTCACCGGAGCAGGGGCTGGGCTGGGGCGTGTTTACGCTCTGGACCTGGCCCGGCGGGGAGCCAAAGTGGTGGTCAACGATTTCGGCAGTCCCAGGGATGGGTCCGGCGCTGGCTCTGCTTCTCCGGCCGATCAGGTTGTGCAGGAAATAAAAGAGCTGGGCGGTCAAGCCATTCCGAACTATGATAACGTCGCCACCGCTGAAGGGGGAAAAAATATCGTTCAAACAGCGTTGAACGCCTTTGGACGGGTGGATATCCTGATCAATAATGCCGGTATTCTTCGTGACAAAGGATTTCTGAAGATGGAGGCGGAAAACTGGAATGCCGTGATAGGCGTTCATCTTAACGGGGCGTACCATGTCACCCAACCGGCCTTCCAGGCCATGAAAGACAATCAGTTTGGCCGGATCATCATGACCACCTCCGCAGCCGGGCTCTATGGTAACTTTGGGCAAACAAACTACAGCGCTGCCAAGATGGCTTTGGTGGGTTTCATGAATACCCTGAAAATCGAGGGCGGCAAGTACAACATCAAGGTCAATACAGTGGCTCCATTAGCCGCATCCCGCCTTACGGAAGACATTATGCCTCCCGAGATGTTCGCTAAAATGAAGCCCGAATTCATTTCACCGCTTGTTCTTTACCTGTGCTCTGAAGATTGCCAGGAGAGCGGGCAAATTTACAACGCCAGCATGGGCTTCTATAGCCGTGCCGCCGTGGTGACGGCACCCGGCGTTGTGGTTGGAGACGGAAATAAAATTCCCACAGTTGAGGAAATAAAGGCTTCCTGGCCGTTAATCAGCAGTCTGGACGGGGCCAGGGAATATGACCAGCTCAATGACATAATCGTCAGCGTGTTGACGGCGTTTCAAGATAAGTAATTTCATTTTGCAATCAAAATGGCACTAAAGATGGGGTATCCTGTAGCGGCGGGTTCCAAACCCGCCTGGTAATCGTGTCATGATGAATGCAAATCGGAATAAGAATCATACGAGATATTCAGAGTTCAACGGAGGAAAGCAACATGGCAAAAAAATGGGTCAGTATGAGAAATCTCAGATTTCTTTTAAATGAGGTGTTCAAGGTTTCGGAATTCAGCCGTTCACCTTATTTTGAAAAGCACAACGCCACCACGTACAAACTGGTTCTTGATGAAGCGGCCAAGCTGGGCGAAAAACTGCTTCACCCGGTCTTTGAAGAGATGGATCGAAATCCCCCGGAGCTGGTCGGAGGTGAGGTTGTTGTTCATCCGGCGACCCGGAAGATCCTCGGTGAATTCGGGAAAAACGGCTGGATTTCCATGCATTTTTCCGAAGAAAACGGCGGGGAGCAGCTTCCCCTGACCGTGGCCAATGCCTGCCTTTTCATATTCGCTGCCGCCAATTATTCCGGGAGCGTTTACTCGGGATTGAGCGCCGGTGCGGTTCATCTGATCCAGACGTTTGGTGATGATGCTCTTAAAAAAACATACGCTGAAAAATTGATCAAAGGCGAATGGCAAGGCACCATGGCTCTGACCGAACCCCAGGCCGGAAGCTCCCTTGCCGACATCACCACCATTGCCCGCCCGGACGGGAAGGGTGGATACACGCTTCAAGGGCAGAAAGTGTTTATCTCCGCCGGTGATCATAATGCCGTGGATAATGTGGTTCATCTGGTGATTGCAAAAATCGAGGGTGCGCCTGCGGGCGTCAAAGGAATCTCACTTTTTGTTGTTCCCAAAAAACGGCCGGACGAAAAGGGGAATCTCACGCCAAATGACGTGACTGTGACCCAGGTCTTTCATAAAATGGGATACCGTGGCGCGCCGATCACCGAACTGAGTTTTGGTGAAAAAGGCGATTGCCGGGCCTGGCTGGTGGGCGAACCGAACAAAGGTCTTGGCTATATGTTTCAGATGATGAACGAAGCCCGTCTGGGCGTGGGGCTTGGTGCAACTGCCATTGCATCCGCCGCGTATTATTCGGCTCTTGATTATACGCAGAACCGCTTGCAGGGCCGGAAACTGACTGCCAAAGATCCGCTGTCCCTGCAGATCCCCATCATCGAACATGCGGACGTGAAACGCATGCTTCTGTTTCAACGGGCTGTGGTGGAAGGTTCTCTATCTTTGATTCTCCAGTGCAGCTATTATGAAGACATGCAGCATGTGGCCGAAGGGGAAGAAAAGGAGCGTTGCCATCTGCTTCTGGATCTTCTCACACCGGTTGCCAAATCCTACCCGGCTGAAATGGGTATTCTGTCCACAAGCCAGAGTATCCAGTGTTTCGGTGGATATGGTTACTGTGAGGATTTTCCTGTGGAACAGCATTTCAGAGATATGCGCATTCACACCATTCACGAAGGAACCACCGGCATTCAGGGCATGGACCTTCTGGGACGTAAGCTTGTGATGAACAACGGCAAAGCGTTTTTCCTCTATCTGGAAGAAATCCGAAAAACTCTGAACGAGGCTCGTTCCGTATCTGGCCTTGAACGACAGGCGGCGGAGTTGGAAGAGGCTCTGAAATGTCTGGAGCAGGTGACGTCTCACCTGATGGTCCTGGCCCAGAGTCAGGGGCCGGAAACCATGCTGGCCGACGCCGTGCTTTATCTGGAGCTGTTCGGGATCGTCACCATGGCCTGGCAATGGCTGGTCCAGGCGCTGGTTGCACAGTCAAGTTTGAGCAAGGCCACCGCAAAAGCGGAGCAGGCGTTTTACCAGGGCAAACTCTACACCGGCAGGTATTTTTTCGCCTACGAACTCCCGAAAATCAAAGGTCTGGCCCAGCGACTCACCGACGAAGACCCGCTGACATTAACCATGCCTACGGCTTGTTTTGGGGATTGATGTTCTGCCGGATTAATATGTAACCGGCGAAACGTTGTAGGGGCGACCTGCTGGTCGCCCTGCCCGCATACCCATATACATTTATTCTGCATATGTTTGGGCGACCAGCGGGTCGTCCCTACGGTTATCGCATAATATTTAAACGCAAGAGGCCATATGAACAAAGTCAGTATTGTGAGATATGAAAAACCCGAAGAATCGGTTGCAAAAGCCATCGCCCTTTCAGGAGCCTTTGACCGGCTGAAGAAGGGGGACACGGTGTTTATCAAACCCAATATCGTATTCTGGTCCAAGGTGGTGGACATGCCGCCCTGGGGCGTGATCACCACAACCCGGGTGGTGGAGGATGTGGTGCGGGAACTCCGAAATCGTGGGGCCGGAAAAATAATCATCGCCGAAGGTACTGTGACCACGGACCCCAAAGACACCACCACCGGCATCCATGCTTTTGAGACACTGGGGTACAATGCGCTGGCCAGAACTTATGATCTGACGGTCAAGGATATATTCGAATGTAAATTCAAACCCGTTGACTTGGGCGACGGTGTGACACTGGGTTTTGCCGAAGATCTTCTGAATGCTGATCTGGTGGTGAACCTTCCGGTACTTAAAACCCACGCCCAGACCAAAGTGTCTCTGGGGCTTAAAAATCTCAAGGGCTGCATTGATAAAAAAGGCCGAAAGCTTTGCCATTCCCCAAGTATGATCATGGATCTGGAAGCTCATGTGGCCAAATTGTCCAGCGTGGTGAAAAACGTCGCAACGGTGATCGACGGGATCTACACCCTTGAAAAAGGACCCGGCTTTTCCGGTAATGCACGGCGGAGCGATATCATCATCGCCTCGTCCGACATGGTTTCAGCCGATATCGTGGGCGCGGCGGCCTTGGGCTTTGATCCGGCAGAGATCCGCCATATCGCCATCCGCTGCAAAGAACAGGGAATGGAACCGTCGGTCTCGTCGGTGGAAATTGTGGGAGAAACCATCGAAAGCGTGGCCAGCCCCCATCCCTGGGATTTTCCCTACAACCCGGAAAACACCCTGCCGATCAACATGATGAAACGGGGCGTTACAGGGCTCTCATTTCCCAAATACGACCACAGCCTGTGTACGTACTGTTCGGCCATTATGGGGATTCTCCAGGTCGCCATCGGAAGCGCGTACAACGGCAAGCCTTTCGACAAGGTCCAGGTTCTCACCGGCAAAATGATGATGCCCGACCCTTATATGCACCACACCCTTCTCATGGGTAAATGCCAGGTAACTCTGAACAAGAACAACCCGGATATCAAAGACCCCATTCTCGTCCCCGGCTGTCCGCCGGATATGGGGAAACTGGTGGAAGGCGTTAAAAAAGCCGGGATCGACGTGGATGAAAACATCTTCAAAGCCTTTGATATGGCCCCGGCCATGTTCATGGCCAAATACGCCGGAAGGGAAGAATTCACACAGGATTTTTACCGGGTTAAAGAAACAATGGCTGCTTCGTAATGCAGGGGCACGGCTCGCCGTGCCCCTACGCAATAAAGACCCATTTTAATTTAAATTTTGGAAATAAAAGTTCCGCCATTTTTTATCAGCGAACCGCTTCTATATACATGAATCCAAAAAAACGATTTACATCACGTAAAATATAGTCTTATGTATATGCAGTAACTTAAGCCAATGACTGGCACTGCCGAAGCATAAAAAAGACAATGTATTTCCGGATGGATTAAAAAACTGGAGTGTTCATGAACGTTTCTCTTGAAGTTCTTCTTGTGGATGATCTTTCAAATATGCGCAGGCTGTTGAAAAATATCATCAAGAGTCTGGGTTTTAAAACCATTCATGAAGCCAGTGACGGAAAAGAAGGGCTTGCTGTTCTGGATGAGCAGGATATTGGTTTGATCATTTCAGACTGGAATATGCCTAACATGACCGGTATCGAGTTTCTCAAGCGTATACGCAGTTCGGAAAAACACAAAAACACGCCTTTTCTGATGGTCACCGCCGAGGCGACTCGTGAAAATATTATTGAAGCCATCGGAGCCGGTGCATCCAATTACGTTGTCAAACCTGTCCAGGCAGATGTTCTTGAAGCAAAATTGAGATCAATCCTTGGGAAAAGTTGAGCGGTTTAATAAATATGTGTTAAGCAGATCGGCCCTCTCTTGTTGAAACAGGGAACTCCAGAGTCAGGGTTGTGCCGATATCCAGCTCGGAAAAGATGGAAAGAGTGCCGCCAAGACTTTTCATCGCTTCAGCCACCACATCCATTCCCACCCCCCTGCCGGAAAGATCCGAAACACTATCTCTGCTGCTGAAACCTGGAACAAGTATCAGTTCTGTTTTTTGCTGATCGGTCATTAATGCCACATCTTCTTCGGTTACAAATCTTTTGCCCACAGCTATGCCCGCAATGGCCTGGGGATCTATACCTGCACCGTCATCACTGATTATAATGTAAACACGTTCCTTGTTCATTGCTGTTCTGATTCGAATGGTTCCCATGGGGTTTTTCCCAAGCTCTGACCGCAGCTCGGGGGGTTCGATTCCATGATCCATAGAGTTTCTGAGAAGATGGATCATGGCGTTGATGACGAGGTAATGTGCCTCCGGTCCAAGAAATGCCGGACTGCCTTCGATAATCAGTTCGGCTTTCTTTTCAAGTGATTGCGCCACATCTTTTACAATCTGATGAAACCTGTTGTACACCACTTCAAGGGGTTGGAGGGTCATTTGAAACAGTTGATCTGCAATGACATCAATATTCTCCCTGAGTTTTTCAGGCTGTTGGCCTGCATCCTTTTTTAAGGCATCTATAAGCGTTATAAGGGAGTTGATTTTTTGCTCGTCGATTTTGATTCTCCGTCGTCTGTTTCTTACGGACGCTGCGTTTTCTTTCCCTTGATTGAAGATTTTCAGAAGAATTTTTTCCGCATTGGTCAGTAATTTCTTCATTCGTTCAAGAATCTCACCCAGAGATTCCGATGCAAGAGCCCCATCGGACATTCCTGTTTCGAAACTGATTTCATTGGATCTGTACTTATTAAGGATATCTTCCGCCATATGGGCGAGGCGGCCGAATTCATTCATGCCGTAAGTTCGTGAAACCCCTTTGATCGAATGCATCAGGCGGAACATATGATGATAATGAGGCATTTTATCTTCTGTTTGAGGCAGGATTTCAAAAAGGGCCATACTTTCATGGAGCATGCGTTCAGAATCATTGATGTAATCCATGACATCGGTATTGTTTTCCTGATTGACAACGCAGGAAAAGATTTCAAGCTCAAAGTTGTGAGCTGTTTCCTGCTCTTTCAAGGCATTTTTTTGACGGATTCTTTCGGTGATGTCTGTGATATAAATCATGAGAAATAAATCACCGTTGTCATGGATGATCCGGTGGAAGCTGTTTCTGTAGAACAGCGGCCCTTTGTCCGTTTCATGCTGAATCACCTCAGGACCGAGCCCTTCCACCAGATCCCAGTCATAGACCAGGTCGAAAACGAGGGCCAACCATTTTCTCAATGTGACCCGTTCGTTTTCTCTGTTTTCTTCCCAGTACAGGAGGCCATCGATATTTGCTCCTGCGATCTTTTTTGTTTCTCTGAATAGCTGGTGCATGTATCGAGAATAAGAGGGGTTTATGGTTCCATTTTTGTCGATAATTACTATGCCCACGGGGATGTTGTCGAGGATGTGCTTCATTTCCCTGTTTATAACGGAGAGCTTGAGATGCTGTTTATCGCTCAGCCGTATGATCCGCTTCTGCTGCTTGTTCAATTTGACGAAAGATAAGAGCAGCTTTGAAAAATGAGGGAACAGAGGGTTTTCAGAATAACTGTTTGTCGCAACAATATCCGTGGCTATGGATATCATGGCATCCTCTTCGTCGAAGAGATCGTCAATGGGCATAGTTATCTCCGTTAAAAAAGAATGGGTAAGTTATTTTCCCAGCAATTCTTTTTTCAGAGAATCTCCCACAGGAGGTTTTTCTCCCAGCCAGATACTGAAAAGAGCTTTTTTAAACTCAAGACCTGGAATAACACCCATGAGCTGTTCTTTGGTTCCGTCATGGATATAAACTTCTGTGCCTTTTCCCGGAATGTAAACGTATTTCCACACATCATTTTTCTTCGTTTCTTTTCTGTCAAGCCATCCCATGAACGTCACCACATCTTTTGTCATGGGGCCGTAGTTTGTTTTGGCTGTATAACCGTCGCCTTTTGGCACTTTTAAGACTGTTCCAAAACTTTTGTAATATGTCTCGTCGATTTTCGCTGGCGGGATGCTCATTCGCCATTTCATGCATAAGGACATGGGTTCATCGGCATTGATGATTGAGGCGGCATTGTTGGATTTGGCTTTAAGATAAAGACCAACCGCATAAACTTTAAAAGCAAATGATGTTCTAAGCCCTGCACCGTTAATGGATAGATCGGTTTTGTCCGCCTTGACGGAGTCCGGTAAGCTTATACCGCCGACTTCCAGCGCATAAACACTTGAACACGTTAAAAACAGCGCCATGACAATCGTAATACATTTTCTGATCATTTTTTTCTCCTTTTTTGGATGCTGATGATGTTGCCATTCTATGATTCAAAACACTCATCATGATGAACCATAGATCTAAAAAAGATGTCCAGATTCGGACCATCTAAATAAATGCTTGTTCGTCGCACGAAAACAACGGTCTGAGTACGTCGTGTTTGCAGGTTTTTTTTGAAAAGTCTTATTTGAAAGAGTAAAAATTATTGAAGAAAAATATCTTTTTTTGCTATAGACTTTAACATTCTTCAAACCATTGTTCAATTCGTTTTTTTGATCAATTTTTTAGATTGCCCTGCAATGAATAAGAATCGTATAACGGGGTTAGAGTCTAATTCCATGTTGCAATCAAGATGACACTCAATCTGTAGGGGCGGGTTCTAAACCCGTCTGATGATATGAATGCGAATCGGGAAAAAAGCCACAAGAAGCCGTCGAATAAAAGTTGACAATCATTGGCCGATATTCAATGGTTAAAACCGTGATCACACCAACGACGTGCTTATCAACTCTGAAAAGGAGACAGAAAATGAGCGACTGCCTGTTCTGTAAAATTGCAGAAGGAATAATTCCTAGCAGCAAAGTATGCGAAGACGAGGGTTATTTTGCATTTAACGACATCAATCCCCAGGCACCCACCCATATACTTGTGGTGGCGAAAAAACATCTGGATAAAATATCGTCCATGGGTGATGAAGATTGCGCCATGGTGGGGGGGCTTTTCAGGACAGCTTCCAGAATATGTGCAGAAAAAAACATCAGCGACTACCGCCTTGTGATCAACAACGGCGCGGGTGTGGGGCAGAGCGTGTTTCATATTCATGTCCATATTCTGGCCGGAAGACCCATGGGATGGCCTCCGGGATGACGGGTTTTAATATAGCATTCAATCTGACACCCATGTAACCTCATTTTTTTAACCATAACGAATTGTGGACGATGAACGATTCTTCCGAAAAACATGACCCCACCGATCCAATCCACGATCAGATGCTTGGCAAGCTGGCTTTGTCATACAAGCTGATTGCACCTGGACAGTATCTTGAAGCACTCACCATTCAAAAAAAGGAGGACTCTTCGCACGGTCAGGTCCTTCTGGGGGATGTTCTTTTCAGCCATGGTTTTCTTTCTTCAGAACAGGTCGGGCTGCTGCATCAGGCAATCGACATCATGACCATGCGGAGGAGGGAAAAACGGTTCGGGTCCATCGCTGTTAACAGAGGGTTTATTCGGAGAGAGGAGCTCAATAAAGCCCTTGTTCTTCAGAAGAAAGAAAAAAAGGAGATCGGACAGATTCTCATTGATCTCGGATATCTCACGGAAGGTGAGATGCAGGAGATTCTCGACATCCAGAAGAATACCCAGATAACGGTTCCGAAACTGGAAGAGATCTCCACTTACCCGGCCCAGAAAAACCAGTTAAACTCAAATTCGGGAGACACACTGGTTCTTAATGTGTCCCAGGATGCGTTGAGCGCCGTGGTGGTTCTGCCGGAAAACCGAACGGATATTACCCCCGAGGATATCCAGGCATTTCTTGATTCAAAAGGGGTGACTTTTGGGAAAATGCCCTCTGAGTATATCCAGGCATGTCTTGACAGCCGGGAACTTGGTGTGACTGCTTTTGTTGTTGCCCGGGGGCAGAAGGGCCAGTCCCCCGCTTCAGGTCCGGTGACGATTCATTTTTCATTACGTCCCCTTGAACACGATATCGAATTTTCACCTGTTTTGGTCAAAGACGGAGACATCCTCGCCGAGAGAGAATTGACCCGGAGAGGTGTTCCACGAATAACGGTTTTCGGGGTGGGATTTGATGAAAAAGAGGTGAGCGAGACGGTTTTCATGAACGGTTGCGGGGCCAGGGTCAACTCCGGCAGGGATCAGATTTTGGCCGCCTGTGATGGCGAACCGTTTTTATTTACAGACGGCGCAGTGGGGGTGCTTAAAGTAAATCAGATAGAGAGCGCAGGAGAGTCGGCTGTTACTTTATCCTTTGACGGCCATGTGGAGATAAAAGGGATTGTGGGACTGGGATCAGACATCCGTTGCGTCCATGTTTCCGCAGGTCAGATCGAAAGTGCCTCTATCTGGGCTGAAGGGGACGTACGGGTCGAGGGACAGCTCACAGATTCTACGGTGATCGCTGCCGGGACGGTCCAGGCGGATATGATCAGGAACTGCACGATATCGAGTATCGGGGATGTGGTAGCTGTCAACGACATTCTTGATTCAAACATTGAGACCTCATGCCGGTGCATCGCGGGCAAATCCGTCATCGCCTCAACCATCAAAGCCCGCAGAGGGCTTGTGGCAGAAGATGTGGCCTCTTCCGACGGGACTTCAACGCGCATCGAATTCGGCGTTAACGTGATCCCCGCTATTCTGTCCGGTGATCATTCGAAAATCAAAGACCTTGAAACGGAAATCAGCGATGTGGTTGATCAGATCCACGCCAAGGAGAGCCTCATCAGAATTACCGATCAGACAGTGGGTGATATCGCGGCCAACCTGAAAAAAAACGAAAGTGAACAGGCGCTTCTTGAATCCACCGTGTCGAGAATGGAACAGAAAAGCAATCGCCAGATTGTTACCGGAAGATATAAACTTTCGGATCTGAAAGAAGAAATCCAGGCTGCGAAGGATATTATGAATGTTCTGGCGGATGACCGGCTGGAGATAGAAAAACAGATGAACTCCCTTAAAAAACAACTCCAGACCAAAATGAAAATTTACAGGGAACAACGGGGAAACACGGAACGAAAATCCTCTCAGATGATGAAACGCCTGAGTGGACTGCCCAGCCTTGCCCATATCGAAATCAAGAACGAGATCGACCGGGGGACATATCTTCAAGGTCCCCATGGGTCAAGAACCCTTGAAAAAACCTTGAAGAACACAACGATCAGTGAACAAGAAAATCAGGATGGAACCTATATCATCCATATTTCTACTGAAAGCCCATAATTCCATGTTGCAATCATTGTAGGGGCAGGTCTTGTGTCTGCCCTTCTGCTTGCCCAAATTAAGTATCATCATTGCTCTGGAATATAGGGGAACCCCTTGACAATCAAGTCCATGAGAAAACGATCGATCTGCTCGAAAGAATATGTATCGTCAAAGGTCATGCGAAGGGACATAGCCTCCACAATTCCAACAAGTGTGAAAGCGAACAGCTCCGGGTCCACAGGCCTGAAAACGCCCGATTCAATAAGTGCCTTGGCCTCCTTGATCAGCGGGGCTGTGATGTGGTGATATGTTTTTTTCATGATATCTCTGGCCCAGGCGAAGCTGACCATTTCGCCACGGACCTGATTGATTATATCGCTGTATTTTCTGTAATTGGCGTAAAACATGTGGCCCCTGACAAACAGTCGGCGAAGCGGATCGTCTTCATTTTTTACTCCATCCTCAACCATGTCTATGAGGCCAAGAAGAAGGTCTTCAACCGCCGTTTCGAACAACTCCTGCTTGTTTTTAAAATAAATGTAAAAAGCGCCTGTGGAAATGCCAAGAGCTTGGGTGATATCGTGGATCGTTGTGTTTCTGTACCCCTTTACTGAAAAAATTCGCAAGGACGTTTGGATGATTTTTTTCCGCTTACCCGATCTTGGGCTTTCCGCATCAATGGCCGCTTCTGAAAAATCAGCAGGTGGTGATTCAGGAATTAAACTCTCATCCTTATCCAGCAGCATTTTTTTGATAAATATTCCAGGCAGGTCGTGCTTCATTCTTGTGATGAAGATCAGGCGATCCACATGGCTTTCGTTATAATACGCCATGGTTTGTCCTGTCTTTTCAGGTGGATGAAGTAATCCTTTCCGGATATAGTAATGGATGGCTGTTCTGGGAACACCTGTCCGAAGCACAAGATCACTGATTCTCATGATGGATTTGCCGTCGTTGTCTGTCGCCATAAAATTTTTTCCCTTGATGGAGCGGGTAGAGTATCTCTTTGCCAGAAAAACAGGCGATGGTTCCATACCTCCAAACTGCATATCAACTGTATACTCCTGATTCATTCTCGTCAACCCAATAACCAGAGGGGTTTCAATTTGCTTCAACAATTGAAACTATTATTATAATGCTTGCGCTTAATGGTTCTTAATTATGAATCCAATCCAAATACTGTTTGACTTTTAAAAAAAACAAAGGTATCCATCAATAAATTATATGAATGCTTGTTCATATCATTCAAACCCGAATTTTAACTTCACACTTTCAACGTGATGAACTCTAAAAAATCTAAGGATGGTTTTTATGGACCGATGGATTGACCGTCTGATCTCTAATCACAAACCCGTATTGATCGTCCTGCTGCTTATTACGATTCCTTTTGTGTATTATTTTTCAAAACAGACCTATTTTAACCACATCAATGTGTTTTTCCCCAAGGGTGACCCGGAAATAAAGTACTACGAAGCATTCCAGGATAAATTCGGGAACGATGACGTGGCAGCCATCGTGTTTAAAACGGATGACATATTTACTGCCGGCAACATCGAACTCATCCGCAACATCACCGCTGCCATCAAGCCTTTTGTAGGCGTACAGCGGGTGACAAGCCTCACCGAAACGGAAGTGGCAAGAGGCTCAGAGGATACGGTTGATTTTCAAAAACTCATCCCGGAATCCATGCCTTTAACGCCGGAAAACCTCGCATCGACCAAAGCAGAAGCCATCAAACACCCAATGATTTCTGGCAACCTCCTGTCCAGGGACGGAACCACAACGGCCATCGTCATCGAACTCTCCCCCTCCACATCCAATGAAGCCAAACGTAACCTTTTGAACGGCATCCGCGACAAGGCGGAAACCATCGCTAACGGAGCCGTCAAACTTCATTACTCCGGCGGTCCCTATCTTGAAGTGGAGATCAGCGGTCTTACCCAGGACGACAATAAAAAATTCACGCCCATCACCTTTTTCATTATCATCGCTGTGGTTTATTTCATGCTAAGAAATTTCACGCTGTCCATTCTGGGCCAGCTGAACATTGCGGTTATCGTAATCTGGGGTATTGGATTCCTGATCATGTGCGGTGAAAGCATCAATTCTGTGACAGTGGTCATCGCCCCGATTCTTCTCGCCATTTCCATATCGGATTCCATTCATATCCTTTCATATTACAGTGATCGATACATGGATAACGGAAACGACCACCGCGCTGCTGTGAAGGATTCGATCAGAGATCTCTGGTATCCCTGCCTGTTCACAAGCCTCACCACCTTTGCAGGGTATCTGTCATTTGTGACAACCACCGTAAGACCGGTGATTGTTGTGGGGATTTTTACCGCCATTGGTGTCATGGTGGCCTATGTGTTGACCCTTGTGTTCATACCTGCACTTCTGATGTCTTTGAAGAATATTGTTGAAAGAGCCTTCGAAGGCAAACCATCCCAGGCTGAAGCCCCGAAGCAGGACCGTTTTCAGAATGCTGTTAACCTTCATGCTGAAAAGGTTGTTGCCTATCCCAAAACCATCTGTGTTTTCTTCCTCGTTTTTACGGCAATTGCAACATACGGCATGACAAAACTCCGATTTGAAACGGATTTTGTGAGCTATCTCAAAGAGAATAACACCATCAAGCAGGACATCCGCTTTATCGAAAAAAATATCCGGGGCACTGTGCCCGTGGAATTAGTGATCAAAGCAACCTCCCCCGAGTGGGATTTCAGCCACCCCGAAAGCCTGAAACGCCTTGAAGATGTTCAGCGCGATATCATGAGCTATGAAAAAGGCCGGTTTTCCACCTCTTTTTCCGTCACGGATTATATCAAGGAAATCCATGGCGCGTTTACAGGCGGAGACAGTACCTCAGCAGCCATACCTGGGAGCAGAGACGATGTGCTGGATTATTTTGAACTGGGCGACGAAGCCATTTTCAAGCGGAGCATTTCAAGGGACCGTATGGAGGCAAGAGTTTCCTTTGCATCGAAGTTCGGATCGTCCAAAAATTCGGCAAGGTTCACAACCTATCTGGATGACCATGTGAGACCCATGCTGGGGGATCGTTATAAGCTCCATTTCACAGGTCTTTCAGCTCTTTACATTACCATGGACAGAAACCTTATGGTCAGCCAGATAAGGAGTTTTGCCTCGGCTCTTGTGGTGATCATCATCATGATGTTCTTTGTATGCCGGAATGTGAAGCTCACCCTGATCAGTCTCCCCCCCAATCTCTTTCCAATCCTTGTCACCCTGGGTATCATGGGTTGGTTCAACCTGCCTCTGGATGCGGCCACCATCATGATTGCCAGCGTGACCATAGGCCTTGCGGTGGACGACACCATCCACTTCATCACCTGGTTCCGTCGGAACCGTGAATCCGGAATGGATACTACAGAATCGGTACTTCAGAGTTTCAGAGATGCCGGAAAACCCATCGTGATGACATCCGTGGTCCTATGCCTTTCTTATCTGGTGCTGATCACCGCATCGGTGAAACCCATCATAGCCTTTGGCGCCCTTGCAAGCCTTGCCATGTTTTTTGCCCTTTTGGGAGATTTGTTCATCCTGCCTGCCCTGATTCTGATATTCAAGCCGGATATCAAGCCGTCCCATATTTTTTCAGAAGAATCCGAGGTGGAATCTGAAGGTGACCCCGCGCTCGCGGAAGCTCTGGAGTAAGTGTTATGCATGGGTGGAGCATCAAAGAAAGAATGATTAAAAAGCGGATTGCCCCCCTTGTTCTTGGGTTATGGGCATTGTTGTTTTTATTCACTTTTCCAGCCATAGCTGAGGATGACCCGGAAGACGGGAAGTCTACCAATGATTCAGGCCCATTGACTTTTGAGGGTTTTCTGGAAATGGAAAACCTGTTCAATGCCCACAAAGATCAGAGCTTTGATGATGCGGTGATAAAAAACGAAATCAGAGGGAAGTTTAAAATTCGCTACGGAACGGACAAT
Organism: Desulfobacteraceae bacterium; assembly: GCA_041660385.1. Lineage (GTDB taxonomy): Bacteria > Desulfobacterota > Desulfobacteria > Desulfobacterales > Desulfolunaceae > DYJE01. The sequence goes on along the minus strand of JBAZWJ010000037.1, from coordinate 8,062 downwards.
GCCCATGTTTTCCTGTCACCGGATCTCTACCTTTCTTCTGCCGTCTTTCAGTCCGAATCGGACAAAACCTGCGCGTACAACGATGATTTCGACGTGGCCCGCAACATGAGGATTTCAGACCGGGGTTATGAAGCATCTCTAAGCGAAGGCTATGTCCATTACGGCAACAGCCGGGCCAGAGTCAGAGTCGGAAACCAGATCTACGGCTGGGGAACTGCCGATGTGTTCAACCCCACATCCTATTTTAATCCCTACGACATGCGGGAGACGTTTTTCAAAGATGACGACGAACTGAAGCTGGGTGTTCCGTCCATTTCAGGCATGGCGTTCTTCGAAAAATTTACCGTGGAAATGGTCATCGTTCCAGTTCACATTCCGGGGATTCTGGCCGAAGATGGTCGATACTGGGAAATTCATCTGGATAACTACCAGCTTCCCATCGTGTTCGACGATGTCCATGCCCTTTCAGGCGGTATTGAAAACAGCGCTTTCGGGGCCAGGGTTTCTTCGACGATTCTCGGAACGGATGTCTCGGTCAGCGCTTATCACGGGCCGGACAAGGATTTTGTCTATCTGCCTTCCCGCATTCTGGTGGAACCAGGTGAACCCGTGTCTGTTCTTGTAACGCCGAAGACCTACCCTGTCTCCTTTCTGGGAATGGATTTTTCCAAATCCCTGGACTCCTTCGTGTTTCAGGCCGAACTGGCCTATTCACCGGATAAGCGGACCACCCTTGCCCAGAACCCGGACAGTGGCGAGCCCATCGTCTTTCCCTACACGGTTGAGCGAAGCGATTACATTGCCTATGCTGTAGGATTCAACTATTTCATCCCCATGCATGAATGGATAGAAGGCCATGAAGGCGACACCGTTCTCACCATGGAGTGGTATCAGACCCGGTTTCTGAACCGTTCCCGAACCGAGCCGGTTATCACGGATTTCATTTCAGCCCGGTTTGAAGACAGTTATTTCAAAGGCCGTGTGCCCGTTGCCTGCACCTGCCTTGTGTCTCTAAAAAACCCCGGTTATGTGATCTGGCCCAGAATCGGCTATGATTTTCAGAACGGCTTTTCAACCACCCTGTCCTATCTCCATCTGGACGGGCGGAGCGAAGCTCTGAACACCACCGAATCTCTGTTCTACTATTTCAGAAACAACGACAGCCTGATATGGAAACTGCACTATGATTTTTGAATGGTAATATCACATTGATTTCAAAAGGAATTTAGATAGTTAACTTTAATATTTTAAGGAGCCGAAATGAAAAAACGCTCATGTTCCACCCTTTTTATTGCCATCTTGACTATTACGGTATTTGCTTCATCATCTTTCGCCCTTTCAGCCCGGGAAATCATGGAGAAAAGCGACAATCTGGCCCAGCCGAAAACAGCGGTGAGCGACGTTCTCATGAAAATCCACAGCGGAGGAGATATCATCGACAAAGAGTTCACCCTGCAAGCCATGAAACAGGGAAAAGATGACTCCAAAGCATTGATCACTTTTTCCAAACCCACAAAAATCAAACTCCTCACCCACACCCATCCCAATCAGGAAGATGACCAGTGGCTGATGATGACCTCGGGGAAAGCCAAACGTATCACCTCGTCCGGTAAAGGCAAGTCGTTCGTCAACTCCCACTTCTGCTACGAAGACCTGTCATCCCGAAAACTCGACGATTACGACTACAAACTCCTGGAAACCAAAAAAGTTCTGGGTGCCGATTGCCATATGGTGGAAGCCATAAAGAAAAAGGGAGCCAAGGTCTACGACAAGGCCGTTCTCTACGTCCGCAAATCCGATTATTTTGTGGTGAAAGTGGATTTCTACGTGGACACCAAATATTACAAAACCCTTGAAAACAAAGACATCAAAACCATCAACGGCATCATCACCCCCCACAGCATAGTGATGACCTTGGCCGACACCAAAGAAAAAACCGAACTCACTGTTAAATCCCTTACATACAACGGCCCCATGGACAGTGCCACTTTCAACAAAGAGGCCTTGCGGTAAATGCTCCGCACACCTTTATTCACGATCAGCAATGTTCTCGAATTATTGGCAAGTTCATCATGTGTCATGATTTCATAAACATTCTGAATGCAGTATATCCGGCTGAACGGTTCGATAAGAATCGTTCCAGTCGGTACACCCAAAGATGCGGGTCCTCGGTGATATGGATGGTATGGCCGCCCTCCCTGGCTCAGTCACATTTTCCAAACGATCTGGCCCCGGCAAGATCTATCGATAGATACTGGCGTTTGAGATAGCCGTAAAAATAGCCTGCTCCCTTTGTCATGAAATTATTTCAAAAAGTTCTTTCAATCTTTAGTGATCTTTCATTTGGTTTTGGAAGAACCAAACGAAGAAAACCATCAGAGCTCATCATACCCACCTGATTGTAAAATCCAAAACCAGGCATGAATACATCAGGTCTGCTCCCCACAACTGTCCCGGCCCCATTGTTCGATAGATGTTCCGCAAGAGCTGAAGCAAAACGCCGCACTTCAGCCAAATCATTCTCATTCGGTCGATCAGGCATGCGTCCCACAAGACATGGTGCTGGATGAGACAGTTTTCCGCGTATCAGAAATCCGCCAATCACAGTTGCCCCTTTGTCTTTCAATAAGCACGTCAGGTCATACAACACCCGGCCTGGAGCACCTCCTGACGTAGCAAAAACAAACGCCCGACGGCTGTCAAGAGCGGGAAGGCCCTTCAGAAATTCTTTAACGGGTGTTGGAACCTGACTTGAAAAACAGGGGGTTCCTATTCCCAGAATATCCGCAGCACCAATATCGTCAGACGTTGCTTTCTTCATCGGAATGGCTTTAACGTCGTGGCCTTTTTCAAGCAACACTTCAACCAAAACGTCTGTAACTTTTTGCGTATTACCTGTCTGAGAGAAGTAAATGATCGTTATATTCATCAAGCACCTCAAAATAGATTGAGAATTATTGAAATTTTGAGCAGGATTCATCTTGTGTAGGATTAAACCATCACCCATGCCGATGTGTAACCATTTCAGTCGCATATGGGTCTATCGGTCGGTTATTCCTTTCCCTCCGTCTTTTCCGTGGGCGGTTTCGTGGAAAGGCTTGTTCGTATGGTTTCCATCTTCTGTTCAGTCTCTTCACGCTGGGACTTGATCATTGATTCAAGCAGTGACGTCCCGGAGTTGAATTCCGCCACCCATTTGGTCGTTTCATCGGCTTGGAGATTGGTTAATTCCTGTTCCAGTTTTCTTGCCAGCTCGAACAACGCTTTGACATCAGCAGGGTCGAGGGGCGCATTTTTTAGAATAATGTAATTCGCCCATTCCAATTCAAAGGATCGTGTCAGATTTTCCATGGTCATGACGGTTGTGATGTATCTGAGCCAGCCACTTGACCAGCCGAACACACGGTCAGCGTAAACCAATAATCCGGCCAGCGCTATCAGGGCAATGGCATATTGGGTAAACGTCAATTTGTCATCTGCCTTCTCATTTATCGCCGCCAAAATGGGGAGGATGCTCCCGAAGGCGATCAAGAGGAAGCACAGCGCCCTGATCCAGATGGATGTCCTCCGTTTTGTTTTTATGCTGGTCCAATACCAGGCGCACATCGCCGCTGATATCTCCGAGATATGGGCGTATATCGACGCAAGGGCATCGTTCGGTTTTTTATCCTTATACTCATCCCATGGAAGAAGCTGCTTGGTGGAAATATCGGGTTTTGGGGTCATGATGATCTCCTTTCAGTTAAAAGGATCAAGATAAAACCATCAGAAATTGTCGTATTTGAATAGCATATTCCCAGCTGATCACAAAAGTGCCCGAAGTTGAGCGGTCAGGCTGTCAAATTCTTTTCGCTTCTCAGTATCATTGATCAACGCCAATGACGTTTCAAGATCAGAAATCGTGGTGTCGATCTTCCATTGGGCGGCTACTTCCTTTTTGATTTCTCCCACAAGGTTTCGTGCCGCATCAATGTCTCCGTTATCAAAAACCATTCCACGAAGTGTCTGGCGAACCCATTCATCTTTAGAGTTCGAGGGGCATCAAACTAAATTATAGTTGCGGTCTTAAGTTAAGTAAGGTAGCCGCAGAATTCCCTCTTTGAAAGATATGGAGGAAGCTCATATCCGGCTCGCTTTGGAACAGGAGTCCGGCAATTACACCAAAGCAGCCAAACGCCTGGGGATTTCCAGATCCACTCTGATGAGAAAGCTTCAAACGTATTCCGATTGAAAGGGCCACACACATTTAAAGTGTCACATGCTGTCTCAGCACATCTTCAATATCCAGATAAAACGGAAGGGTGCTGTTCAAATGATGGGAGGCATGGGGCACTGGCGTGCGCGGAATATGAATGCGGGAGTTTATCTTTCCAAACCCGTCATATTCCCCGATAAACTGCTGTACGTTCTTGAATTGAGGAGAAATGTCCGTCACCGCAGAAAATGTTACGATTTTCAATTGATCGAAATATACATGATTATCATGTTTATTAGCGAAATTCTCCAGAGCGTAATCAAGCATTAGGGAACCCTTGCTATGTCCTACAAGCAAACGAAGTTTCGGTGGCGAAGCGTTCAGTATTTCCTCAAGAGCATTGATATCTTCCAATTCGGACTGTTTCATTTCTTTTGATAGGCCCGCCTCGTCTGCCTTCTTTTCAGTTTTAAAAAATGTCAAGGCGTTGTTCCAACTGTTTACCGTTTCCCGGATGCTGTGCCTTATTGCGTCTGTCGCACCATAGAAAAACCATCCGCCCATGGCCTCGGTGATCAGGTCCGAAGCCCCATATCCCGAAACAATACCCGCAACCGGTATGTCATAGACATTGGCCACATTCCTTGCGAGAGCGGCTGTACCCAGAGCGGAACTTCCCACACCGGCAACAACAATGATCTGAATCGTTTTAAAAACTTCGGACTGAAGGAAAGTGCTGGCATCCGGGGAATGAACGATGCCTTTTTTCTTTTTTTGGGGGAATACGACAAGAATTGATCCTTCCCGGTCAGTCAGGGACGAAAGCTGATATTTTTCTTCGTCAGTCAGTGTTTTAACGTCATAAAACAAGGAATCAAACATCTCGTTCCTCTGCCTTATCGAAGGGGCAAGCGGTATAACAAACTGTTTATCAATGGTATTTTTCATATCACTCCTCCTTTTCATTGTCTAAAATACTTGTTCGCGTTAATTTCAAATCATACTCAAATATCTTTATCACAACTCGGAGCGTTATCAATTCGCCGGGTATGGCCTTTTTCGTGAACGACCCGGGCATTTTCAATGGCGGAGTCCCGCCTTGCTCTCCACACATTGTAGACCATAAACGGAGAGAAAAGTGGCCAACTCACCGGAGAAACAATGGCATCTGTGGGACATTTCATTTCGCAATAGAGACACAGCAAGCAATGCCTACCCCACAGGGGACGTCCATTCTCATCTGCCGTGATGTTTTTCAGTGGACAAATTTTCATGCACAGGCCGCAAGACACGCATTTTTTTGTTCTCACAAAAAACACCCGACTGTACATGAGTTTTACGAACCATCTATTCGTCAAAAAGCGCTCAAGGCGATAAACCCCATGAGGCGGCCTGTCATCATCAGGTTTGGTATAATTCCCACCTGTCACCCAGCCTGCAACGTTTCTCCCAAACTCCTTTGCAGCCTCCAGGTTCAAGACGGTGGGGTTGTTCGGCGAAAAAAGGTATCCTCTTTTGAGATAGCCCAGAAAATAATCCGCCCCAGTGTTCTTAAAATAACCGACCTCACGACCGCCCTTGATCGTCAATGCGTTCCTCACAACAGTTCCGGTATCTCCGTGAAGCGTTCCATACTGCACAAAAACAAATACAGGCAAGCCGTTAAGATCAGGAAGGTCGCGCAAGAAGTCCATCACCCTGAACGGAGGTCGGAAGTAATACACCGGCAACCCAACCCCAAGCAGGCCATACCCGCCAAGTTCAGGAGTCGGCACCTCGTTCATGTGATGCAGATCAACATCATGCCCCTTGCTGCGTAGCCCTTCGGCAATATTTTCCGCAACCGTGGCTGTTGTCCCCCCTTGCGAAAAGTAAGCAATCAGACTTTTGCCCATGATTCCCCCGTTCTTATCAACAAAAAACAGTTTAAAAGACTATCCCAGAGCAGCGTTCCAGACTTCGAAGTTGTAGGGTCCGTTTTCTGAGGCTTTGAAGAGCGCCACATAGGTGAGAACATACCAGCCGATGAATTCACGGTTCGATGGATCGAACTGCACCTTGTTCCAGGTTTTTCGCCAGGTTCCCGTATTGAAATAGATTTTATCCTGATTCGATCCATCGGGCAGAGGTGTTTGATCCATGGGAATGATCAGGTGGTCATGGGTATGCCCATAAAGAACAAAACTGGCCTCACCCGACCTGACCTTGGGTTCGGCCACGGCATGCTGGTCATACCCGCCTGCCGGATCTTCCGGAAACCATTTTTCTTTGAGATCCAGAATTTTTTCCAGCATCTTTTTGGACATGTGCGACGACAGTTGCAGGGCGATCTGAAGATAATCGATGATGTCAGGCATCAAAAGTTTGTCCTGCTTTTTGATGAAAGGCACTTTGAAAAAAGCGTCCACGCAGGCTGCCCAAGCTTGTTCAATCGCCTTTCGGGCTGCATCGTTCTGTGTTTTTTGGATCACTCTGAGCACCCAGGAGGGTGCATCGGGAAGAGGCCGTATGTTATCCAGCTCTCGGAGTTGGCGGGCGATGAGATCCGCTTCGGCCTGTGTAACGGAACCCTTGGTGATCAGAGATTTCAGATTCTTGCTGGCCTGCTCGGGAAATTTATTCAGAAGCTCAATCACGATAGCGTCGCCGATCGACGACGAATCGCGATTCCCCATGTAATTGTAGGGATCGTAAACATCGCCATGACGGGCGAATACCTTATAATCCATATGAAAAAACTCTGTGGGAAATGGCGCACCACCCACAATACCCAGAGCCGTTGCCACTGCCTGCCTGCACGCAGGATAACGGTTGATCAGCCAATCGTGATTGCCAATGACATACGTGATATCAAAGGGAATATTCATCTCCCCGGCCCATTGCCGGAGTTTTTGAATTTCCCCAAGAGAACCTTTATTGTTCCCGAGAATCCCGTCAAGAATCTCCCGAACAATCTTCTCCTGACCTGGCCCAGCCCCATCCCAAGGTCTATCGGTAACGGACAACCATTTCCTGGATCTGATGATGTCGAACACATCCCCCAGCAGCACCAGCCGGATCTCTTCCGGCGGCTTTGGCTTCAAATTATCCACCAGCTTCTGAACATTATCCGTAAAAATCCTGAACGCCGTCTCTTTGATCGTCTCTCCCGAACTTCCGTCGGTCATGTGGATGTCACTTAAGAAAACAAGCATAGTCTTGATCCTTTCTGGGTTAGAGTTTTATCTATTCTACATTTGAAGGTAAAAATTCAGCTCTTTCCATTTTTTTAAAAAGGGTATCAAGATCTCTATGAGTCCATCCTTTTGGAGGCATTCTTTGTGAACGCGTTTGATTTTCAAAATAATTTTCTATATCGTTTGCATTCAACCCATTAGTATTTGGCACAACTAATGGTTCATCATTCACAGTGATCCATATTGGACAAAAAGTACTATTATTTTTCTTTATAATAGTAACAAAATAATCCGAATATTCTTTCACTAAACTTTTATCATTAATATTTTCAAGAATAATTTTATAACAATTGTAAATAATAGTAATTTTATCTGGTTTTTTTTCTTTAAGATATTTCATAGCCAAACTTTTTAAATTTTTTGCAGATTCTATATACATCGCGTCATCTGCAATCGCGGACATAGCATTAAATATAAAAAATAATAAGATTACGAATGTTTTCATATCAGTCTCCTATTCATTCATTTCACTAACCGTTCTATCGGAACCTATATGTACTTTCGCATCAGCCTTTTGAACATATTTATCACCATCAAAATCTGGGAACGAGTCTTTGTTAATAATTGTTATTGACATTAAAATAACTCCTAAAACCATAGCAATTATTCCAGGAGACGTTGTTATTAAAGA
>JBAZWJ010000036.1:33487-64258 GCA_041660385.1 Desulfobacteraceae bacterium | reverse complement strand
AAGCATTCTTTCAGATGACAACCGGCCGCGAATGTTAACCAGTCTGTGGCGGCGGTCAATAGGACGGGTTTGCAGGCAATCGGCCACGGATTTTTTGGATAAACCGTTGTCAGGAGAGGGTTCAATTTCCACATTGGTTTTGATCTGAGCTTTTTTCTCACTCCATTCCGTGACGGGAACAACCTGGATAACCTGAACACGTTCATTGTATATATCGTTGGTGACAACGATACAGGGTCTTATTTTGCCGGTTTCCGAACCTTTGGTGGGTTCGAGATTGACGTCAATGATCATTCCTCTTTTCAGTACTGTCATTCGGGCCATCCATTCAAAGCGGTTTCGGTCAGATCGCTCAGTTCATGATCATCAGAATAGAGTTCTGAATACAACTCGGCTGATTTTCGCAGGCTTTCACGCTCTATTTCGATCTTGAAGCGGTCAATGGCTTTCCGAAGCATGGCGCTTTTATCTTTAAAACCGTATTTTTTATAATTATTCAAAAACCGCGACTGTGCTTCATCGACGTTGAATTTTGCCTGCAACATGATGCCTCCTCTCAGGATCTGATATTGGGTCTTTATTATGGGCCCATTATAACGGCCATAACTATGGAAGTCAATCATAGCCGTTCAGTCTCTGCCGGACATTTCGGGGACAGCATGCAGAATTAATAGGGCACATACAATATTCCCTTGACGTCATTTCCGGATGCAGATGGAATCCATTTTTCCATACCAACGGGTGAATCTGTAAAATCGGAGACTTTTTCGATGGTCTGAAAGCCTTACGGCTTTCGCAGAGCCAATCGGGAGATTGGCGTGCCCGGGTTGGCAAGGCTGAATTCTTGGAATTTCGGCGACGCTTCACTTCACTCGTTATGATTCTCATACATGGAATCAGTGTCGCACTTCAATTCCGTTTCCTTAATGCTGTAGAGCAGGGCTTTCGCCCGCCGTCATTGTCGGGAGAGAGCCCGACCCACAGACCTCAACCAGTGCAAATGCCCCTAAGGAAACGGCATTGTGTCTCATCTTTAATATCGATAAAAAGGGTTTAAACTGAGTCCATGAATATACGACAGTTGCGGGATTCGATGGGTTCTTTGGGTTGTGGCGCTTTGTTCACTTTATTTTTAAACTGGGCCTTAAAGGTTGTGATAAGGGATTCACATGGCGTCTTCTTTTCATCCATCAAGAGTCCTGCGGACTTTTGCTGCAAGATCTACCATTGAAAAAGGTTTCTGGATAAAGTTGACACCCTCCTCCAGAACCCCGTGATGGGCGATGACATCGGCTGTATAACCGGACATGAACAGACATTTGAGATTCGGGTATCGGGCCATCAGGCTTTTTGCAAGTTTTTCACCGTTTATTCCGGGCATGATCACATCGGTTATCAGGAGATGGATGTTTCCGCTATATTCTCCGGCCAGCCGGGTGGCCTCTTTCGGCCTGGTGGAAGAAAGCACGGTGTATCCGAGACGTTTGAGCATGATGACTGTCATTTGAAGAATAGAAGGTTCATCTTCCACCAGAAGGATGGTTTCATGGCCTGGCAGGATGGAGGCGTTCGATGGAAGCGGTTGGTGCCGTTCCAGTTTTTCCGGAAGGCGGGGCAGAAACAGCTTGAACGTGGTTCCCTTTTCAGGTTCACTGGAAACCTTGATGAAGCCGTTGTTCTGCTTCACAATACCGTAAACCGTGGCAAGTCCCAGCCCAGTACCCTTGCCGACTTCTTTGGTGGTGAAAAACGGTTCGAAAAGATGTTCCATCACATCTTCCGTCATGCCTGCGCCATTATCACTCACCGAAAGAACGACGTATTCACCGGGAGAAAAATTCAATACATCATCACATTCCGTTCCATCTAAAACTTCGGTTGTTGTTTCAATGGTGATCTGCCCCACATTGTCAACGGCATCCCTGGCGTTCACGCAGAGATTGGCAAGAATCTGATCGATCTGACCGGGGTCCATCCTGACCTTCCACAGATCTTTGCCAGGCACCCAGATCAGCTGGATCGTTTCTCCGATCAGCCGCCGGAGCATCTTCAGCATGCCTTCCACGGTATCGTTCAGATCAAGGATTCTGGGCGAAACCGTCTGTTTTCGTGCAAAAGCCAGCAGTTGCCGGGTGAGATCTGCAGATCGCTCGGCGGCGGTCCTGATTTCCGTCAGATCGGAAAAAATCGGCGATGAAGGTTCCATCCGATCCAGTGCCAATTCAGTATGACCCAGGATGACCCCCAGCATGTTGTTGAAATCGTGGGCCACACCTCCGGCAAGACGTCCCACGTACTCCATTTTATGGGCCTGATTCAACTGTTCCTGAAGTTTTTGATGTTCTTCTTCGGCTTGTTTTCGCTGGGTGATGTCTTCCGCAATGGCGAGATGGTGTGTGGGTTCTTCTCCGGGTTGCCACAGCGGCGAAACCGTCAGATTGACCCATACATGATTTCCGTCTTTCCGGATGTACCTTTTTTCAATGGAAAATTCTTTGAGTTCACCCTTAATCAGCAGGTCCATATGGTTCAGGTCTTCATCAATATCATCCGGGTGGGTGATGGTCTGAAAATCCGTTTCAAGCATTTCAGCGACGGTCATTCCCAGAATATCCGCGTACCGCTGATTCACATGAATGAAACGCCCTGTTCGAGTATCGATTTCAGATACACCCATGGCGGCTTGCTCAAAAATGGTTTTAAACTTTTTTTCACTCCGTTTCCGCTCGGCAAGCTCCTGCTCCAATTCCTTTGTGCGTTCGACCACCAGGGATTCCAGATGGTCTCTCTGCCACTGAAGTTCCTGCTTTTGACGGTCAATTTGAAGAAAAATCCGGACTTTGGCGAGCAGAACCTCGGGGGCATAGGGCTTGAAAATATAGTCAACGGCTCCGGCTTCGTACCCGCAGAAGATATCTCGTTCATCGGGTAAGGCGGCGGTGACGAAGATCACCGGCATCAGTCGGGTGGCTTCATCCGAGTGTAGGTGTTCGGCCAGTTCGAAACCGTTCATTCCGGGCATCATGACGTCCAGAATGGCCAGGGCGAATTGGTGATCCAGGGTGGCGGCAAGGGCCTCGTTTCCGCTCAGAGCTTCTACGACTTCAGAGCCAACCCCTTGAAGGACCTGCCTTAAAGCCACAAGATTTTCCCTTTTGTCGTCCACGATGAGAATTTTTTGTACCGGGTCCATGTTGATCTCCGAGTCTATTATCTTCATGACTTATCTATCGGCACAAGACCGTCATAAATAAAAAAATCACTCTGTTTTTACAAAACCGGCCAGTATCTTTCCGATTTGTTCAGCCGTCAACACCAGGTCCACAGCTCCCGTTTCGATGGCCGACTGTGGCATGAAAGGGAACTCGGCTGTGGCCGGGTCTTCTGCGATGGTCAGTCCGCCTGCCGTTTTGATTGCTTTTATACCGGAAGTACCGTCGGCGCTTGCTCCTGTAAGAATAATTCCGATCACCCGATTTCCATATAAAAAAGCGGCGCTTTCGAACAGGACGTCGATGGAGGGCCGTGACCAGTTGACCTTTTCTTCCGTGGAGAAAGCGATGGTTCCGCCGCGTTCCACAAGCATATGATAATCTGCCGGAGCCACGTATACCTTTCCGGGTTCGATGGGTTCCTTGTCCCAGGGTTCCGTCACCATTAGGTCCACTGACATGGCCATATGTTGGACGAACAATCCGTCGTCGCTGGGATGAAGATGCTGGACCAGCAGAACCGGCATGGAAAAATTTGGCGGCAGGGCCGAAAGAACGCTTTTAAAAGCGTTGAAGCCGCCTGCAGATCCGCCCATGACCACGATATCATAGAAGGCTGGAGCTGATGGTGTCGGGGAGTCATGGCATGTGTTGTTCATGTGCCTCTCTTTTTTTTGTATATCCGCGCTTTTTCATCCACCACATCGAACCGGTCATCAACCTGGCTGAATCGAAGGGTTTCTTTTGACCCAAGACACAGAAAACCTCCATGGACAAGGCTTTCCGTAAAAAGTCCCAGGGCCCTGTTTTGAAGGTCCCGGTTAAAATAGATCATCACGTTCCGGCAGAACACCAGGTGCATTTCCCCGAACACGCCGTCTGAAGCAAGGTTGTGGCTTGAAAAAACCACCCGTTCACGTAAGGAAGCGTCCATGGCCGCCGATTCATAGTGGGCGTGGTAATATTCGGAAAATGATTTTTTCCCGCCTGCCAGTTGATAATTCCGGGTGGCGTCTTTAAGATTTCCGGCGGCGTAAATCCCTTCACGGGCCGTGGCAAGGGCTTCATCATTGAAATCCGTGGCATAGATGGTGGCCCGGTTGTAGAGACCCTCTTCCTTGAGAACAATGGCCAGAGAATGAACCTCTTCTCCTGTGGCGCACCCGGCATGCCAGATTTTCACATGGGGCCATGTTCTGAGAAGGGGAACCACCTTCTCACGCACGGCAAGATAAACCAAAGGGTCACGGAACAATTCGGTGACGGGAATGGAGAAATACCGTACAAGGCGTGAAAAAAAAACATCGTCACGGAGAATCCTGGGGATCAGAGCGGATATGGATTCACAGCCCGAATCCGAAAGAAAAAGCCGGATTCTCCGCTCAATGGACGCCCTGGAATAGGATCTGAAATCATAGCCGTACCGCCTGAACACCGCTTCCAGCAGTAGATCAATTTCAATGGCTTCAAGGTTTTCGGGTTGGTTTGTCATAATCACCTGCACAACCAAACCCGCATCATAGAAAACAGCCGTCCCTCGTCAATGGGTTTGGGCATATAATCGCTGGCACCTGCGGCAAGGCATTTTGCCTGGTGTTCAGGCATAGCTTTAGCGGTTAGGGCGATGATGGGTAGGTTTTTGAATTTCTCCTGGGCTCGGATTCGTTTCATGGTTTCGTACCCGTCCATCACCGGCATCATGATGTCCATGAGAACCAAATCCATGTCCGGGTGTTCGTCAAGAACTCGTAAGGCCCGCTCTCCGTTTTCCGCCTTCACGGTTTTCATACCTTTTTCTGAAAGAAGGCGGGAAACGGCGAAGGTGGTCCGCATGTCATCATCCACCACCAGCACTTTTCTGTCTTTGAAAATCGCTTCCGTATCATGGAGACTCCGGATGACCTCCCTGTTTTTTTCGGGCATCTGGCTCACCACGCGGTGGAGAAACAGAGACACTTCGTCCAGAAGTCGTTCCTGGGAACGGACATCCTTGATCACAATGGATTCTGCCCGTTCCCGTATGGATTCCTCTTCATTCATGGTGAGTTCCCTGGCTGTGTAGATGACAACAGGCGGAACGGGAATTCCTTCCCGCTCAAGACGACTAAGAAGCTCCCCGCCATCCATATCCGGCAAGCCAAGATCAAGAATCATGCAGTCAAATTTCTCTGAACGGAGAGCGGCAATAGCCTGTTCCCCGTTTTCCGCTTCAAAGGCGGTGACATCGCCGTTTCCGATCAGCCTCATGGTTTCTCGCCGGATGATGGCGTCATCGTCCACCACAAGAAGGCGCTTGGGTTTACCCACAGCCATTTCTTCAAGTCTTTGGAACGTATTTTCAAGAACCTCCTGGTTTATTGGTTTTGTGGCATGACCCACGGCACCTTTGTGAATGGATTTTGTGGAGGCATCTTCGGCGGAAACGATATGAACCGGGATGTGCCGGGTTTTTATGTTTTCTTTAAGGGCCGAAAGGACAGACCATCCGTCCATGTCAGGAAGACCGAGATCAAGGATCACAGCTGAGGGCAGATATTGCTCGGCAAGCTCGATTCCCTCTTGGCCTGTTGGCGTGAGCAGACACTTGAATCCCTTTTCATGACATGTCTGGCGTAACAGTCGTGCGAAATCGGCATCATCCTCAATGACAAGCATGATCCGGTCTGCGGTTTTTATCTTTTCACGGTCATCGTCCAGGTGGACCGGCCTGGTTACCATGGCAGGTTTTCGTTTCGGAACGGGCACGGGAGACGCTGCCGGAGCAGGTCGAACCCCAGATTTATCCGATTTATCAGGAGCAGATAAAGGAAGATAAAGGGTGAACACGGATCCTTTTCCCGGTTCGCTTTGAAGCTGGATTTCACCGCCGAGAAGAGCCGCAAGCTGTTTTGAAATGGAAAGCCCGAGCCCTGTGCCGCCGTATCTCCTGGATGTGCTGCCATCAGCCTGCTTGAACGCATCGAAGATGATGGAATGCAGTTCCGGGGCGATGCCTATGCCGGTGTCGCTGACGGTGATGGCCAGGCACCGGGCTTTTGCAAGCCCACTTGCGGAAAGATCGGAGTCTTCTCCGGGACGACCGAAAACAACTGTGACGCCCCCTGATTCTGTGAATTTGATGGCGTTGGCCACAAGATTCTTAAGGATCTGGCCTATACGCTTGCTGTCCGAATGGATCTCGGAAACAGGAGCATCTGCCACAACAATGTCAAGATCAATGCCTTTTTCATCAGCCATGTTCTGAAAAGAATCACGGATGGATTCAACAAGGTCGTCCACCTTGATCAGACCCACATGGAGATCGATTCGTCCGGCTTCGATTTTTGAAAGATCGAGAATGTCGTTGATGAGATTAAGCAGCTCGTTGCCACCGCCGTAAATGATTCGGGCCGACTCCACCTGATCCGCTGTCAGGTTGCCTTCCTTGTTACGCATAAGCCCCTGAGATAAAAGGAGGAGGCTGTTTAAAGGGGTTCGCAGTTCGTGGGACATGTTCGCAAGAAATTCCGATTTGTACCGGCTGGCCAGAGACAGGGCCTCGGCTTTTTCTTCAATTCTTTTCCGGGCCTTTTCGATTTCCTGTTTCTGGCGGTCAAGAAGATTGGTTTTTTCTTCAAGTTCCTCGTTGGAAACCTGTAGCTCTTCCTGCTGGGCCTTGAGTTCCTCTTCAGACTGCAACAGACGTTTGGTCTGCTCCTCCAGTTCTTCATTGGCGACCCGCAGTTCTTCCTGCTGGGTCTGAAGCAGACGGTTTCTTTCTTCCAGATCTTCCGAGAGGGCCTGAATCTTTTTGTAAGCCAGAACACCGTTCATCCGGGCGGTGATCGTGTCTATCAGCCCTTCAATCAACCGGATGGCTTCGATCTTGTAACCATAAATACTCGCAAGAGACAGCACGGTCAGGGTTCCAAGTTTGGATACCAGGGGAATGGTGATGATTTCCTTGGGTTTGATGTCTCCGGCAACTGTGGCAAAAGTGAAGTGTGTGTCTTCTGGGATACTGGTAATCCGATGGAGACGTCCAGTGGATACAGCAAGACCGAATTCACCGGCAAGGGTGTCTGCTGAAAAAGAACGCGGGCTTTTTTCCGATAATCCGATGGATTCGAAATGCTCGTACAGGGCTTTATCAGGATCCAGGAGATACACGGCGCCCATGCAGGAATCGGTGTGACGGACAAGCGCGGTGATCAGTTCACGGCAGAAAGAGTGTGCCTCGGATTCCCGGAGCATGACAGAGGTGATCCGGGTTGTTTTTTCATTAAGGAGCATCTGGGCTTCCAGTTTTTCTGCCAGACTGTTGAACGTGTCTGAAAGAACGCCGAATTCATTGGCTGATACATAGTTACTCCGGGCTTCCAGTGTACCGTCACGCAGCTGTCTGGCCACATCTGCAAGATGCTTGATCGGCTCATTGATGCCTTTCATCAGACGTAAAGAAATGATAAAAGCCACAAGAAGGATGAAACCTATGATGATAAGGAGTTGTCGGTTCATTGAGCGTTTCTGGGCAGTCGCCGAATCATAAAGCTGGAGGGCTTTATTTTTAGCAAAGTCATCCACCACCTTGATATGTGCCATTAATATGTTGGCCTGTTTTCCCCCAATACCGTCCTTCATAGTGCGATCCAAAGCGGCGGCAATATTCCCCATCCGTATCATTCGGATGGTTTCGTCATGTATGACGTTCCATATAATAAAATCGTTGTGTATCTCCATAATGTCGTCATGGGGGCCAAGGAAACGCTCATTCAGTATGTCGATCTGTTTAAAAGCATCTGCTTTGCTGCTTTCAATATCCAGAAGGATGTTTTCTCTGATTCTGTCATCCTCATTCAGCAGCAAATCTTTCATGCCCCGATGGATGGTCAGAATGTCTGATTCAAGGGTGCCAAGAGCTTTTCGGACCTGAAGGGGGTGGTTATACAGGGTTTGGGTCTGAAGCCAGAGCAGGTCTGTCTGTCTCCAGGAAACAGCCCCGAGAACGAACACGAAAGTCAGCCCCATACCTATCCCGAGATAGAGCTGGGTGCCAATGGGCATATCGTTCAGCGTTCTGTACCAGCGCCCCGAGGCAGGGCCGTGAAGTACAGCGATTGTTGTAAGACAGCAGCCCAGAAAAAGGAATGAAAAGGCGGTGGGCAGAGAGGGAGGAACGATGGTATTGACGGTGTGCAAGGGTTGGCCGAGAAAATAATACAGAATAACAATTCCCCCGGAGAAAAAAACCATAAAACCCAGAGAGCCGGACAGAGTCAGCCATATGGCAGCACGGCTGTTGCGCGGAAGGCCCTTGATAAGAGCGACCAGCGAAAGGCCTGATATCAGAAAAAGTAAACCTGTGGGCAGAGACATGCTTCCAATATGGTTCGCTTCCATGATTTTGAGGGCCTTAAAAATCGCTTCGTCCGGGTTCACCGGTATAGACGTAATCCGGGCGAAAAACACAAGAAAGCCGTAAAAAGACACAAGTGCCCCGGCATAAAGGGCGCCGCGACTTTCCACAGGGCCGTCCACGGGCCGGATGATTCTGAGAAGAAAACACGACAGGATCAGAAAACAGATGGCGGAACCGGGTGCCATGGGATTGAATTCCCTGCCCCAGCTTGCCAGAATTCTCATTCCTGAGATCCAGCCCAGAAGACTGAGGAGAGGGAAGACGATGGAAAGGGATAACATTATCTGTGATGTCAGACGGGCATGTATTTTTGTCCCTCGGGAAATCATTTTTTCCATGGAGCTTTTTTCCTTAGCGGTATGAACAATCAGGATACTTTTTACGAGTTCATCAACGATGAACTATGCTGGTTTTCGTTGAAATGTATCGAATAATATACCTGAAGGCAGCTGTTTAAACAAGATTGTATTTAACTGTTGCGTTTGTGCTAACGAATTCAGTTTGTTCAAATATCATGAACCTTGAGGATTATCGCAAGGAATGTTATAGCCGTTGACATAAATATCGTTCAAACCACTCATAGGAGCCGTGACTGTGGAAAAGAAAATACCGCCGCGTCAGAAACAGATCATCAGCATGGTCGAGGAAAAAGGCTATGTGTCCATCGAACGCCTTTCCCAGCATTTCGATGTCACACCCCAGACCATCCGGCGCGACATCAATAAATTAAGCGATGACGGGCTTCTTCGGCGATATCATGGTGGCGCGGGACCCAACACAAGCGTCAGCAATTACTCCTATTCGGAGCGCCGGACGTTGCGATCCGAAGAAAAGCACCGGGTGGCGAAACTGGTGGCCAAGCACATTCCAAACAACGCTTCTCTTTTTCTTGATATCGGAACCTCCACCGAAGAGGTGGCCAAAGCCCTTCTTTCCAAAACGGGCATTCGGGTGATCACCAATAACATGAACGTGGTGTCCATCCTTTCCGCTAACGAAGATTTCGAGATTTTTATCACAGGGGGAATCGTTCGAAACCATGACCTGGGGATTCTTGGAGACGCGACGGTTGACTTCATCAAGCAGTTCAAGGTGGATTTTGGCATTATCAGCGTTGCCGGAATTGATCCCGACGGAACTCTCATCGATTTTGATTACAACGAAGTCCGGGTCACACGGGCCATTATGGCCAACTCCCGGCGGGTTTTTCTTGTGGCGGACCACAGCAAATTTGGCCGTGGCGCAATGGCCCGAATCGGCCATATTTCCGAGGTTAGCGCCCTTTTCACCGATAGTCCGCCCACACCTGATTTCATGGGAATCATCGAGAACGCCGGAATCAACCTTTACATTGCCGGCAGTGGGCCGGAACCGGAAACGGAATGAATAAGGAAGAAAGATGATCAAAGCAATATTATGGGACAACGACGGAGTTCTCGTGGACACGGAAACGTTTTTTTTCAGGGCCACGAAAGATGTGCTGGCGTCGTTGGGCGTTCATCTCAGTAAAGAGCAGTTCATCGACTATTCCCTGGTGAAGGGATACGGGTTCTGCGATTACATGGCCGCCGGAGGGCTTGATGTTTCAGGCTGCGAACCCTTGAGACTTCAGCGGAACAGCCTTTACTCATCTTATCTCCGGACCACCCACACTCTTATCGACGGAGTCGAGGAAACCCTTTCGGCCCTTCACGGACGCTACGCCATGGGAATTGTGACCAGTTCACAGCGCGAGCATTTTGATATCATCCATGAAAAGACGGGGATTCTCAAGTACTTCGATTTTGTGATCACCTCTGATGAATGTGAAAATACCAAGCCCCATCCCGAACCCTATCTGAAAGGCCTGGCCCACGCCGGTGTGAGCGGCGACGAATGCCTGGTCGTGGAAGATTCGGCAAGGGGGCTTTCGGCGGCCAACCGAGCGGGCATCAAGTGCCTGATGATTCCCCACGAATTGTCCGGACCTGAAAACTATAAAGGCGATTATCTGCTTCTTCAAAGCATCCGGGACGTTGCCCGGACCATCGAAAGCATCACAACGGGTTGTGAAACCCACTGAAAATGGAGGCTGCCCCATGACATGGAAATCTCTGACCCACCTCACCATCTTCCTTGCCCTAGCCGTCGTCCTTTTTTCCTGCGGAGCATCCACGGGGCAGCAACCCTCGATGATCCTTTCCGGTCATGTGGAACTTGCAGGCACACCTCCCCAATCCCTTGGGCCTGTTTTCATTGCTGTTCTGGACAAGAGCCCGGCAGAAATGAGCGGCTCATTTTCCGATGCTCTGGTCTCCATCCAGACGCTGGATACGGTCACATGCGATTTTTCTATGGATCTCACGGGTAAAGGGCTCAAGCCCGGTGACCCGGTTTACATCGTGGTCTTCGCGGACAACGATTTTAAAGGTGGCATTCCCGATCCTGGCGTGGGCGATCTGGTGGGTTACTATCTGAACACCGAAACCCTTTCACCGGCTTTTTTTCTTGCAGAAGGCGAAAATTCCGGTATTGAAATACGCTTGACCAAAGAAGTTTATTCTTTCAAAGCCACTGTCAGTGGCCTGGTTGACGGAGACGGCACAGGTGCACTCACCGTTTTCGCTTATGCCGGTGATGTCTCAACCCTTGACATCAGCGGGATTGATCCCGAAGCCATCATGGGTTATACCCAGGTTCCAAAGACATCCGGTTCGGTGGATTACACCCTTTCCATCCTTCCCTATGGCCGGAACGTTCCCATGGAAAACGTCTACCTCATGGCTTTTCTTGATCGAAACGGAAACAATCGCTCGGATGCAGGTGACAGACTTGGTTTTTATTCAGCTGAAGGAGGTCTTCCCAGCCTTATCACCATCACGGACGGCCATGTTTCAGGGTACGCCATCACATTGTCCATGGATATTCCAGAGCCGTCGGGTTATTCCGTTTCCATGGCAGGAACCGTGGACGTGTCAAGCGGATTGAACGTTGATAACAAAAACATCTTCATTCTAGTGGTCCGGGCATCCGACACTCTGGACCTCGGCGCATTGATCCGGGGTGATATGAGCGATGTGGCCTATTTTTATAAAATGCCCGCAGGTACAAGGGATTTCGCCTTCGACCTTTCAAAAAGCGGACTTGCTCCCGGCGACCGGGTTATGGTGCTGGCTCTTTTCGACCGCCAGTTCACGGCTGGTTTTCCAGATATGGGTGTGGGCGATTATGTGGGCTATTATCAGAACAGAGCAGACATGGCGGTGGATCTTGTTCTTGCTCAAGGGTTGAACCGCATTGAAGCCGGTGATGATAAGGATTTCAAGCTGAGCCGGGTTCTTGTGAACCATTCGGCATCCTTGCGTTTCCAGCTGGACGATACCAATCTGAGAAGCAATCTGGATGTCAGTCTCGACCCCGGCGAACATGCGACGGTTGTGGCCGTTTACAAAGACGGCGTTCATATCAACAGCAATCCGGTTATCGACATGGATTACATCATCGGCTTCGGCTCGGTTTTCGTTCCTGAATCCGGCAACAGCGGCCATATCTATAGTATGGACCTTCTTCCGGCCATGGACAGCCGTATTCCCATTCAAAATCCATTCGCCATCGACGGAGTTTACGTTTTCGCCATTTTCGACGGCAATCTGAACAACGAAACCGACGAAAACAACTACGTGGGTTACTACTGGAGAACCATTTTTTTGTTTTTCATGTATCCCAAAGAAATCGCCCGGCTCATGGACGGCATCACAACACTTGACCAGACCGTGCGGTTTACGACGGATACCATGTGATAATAAAAAACTGATTACCACGTTCATTCTTCTTTTTCAAAATCTTCGAAAGCATCAATAAAACCGATGATGTCGTCCACGATGCACAGGTCGGAAACATTGAAAATTGCTGCATGGGGGTCGGAGTTGATGGCGATTACGTAGCCGGAGGTTCCCATTCCGGCGATGTGCTGGGTTGACCCTGAAATACCGCAGGCGATGTAAACAGGTGGCGACACCACGTTTCCGGTTATCCCCACCTGATATCGGTATTCCAGCCAGCCCATGTCGATGAGGGGTCTGCTACCGGCCACGGCGGCTCCGGGAAACAAGGCAGCGAAACGTCTTATGGCATCGAGATTTTCCTTGTTTCCAACGCCTCGCCCGGCAGCCACGATGACTTTGGCCTGGCCCAGCTCTGACGAGGATTCCCTGGTTTTTTCAATGCCTGTCATTCGGATATGGCCTATTTGTGTGGTGTATGTTTCAGCTATGATCCGGCCCGGTTCGCCCTGGTTTTTTTCTGTTGGAAACAACCCCGGCTGGACCAGAATTACAGCGGGTTTTGTGTCGGGTTTCATCAAGGCATTGTACTGACCGCCGCAAATGCTCCGTGAAAATAAAAGAGAGCCGTCCTCACCCCTTGTGATTCCGTTCACGGCGCTGATGCAGGCTGCTGAAAGGCGGACGGCAAGACCTGGGCCGTAGTCCGTTCCCTCGGATGAGTGAGGACAGAGGATGTAAGAGGGGTTGAAACGCTTTGCAGCTGAAACGACCACATCTTTTCGGGTCGCGTTTGTCATGAACTCGGTTCCGCTGACTGTGACGCAGAGGACATCAAGTCCGGTTCGTTCGGAGGCTTCTCTGGCGGCATGTCCCGGAGCGGTGCCTGTGATCACAAGGAGGATGTTATCCGGGTTCGATTCCATGTTTTTTGCATGATGTGAAAGCTCGAAGGTCACCGGTTTCAAACGGTCTTCGTCCAGTTCGGCGATGATGAGAATATGTTTGTCGTTCATGGTCACCTCGATTATCTCATAATGTTTTTTTGACGGAGAATCCGTGCCAGTTCCCGGACCTTGTCGGCGCGACTGCCTTCAACCACAACGCCAGCCCTCTGTTTTTCGGGATAACGGATGAGAACGCATGTCTGCCTGGGTGGAACCGGATTTTCGGTGATTGTTGTTATGTCTTTCCCGTTTGCCTTAAGCACTTTGGACAGGGTGGGATAGCGCGGGGTGTTGATTCCGGCCTGAACAGTGAGAACCACCGGCATGTCTGCTTCAAGGGAATGCCGGACACCCCCTTCAAGTTCTCTTTTTACCATGACTTTTCCGGCTCTTTCGTCCAGAGTGAGAGCCACCACCGACGAGACACAGGGCAGTCCCAATACTTCAGCCACCATCTGCCCGGTCTGGGACTGCATCATGTCCTCGGACATGATTCCGGCAAATATCAAATCGTAATTCCCTTTTGCCGCTTCTTCACCGATCCTGGCCGCCACAGCCGAAGGATCAAGGTAATTGCTGTTGTCGGCTAAAATATGGATTCCGTTGTCTGCTCCCATGCCGTAAGCCCGGCGGATGACTTCCTTTGCATGCTCCGGCCCCAGGGTGATCACATCCACCCGCGTTTCGGGGCATGTTTCTTTGATGCGAAGGGCCTCTTCCAATGCGTATTCGTCAAAACGATTCATTTTATAAAGGGTCACAGGGCTTCGTTCGATATAGGAACCCGCCGGATTGATCTCCGTCGCCGCTTCGGTCTGGGGAACTTGCTTGATGAGAACGAGGATGTTCATGGTTACCTCTTTCGGTTTTTAGTATTGTTCATGATGAAAAAATAAACCATGGCCGGAAAAAGATCAAGATAAAAAAGCGAACGCTCGTTCTTTTTTATTGACAGGTTTGATGGTCACAGGTAATATGACCTTAACATGTGAGGCGAAACGGTCAGAGAAACAAAAAGACCGGCACTTGGTGAAAGACAAAGGCAGCAGGAAGCGATGAGCACATTATGGATCATACGGCACGGCCAGGCATCTTTCGGAGATTCAAACTACGACAAGCTCTCAGAACTGGGTCAGACCCAGAGCCGGATTCTTGGAAAATATCTTCGGAAAACGGGTGTTGTGTTCGATAAGGTCTATACGGGAGATATGAGTCGCCAGACAGAAACGGCCATGATAGCTCTGGCTGAAATGGACGAAAACGCAAAGCCAGCCGAAACCCTCACCGATCCGGCGTTTAACGAGTATGATCACAGGTCCATTATCACGGCGCTTCTTCCGGGTCTTATGGAAGACGAACCGGCCATGAACGACATTCTGCCCAATATTTTCAAGGACAACCGGGAGTTCCAGAAAATGTTCGGGAAAATCATGGATCGCTGGGTTTCAGGCCAGTACGAAACACCGGGTGCCGAATCGTTTAAGGAATATGTGGGCCGCGTGGAACAAGGGCTTGAACGGGCTGCTGAAAAAGGCGACGGTTCGCAGATCGGAATTTTCACCTCGGGTGGCGTGGTGTCTGTGGCTATGAAGACAGCCCTGGGCTTATCTGATGAAGAAGCCATGCGGCTGGGATGGTGGGTGAAAAACACCGCTATCACGGTCCTTGATCGAAGAAAAGGACGGTTCAACCTGATGTCGTTTAACAATCTGGCCCATCTGGAACTGGAGAACGGGGCAGAGCTTTTAACGTACAGATGAGATAGAGTTCATCCATGCCGTTTGTAGGGGCGGGTTCCAAACCCGCCCGGATTATGAGGCAGGCCAGGTTTGAAACCTGCCCCTACAACCTTAGGAAACGGCATTGACTATAGACAGAAAAAATTACGAACAATAAACCGCTAACAATAAATTCCGGAGGAAATTATGGATTTCAGCGTATCGGAAAAAATGCAGACCATCATTGGCATGATCAACGAATTTGTAGACAAAGAACTGATTCCCCTTGAGGCGGAGTTCATCAGTCAGGATTTCCGCGACATGCTGCCGGTTCTCAGAGAAAAACAGGCGATGGTGAAAAAAATGGAGCTCTGGGCTCCCAACTTTCCGAAAGATGTGGGTGGCATGGGCCTTTCCCTTCTGGAGCACGGTCTTGTGTCCGAAGCTCTGGGCCGTTCACCCCTGGGCCACTACGTGTTCTGGTGTCAGGCACCGGATGCGGGCAATGTGGAAATTCTCCATATGTTCGGTACGCCTGAACAGAAAGAACGATACCTGAAACCCCTTGTGGAAGGAAAAATCAGAAGCTGCTTTTCCATGACCGAAGTGGACATGCCGGGCTCCAACCCCGTCATGATGGAAACAACGGCTGTGAAAGACGGTGGCGACTACGTGATCAACGGTCATAAATGGTACACCACCGCTGCTGACGGGTCCGATTTCGCCATCGTCATGGCTGTCACTAACCCCGAAGCCCACACCTACCTCCAGGCCAGCATGATCATCGTTCCCACAAACACTCCGGGTTTCAACCTGGTCCGGAATATCCCAGTCATGGGGCATTCGGGCAGCGATTACGCCAGCCACGCAGAAATCCTTTACCAGAGCTGCCGCGTACCCCAGGAAAACCTTCTGGGACCGGAAGGCCACGGTTTTGCCATCGCCCAGGAACGCCTGGGGCCTGGACGTATCCACCACTGCATGCGCTGGCTGGGGATCTGCAAACGGTCTTTCGACCTGATGTGCTCCAGAGCCAATTTCCGCGTGATCAGGCCCGACGGAGCAACCCTGGGCTCAACCCAGATCGTCCGCCAGTGGATCGCCGATTCGGCGGCTGAAATCGAAGCGGCCCGCATGCTCACCCTCCAGGCAGCATGGCAGATCGACAACGTGGGCGCGAAAGATGCCCGCGACCACATCTCCATGATCAAATACCTGGTGGCCAACACCATGAATAACGTGATCGACCGTGCCCTTCAGGTCCACGGCGGCCTGGGTATGACCGACGACACGGTTCTCGCTTATTTCTACCGTCACGAACGCGCCGCCCGGATTTACGATGGAGCTGACGAAGTGCACAAGATGGCTCTTGCCAAGCGCATTCTGAGGTCGTATGAAGGTAAGATCGTGAAATAAGGTGACTAAAACAAATGACGGACAAAGCATGACGTATTCGGATTTCAAACGGGAAATCAGCGATTCCAAAGAGGATATCTGCCGGGAAGTGTACCTGAAAAATCAGGACTTCATCCGGATCAAAAAAGAGAAAACCGCCGTTAAAAATTTTGAAAAGATTTTTGACGCGGTTTTCAAGATATCTTACTCCAAGGGCTTCCAGTCCATGAGTATGAGGGATTTAAGCCGCGAAACGGGCCTCAGCATGGGTGCCCTTTACGGCTATTTTACCAGCAAGGATGAGCTTTTAGGCATCATCCAGCGCCAGGGTCGCTCCATGGTGGAACGGGTTCTCAAAGGAAGCCAGGAAGCCAAGAACGATCCCATGGAAAGGCTGGGTGCTGTGATCAAAGCTCATATTTTTCTAAGTGAACTGGCACGGCCCTGGTTTTTCTTTACGTTCATGGAAGCGCGGAACCTCAGCGAAGAAGAACGGGCCGCCGTTCAGGTCATGGAGTCCTACACGGAACAGATTCTGGTGGACATCTTGGCTGAGGGAGAAAACAGCGGCGTTTTCAAACAGCAGGACCACCAGCTTACGGCCAGTCTTATCAAAGCCATGCAGCAGGACTGGTATCTGAAACGCTGGAAGTATAAAAAACGAAACGTTTCCGTGGACGATTACGCAAAATACGTCGTACAGTTCGTCTCATCGTTCTGTCTGGTTAAACCTTTGGACCAATAAGGACCAGAATAATTATTCGGAGAAAATCTCGGAGAAATCATGGATTACAACGATAAAGCCAAAGAGATAAGAAAAGGGGAGGAACTTGAGCTCAAGGTTCTCGAAGCCTATCTGAAAGACACCATTGCCGGTCTTTCAGGTACCCTTGAAATACAGCAGTTCCCCAGTGGTTTTTCCAATCTCACCTATCTGATCAATGTGGGTGAAACGGAAATGGTACTGAGGCGTCCGCCCATCGGTGCCAACATCAAATCAGCCCACGACATGGGCCGGGAACACAGGATTTTGACGTCTTTGAGGCCTGTCTATCCCTATTGCCCCAAACCCCTGACTTACACCGAAGATCCGTCGATCATGGGTTGCCCCTTTTATGTGATGGAACGGATTCCCGGGGTCATTCTTCGGAAAAACATCCCTAAAGGAATGGATCTTCCCCCGGCGTCGATGCGGAAGCTTTGCGAAAAGCTGCTTGACGTCCATGTGGAACTCCACTCCATTGACGTGAAAGCCGTGGGTCTGGAAAATCTGGGCAAACCCCAGGGATTTGTCAAACGCCAGATTGAAGGTTGGAGCGAGCGCTACAGAAAAGCCAGAACTCCTGACGCTCCCGATTACGAGGACATCATGGGCTGGCTGGCCGACAAAATGCAGAAAGACACGGACAAACCCACCATCGTTCACAACGACTACAAATTCGACAACGTGGTTTTAGATCCCAAAGATCCCATGAACATCATCGGCGTTCTGGATTGGGAAATGGCCACCTACGGCGATCCTCTTCTGGATCTGGGAAATTCCCTGGCCTACTGGGTGGAAAAAAACGATCCCGACGACGTGCAGCTCATACGCATGATGCCCACCAACGTGGACGGAGCTCTCACCCGGATCGAACTGATCGAACGCTACGGAGAAAAAACGGGCCGCGACATGAAGGCCATGGATTTTTACTTCTGCTTCGGCATGTTCAGGCTGGCCGTGATCGCCCAGCAGATCTACAAACGGTTTTACGAAGGAATCACATTGGATGAACGCTTTGCCCTGTTGATCGTCGCTGTTCAGGTTCTGGAAAAACAGGCGAAGAAAATCATCGAACAATCAAAATTATAATGACGTAAAACGGAGGATCTATGGTTATTGTTGCTAAAATGACGGCGCTGGAAGGCAAGGAAGCCGAAATGGAAAAGGCTCTTATAGACATGGTTGCCCTTGTTTCCAAGGAACCGGGGACTCTTGTGTATACCCTTCACAAAGACCAGACCAATCCCAGGGCGTTTCTGTTCTATGAAAAATACAAAGACGTAGAGTCTCTGGGTTTTCACAGTGCAACACCTTACTTTAAAGAACTGTTCAAAACATTGAAACCTCTTCTGGACGGAAAGCCTGAAATCGGGATGTATACCGAGCTTGCCGGGATAAAATAAAAGATTTCAATTTGAGTGCGTGATGGGTGGAACCCATCAACGCATAACCCAAAAAAATCGATATCTCATTTGAATTACATATAAAAAGGAGGACACATGGTCGACTTTTCACTTAAAGGTAAAATCGCCCTGATCACCGGAGCGAGC
This sequence comes from Desulfobacteraceae bacterium, assembly GCA_041660385.1. Lineage (GTDB taxonomy): Bacteria > Desulfobacterota > Desulfobacteria > Desulfobacterales > Desulfolunaceae > DYJE01. The sequence goes on along the minus strand of JBAZWJ010000036.1, from coordinate 45,514 downwards.
CGTGGTATCGGCGAAGCCATTGCCCACACGTTCTGTGAAAATGGCGCCCACGCCATTCTTGTCAGCCGGAAACAGGAAGAACTGGAAGTTGTGGTTGCAAAAATCAAAGAAAACGGCGGATCAGCCGAAGCCATGGCCTGCAACATGGGCTACCATGAACAGATCACCGCCCTGATGAAAGCCATCGAAGACAAACACGGCAGACTGGATATTCTGGTGAACAACGCCGCAGCCAACCCCTATTTCGGTGAGATGATCAACGCTGAAGAATGGGCCTGGGACAAAACGCTGGCCGTGAACCTGAAAGCGCCGTTCTTCCTCACCCAGGCTGCTGCAAAAATGATGAAAGCCTCAGGCGGCGGAACCATCGTCAACGTGTCATCCATCAACGGCATCCGTCCGGCCCTTCTCCAGGGAATCTACTCGATTACCAAAGCGGGTTTGATCTCTATGACCCAGGCTTTCGCAAAGGAACTGGCTTCGCATAATATCCGGGTAAATGCCCTTCTGCCCGGTCTGACTGAAACCAAATTTTCAGGTGCCATCACAGCTAATGATGACATCAAGAACATGGTTGTTGCCCAGATTCCCCTGCAACGCATGGCCAAGCCCGAAGAAATGGCGGGAGCCGTTCTTTATCTGGCCTCATCCGCATCGTCTTTCACGACGGGTGCTTGTATTGTTTGTGATGGCGGGGTGATCGCTTAGAATTATTGGGGTGGACCCAGTGGACAAAATGGACTTCGTGGACAGTCCACCACGTCCATGTCCACGGGGTCCACTAAGTCCACAAAACTTTAAAGGAACCAAACCATGGAGCAAGCCGTACTTTTTGAAGTCGACGACCAGACGGCCGTCATCACCTTGAACAGGCCGGAACGGCGGAACGCCATGAACCAGGCCCTCCTTTCCCAGCTTTTCGATGCCATTGACCGGGTTTCAGCCGATGACGATATCCACGCCGCCATCATCACCGGAAACGGCAAAGCGTTCTGTTCGGGAATCGATCTTTCCTGCCTGGGCAAAGACAACCTGTTCGACCCCAGAGGCGACGGATCGGATCTTTTAACGGTTTTCGCCGCCTGCAAAAAACCCATCATCGGAGCGGTGAACGGTCACGCCATCACCGGCGGATTCGAACTGGCCCTGAACTGTGATTTTCTCATTGCTTCCGAACACGCCAGCTTCGCCGACACCCACGCCAAAGTGGGCATCCATCCGGGCTGGGGCATGACGCAGCTTCTCCAGCAAGCCGTGGGCCAGCGCATGGCCAAACAGATGTCCCTCTCCTGCCAGTTTATTTCCGCTGAAAAAGCTCTGGAAATCGGATTGGTAAATGAGCTGGTCGAAGAAGATATGCTGATTGAAAGGGCGATGTCAATTGCACGCCATATCTGCGCGGTGAACTACCCGATGATGATGACGGTGAAATCCCTGATCGAATTCAGGAACACGGCCACCATGCAAGAAGCCCTTGCTGAGGAGGCCCGTGGTTTTACCAAATTTGCCAAGGCGTTTACGTGATGACCATGGAACCCGCTTTTGCAGCCGATGACATGGTGATCGACACCCATGTCCACATCATGACGGACAAGCGCATCCAGGGTCTTGCCCGCTGGATGAAAAAGGCTTTTCCACAGCATCCGGTGTCTGATACCGTGACGCCTTCGGATCTGGTCGATGATCTGAAAAAAGGGGGAATCACCCATTTTTTCAATCTTGTTTACCCGTTGTCCGTTGAAGAAACGGAGGGTCTGAACGATTTCAACGTGTCGTTCTGCCGTGAAGTCCCCGGTGCCATTCCCTTTGCAGGGATTCATCAGGACACCCCGGACAAGGCGGCCTATGCAGAAAAATGCTTGTTCCGGGACAACATGGCCGGTTTCAAACTCCACCCTTTTGTTCAGATGTTCGATCCCTGGGACCGACGCATGGACGATCTTTACGGTTTTCTCCAGGAATCAGCTAAACCCGTGTTTTTCCACACCGGGTTTGAGGCATTTTACGGCCGCTCCATGGCCGTTCCTGAACTGAAAAATCTCCTCAAACGGTTTCCACGACTCCCTGTGGTTTTTGTCCATATGGCTTTTCCTGAGCTGGAACAGGTTTTCAACTTGATGGACGAATTTCCCGAGCTTTACCTGGACGCCACCGGTGTTTTCGTGTTTTTCCGCCACAGTTTCAAGCCCTATCTGGACAAAGTCCTGACGGGCTCGTTCGAACAGATTCTGGAAAAAAATCTCGAAATATACAAACACAGGATTTTCTTCGGTTCTGATCATCCCGTGGGCTGGGGCGATATTGTCAAAGTGTTCAAGGATCTCAATTATATCCCGGCGTCCGATGAAACAAAACATTATCTGAAATCAAAAGCGGCCATGGCCTTTATTGATCGGTTTTATCCTGGTTTTGACTGGTCCCGGCGATTAGGTATGTGAACCACGGAATACACGGAAAAGCACGGAAATGGCCTCTGGCGGCCCTGCCGGGGGCCAAACTTTTGAAAAGTTTGACAAACGGGTCGTGATGGCTCACAGCGTATCTCGACCGCTTAATCTGAAACGGAAGGGTTGCCGGAGTTATTAAACGGAAATGTGAGAAGAACTAAGTTAGTTAAAAAAGTCCGGAAGGGCGATACAATCAAATAGCAAGGAGAACATCATGGCTTTTATGACCATTGACACCGAAAAATGCAACAAAGACGGCATCTGCGCAGCAGAATGCCCCATGAAAATTATTCAGATGAAAGACGGATTGCCCGTGCCTGTGAACGGGGCCGAAGCTCTGTGTATCCATTGCGGTCACTGCGTGGCTGTCTGCCCTACTGCGGCGTTTACTCTTGAAAGCATGTCGCCGGAAGACTGCATGCCCGTGGTTAAAGAAAACCTGCTTGACCCGGCAAAGGCCGAGCATTTCCTGAGATACAGACGGTCCATCCGTACCTATAAAGAAAAACCCGTGGACAAGGAAACCCTGTCCGAATTGATACGCATCGCAAGTTACGCACCATCCGGTCACAACAGCCAGCCAGTAACCTGGCAGGTAATTTACGAACGGGAAGAGGTGAAACGGTTGAGCGGTCTTGTCATTGAATGGATGGAATACATGATCAAAAACCAGCCCCAAATCGCAACCATGCTTCATCTGGATATGGTTGTTGCAGGCTGGCAGATGGGCATGGACACCGTGAGCCGCAGCGCACCCCATTTGATTCTGGCCAACGGCAACAAAAACAACCCCATGGCAAAAAATGCCTGCACCATCGCCATGACCTATCTGGAACTCGCCATCCCGGCCTTTGGTCTTGGCGGTTGCTGGAACGGATTTTTCAATGCGGCTGCGCTGACTTATCCGCCATTGAAAGAAGCTTTGGGATTAAAAGACGGCATGGAAAACTACGCCGCCATGATGGTGGGATTCCCGAAATTCAAATACCACCGCATGCCCACACGAAATGAACCCGTGGTGATCTGGGCTTAGTTTTGATGGGTGGATAGATTAAAGTGAGACAGCGCGAACTTATATATAGTCCACGCTGTCCACTGTCCACAAAGTCCACTTGGTCCACACCCATTTTTACAGGAACCCCATGTCCAGCAAACTGACATACCTTGCAGGGTCCAAAGCCCTTGCAACCATCAAAGAAAAAGGCCTAACCCCGGACATGATCCGGGTCATGGCCGGGGCCGCAGGCGGTCCCAAATGGATCATTCTTTCCGGTCTTGACCGCTATATTTTTTCAAGCTGGCTCACTGAGTCGGAAAAACCCGTTCATCTTCTGGGCTCATCCATCGGGGCTTACCGTTTTGCAGCCGCCATGCGTAAAAACCCCGAAGCCGCCATCGACCGACTCCTCGACGCCTACATCCACCAGGCCTACGTCGGCAAACCCACGGCGCAGGAGGTGACGGACAAAGGCGCTGAAATCATTTATGATTATCTGGATGATCAAGGCGTCCGGGAAGTTCTCTCCCATCCGTTCTTCCGGCTCAACATCCTTGCCGTCAAGTGCTTGAACCTGACGGCCAGCGAGCGGAAAGCCATCATGATTCCCGGCCTTATCGGGGCTGCGCTGGCTAATGTGGTCAGCCGGAACAACCTGAAGTATTTTTTCAGGCGCACGTTGTTCTACGATGGCCGGACAAAACCCCCATTTTACCACATGAACCAGTTCCCTGTGGACCGTGTACCGCTCAGTCCTGAAAATCTCCGGATCTCCATTCTGGCATCCGGCTCCATTCCCATTGTGATGAGCGGAATCGAAGATATTCCGGGAACGACCGGCGGAATGTTCAGAGACGGCGGCGTGTTGGACTATCACATGGATATTCCATACGGGATAAAAGATGGAATCGTCCTTTTTCCCCATTATACCGACAGAATCGTTCCGGGCTGGCTGGACAAACAGCTCAAACACCGGAAACCTGACAAAGTGAATATGGAAAATCTTCTTTTGATCTGTCCGTCAAGGGACTTTATCGCCACACTTCCCTATGCTAAGATCCCTGACCGTAATGATTTTAAACTGTTTTTCAGAAGAGACGACGAACGGTTTGCCTATTGGATCACAGCGGCCGAACGAAGCCGCGAACTGGCCGATGAATTTTGTGATGTTGTTGCAACCGGAAAGATCAGAAAGCTTGTTCGGCCCCTGGATTGAAGTTAATTTCGTGGTTGTTTATTGCCTCTGGCGGCCCTGCCGGGGCCAAACTTTTGAAAAGGTTGACAAACAGGTTTTAATTGTGCCGCAGGGCTTCTCGATAACCAAAACCCATTTGTCCAGATTTTTAAAATCTGGCCCCCCGGGAGGGCCACCGGAGGTATCATTAAAACAATGAAACTGAGAATTATGCAGAACCACAATTTTTAATTTATAAAGGAAAGCAACATGCATGAACTCCCGGTGATCAACAGCATTCTCGGTATTGTGCTGAAACACGCGGCCATCAATCAGGTTAAGAAAATCATGGCCATTCACCTTCAGGTGGGTGCGTTCTCCGATCTGGATGACATGTGCATGCAGCAGTATTTCGATTACGTGAGCAAAGGAAGTCTGGCCGATGGGGCAAAGCTTGTGATTGAACGCATACCTGCTGTGATGAGGTGTACAGCCTGTGGTCATTCATTTGAAATAAACTTAAAAGACGGCACGAAGCCGGTCTGCTCGGAATGCGGAGGTGAGTCCCACAGCCTCGTTTCAGGCAGGGAGTACACGATTAAAAATATGGAGGTTCTATGAACGACGGCGTACGCTTGATCGAAGTCAAGGAAGATATTCTGGCCGACAACACCCTTATGGCTAAAAACCTTAACGCGGAACTGACAGGGACAAAAACCTTTCTCATGAACCTGATGGCCTCTCCAGGCGCAGGAAAAACAACCACCATCCTTGCCACCCTTGAACGAATCACCAAGGATCTCAAGGTGGGTGTGATGGAAGCCGACATTGATTCCAAAGTGGATGCTGAAAAAATCGCTGCGGCCGGAACAGAAGCCATCCAGATACGAACAGGCGGTTTTTGCCACATGGACGCCACCATGGTTCGGACGGGTCTTGAAGCCATGGATTACAAACGCTTTGATCTGGTGATTCTTGAAAACGTTGGCAATCTGGTGTGTCCTGCGGAATTCGAAACAGGCGCCCACATGAATGCCATGATCCTCTCCGTGCCCGAAGGCGACGACAAACCCCTGAAATACCCGTTGATGTTTGCCGTATGCCAGGTGCTTCTGGTCAACAAGACCGACTTTCTGGAACTCACGGATTTCAATATGGATGTTTTCAAACAAAGAGTTCTTGCCATTAATCCTGAAATGAAAATTTTTGAAATTTCATCACGGACTGGCAAAGGCGTGGATGAGTGGGCGGAATGGCTTACGGCGAAGGTGAAAAGCGTAATTGGATAATAATGAACGTCCAACATCGAACATCCAACGCCCAACGTCGAATGATTGCATAGCGGGAGGCTGAAAATTTAAGGAAGACTGTCATAGGTCGGGTTGGTTATAGGAACAAAACCAGACAAATGCCTAAATAGTTTCCGTCGAGTATGAGTTTTAAAAAGGTGCTACTAAAATGTTGGTGGCAAAGTATGTTTAAAGAGGCGCTTGAAGGGCCACAATGCAACGTGCCCATTAGCTTTCCAAGCGGCCTGATGATATGAAGAACCGCCAAACTTAACGTAAAGGGAGAAAACTGTGGAAAAGACCATTTACGAACAGATGACCGACAAGATCTTTTTATCCGGCTCCAAATTGATTCCCAGGTTGTTTGAAATGATCGCCAGCAAGGAAGAAGCTGATCTTCTGATGAAAATGCCGGGAAGCCCGGAAGATCTGGCCAAGGATGTGGGAAAGTCCGCAGCGGAAGTGGATGCCATGTGCCGGACCCTCTACGTCAAGGGACTTGCCTTTAAATCCCTGAAAGGCGGTGTGACGAAATACAAGATGTGCCGCGATCTGATCCAGTTCCATGACGGAACCATTCTCTGGCCCGAAGCGACCAGGGCTTATCACGATCTGTGGCAGACTTTCATGGAAACCGAATGGCCCGATTTTGCCCGGCTTTACACCAAGGTTCTGCCCACGGCCTTTACCCGTGTCATCGCAGTGGAAGAATCGGTGGACACCGGAAAACAGCAGATCCTTGATATGGACAGTGTGAACAAGATCATCGAAAAATCCGAAGCTCTGGCCGTAACCCGCTGCACCTGCCGGGTGATCGCCCACAAATGCGACATGCCCGTGGAAGCCTGTATCCAGGTGGATAATGCGGCCCGCTACACTCTGGACCGTGGCACAGGCCGGGCCATCAGCAAACAGGAAGCCTACGACCTGATCAAGGAATGCGAGAAAAAAGGGCTTGTCCATGTGACCATGAACAAAAGCCATGTGGGCCATTTCATCTGCAACTGCTGCGAATGCTGCTGCCAGACCCTGCCCCTGATCATTTCAGAACGCTTAAACCTCACAGCCCCCAGCCGTTTCTGCGCCCAGGTCAATGCTGAAACCTGCACCGGCTGCGGAACCTGCCTTGATCGCTGCAAGTTTGGCGCCATCACCCTTGAAAACGACATCGCCGTCATCAACGCAGAACTCTGTCTGGGCTGCGGTCTCTGCCACGTCACCTGTCCGGAAACTGCCATTACATTGGTTGAAAAAAGACCGGTTTCGTTTATTCCTGATTGATCATCTTATTTTTCGTTTTGTGAAAAAGAAAGACGGCGGAAACGCCGTCTTTTTTGTTTTGTATGAGGCCTCCGGCGGCCAGATTTTAAAAATCTGGACAAATGGGTTTGCGGAATATTCGGGAAGCGCGTTGGTGTATAGATTTGGGAGGGTAGGACACCCACCTGGTCTTTATGAGAGCCAAAAAATAGACACAGCCAACCGCATCACGCAACAGCCCCTCGTTCCGGGGAGAATCCCCGGAACGAGGGAGGGCGAGGCAGACTCATAGCTGACCTATCGTCAGCACGGGAGTGCCATTCAACCCCAACGGGGTTGCGTAACATTCCCATGAATCACCAATGTCCCGACGCAACCCCTTTGGGGTTGGGGGTGCTCGCCGGTAATCCCAGGGTAGCGGCGTTGCCGCAACCCTGGGCTATGATACGGAATCCCGTTGGGATTCGTACGGATTGTATCATTTAAAGCCTTAGCCTGACGGCTATGCCCGGCAGGGCTGCCGGAGGCAAAAATCAGATTACAGCATCTCAAGAAACGCCTGAATCCGCACACGCAACTGTTCGGTATCTGAATCGGAGTAGTCTGTTTCCAGGTGGAGCATGGGAAGCTGGTGGGTGGTGTTCAGCCATTTTTCCACGGTGAAGGATTCCACGTTGTAGGTGTGGCAGGCCTGCCAGGTGAGGTCGATCACGCCGTCTACGTTGAATTTTTTGATCATGTCGTCCAGAAGATCCAGGCGTCCCTGATTGGGGCTCATCACGGAGCAGGGGATGGACAGGTACTGACGGGCCAGGACGTCCATGGGGTCGTCGGTCTTGGCCACGGTGAACACCTGTTTGTAGCCGGTGCAGTTTTCGAAACCCACCACGCTTGCGCCGCTTTCTTCAAGAATTCGGGCCACTTTGTCCGAACCGATGCCCATGGGAACACCGGAGATGAGTACACGTGGGGTCTTGTTCGTGTAAGGGCTTTCACCGCGTTCTGCCTTGGCCGTGTAATGATCGACCATGGTGTTCATCAGGGCGATTCCCTTTTCCTTGTCCGCCAGAAATCCCACTTTGAAAAGGATGTTGATCAGTTCGGAGCCTTTGATGGGGGACGGTTTGATACGGGCCAGATCCATCACGGCTTTTTTGGCGTCGCGCTCGCGATTGAGAAGGTCGATGGCGTTGTTGATCCTTTCGGTGGTGATCGTAACGCCTGTCAAGGCTTCGATTTCCGATTTCATGGTGTGAACTTCGGCAAGCCAGGGCGCAAGAGATGTTGTGAGATTCTGGTTCTGGGGAAGCTGGAGAACGTGAACCTTCTTGTACTGCTGCATCAGTTCGAACATCTTCTTTTTACCGTCGCAGGTGGTGTCGGCCACAATCATGTCTGAAAATCTGAAAAACGGGCAGGTGTTCAAGGCCGCAAAACCGTAACTGCTTTTGATCAACGGGCAGAGGTTCCGGGGAAGAACTTCTTCGGCAGCGGAAACGGGATCGTTTTTTGTGCCGCAAAGAGGCAGAGGAATGGCATCGGCGGCCACGATCAGTTCAACCGGCGAATAAAGACAGTAACAGCCTATGGCTTTGCGGCCTGCTTTTTTAAAGTTTTCGATGTCGATGACGTTCTGCTCGAACGCCTGCTGTAATGTGTTCATAAGATCCTGACTCATATGTTTTACCTCATGCTTTCTTCTGCGATTAAGGCCGCTCCAAGGGCTCCGGCCATATGGGGTTGTTCGGGAACACAGATGTCTCTGCCTGTTAAATCTTCAAGATAGCGGACCATGCAGGGGTTGTTAGCCACGCCTCCGGTGAAAACCACGGGGCCTGAATCCGACACACGTTTCAACATGGACATGGCCCGTCGCACAACGGAACTGTGAAGTCCCCGTGCAATGCTCAACCGGTTTTCACCTCTTGCCAGAAGGGACGTGACTTCGGATTCGGCAAACACCGTGCACATGCTGTTGATGGGCAGTTCGGCATCCGTTTTCATGGCTGCACTGCCAAAGTCTTCAATGGAAAAACCAAGGGAACGGGCCATGATTTCCAGAAATTTGCCAGTCCCGGCGGCACAACGGTCGTTCATTTCGAATTTGATAACCTTGCCGATGCCGTTTGTTCTGATGACTTTGCTGTCCTGACCTCCGATATCAAGGATGGTTTCCGCATCCGGAAAAACATAATGGGCTCCCCGGGCATGGGCTTTGATTTCGGTGACCGTTTCACCTTCGAATGCGATTTCGAACAGATTTCTTCCGTACCCCGTGGCCACAATGCGGTCGAAGCGGGCCGTTTTCATCAAATCCGCTGCAACGGCCATGGGATCAAAACCCGTGTCAGCTTTCAAGGCTTCGATGATCCGGCTGTTTTCAAGGATCACCAGTTCTATGGACCGTGAGCCGATATCGATTCCTGCTGCGCGCATAACCCCCCTAATATTAAAATAGATCAAAGACGAGACTTTCGTTAACGGATGAACTGATGGGTTGTCAAAACGATAATTTGGATGACGAGATGGGTTTGAGATAGGGAATGTCTATGCTTCGTCTGATCTATCGCGGCTCACGGGAGAGCATCCCGCCCAAGGCAAAACGCGTTTGTCAAACTTTTCAAAAGTTTGGCTTCCGGCAGGGTCGTCGGAGGAAAATTTCCGAACATGCTTTTTGAACATGGCCCGGATTTCTTCGTCTGTTTCCATCGCAAAATAGCGTTCGTAGGAACCCTTGATCAGAGCACGGGAATAGACGGTTTCGTCTGCATGGTGGAGGTTGTTGACGATGAGCTGGGCTGAGGCGGAAATGAAGGCTTCGTTCAATCGGTCTAAAATTGAAAGGCGCCCGTTTTTCGTGGGGTAGCTCCAAGCACAACGGAAGACGAACAGGGCGTTTTTGATCACATTCCACAGGGACCCCACCCGCCGGATGGCATCGTAGGTGAGGTGGATCACCAGAAGCATGCTGTGTTTCAGGGATTTGGGCGGAATCCGGTTGCACTCGGAGAGATCGGCGGCGCATAGAGCAAGGAAGTATTCCAGGGTTCCTTGTTCGCCGTACACATAGGTCTTTTTCTGCTGTGCGAGTTTGAAATTCCGTGATCCCGGCAGATCGGTGAGCGGACAACCCTGGATGCCGATGTGGTGATCCATGCAGAAATCAGCGATGGTTCTTCCGGTGTGGAGATCCAGGGTATAAAAGCCGTCGTTGGGGAGCCCAAAAATGAATGCCCCGTGGATGGAGATTCCATGGTCCTGGATGATCCGGATCATCTTGGAATAATAATCCTTTACGGTTTGTCCACTTTTGTCGATGGCGGGAACTATGCTTTTTCCAATGCTTAAAAGGTTGTCCCGGTTCAGAGATTCAAAACCAATGAAAAAATGGATCGCACCGGACAGCCTGAGTTTTCTCAGGAGTTCCGGGTTTTGGGCCACGTCGATGGAAATCTGGGCTGCATAGTTGATCTTTATGTCGCTTGTAATGATGGCATCAAGAAGAGCTTCCAGGCGTTCTCTGCCCAGAAGGAGGTTGTCCGGTAGAAAGAAGAAAATCCTGTTGTGGTAATTCACTCCATTTTTCTGCATATGTTTGATCTCGGCAATAAAATCTTCGGGGCTTCGGGTGGCGAAGGTTCGTTGTTTTGCCGGGAGGCTGGAAATGGAGCAGAAATGACAGGAAAACGGGCAACCCAGATAAGGGGTGATGGGATTGATCCGGATCAGTTTTTTGACAAAACCTCCGATAAGGGGAATTTTTTCAAGGAATATCAGCTCCATGGGCCGCATCCGCTCGATATTTTCAGCTCCCCACATACCGTCTTCCACCATATGGTTTCCCGTGTATTCCGGTTTCAAGTCCTTTTCATTTATGTCTGACAGGATTTGAGCGATCACATCGCTGTCGCCCGGTCCTCGTACCAGGGATATCAAATCTGGGGACGGCGATCCATTGCGGACGAAAACATCCACATCCTCCACCGAAGTGGACACATGGATTCCGCCGATGATCACAGGAATTCCGGCATGATTCAACACCCGGGCAATCAGGGCCGTGGTGGGGAAATTGGCGCTCATGCTGGTGATGAAAACCGCTTCGGGTTTCCGTCCTTTTGTGGTGATGATTTCGTCGATGCGCCGCCGTCGACAGTCTCCCAATACCACCGTTGAAGCAGGGTCGGCTTTGGCGATCTGGTTGGCGATGTAATCTGCTGCCTTGCTTTCAAGGGCCAGGGTGTCCACCATCCCACGTTTCAGAAGACTGGGCTTAAAGTTCAGGTAGTTGAGATAGTTGCTTTCATCCAGTGCAAACGGATCAAGACCTGTGATTTCACTGAGCATAGCTGTCATACTCCGGCAAGAACCGACGAGATGCATCAGGTAAAGGGGCAGCGGATTATAGACAATATGGTAGCGATCCATGGCATTCTTCATTCGATGAGGGTGTGAACCCCATCTCATATATCGTTTATTTCGTTGTCGGCTGTCCGGTGATATGCGCCGAAAGAAGAGCTTTTCCATGTCAAAGCGAATCACCGGACCGTTTATTTGGGGCAGCGATTTTCACTTTCAAGGCGGTTTTTGCAGAATATTAAACGACCGCTAAATTATTGTTTTGAAAATTGCACATCGGTTCGACAATTTCAATAAAAAAAGGAAAAAACATGGAAATTGTGTATTGTAGACAAAAACATAATGGGGTTCAGAACGAACAAGCCGCCCCATCGAACGGCCTGTCGGTAGAATGGTTTGGGATATGAACAATCACCGGTCTTAAGGGGCTCGGAAAATATTAATTTACCTGGATCGCGCCCGGATTCAGAGGCAGATTTTGCACGGGCTTCGCTCTCAAGACCG
>JBAZWJ010000036.1:0-33477 GCA_041660385.1 Desulfobacteraceae bacterium | reverse complement strand
TATGACCTGAAGGCGGGATGCGTGATGGTAAATTAATATTTTCCGAGTCCCTAAGAACGACCCATGATGCAGGATGGTGGGCAACCAAGACTAACGGATATTTCTGCGGCAGTCTGGATGAGATGACCGGACAGTTCGCCGAGATCTGGTCTGTTCAGCATATCCACATTGCCTGAAATGCTTATGGCTGCCACGGCTTCGCAACTGTCATCATAGATAGCAGCACCAATACAGGATAGTCCTTTAAGGTACTCTTCACATTCCCTGCTAATTCCGGTTTTTGTTATATTCGCCAGTTCAATAAGAAGTTCGTCTTCCTGAACGATGGTTTTTGGGGTGTGCTTTGTGAGGTTTGCCTGATTAAAAAAGGCTTTTTGCCGCTCAGGGCCAAAGGTCGACAGGATCACTTTTCCCACGGCAGAACAGTGGGCCGGAACACGAGGCCCTAAACCCAGTTGACGGAAAAACATCGAGTCATCTATCGTGGGAAAAAGGTTCATGGTGATGAGCACCTTGTCTTTATCCCAGATGGCAAGCCTGACCATAAGACCTGTTTTGACGGATAACCGCTGGGCCGGACCACCGCCCACTTGGTTAATTTTCAGCGTTCCCGATAGAAAGAGCCCCAGTTCATAAAGTTTCAGCCCCAGTGAATATTTTCGGGTTTCTTTGTCTCTGATCAGGAAGTCCTGGTCAATCAATGTCTGAACAAGACCGTGAACCGTGGGTTTGGGCAGTTTCATCATCTTGCTGATATCTGTGATGCCAAGTCGTGGCCGCTCCGGAGAGAAAAGTGTCAGGATATCAATGGCTCGTTTTACCGATTGAATCGTCATGGCTGATTCGTCAACTCCCAATGTGACGGCCGGATGGCCGCCGGTTTTTATTATGAATGAGGGTGATGTCATATTCAACATGCACCAGAAACGTCATTCATGACTAATACATCCCGCATCACCTGTCAAATAACAAAGCTGTTTTGAGGAAGGGTTGTTAAAGGGTTTGATCATGCGGCAACTCTTGATCTTGACAGTGCAAATTAAAATAAGTACAAATCCCAGGACCGGATTTGAAACAATGATGGCTGCATGTCCAAATCCATAATCACGGGATTTATCATTAACTTGGTTTTTGTTTAGGATTCATTCAGGGAAATGGTAGTTCACAATATCAGGAGATAGTTATGTTTGGTATGGGCATGTCGGAAATACTCGTAATTCTTGTTATCGCTTTGATCGTCATCGGACCGAAAAAACTTCCTGAAATCGCCAAATCACTGGGCAAAGCCATGGGCGAGTTCAAGAGGGCGACGAATGATTTTAAAGAGTCCATATCGGTCACAGATCCCCCTCCGAGTTATAAACCCATTGATATTTATTCCAAGGACCGGACAGAAGTTGTTGACATCCCCTCAAAGGAAACGCCTGAAACTCCAGCGTCTGAATCGTCAATAAAAAGCGAAGACACGGAAAAGCCATCATGACCGATCGCGACGATGAAGAGAAGATTCCTTTCACGGCCCATCTTGAAGAGTTGCGAACGCGCCTTATCCGTTGCTCTATTGCCGTTCTGATCGGAACGGGCGTTGCATATGGGTACAAGGAAAAGCTGTTCGATATTCTGACCCTCCCATTGATCAAGGCATTGCCACCCAATGGAAAGCTCATATACACGGGGCTGCCCGAAGCATTTTTCACCTACCTCAAGGTGGCATTCATCACCGGCCTTTTGGCAGCGTCTCCGGTGATAATCTACCAGTTCTGGATGTTCGTGGCACCGGGTCTATACAAAAAAGAGCGTATGTTTCTCATCCCGATCATCATTCTGTCTTTCTTCTTTTTCGCTGGAGGTTCTCTTTTCGGGTATTACATTGTTCTTCCGGTCGGATACAAGTTTTTCGTCGGTTTTTCATCGGATACGATTCAGGCCATGCCTTCCATGAAAGAATATCTGGGCCTGACCTCGAAAATGCTGCTGGCTTTTGGTCTGGTTTTTGAGCTTCCCATCGTTCTCACAGGCATGGCAGCCCTGGGGATAACCACAGCCGATTTTCTGAAGAAAAACAGGAAGTATGCCATTGTTCTCGCTTTTATCATCGGTGCCATACTCACCCCGTCTCCCGATGTGGTGAGCCAGGTTTTGATGGCCGGTCCCCTGATTGTTCTCTACGAAATCAGCATCATCGGTGCCAGAATTTTCGGCAGAAAACCGATGGCGGATTCTGAGGATGAACAAGAGGCCAAGGGTGATGACGCCGAAGAAGAAAAGTCATTGAAAAAGGTCGATCCCGAATAAATGAAGGTTTCCCTTGACCATGGATGTATTGTGACGTGAAAAATCTCAAAGACATACCGGATATTGACAAACCCAGGGAAAAAATGATCGCCAAAGGACCGGAGGCCCTTTCAGACATAGAACTGGTGGCTCTGATTCTTGGCAGCGGGAATAAGGGGCTCGGCGTTCTTGACCTTTCCAAACGAATTCTTTCCATTTACGACGAACACTCGATTCCAACGGTTCAGGATCTTACAGCTATTGACGGAGTAGGCCCGGCCAAAGCCTGTCAGCTTGCAGCAGCCTTTGAGTTTTCCCGCAGAAGGCTGGAGAAGAAATCGCTGGTGATCCGGAATGCCAAGGATCTCTACCCACTGGTTGCCCATATTTCTACAAAGAAGCAGGAACATTTCATGTGCCTTTCCCTATCGGGAGCAAACGAAGTGATCGCCATAAGGACCATCACCATCGGATTATTGAACTCCAGCCAGGTCCACCCCAGAGAAGTTTTCGCCGACGCTATTTCGGACCGGGCCGCTTCAGTGATTTTTGTCCACAACCACCCCTCAGGAGTCCGAGATCCCAGCAAAGATGATATCCTGGTGACGGACCGCCTCTGCAAAGCCGGAGAGATCCTTGGAATAAACGTTCTTGATCATGTGATCATCGCAGGCAATGACCTGTTTTCATTCAGAGAGCAGGGAATGCTGCCTGTTTCGCTATAAGATGTCTATACATAAAGATTATTAATCAAAATCCATCAGGATTTTTCCTTGCCCATTGACACCATACCTGATAATTTTACTGGTTTTACAGGATTGCCGTCGTCAACCTGAAGATAACGTAACTGGAAATATCCGGTACGAAAGGGATGGCAGCGTGGGTCGGTTTTTGGTGGCGATCCCGCATTACGGCACATACATAAAGCCAGGGGAAAGGCGAACATGGATTTTCAAAGCGTTCAGGATGTCATGGAGAGGCTCGAAGGGGTGAAATACATCTCATCGAGGGAAATTTCGACGGTGGTTTTTCTGGCCCAGGCCACAAAGAAACCCATACTGGTTGAAGGACCCGCAGGGGTCGGTAAAACAGAGCTGGCCAAAAGTGTGGCCAAATGCCTGGGGCGGGAAATGATCCGCTTGCAGTGTTATGAGGGGCTTGATGAAAGCAAAGCCCTTTATGAATGGGAATACGCAAAACAGCTTCTGTACACCCAGATGGTCAAGGAAAAAATCCACGATGTGGTTGCCCAAACAGCCACTCTCAAAGAAGCTGTGGATCAGATCGCGGAGCATGAGGACGCCTTTTTCTCAGAACGTTTTATCCAGACACGACCCCTTCTTACGGCCATTCGCTCTGAAAAGCCTGTGGTGCTTCTCATCGATGAAGTGGACAAATCCGATCCGGAATTTGAGGCTTTTCTTCTGGAGCTTCTCAGTGATTTCCAGGTGACTATCCCGGAAATAGGAACCCTCAAGGCCAAAACCCATCCCTTCGTGTTTTTGACCTCCAACAATTACCGCGATATGAGCGACGCTTTGAAACGCCGCTGTATCCACCTTTACATCGACTATCCGGCCATGGAAACGGAGGTTCACATTGTAAAAATGAAACTTCCGGGAATGGATGAAAAACTGTTGCGGAAAATGGTCCGCATGGTGGCCCGGATCAGGGATCTGGATTTGAAAAAACGGCCCTGCATTTCGGAAACCCTGGATTGGGCGAATTCCCTGGTGATTCTCCAGATCGAAGATCTTTCCCCCGAAATCGTGTCGGAGACTTTGAATACCATCTGCAAGCACAAATCCGATTACGAGGTGGTGAGAAAAAATATCCTCAAGGTGGTAAAAGACTGACATGGTCAAACTGACATTGAGATTCGTGTCCTGTTGCAGGGCCGCCGACCTTCGTATTTCAACGGCGGAAGTCCTGGACTGCGTGAGTCAGCTTGATCTGATCAATCCCCTTGACGAAGAGGAATTCAAGCTTGTCCTCAAGTCCAATTTTGCCAAAAGCAGGCGGGAGCAGAGCCGGTTTGAGCAGATGTACCACCTTTTCTTCCATGAAATGCAGCGCGATCTTTCCCGTGTGACCCATGACCCGGAATCGGAACAGATACGGGCCGTTCTCGACATGCTGAGGGAAGAGGAATCGGACGACAGGTTGGGCAAGGCCCTAACGGATTTTCTGGAAGGAGATCCCATGGGATTGGTGGAAGAGGTCCATCGCATCCAAACACAGGAAGAACAGGCCTCACGGGCGCTTCGTTCAAACATGAGCCAGCTCGCCAGCCGTCTTCAGGTCATGCTGAAAATCAATCGGATGAAAAACAAGATTCTTTCGTTTCAAGGCGGAAACCACGCCGTGATCGACAAGGACAGTTCAAGGAAAATCAACGACTCCCTGAACGAAAAACTGGACAACGCCCTTGCCCTCCTCAACGACGAACCTCGGCCCGACAATTACGGTCTTAAGGAAGTTAAAAACTACGATAAGAAATACAAGCAGGTCGGTGAAGTGCCCTTCTCGTCCCTGAGCCAGGAGGAGATCGAAGAAGTCCGGGACGTGATCTGGAAGCTTGTGAAAAAACTGGAAGAAATTGCCACCTTGCGCTTTTCCATCAGCAACCGTGGCGTGATCGACATCAAAAAAACGCTTCGGCGTTCGGGCAAGTACCTGGGCATTCCCATGGAAATCATTTTCAAGGACAGGCCGCTTAGAAAAGGAAAAATCGTGGCCCTTTGCGATGTGTCCGGCTCTGTGTGGTCCACGGCCCGGTTCATGCTTAATATCCTTTATTCACTCCAGGAATGTTTCAGCAAAATCAAAAGCTATATTTTCGTGTCAGACATGGCGGAAGTCACGGATTTTTTCAAGAACCATGACGTTAACGAAGCCATAGAAAAAATCATGAACGAAGCTCCGCTGAACTATTACGTACCCACGGATTACGGCATGGCGTTCCAGCATTTCAAGCGAAAGCACATGTCTGAACTGGACAAGAAAACAACCTTGCTCATCATCGGAGACGCCCGCTCAAATCATATGAATCCTCAGGACTTGATTCTAAGAGACATGCGTGACCGGTGCAAGCGGGTGATCTGGCTGAACCCCGAGCAGGAAAAATTCTGGGGAACCGGCGACAGTGAGATGCGGGCTTACAAAGCCCATTGCCATGAGGTAAGGCCCTGCGGAAACTTGAACCAGCTCATTGAGTTTATCGAGGATCTGATCATTTGATACTTTTTTAATCCATGAACAGACTCCTGGCGGATTCAAAGTCCGCCCATTTGATCTTTTATGCTAATAAATCCATGGCATAGACATCCCGTTTTTTGTCTGATATAAGGAACTCGATTCATCGACTTTCGAACCGGATATCATGACCAGAAGCACATCAGGGGATTGACCATGGCCACAGCATTGAACAGAGAAGCAACGGATTGGATGGCGGATGTCTCTGAATTCGCACGACAGCATCTTCCGCCTGAAAAAAAACTTCATCAGTTAAAATCTTTCCCCATGGGTATCTGGAAGAGCATGGGCGAAGCGGGCCTGCTTGGTCTTTCCACATCAAAGGCCTATGGCGGACTTGAGAAACGGGCACTGGACATTTCCCTGGCAACGCTTGCTCTTTCACGGGAAAGCGGCAACCTGGGGATGTGCCTCAGCTTCCTTATCCACCATCTTGTTTCGCGTTTCATTATTGAAAATCTGGGGACAGACATTCAGAAAAACACCTACCTTCCCGACCTTGCCAGTGGTAAAATCACGGGATGCCTCGCTGTGTCCGAACCCAAAACCTTCGCCCATCCCAAACACATCAAGACAGAAGCGGTACGAACAGGGGGCGGCTTTGTTCTTACCGGAGAAAAAACATACCTGACCAACGGCCCCATTGCCGATTTTTTCGTGGTGATTGCTTTTACGGAAAGTCAGTCAGACCGGAAACGGTTTTCGGCGTTCATTGTGCCAAAGGATGCCAAGGGCCTTACCGTATCCACCCTTACCATTCCCTTTTTCAAACCGGCGACCCATGGCGGCATAAAAATGGATCGTTGTGAAGTTCCAGATGACGCTGTTATCGGCCGGGAAGGTTCTGCGTATGAAGACATCGTTCTGAGGTTCAGAGAACTGGAAGATGCCTTGATGATGGGGCCAGTGACCGGAGCTCTTGAAAGACTGTCCCTTCTTATCACCGATGCCTTGAGAAAAAGAATTCCGATTCCGAACAGCCATCTTAGCCTGGATCTGGGTAAGCTGAAAATCATGCTGGATATCGCTCGAATCATCACCTATGAATCGGCCTGCATGATCGACACTGGAAAAGGGCACAGAGAAAATTCATCCCTGCATCTTTATTTCCGGGATCTTGTCAAAGATATCCTCGTTCTGATCGACATGATCATAAGGAACACCGGTGTGGAACCCTCTCCATTGTTTAAGGTCATACTGGATGATCTGACGGCGTCATCCCGGATTGGAGGCCAAGTGGCTGAGCTTAAGCAGATGAAAATCGGAAGCCTGTTCTTCAATAATCCCCAGGAAGGAGTGTGAAGGGTCATGGAGTATGTTGATGTTCTGGATGAGAATGGAGAAACAACGGGTATAGTTAAAGGCCGAAAGGCCGTCCACCGGAGCGGAGAGCTTCACCGAACCGTCCATGTGTGGATTATGAATTCACACCATGAGTTGTTGTTGCAGAAACGGGCTAAAACAAAGAACACCCACCCTGGTCTATGGGACATGGCCTGCGCCGGTCACATCACCCACGGCGACACCAGTCTTGAAACCGCTGAAAAAGAAATCGCCGAAGAGCTGGGCATCCATATTCCCTCTTCTGAAATCCGGTTTCTTTTTTCCGTTCGGAGTTGCTATTCCCATCACAAAGGACTTTTGACCGATAACGAACTCCATGATGTCTATCTTGTATTAAAAGACATACCTTTTTCGGATTTCGTTATTCAGGCCGAAGAGGTTGAGGATATTATGTATATGGCTTTGTCTGATTTTCGAAATAAAGTTCAGGCAAAAGATCCCTGCCTTGTTCCCCATTTTGACGAGTTTGAAAAGATATGCCGACTTCTTTCCGATATAACCTGATAATTATGCTCAATTCCTTGTTTGGTTTCGATACTCAAGCTTATCCGATTCGCAGTTCAATAGCCATTTATCAATAAAACACCTTGAATTCGTTACTTAGTTCCTATAATATCATCCATATTTTTCTTTAAGTCCTGTCAGGGTTTAGTGCTGCTTATTATGGGCTGCCATTGTGAGCTCACTTTGATTGCCCGGCCAGGAAAGATCCATACGATCCCTTAATCCAAATGAACATACGTTGCCATCCTTCTCCTGATTCAATTATCAAAGGACGGTGCCATATTTAAGAATTGTCTTCGTTTCTGTCTTTTATTCATGAGAAACGCTGAAACCCTTTTGAATGCGTGGATATTTCCCCGTCCATTCATGGACAACTCTGAAAAACAGGCGATATTGTTACATTAGGCAAGGACTGACAATGGGTTATACTTTTCCATCAAAGGAGGAACTATGTCGTTATCGTGGAAGTTCAAAAGCGACAAAAACTGGCGTTTCATCCTGGTGCCGCTTATGGCCGGTGTCGTGATTACCGTTTTCTCGTCCTTTGCCATGACAACAACAGACAGTGCCGGTTTCTGTGGAAGCTGCCATTCCATGTCTGAGGCGGCGCTCACCCACAGCCGGTCCGTTCATGCAAAACAAGCGTGTAACGAGTGTCATGCCCCGCACAATCTGATTGTAAAAATCCCTTTCAAAGCCAAGGAAGGGACGCGTGACGTTTATCAAACCGTCACAAACAACGTGCCCGACCTGATTCATCCTGGCGGAAACACCAAGGAAGTGGTTCAGAAAAATTGTCTGCGCTGCCATGGAGCCGTTATCCAGGAGGTGAACATGCTTTCCAAATCCCATTGTACGGATTGCCACCGCCATGTTCCCCACAGTCCCAAAATCCCTGTATCAAAAAGGAGCGCCGCCGATGCTTAATCAACGAACCGTAAACACTGTGATCACGTTGCTTTTTATAGTCGCTATGACCACGCTTTTCAGCTGTTCCAAAGCCGCAGAACCGGTCCCACCGGTTTACGAAACAGGTCTTGCTGTTGAAGAAATCAAAAACTCCGTTTTCAAAGACATTTTCCCCTTTCACTACGAAACATACCTCCGTAACGACGAATCGGTGATCATGACCGAATACAACGGGTCCGTGCCGTACAGCAAGCATGACAACGTGAACCCGCTTCCCGAGGGCTATAAATTCGCCCAGCCCTATCTTAAAAACCTCTGGCTGGGTTATCCGTTCAGCTACGAATACAGGGCGGCCCGGGGTCACACCCATGCTCTTGAAGACATTCTCAACATCGACCGAATCAACCGTTATGCAGAAAAAGGCGGACTTCCTGCCACATGTATGAACTGCAAAACGGCAAAAATGAATGACTTCCTCAAGGTGGATGGCGATAAATTCTGGGCCAAAGATTTCAATGAATTCCGCGAAAAAGTGGATATGGGGGAAAACACCATTGGATGCGCCAACTGCCATGACCCAAAAACCATGGAATTAAGGCTCTACAGCGTTCCCCTCAAAGATTATCTTTCAAGCAAGGGTAAACCCTTCGAAAACCTGCCCCGTAACGAAAAAAGGGCTCTTGTATGCGGCCAGTGCCATGTGGAATACTATTTCCAGGACAAGAGTTTCGGAGCTTATAAGAAGCCTGTCTTCCCCTGGGCCGACGGCAAGGACCCCGAACAGATCTACAATTATTATTCGACCAAGGGTGACACAACCACACCCGGTTTTGAAGGCTATTTCGTGGACTGGACCCATCCGGTTTCCCAGACGCCCATGCTCAAAGCCCAGCATCCCGAATATGAAACCTGGTCAAACGGTGTTCATGGTGCAGCCGGTGTGACTTGCGCCGATTGCCACATGAGTTATGTTCGACTGGACGGCAAAAAGAAGATTTCGAGCCATCACTGGACATCGCCCCTTAAAGATCCTGATCTCAAAGCCTGCCGTCAATGCCATACGGATAAAGCTCCTGAATTCCTGAAACAGCGGGTTCTTTTCACCCAGAACAAAGTTTGGGAACAGCTTCTCATCGCTGAAGAGATTTCCATCAAAGCCCACGAAGCTATCCGCATGGCTGCGGAATTTACCGGAATTAAAACTGAAAACTACGATGCTCTGATGATTGATGCCAGAAAATGGTGCCGGAAAGGCCAGTTCTTCTGGGATCTTGTTTCAGCGGAAAACAGCGTGGGTTTCCACAATCCCACCAAAGCCCTTTCCACCCTGGCATCGTCACAGCAGTATAGTCAGAAGGCAATTGATACAGCTATTAAGGCGGCCGCCTTCACCACAGCCCAAGCTCTTTCCGTCGACATCAAGGCCCTTGTTCCGCCAATTCTGCGTCATAATCGTGAATTGCAAATGAAGCCGGAACACATGAAGTCCCATGCCTGGTTGAAATACATACCTCTTGTCCCCAAGACAGCGAAAGTCTGGGATGGCAACAAGCGCATCGGAGCCGCTCCCGCACCAGCATCAGTGCCGGTCGCTGAGGCGTCTGCGCCAGCAGCACCTGAATCAGCACCCCCTGCAAAGGCGCCTGCTGATCCTGCCCCGGCACCGATGGGCCCTGTCAGCCATTAAAACAAAAGGCCTTGTCTCTTTGAGGCAAGGCCTTTTTTGATTGAATGCTGCCTTTAGTTGACTTTTTAATTATTTTTCGCTAAGTTTCCTTTGTTTTCGAAGAAGGCGAAAACAGATTTACCAGTTGATTCCGGGGGCTTAGAGATAAGCGGAATCGTCTGATTATAGTAATCGATAAGGTGCGCAAAACATTCACTGCTCTGGATATCTTTCCGGGCCTATCTTTACCGTGACTCACGTCATCGGCAAGGGAGTTTTGCGTCATGCCTAAGTTTATTGATGACAATGTTTATTACAACGAATGCGCCAGGGCGTATTTTGATAAAACATCAGCTCTTGATTCCTCCTTTTTTCTGACCCCATTCCTTTCAAACCTCGATAGAAACAGTTCCGTTCTTGATCTGGGTTGCGGTTCCGGTCGTGATCTTTTTTTGTTGAAAAACATGGGTTTCAAACCTATTGGTTTTGAACGGTCTCCCGTTCTTGCGCAAATGGCGAGGGATCATTCCTGTTGCCCTGTTGTTGAAGGAGATTTTGAAACGTACGATTTTTCCTCACTCCGCGTGAACGCCCTTCTTTTTTCAGCCTCCCTTGTCCACCTTCCCCACACACGGGTTAAATCGGTTCTTGACAATGCCCTTTATGCGCTTGATGGACACGGTATGGTGTATATATCCCTCAAAGAAGGTAGCGGGGTTTCATTCGACGCAGATTTGCGACGTTTTTTTCTATGGAAAGACGGTGATTTGCGAATGATATTCAGCGAGTTAGGTCTTGTTATTGTTGATTTCAGGTCAACACGGTCCGTTCGTGGAACAGATGAAACGTGGTTGTCGTACACCCTTCATTTTGACAAAAACAAACCGTTGTTCAGGTATCCTGATCGATTAATCATTTAAAACCAAACGCTTGCCCTCTTAAACAACAATAACGATGATTTTCATCTAAATATTATATCGTAAGGGTTATTTATGAAATTAAAAATGAGACCGTACGAAAGAACGGTCGCCTCTTCTTCGTGGTGGTTTTTTCTCATTGCTGCTCTTGTCATTTACAGTGGATTGACCTTTTTTTCTTATCATCTCTCAGCCATGGAGCACCCACCGGTTTGGTGTCTTTGGGTCACCCGGTTCTCCGAATTGATCGGTATAGTTATCCTCTTTCCGATCGTTTTATCATTCAGACGATCACAAAAATTGAATGGCCTCCTGTCACGTCAGAGCCCAATTAAAACATTAAAAGCCTTGCCGGAGGCTGTTTTTTTGCAAAAACTTGCGGATACAATTCAGCGTATGGGATACACGACCCTTCTTCCTGATGTGACAGGTTCCGCCACAGACCCCTCATTCAAGATCATCAATAACAGCCAGGTGACTCTGGTGCATTTCAAGAGAGAGGCATTAATCCGAAGCTCAACGGTCAAAGGATTCACTGAAAAAATGTTCACGGAAGGCGCTGAACGTGGAATACTCGTGACAACCGGTCTTTTTTCGAATTCCGTGTTAAGGCGTCGTATGGATGACCCTGTCTTTTTTTTAGATGGAATCACTCTCCTATCTTTATTAAGCAAGCACAGAAGCACGTGCATGGAAAAAAACTCTTTTTCCGATACCTTTGATCGTTTTCCCAACCGGATCAAAGACGACCCTTTCTTGAAAGAAACCTCACCTGTCTGTCCGGCTTGCGGGGCGGATATGGGGATTACCCTTTCAAAAACGGAAATAACGTATTGGGAATGTGTACAAAAGCCCGAATGCGATATGACCCTTGAATACGAGCTTTGTCCTTTGTGAATTCAAGAAGTTGAGTTCTTTGGCCAATGCCTGATCTCCCGTGATGTGACTTGATGGATTATTGTGTTTGAAGCCAGTTTCTGTGCAATCATAGAAATGGCCAGACACGTAAATCGGAATCAAGGATAAACGTATTTAAGACATTCGTTAATCAACCCCCAGACAGGATATGATGAAATATGATGAATCAGGCCATCAGCGAACCTTTGGAAATCATAGAACGTGTTTCAAGACGATTGGAACAGCAGGCGAGTGCGGACAGACGATTCAATACCAGCGGTCATGCCCTGGATCAGGAAGTTGTTAATGATATTTTCAAACAACTTGACGACATGTTTCTCAAGCTTTTCTGCATGGGGAATGAAAAAGCGGATATTGAAAGATTCAAGGAAAAATCAATTGCGTCTATCGTTGGAATCAAAAAAAATCTGAACAGGCTCGGATTGAAATTCAAAGACGAGATTTAAGAAGTGATTTTGACTAAATGGCTTTTCTTCATATTAAACCGGCAATTAAATATGCCAATATGCAGTCAATTCTGATGGTTTACGCTCAAGCTTCACCCATCCTACGGGACACTCATTTTGATTTATGTGATGACCGTAGGTAGGGGCGACCTGCTGGTCGCCCTGTCCGCATAGGGGCGGGTTTGGAACCCGCCCCTACAGTTTGTAGTGTCATCATGAATGCATCATGTTTTTATTCAGAAATCTTCACATGTTCCCCTTTTACCCAGCATTTGTTTTCCGACGTATAGTAAAGATAGGCACAGGATGCCGCTCCCTCGTAGTTGCCGGGGACTTCGGCTTTGAGGTCCAGAGCGATGGTCTTTTTTTCACCGGGTTTCATCTGACGGTAATAAATCACCAGGTTGCTTCCCAGAATTTCCAGATAGTCCACCTTCTTTTTATCCTGAAGCTCCTTGAGCTGTTGTGGAAGGAGTGAAAGACCTCCGGGAATACCGATCACAGCAAGACTCATGGGCTGGCCTTTGTCTTTGACGGTGTTGGCAAGGGTGACAGTCATCCTCACCGGATCGCCGGTTTTGACTTCCTGTTCTTCAAGCCGTGTTTCAAGTTTCAAGAGGCAGTCCTTGGACGAGGCCGGTTCATGGGTGTTGTATGAGAGGGCGAACGTATAAGGCAGGGCGTTTGTCACGCCTTCGAACATCACCCGGACTTTGGATGGGCCTTCACTGAAATAGCCTGAGATTTCTGTCTCAGGGATCGTTATTTCGTTTGTTTCACCTTTGGCATAAGACGTCGAAGCCACCGTCTTGTCGTTCACAAAAATCACGATTCGGCCTGCTTCGGCAGTGCGCCGTGAGAACTTGGCAAAAGATGAAAGGGCTTTGAGGGCAAGAACGGTACTCTGGGTGTTGCCGAATCCTCCAAAGGCTGAACGGGCGGAGATGAGGTATCGAATGGAGGGCTCAAGGTTTTTCGCCTCGGGTTTATCTGATTTTAACATGGCAAGCGCAGCCAGTGCGGTGGTTTCAACTGTAAGAGCATTACCTGTGGAACAGGTAACGGATGTTGTTTTTCCCGTGAAACTCCCGTCCTCTTTTCTGTGGCTGAAAAGGGTTTTAAGGAACTCGTCCTTTCTCTGATCTTTCAAGTTGAACAAAGCGTTGGTCACAAGGGCCAGCTGGTAAGGATCGTTTGATTTTCTGGCCTGATCCACGGCCTTTTCCAGTTCGGCTTTGATTTCAAACGTATAGCCTGCTTCGGACAATGCGTAAACAATATAAGCGTTGGTTATGGCGTTATCGGCCCGGCCAAAGCTGTCAAGGGCTTTTTCGTTTCGGGAAAAACCACCCTGCCCGTCGCGGCGTGACAGAAGCCAGTCTCCGGTACGTTTTACCATGGCTTTGTCCACGCCTGAATAAACGTGTTCCATGTCTTTGAATTCCATAAGACCATAAGCAGAAAGAGCCTCGTGACCGGGTTTCTCGCCAAACCATTCATAGCCTTTTTCCCGGGTTTCAAAGGACAGAAGCCGGTTGTATCCCTTGGCAATAAGGTCATGGGCTTTTTTCATCACGGCCGGGTCCGGGTCTTTCTGTTCTTTAAGGTAATCCAGAACCAGAATGTTGGGATAGGTACTTGATGATGCCTGTTCAAAGCAGCCGTATGGCTCCTGCAATATGGACTCAATGCCCTTAATTAAGTCACTCAATACAGTGGGATAGGCGGTAAATCTGGCGCTGAGGCTTCCAGCTACCGGTTTATCGATGGCAATGTCAAAGGTTTTGTCTTTTTCCTGGGAGGAAAGACCGATGGCCACCGGAAATCCTCTGGGCGCCACAATCATCTCTTTCACCACGGTGTCTGTATCGCTTCCTGTCTTGAAACTCGCTTTGAACAAAGATTTCCCCGGTGAGTCGGATACGATAAACGGAATGGCCAGGGTTTTGGCCTGCCCTTTTTCAACGGTCAGCATTAAATTCAAAGGCCCAAGGGACTTGAAACCCTGAGGCACGGTAATATCAAGTGTGCCTTCCAGTGCTTTGTCGCTGCTGTTTGTGAGGGTGAGAGGAAGATTTACTTCATCTCCCATACTTACCGAAATGGGGATTTTCACGTCAAGACTGAAGGGAAGATGGGTCGTGTATACGTGTTCCGTGCGCCCCACCAGCCCGTCAACGCCAATACCCTCAACGGTTGTTCTGAAAGAAGTCACAGCATCGGAGTTGCAGAAAGATACCCGGGCAACACCTCGCCGATCTGTTTCAACGAGTCCTTTGAAATACAAGGTAGATCTGAAATCACTGCGTTGTTCCGTTTCAAGAGACTCGTAGATGGTTTCGGGAAACACTCTGGCCCTTGTGTAGACCGGCACTTTATCCTCCTGGGCAGGGGGAAAATCGTGCCTTATTTTTCCGGCAAAACGCGGGTCCATGATTTCCATGGCCACTTGCCGATCGGGTTCCATTTCTTTTTTTTCCGGCTGAACTCGGTTGGCAGCTGGAGCAGGTGGGGGAACGGCCATCATCAACTTTTCCGGCTCAATATTCTTTGGAATGAACGCAAGGTCTTCAGGAGGTCCATCGCCTACAGCCATGGGTATCATGCCTTTCCCTTTGCCCTTGAAATCCATTCTGTCAAAGATACGGGGGGAAAGATAAAGGGTCACGGGATTTGTGTAGTCCGAGATGCGGACGGGAAATCCAGTCTGATCGCCTTTGGTGGCAATGAGGCTTTCTGCGTTGTAAAGATCCAGGTCGCGGATCACAAAATTCCCTATTTCATCTGTAATCACGCTTTTGCCCGATGATTCCACGGTAACTTTGGCCCCTGCCGCAGGTTCTGGACGTCCTGTTCCGCTGAGAACCACACCTTTTATTTCGGCCCGTTCAGCAGGAAAAGATAAGGCCGGAAGCTGGTCTGAAAGAACGGCTTTCCAGGTAAAACGACGCCAGCCCTGGGTCAGCATCAGGAGATCCATGGCGACTTCACGCTTCTTTTCTTTTTCGTCAAAGTAAAAGGACGGTTCAAAAACGTCTCCTGTGAGATCAGGTTCCAGCAGTAGTTTTGACAGGATATGGCCCTGCTTGTCATCTGCAAAAGAGACAAGGCTGTCATCCGCAACAGCCAGGGTTAGCTGGGCAGGAACAGGAATTCCCCTGTCGTCTGACACTTTAACGGTCATGGCCACTTTTTCCCGAGGGCCGTATGTTTTCTTGTCTGTTTCGATGGAAATTTTCAATTGTTTTTTGGGTTGAACAAAGCAGAGCCTTTCGGCGCGTTCTATGTTCTTCGAATCAAAAAGGGTGATCTGGGCAACGCCCATGGGAAATGAGGACAGGTCGAATGACAGGTTGTTTTCACCTTTTTTAGCCTGAAAACTCTGCTCACCGTAGTTTTTGCCACGTGACCGAACGGACACAGTCATCATTTCTTTTTCCGTGGATCGGATCACAAGGTCAATGCGTTTACCATCCTGCACTGATGCTTCAAGAGTGTAACCCCTTTCAAGGCATGCGGGAAGGGGAAACTGGCCTGTAATACCTCTGGGCTTGACGACCTTCAGGACATAGCCCTGGTTTTTTTCCGGCTTCAGCGTAAACGAGCCCATGCCCTGGTGAAGCGTATCGAATTCCGCTACTTTTTTTCCTGCTGAGGTTTCAACAACCGCCGAAACATCCGCTGGTTTTCCGAATTCATCACGCACACGCACGGCCACCCGGGACCTGATACCGGCTACCAGATCTCCTCCTTCGGGGTAGATGCCCATGTCCAGCCGGGTCGAAAGAATGGGAATAGACCGCACGATGGATTCGTTTTTACCTTCATAAGGAATCACGATGGACAAAACCCCGTCAGATGTGTCGAGATTTGCCGGAAGGGAAAAACGGACAAGCGTTCCACCGTTACCCCTTGTTTTTCCTTTGTATTCCTTTTGGACTTTACCACTCAGGATTACAGTGTATTTAAACTCTTTGTTCGAAAAAGGTTTATCATCACGGGTGGTCACATCAAGCTTCGCTTCGACCTCATCACCTGAGCCATAAGATTCTTTCATAAAATCAAGCTTCATACGCAGCGTGGGCAGAACCACGCGCTGCACCGGAATATCCTTTACGAAAAAGGCCGGTTCCTGGCTGTTTTTCTGCCAGGAGGTGTAGGCTTTCAGTTTGTAGATTCCTCCGGGCATGGATTCATCCAGGCTGATGTCACCGGATGCAGTACCGTTCCGTGCGATAAGATGGAGTTCTTTGGCCACGTTTCCCGACGGTGCGATCCATTCCACATGGAGAATCTCGCTTTTTACCGAAGGTTTCATGTCAGCCCCGTTTCTCACATAGGCTTGGAACCATACCGTTTCACCCGGAAAATAAAAGGGTTTGTCGCAAGAAAGGTACACCCGGTCTTCAGGCATGGCTTCCTGGAAAGACAGGAACTTGGTCTTGAACGGGACGATAACGGTTTTTTCGGTGAACTTTTTAAACAAGGAAAGGGCCTGGGTCTGTGATTGAAAAAATAACAGCCCGACGATCAGAAAGAGAACTATCACAGCGTATGTTGTTTTGCATCTTCGCATGGTCTTCCTCCGATAAAGCATCAATTCGTTTTGAACAGCTAATATTATGGTTTGGCTGTTAATTTTTTGGACTCTATCAATAAACATATCGATATATCAAGGAAAACATGGCCCACACCATGACGATCCAGTCGGTGGTGCTTTCAGGAACGGTCTGTTTTTAGGGAAAAGTCCGTTATTTCCGTTTGTCAAAAATAAAAATCGGTCGGACAGGTTTTCGATGTCAGTTATCGTGCTGAATTAACACGTGTAGGGGATAATGATGGATGTTTCAAAATGGCTCATCCATTAATTATTTTATTTCATATCAGATGGTTACAAACTAATACTGCATCGGGGCCACAGTATGAAATTTCCTGTTGAGTTTCATGTGGTTTGTTAGTATCATCCGCCCATTTCAGAAACTATTTTCAATCGAACGACAAAACGGCGTATACGCCGGACGAATGGACCATGGATTCCAAAGCAGTAAAACTCAAAGGAACCCGCGAGGGGTTTGCAGTGACTGTGGATTCGAAAGAGCCTTACGAGGTGATCGAACAGCAGGCGTCGGAGCTTTTTGTTAACCTCCGTCAACTGGCCCGAGGAGCCAAGGTTTCCATTGAGAACGGACCATCCGGCGTCCCCCAGGATCTGATGGTACGGCTGGGGATGTTTCTGAAAGACCGGTTTGGTGTGGGCGATGTCGTTGAAAAAACAAGTTTGGATACACATTGTGAAAGCGAAGAATTATATGAGATTGCCCAGGTGCCGGGAGGTATCGACATGGGGGATGTGAAGGTGATGGCCGGGCGTGTTCGCTCAGGCCAGAAAGTCATGGCTGAAAGCCATCTGATTATACTGGGAGACGTGAATCCGGGCGGAGAAGTGTGTGCCGGTGGAGATATTCTTGTTCTGGGGAGTCTGTGTGGAACGGCTCTTGCCGGTCAGGCCGAGAACAAGGAACGCTCCATCATTCTCGCCTTTGATTTCAGGCCCACCCAGGTTCAGATTGCCGGAGTTGTGGCTGCGGGAATGTCCGCTTCAGCAGGAAAAACCATCGAATACGCCTTTGTGGAAAATGGGGCCATTGTGGTTGATAATTACGTAACGGCGAATCCTTTCGGAAAACTGCCGGTGCTTGAAGAACGATAAACAACAAATCGACGTATGTTTGATTTGGGAGGTGTGATTTGGAAGGGAAAGTCATAGTCATTACATCGGGAAAAGGCGGTGTGGGTAAGACCACGGCAACGGCTTCCATTGGAGCCGCCCTGGCCAGGGAAGGCAAGAAAGTCGCTGTGGTGGATATGGATATCGGCTTGAGGAACCTGGACGTGGTCATGGGCCTCGAAAACAGAGTGGTCTTCAACATCGTGGATATTGTTCGCAATAAATGCCGGATCAATCAGGCGGCGATCAGAGACCGGCGCATTGACAACCTGTTTCTTATTCCGGCCAGCCAGAGCGACAACAAGGATTCCATTACCCCTGAGGAAATGGTCACCGTTTGCAAAGAATTCAGAAAAGAATTCGATTTCACACTCATGGATTGCCCTGCTGGTATTGAGCGTGGATTTGAAAATGCCGTGGCTGGAGCTGATGAAGCTGTGGTGGTCTGCACCCCGGAAATTTCATCTGTCAGGGACGCTGACCGGATCATCGGCCTTCTGTATGCTAAAAAAATAACACCGAAGCTCATCGTGAACAGGATCATTCCTTCCATGGTTGAACGGGGAGACATGCTCAGTCACGAAGACGTGGTGGATGTGCTTTCCGTGGATCTTATCGGTCTTGTGGAAATGGATGATCAGGTTATTGTTTCCACCAACACTGGCTCACCTCTGGTGATGAACAAAGAATCAAAGGCGGGTGTGGCCTTTTCCCGCATCGCCATGCGGCTCAACGGTCAGCCGGATCTTCCTGTGGAGATCCCCAGAAGCCATGAAGGGTTTTTCAAGAAAATGGGCCGAAAAATCGGAATGAGGAAATAGGGAGACGTTATGATGTTAAACGATCTGTTTAGTAAATGGCGGGGAACGAAGAAAAGCAGCAGTCAGACCGCGAAACAGCGCCTTCAATGCGCCATCGTCTATGATAATCTGGAAGTAACAGACGACGTTCTTATTTCCCTTAAAAGTGATATTATCGATGTGCTTTCGAAGTATTTTAAAATTGATTCCAAAGCCATATCCTTAGATATCGAGCGTTCAAAGGATTCTTCAGCCCTTGTGCTGAACACGCCGATTCTTTCAACGATACGAAGGTAAAAGAAGAAGGGTTCAAGCCACCTTTCGGTTTCGGTTTGGTATTATAAATGATAAGCCCCTGGGAGCATCTTGCTTTCAGGGGTTTTTTGTTTTGGAATTGATGGCAGTGCGCTTAGCCTGACGGCTATGCCCGGAAGGGCTATATATAAAAAAAAGGGCGATCACCATGAAGGTGATCGCCCCGGAATTTCAATAACTGTCAAGGCCGATTTGAAAAAGCCGGAACAGGTGTTACAAATTAACCAATGAAAGCATCTTCTGGCATTGCCATAATGGATGAAGTCAAGGCTTTGACAGCTTCCATTTTTCCAATACCAACAGGCAGCATGTGGTTGATGAAGAATTCAGCACCAATCACCTGGCCTTCGTAGAAGGCCTGTTCTTTTTTCTTGGCGCCTTCGATTTTGCCTTTAGCAACGGTTGCTCTCCACAGATGCATCCATGCCATGAAGAGATCGCCGCATGCGTCCTGGAACAGTGTGGCTGAACCGAAAGCGTCAAGAACTTTTTCGCTCATGGCAGCACCACCAAGGATCATGGCGCATTCGCCAATTTTACCAAGGGCAACTTCCACTTTTCCTGCAAGATCTTCAAGACCGGCCGCTTTGGCGTTAGCAATGGATTTGTTGATTTCGCCCATAAGATCCATCATGGGCTTGCCTTTTTTCATACCCAGTTTACGTCCGAGAAGGTCCATGGCCTGAACACCGTTGGTTCCTTCGTAGATGGACGTGATTTTGCAATCTCTGAGAAGCTGAGCCTGGGGATATTCTTCGATAAAACCATAACCACCGTAAACCTGGATGCCGATTGCGCAGACATCAAAACCTTTGTCTGTGCAGTAAGATTTGGCAATCGGGGTCATCATTTCAATGAATCCCTGGTATTTGTCAACTTCTGCCGCATCTGCTGAAGTGTGAACCTTATCAAAGCAGAAGCCCATGAAGTACAGCATTGCTCTCATGCCATCCACGTAGGTTTTCATGATCATAAGGTTGCGACGGACGTCAGGATGGTTGATGATGGTGGCTGCTTTAGGATTGGGCTCAAGAAAGTCGATCAGTTTCGGGCTCTGAACGCGTTCTTTAGCGTAGTTTACAGCATTGATGTAAGAAGTGGTTGCAAAGCCGAAACCCTGCATGGCCACGCCCTGACGGGCTTCGTTCATCATGAGGAACATGGCTTTCATGCCTTTGTTCATTTCGCCGATGAGAGTTCCTTTGCATTTACCTTTACCACCGAATGCGATGGAGCAAGTTGCGTTGCCGTGGATACCCATTTTGTGCTCAACACCGGTGATCACAACGTCGTTGTCTTCTCCCATGCTTCCGTCATCGTTCACCCAGACTTTGGGTACGATGAAGAGTGAGATACCGCGTGTTCCGGCTGGTGAGCCTTCGATACGGGCAAGAACGGGATGGATCACGTTAGAAACCATGTCGCTGTCGCCACCGGAGATGAAGATTTTGTTGCCCACGATGTTATAAGTACCATCAGCGTTAGGAGTTGCGATGGATTCAAGTGCTCCTACGTCCGTACCGGCGTTGGCTTCGGTAAGGCACATGGTTCCGCCCCATTCGCCTGAGAAAACTTTTTTAAGGTACAGTTCTTTCTGTTTGTCGGAACCCAGAGAAGAAATGATATTTCCGCAACCATGGGTAAGACCGGGGTACATCATGAATGCGCAGTTGGCACCGGTGAAAAGCTCACCGCAGGCCAGAGCCACAGCATGGGGAAGACCCTGACCGCCAACAGAAGGATCATCAGCCATGGCAACCCATTCACCAGCGCAGAACAGTTCATAAGGTCTGTGGAATGAAGGAGGTACGCTGACTTTGCCGTTTTCAAGTTTGACACCTTCCACATCACCCGTTTTCTGGGTAGGAAGAATTTCTTTTACGGCAAGATTTCTTGCTTCGTTAAGAACCATGTCGATGGTTTTTTTGTTGAAATCTGCGTATTTCTCTGTTGCTGTGAGTTGTGTGATGTCAAGCATTTCGTACAATACGTAATCCTGATCCCGACGATCGGCTATTTGCTGTGCCATAATTCATCTCTCCTTAACATACTTATAGTGAATAATAATATATTCTATGAAACTGCAAGGCCCTCACCATTGCCGTTTCAAGAGCGCACGTTTTCCGCTGGGTCCGGCGTTTGGACTTACCTTCAAACTCCTGATATTATTTTGTATAATAAAATATCCCCAAGCATAGGGCGGTATTATGACAAACTTTCACCAAGGGGTCAATATAATACCTGAATATCAATTCATTTTTTTTTGAACCTGGTTCGTGGGTGTAAACCAGGGGGTGCAGACACGCTGCAAAGTCGGGCATCAACGTCAAAGGACGGGTCTTTTTGAAATATAGATGAATGAAAGCCTCACCGCTCTGGCACAGCGAAAAACGGTTTCAGAATAAAATTCGTTATTCATTTTCATATCTTGATGCGAGGTTTGACCGGAAGTAGCGGCGGGTTCTAAACCCGCCTGGAATTGGCTTGAGGTCAAACTAACCGGGCAGGTTTGGAGCCTGCCCCTAAATGGAAAAGACGGCGTTTCTTTTTTATTCCATACATGTTTCCATGTAATAGCCATCGGCCCCGAAGATGTCGTGGTATACTTCGCATTTGAGCTCCGATGAATATCCCGTTTCGGCAACCAGCTCGTCACGCACATCGTTCATGCTCAGGTAATAGGGCGACATACCCACACCTCCGTCTTCAGGAGTGTCGAAAATCATCAGCCTGAGTTTCATGGGATCGGTATTCCACGGAGTCCATGCTGTACTCTGGGGAGCCTGGGGCATTCCGTTACCAGGAGCTCCGAAATGGGCCATGGCAGCCCAGTAGGACGACATACTGTCGGCCATGGCCATGCGACCTTCCAGATTGGCCTCGGTATAAAGAAAGGTTTTCTTGCTTTCGATGATTGTGTATTCCGGATCGGCAAACACAAATGGGATCTCCATACCATGGGCCGCTCCGATGAGGAATGCCACGTCAAAGCCAAGAATATTGGGTTCCTCGTCCCAGTCAAAGCGGTAGGTGTATACCGAGTCCGGCTGGTTTGCGATCAACGCAGTGGAAAGCCGGTCAGCCATGGAGGCTTTCCAGGCCTGGGAATAATAATGACTGCTTTTCTCGTAATCACTGTGGTCAAGAACAACAGGAAGCTGATCGAAAATATTGTACACATAACCCGGGTCAATCATCAGAAACAGTTTGTACTCGTCCCTGTTGGTTCCAACGATGATAGGCACCTGATTGTAGTTCCCTGATTCGAACAATGCAAAGGGTTCCATATCGGGAATGACGGTTCCGTCTCTGATCACCGTGGGCATGTAGATGATTCCGCCCCGTGTGGTTTTGTAATCATAGATTTTGATGATATCGCTTGCGGAAAGGCTTCTGAGAAATGACGCCAGTTCAGCGGTTGCCATGGAATCCTGTATTGCTTTGGCTCCGGCTCTATCTGTTGCACGACCTTTGGCGATCAGAAGATCATTCACCACTTCCCGTGAACTGCGGCTCATTCCGGGATTCTCGTCATCGATGTAGTTTTCGGCAATTGCTTTGGGCTGCCATGCCGTATGCTGTGCAATCCAGTCAAGTACACCGCTTTGCACAGCAGCTTTATGGAAAAGTCCTCTGGCCAGCGGAGATCCGAGCATAGTCAGTGTGTTCAAACCGCCTGCCGATTCACCGAACACCATCACGTTGTTTTTGTCACCGCCAAAGGCACCGATGTTTTCCTGAACCCATGAAAGTGCCTTTATGATGTCAAGGGTTCCATAGTTTCCGGACCGGTCTTCGGCAGATCCTCCAGTGTTCAAAGCCGGATGGACGAACCATCCAAAGGGCCCGAGACGATAATTGATGGTCACCACCACAACGCCGTAACGTTCGGCCAGCATCCGTCCGTTGTATACCGACCCTTCTCCCAGAGTATTGCCACCCCCATGAATCCAGAACATCACAGGTTTTTTCGATGAAGTCGTTGTTTCAGGAGCCCAGACGTTCAGATAAAGGCAATCTTCACTGCCAAGAACCGAACCGTAATACTTGATGGGAGAGTTGTTCAGCATATCGGCGTATTGTACGCAGAGCTTTCCCGGAGATACGGCAATATAAGGATTATCTCCCCAGACTTTCGGAGGAACAGGGGCTTTCCATCTTAAATCACCCACCGGTGGTGCGGCAAAAGGAATTCCCCACCAAACAGGGACACCGTTTTCATCCCGGGTTCCGATGACCCGACCACTGCTGATCATTCTGACAGTTTCGCTGTCCATAGAAAAATTTACATCGGCCTGATCCACGTCGTCGTAAATTTTGGTCACCCGCCTCGTCGCTTTTCCCGAATACCCTGATGGTGGGCGAAGAGTAACCGAATATTCACCGGCAGGCATTTTCGAAAAAGCGTATTCCCCATTTTTGTCCGTCGTCGTACTTAGTTCTTCACTACCATTATTAAGAACAACCGTTGCACCTTTGACACCAATGCCATCTTTGGTTACTTTCCCGGAAATCTTACAGGCAGGTAACAGAGCAAGGATTATTCCTAAGCAAAGAATTATAAGTGTTTGTCTTTTCATAATTGTGTTCATCACTCCCTCCTCTCATTTAATATGATGAAATAAATCGGCTTACTGTTGTTGTGATTCTGGCTTGATTTCCATTGTGCTGAGCGATTCGCCTATAACGATTTGTACATATGGACAAATATTTAGTAGCAAACAGTGTTTTTGTTGTCAAACATTAATACTATATGAAACCGCTATTTACTCAATTCAACAAAAGGAATTGAACTTTCTATTGACAGTTTCGGAGATGACATTGTAATACTTCGAAAGTTGTCGAAGTATAAAATTAAGGGGTGGCATTGGACACTGAAAATCTGGCAAAAATAATGAAAGCCCTTTCAAACAAAAACAGGCTTGACCTTTTTATCGATATTGCCCGTCAGAGTGAAACAGGCTACATGGCGGGAAAAGGATGCTTCATTACGGATATCGCCTGCTCGTTCACCATCGGCGCACCCACCATGAGCCACCATTTGAAGGAACTGGTGAACGCCAGACTTATCACCACCGAGCGGCAGGGGAAATTTCTCATCGCCCGGATCGTGAAAGAAACCCTGGATGAAGTGAAGGGGCTTTTAAACCTTGATTTCAAGGGTGAGGTCTGAATCATGGAAAATCCTGATAGAAGGAAGTTCATAAAAGCAGGCGGAGCAAGTCTTGCGGGATTGACCCTGTCTGGAATGAATCTGTCATTTCCGGGCCAAAGCCACTCAACCACAAAGGAGTTATGCGGAACATTGAAATCAGAAAACGCCGGATATAAGCGTTTGAAACCGGTAAACCTCGAAGGAAAAGCTCTGGTGATCTGGTACAGCCAGACATCAAACACGGCAAGGACCGGACGATGCATCGCAAAGAGCCTCGAAAAGACAGGGCTTTCCGTCAGTTCTTCCGATTACAGAAAGCTTAAACCCTCCGATCTTTCAGGCTACGACCTCATCATAGCGGGATCGCCTGTTTATTATTACGATGTGCCCTCCAACTTCAAAACGTGGCTCGGCGGTGTTTCATCACTCAAGGGAAAACGCGTGGCGGCCTTTGTCACTTACGGCGGCGAAGGCGGAAATCAGTACAACACGGCTTGCACTCTTCTTGATCTTCTGACATCAAAGGGTGGTATTCCCATGGGCCTTGAAACGTTCGGCAACATGAGTACCTTCTCCATCACCTGGTCCACGGGCAATATAAAGCGTATCATGAAGTACAGTCATCTTCCGGATGGCCGCTCTTACTCCCGGATGAGGGATTTTGCTTTGGCTGTTGCTTATAATATGAAGCAGCATCGGACAGGCGATTTCAAAAAAAAATGGGACTACAGGGAATGGATCAAGGGTTCGCCGTCCATCCGGGGGACCAAAGCACTGATCAACCAACACACCATTGACAAAACCTTGTGTGTGGAATGCGGCTTGTGTGTTCGCAGTTGTCCCGTCTCCGCCATTGACCTGTCCGCAGGAACCATCGACGGCAAAGCATGTATCGCCTGTCTGGGTTGTGTGAACAACTGCCCGGAACAGGCCGTGGTCATGGAATTTTTGTTTATGGGGGTAAAGGGTTTCACGGCATTTAAAAAGGAAAACGGCATAATCATCACCGAACCGGAAGAGTGGTTTGTCGGTCAAAATAATTCGTAACAGAATGGCAAAAAAACACAGCTTAATCCATTATGCACCGACCACCGCAAATTTAAACTCGAAAGGATTTTAACCATGAACATCGTCGCACTTTACGGAAGCCCAAGAAAAAAAGGTAACAGCGCATCCCTGGCCAGCCGGTTTCTCGAAAAAGCCGAAGAGCTGGGAGCCGGAACAAGTAGTTTTTATCTGAACACAATGAACATCAAAGGATAACATTCTGATTCGTGCCTGCGGTGTTTCCGAAGCAGGCGAAACAACGAATTCCCATGAACTCATGGCTCAGGCAGAAGCAGCAGCTGTTAAAGTTATGAAGGGGTGATCAGTTCGATAATGCGGATGTGTTGCTCGATTCAGAAATATGATTCATCTGCCAAAACCACCGATGTTTCAACTTGGCGATCAGGAATATTCCAATAAGTTCTGAGCAGCACATTTTTTTCTTCTTCAGTGACCAGATTGAATCCATGCTTTTTATAAAAATTTATCGCCCATGTTGCCGCTTTCCACGTTCCTATCAACATGGGCTTTTTTTTATCTTTTAACAGATGGTGAATCAGAAGGCTTCCGATACCCTTTTTTCGTTGCGTTGTAAGGACATAAGCATGTCTGATCAAATTAACATCGCCTTTATCCTGAATTCCCATGACGCCGATTATTTTTCCGTCATCCATGAAACATGAAAAAAGGACACCTTCTTTGATCTGCTGTTCCAATTCTTGTTTTGTCATATATGGCTCATGCCATCTGTCTTCCGGTATGATTCCCTTATAAGCTATAGCAGCATCATTAATGATGTTGTAGATGGCATTAAAATCATTTTCAGTTGCAACTCTTATCATTATTATAAACAACCTCACCAAAAAGTGGTTTCCAGATTTATTGACACATCATCTGACGTTTTCTCTTTCATATCAGAGGGCCGGATGTATTTGCAACAGCGGAGAATCCCTTCTCTCAAGTCCTCACAGGATTTCAATGAATCATATCTTGTCTTGACAATAAATGATTATATGAATTAAATGAACAAATGAATTTTTTGTTCATTTAAAAATAATAAGGGGCATATGAGAAAAAAATTAACATACAAAATGTTTACACTGCGGCCTTAAAGATATTTTCTGAATTCGGATAAAAAAAAGCAACCATGGACGATATCGCAAAAGAACTGGATATGACCAAAGGCAATCTCTCTTTTTACGCGGAAAAATAAAAAGGATCTTTATGAAAACCGTCCGGTAGGCTCTTACACGCTGGCAGAATATCTTTCGGGGTGAGATTCTCAAAGAGAGCTCCGCAGCAGACCAGTTTTATGTCATGTGCAGGAAAGTCATTGATTATCTTGATGAAGCCCATGAATTAAGGGCCATTCTAAAAAGAGGTCCGAACATATATCCAGAATTCAGCAGATAAAACCACCATCCGTGAATTGTTTGATGAAACCCTGGATCTTGCAACGAGGAACTTGTTTGTTGATCAATCATGAAAAAGGGGGAAACATGACACAGCATAACGGGATACAACTTTACGGATTGCAACGGATACTTGCATTACTTCGAATGGGGCTTAATAAAGAATTATGGCGATCGTCATTAAAAACGAGGCTCGCCATGTATTACGTTATGAAAGAAAGCAAGATGACAAAGCTTGGTGATGAAATTTATACCCATACCTTTTCACCCTATTATCCATCGCTGGCCTATGACCGGTTTTTAAAAGGCGCAATGGCCATATCATCCGGGATTCCAACGCCTATTGTTACCAATTTTGCCATCACTCCAAAGTGCCCCTGCAATTGCTGGCATTGTTCTTTTGCTGACCGTTCAAAACAAGAAGTCCTCACCCTTGAAGTTGTGAAAGAATCCATCAGGCAGGCCCAGGATCTTGGCTCAGCCGTCATAGGATTTACCGGTGGCGAACCTCTTTTGCGGGATGACCTTGAAGATATTATCGCATCCGTTGGCAATCGATCCATGCCGATCATGTTCACCACCGGTTACAAGCTCACGCATGAACGGGTCAAACGACTGAAAACCGCCGGGCTTAAAATTCCCGTTATCAGTCTGGATCATTATCTCCCTGAAATTCATGATAAAGGAAGACAGAAGCAAGGGATGTACGATTATGCGCTGAATGCCATCAAGCTTTTCAAGGATGAAGGGTTCTATGTCGCCGTTTCGTTTGTCCCGAACAAAGAGCTTGTCGGTGATCGAAAAGAAATATTTAAAATCATAGAATTTTTTAAAACATTGGGCATCAATGACATGAGGCTTACGTCGCCCATATTGAGCGGGAACCTCACATCAAAACATGATCGACTCCTGACAAAGGATAACATTCAAACCATTTATGATATCCAGCGAAAATGCTCTTCAACCCAGGGTTATCCTGGTGTTTTTGCGTATGATTTTTTTGAAGGGAAAGACTATTATGGATGCGGCGCTGGTTACACCTATATGTTCATTGATTCCCAGGGCAATGTCTGCCCCTGCGATTTTACCATGATGTCGTTCGGCAATATTCTGGACCGACCTCTTGCGGAAATATGGGGCAGAACACATGAGCATTTCTCAAGACCCGGTCTTTCCTGCTATGCCAATAAAGCCAGCCATATCATTGCTGAAAAAGCTGAAGAATCAGACACATGGCCGTTAAATCCCATAAAATCCCATGAGGTTGTGATGGCGTGCCCGACCCATGACAAAGATAAACTGCCGGAATACTACCGCAAGGCTGGTTTGAGCCTTTAAAAAGTCATTCTTCTTAACAGAGTCAAGGTGTATGTAATCAATCGATATATTTACGAATACACGCAACCCATCGGACTCTGTCAAGAAAGACGCTGTCGTAGCTCCCGATGATAGTTTGATTGTTCTGAAATTCAAGGAATATAATTGTTTTAAAAATTGGGTCAGCTTTATTACGCCTGGCGTTAAGGATTAATAGTTTGTTCGGGTTATAATCTGCTTTATAGCCGAAATTTAGAACATGTACCCCAAGACAATACCAGGTATAATAAGAATAGATTCTTCTTCTCGAGCAGCAAAATCCCCCGTTCTTTCAACTATTCTATATCCTACGGAACAATTTAAGGATAAATCCCAATGATTTTTCCAACGCCATTTGTAACCGAGGCCTAAGCCCCCGTCTTTAGATTTATAATCCTTATATTCGATATTATCGATTGTCTCTTTTTCATCGTAGGAAGTATACATGGCATAGGCTCCGGCAAACCACCTGACACCGTTTTTATCAAAATAGTATTTTACACCCAGGTTTCCAGGAAGGCCTAAAGAAACACCCATATGACCTTTCTGAATCTCGGCACCAAGCATGCCTGTAAACATACTGAAGCCAATATAAGGGCCTATTCTCAGAGCGTCTGCCTGCTCTATGTCGTCAGCTGAAACGGTATGAATATTTATCCCCAGGAGCAAAGCAATAAAAACAATGATCGATTTCAGTTTCATCTCTGTAAAGTCCCATTTTTTGTTTTTTGAATTATCACATGATGGTGCGCAACCGCTATAGCATAAGCGAATAAAGTAGCAAATAATAATATTTTGTTTAATGTAGAGCAAGTGACCTGAGTCAGGCCGAGTACTGGCGCTTGGTTTTTACGGATATGCGGATGTCGATAAACGGCCTTTCAGCGCTTGTGAGCGCGCAAATATATCTCAATCCTCTGTCCGGTCATTTATTCGTGTTAACAAACCGGCGGAAAACATTCTGAAGTCTTCAACGAGATTCCGTGAATCATATCTTGACAATGCAAGATTATTTGCGTTAAATGAACGAATGAATTATTTGTTCATTTATTAAATGAGGTTTATGAGAAGTAAATTAGACATAGAAGACATTTACAATGCAGCGTTAAAGATATTTGCTGAATACGGGTATAAAAAAACAACAGTTGACGATATCGCAAAAGAACTCAACATGACAAAAAGCAATCTCTATCTTTACGCAGCCAATAAAAAAGATCTCTATGAAAAAACCGTTCGCTACGCGCTTACAAACTGGCAAACGCTCACTCTGAATGAAGTTCTCAAAGAAGCCTCCGCAGCAAACCAGTTTTTTGTCTTGGGCCGCAAAGCCATTGATTATCTTGATGAAGCTCATGAATTAAGAGCTATTCTAAAAAGAGACCCGGACATTTTCCCCATGTTTCCCACGAACGATCAGTATGAAATAATCCACAACGGTTCCGTTGAGATGATCCGGGCCATTCTTGAAAACGGCATCCGCCAAAAAGTGTTCCGGCCCGTTAATGTCGAGAATATTTCAACCATCTTATTTTCAATTTATAAAATGTTTATCATCAGAATATATGTCCAGAATTCGGGAGATAAAAACACCATCCGGGAATTATTTGATGAAGCTCTTGATCTGGCAACACGAGGTTTTTTTGCTGTTCCATCATGAAAACAAGGGGGATCATGATGCAGTGTATAACGTGACACCATCTACTGACTCAAGCGGTTGATTGTGCTTGCAGCATTTCGAATCGGACTTCATAGTTATTGAAAACACACCTTTCCGTGTATTACGTCAGGATAGGACCTAAAATCCACATTATTCTCAAATCCGTTGCGGATTTTTTGTGAATTCCAACCGGGAAACGATCATGGTGAGTCGATGCTTATAATGAGACGGGATTTATTATTCAGAATAGAGAACGGCACCGGCAGACATGGGAATAAAAGAGCATCGCGCCTTTCCGCTCTTAACCAACAAAATAGAAAGCTGAAAGCCCAGAACCGGATGCTTAAGTCGGAATTAAGGGATTTGTCCCATATTCATCATGCTCAGGCCCAGGAAGCTTTAAAAGAAAGTGAGGCCTATTACAGAGGCTTATTCGAGAATTCCGGAACGGCTATTTTTATCATCGAATCGGATATGCGAATCTCGATGGCTAACGCAAAAAGCGCCGAATTGACCGGTTTTGATTGTGGAAAGATAGAGAAAGCCATGCTCTGGATCGAGTTTGTGGCCGACCCTGATACCCGCGATCGGATGATGGAATACCACCGGGCAAGAAGGCATATCCCAGGTTCGGGCCCCATTGAATACGAATTCAAATTGAAACACGCTTCAGGTGCGCTGAAAGATGTTTTTCTCCATGTAAACACCATTGCCGGGACGGATAAAAGCATCGCTTCAATGATCGATATCACCCACATGCGCCAGACAGAACGAGAAATGCTGGAACTTGAAAAAAAACTTCAACAGTCCCAGAAAATGGAAGCCATTGGAACGCTTGCCGGTGGGATCGCACATGATTTCAATAATATCCTAACAGCGTTGATGGGCTATATCGAGATGTCGCTTGCCGTTGCACCCCCAAACACCGATCTGACCAGGTGGCTTGACCGGTCTTTGAAAGCTTGTATGCGTGCCAAGGGCCTGGTGGTTCAGATCCTTACATTCAGCCGTCAGAATGAACTGGAGATGAAACCGTTCCGGATCACCCCTATTTTTAAGGAGGCCGTGAAATTTTTGAGAGCGTCTATTCCAAGCACCATCACCTTTGATCTGCATGTGGAATGTGATCAGGAGATGGTTTACGGAGATCCCACACAGGTTCATCAG
This sequence comes from Desulfobacteraceae bacterium, assembly GCA_041660385.1. GTDB lineage: Bacteria > Desulfobacterota > Desulfobacteria > Desulfobacterales > Desulfolunaceae > DYJE01. Next base: position 2,607 of record JBAZWJ010000036.1, on the reverse strand, counting down.
GTGATGATGAACCTGTGCACCAACTCGGCTCATGCCATGGGCGGTCAGGGGCAGCTGGGAATCATGATTCGACCTGTTTTTTTAGAGGCTCACCAGGCTTATAACCGAGGCCTGACGGAAAGACCAGGGCCTTATATTGAACTGGTCATATCCGATACCGGGCACGGTATAAACCCCTCGATCATCGGGAATATATTTGATCCTTTTTTTACAACGAAAAAAGTCGGTGAGGGGACTGGAATGGGGCTGGCTATGACCCATGGTATTGTGCAACGCATGGGAGGTAATATTGTTGTTGAGAGCACTCAGGGTGCCGGGACGGTTTTTACCGTTTATTTTCAATCAGTTTCTGGAGTAGATGAAGCGGTTGAAACGTGTTTTTCCGAAAGCAAAGGGAAAAATGAAAGAATTTTGCTTGTTGATGATGACGACACTGTTCTGGAGGTCATGGCGGAGCTGATATCCCTTCTGGGTTACATCGTCGTTCCCGTGAACCAGGTCTATGAAGCGATCAACATTTTCAAATCAAATCCCTCATCCTTTGATCTGGTGATTACCGATCAGACCATGCCCCATATGAACGGGCTTGATTTCGCCCAAAAACTTCTGGCTATCCGTCCGGATATCCCGATAATCCTGTGTACCGGTTTCAGTTACGCGTTTGACAATTCAGAGGCAGATAAAACGGGGATTGCGGCGTTTCTTACAAAGCCGATTGAGCGAAACCGTCTTGCCCATGCTATCCGGAAGGTGCTTGGTGAGAATGACTGAGATAGCCTTCTAAAGCATTGAAAAATATTCTATGAACGTTTTAAATAATAGGTTACAGTGACAGCTTATTATGATATTTTTTGGATAGAATGTCTCACCGCAATAATATTTTCGTACTGATAGCAAAAAATCTTTAAATAGTAGCTTTCGCATCAAATCAAGTTTGGACCATTGGTATATTTAATTGCCGGGTTAATATAAAAAAATCCTATTGATCATTTCAACAAAAACACCAAAGAAGGGGGAAATTTTATGAAATTGAACAATTCTCTAAAGATGAAATTCCTTGTTCCTACAATCTCTCTGGTCATAGTCGGGATGGCTTTTTCCAATATAATTTCATACTCCAAATCTAAAAAAGCCCTTTCGGACTCGCTTATCGAGTTGATGAACAACACATCGGAATACACTGTCAAAAATCTGTCTAACTGGCTTACAGACAGGCAGAATGATCTAAAAAGTTGGAGCAGCCTCGAAATGGTTCCAAATACCGTTGTCGCCAGCGAGGACATGGAGACGGCAAGAAAAAAAATGTCGGATTACTTTTCAAATCTCAAAGCGATTTATCCGTACTACGAAAACATCTGTATCGCCGATTCTTCCGGGCTTGTCATAGCGGGAGCCGTTCCGGAGCAGTTGGCAAGAAATATCAATGTCACTGACAGGGCCTACTTCAAGGAAGGCATGAAAGGGAATGATTTCATTTCGGAAATGATCGTCAGCAAAGCCACAGGCAACCCGATTATCTGTTTTTCCAAACCTTTGAAATATAACGCCCAGGTTTTGGGTGTCATATTCGCCGTTGTTGATCTGAGCAGCTTTTCCAAGGAGTATATTGATTCTGTCAAGATAGGAGAAACGGGCTATGGTTACATTTTTGATCGAGACGGAAGAATTATCGCTCATCCTGACAAAAAAATGATACTTAACGTCAATGCCAAAGACACGGACTTCGGGCGCCGAATAATGGAAATGGGAACCGGGTTCATCACTTACATTTTTAAAGGCGAAGAAAAACAAACATCTTTTAGGAAAATCGAATCCACAGGCTGGATAGTCGCCGTCGTGGGAAATTCAAAAGAAGTGTTAGAACCCATTGTAAACCTCCGGACTATTAACACACTGATATCTCTGGTAATCGTATTTCTTGTCGCCGTGACGATATACTTTATCACAAACTCCATGGTCAGGCCGATCAACGAAGTTGTGGAAGGACTTAAAGACGCTGCGGAAGGTGACGGGGATCTCACCAAGCGGCTTGCGGTAAAAAGTCAGGATGAAGCAGGCGAACTGGCCAGATGGTTTAATACCTTTATCGAAAAGATTCAGGTCATTATCTCTGAAGTGGCGAAAAACGCGTCACAGCTCTCCGCATCATCAAGAACACTGGCTTCCATTTCATCCGAGGTTTCACAGGGGGCAAATCAGATTTCTTCAAATGCGTCCACCGTTTCAGCAGCCGGTGAGGAGATGAGCATCAGTATGGAATCGATAGCCCATGCCATAGACCAGTCAACGGGTAATATCCACATGGTGGCGGTGGCAACCGAGGAAATGGAATCCACTATCAACGATATTGCTAAAAATGCTGAAACAACAAGAAAAACAACAAACCAGGCAGTTTCCCAGGCTGAGAAAGCTTCTGATCGGATGAATGAACTTGGATCGGCTGCTCATGAAATCGAAAAAGTAATAGAAGCCATTACGGAAATATCGGAACAGGTAAATCTTCTGGCCTTGAACGCGACCATCGAAGCGGCCAGAGCAGGAGAGGCGGGTAAAGGTTTTGCTGTTGTGGCTAATGAAATCAAAAAACTGGGCAAACAAACCTCCGCT
>JBAZWJ010000035.1:0-64693 GCA_041660385.1 Desulfobacteraceae bacterium | reverse complement strand
GATATCCAGATCCTTAAGCGATTTGAACAGGTGTTTGCCCATGAAATCATCGATTTCATTTTCAAAAAGCCTTAAATCCGGTTCATCGTCGTACTCTCCAAGTTCGAGGAGGAGCCTTGCGCTCCTCTGAGAATCTTTCCGAGCAACCGATTCGAGGATATCCACAAAAAGATCACGTCTTTTGTTATCCACACAGCCGGTCATACCAAAGTCAATGGGACAAACCACATTGTCAGGTAAAACAAAAATATTTCCGGGATGGGGGTCTGCATGAAAAAAACCAAACTCAAACACCTGTCGCATGATAAAATCGGCCCCACGCCGGGTAATGGCTTTGAGATCAAGACCTGCCGCCAACAGCTTCTCTCTTTCTGAAACCTTGATACCCTCAACGTATTCCATGGTAAGAACCTTGATTGCTGAAAAATCGGAATAGACTTTGGGCACATAAATGGTTCTGTCTTTCAGAAACTGAACTGCAACTCTTTCCATGTTCGCCGCTTCGATGCTGTAGTCAAGCTCCCGCCCCAGGGTCCTTGCGAACTCTTCCACCACCTGAACCGGCCTGTGAAGTGCGGCTTCCTCGATATGGCGTTCGGTAAGGGTGGCTAAGTGAAACAGGATCTCCAGATCCACTTCGATGGCTTTCCTGACTCTTGGGCGCTGAATTTTCACAGCAACCACATCACCGTCTTTGAGGACAGCTTTATGCACCTGGCCGATGGATGCGGATGCAAGGGGCGTAATTTCAAATGATTCGAAAAGAGAGCCGATGGAATCGCCAAGCTCTGATTCCAGAATATGTTTCGCCTCTTCATAGGAAAAAGGAGGAACCTCGTCCTGAAGTTTTTCAAACTCCCGGATCACATCTGCAGGGATGATATCAGGCCGTGTTGAAAGGATCTGGGCAAACTTAATAAACGTGGGGCCCAGCTCTTCAAAAAGAAGCCTGAGCCGCTCGGCGTGAGTCAGTTTTTCCACATTATCCCTGCGTTGACGGGATATCATCTGAAGACCGATCTCGATGTACTGGTCGATCTTAAGCCGTTCCACCAGATCCCCGAACCCGTATCTGAAAAGAATGGCAAGGATCTGGCGGTAGCGGTTGAAATGACGGTAGGTCCGCCCAAGAACGCCTATTTTCCGGATACTCAGCATAGCCTACTTGCCACAGGCTTTTTTGAGTTCTTCCACTTCCTTTTTCAGCTCTTCGAGTTCCTTTTTACTTGCGATATCGGCCTTGGTCATATATTCGGCAACACCGTCACGAATTTTTTTCTCCATATCTTTTTTCGCTTCATCGTATTTCTTCACCATATCATCGATAAACTTCTTTCCTTCGTCTTCGCTCATCTTTGTTTTATCGACAAAATCCTTGGTCATTTCCTCAATTTCAGACTGGGTTTTCATGGCTATCCCGATTCCGATCATCATGGCTTTTTTCATGAATTCAAATGGCATGTTGAAACTCCTTTGCGTTAAGATTAAATGTGTCTTTCTGCTTTAGGCAACTTTTTACGAGTTCATCATAATTGCAGGTCGAGTTAACAAATGACCCTGAACATATTTTAGAGGTAAAAAGCAGGGTCAACCTTGAATTGGAAGCATTGTAGGTGCAACAGGTGCGGAAAGTAAAGAAAAAAAGGGACGGTTACCCGTCCCTTTCATTTTATTCAAATATTCATCAACGGACTATTTTGTACCGAAAGCGTCTTCGCTGATTTCAATAACAGCACTGTTCATGTTTTTGATGGCATTCAAACGGCCTTCTGTCACGAAAAGAGTGTTGTTGACGAAGTAATCACATGTTTTAATCTGGCCTTCATAGAAAGCTGCGTCCTTGCCTTTGGCTTTCCCAAGAGCTTCCGAAGCAACAGCTGCTCTCCAGAGAAGCATCCAGGCCATTGTCAGATCACCTGTCACGGTAAGCAGAGGATGGCTCTGGGCAAAAGCGTTAAGGACTTTTTCACCCATAGCCGCCTTGGCCATTTCACCCACCACTTCAGTGTAAAGGATGTATGTTTTCTCAGCTTTGGCTGCCATGGCTTCAAGACCCTGAATTTTCTTGGCGTTGTCGATGGCTTCTTTGATTCTTCCCAGGAATCCCATGAACGGTTTGCCTTTGTTCATGCCGATTTTACGCCCCAGAAGGTCCATGGACTGAATACCGTTGGTGCCTTCGTAAATCTGGAAAATCCGGCTGTCTCTCAGGAGTTGCTCCACAGGAAAATCCTTGCAGAAGCCGTAACCACCGTAAACCTGAACACCGTGGCTGCACACTTCGTTTGCTTTGTCTGTGATATAGCCTTTGATAATGGGAGTCAGAATTTCAAGAAGCTCGCTGTACTCCTGTTTCTCTGTTTCGTTTGCCGCAAGTTTTATACGGTCGTGACACATTCCTGAAAAATAGATCAGGCTTCTCATACCTTCCACCAGAGATTTCATTTCCAGAAGCTGGCGTCTCACATCAGGATGCTGGATGATGGGAACTCCGCCGTCTTTGGGTTTCAGCATGTTGGCACCCTGAATACGTTCGCGGGCATAAGCAAGAGCATGCATGTAAGATGTGGTGGCTACGGCAAAACCCTGAAGACCCACTAACTGACGTGCGTCATTCATCATGATGAACATGGCGCGCATGCCTTTGTTTTCATCACCAAGAAGTGTACCGATGCAGTTTCCGCTGCCGCCAAGAGTAAGAGAGCATGTGGCGCTGCCGTTAATACCCATCTTGTGCTCGATGCCCGTGCAGATTACGTCGTTGAAATCGCCTAAGCTACCGTCGCTGTTAATCCTGAATTTGGGAACAAGGAACAGGGATATTCCTCTGGTTCCGTCAGGAGCGCCTTTGATACGTGCAAGAACCGGATGGATGATATTTTCCGTCATGGTGTGCTCACCACCGGAAATGAAAATCTTGTTACCTGTAATGCTGTAGGTTCCGTCTGCATTTTTTTCTGCCACTGTTTCAAGCGCACCTACATCCGAACCGGCACAGGCTTCTGTGAGAAGCATGGTTCCAGCCCATTTACCTGAATACAGATTCTTGAGACAGAGTTTTTTCTGATCGGCGTTTCCGATTTCCTCGATCATTTTAGCTGCGCCATGTGTCAGACCATGGTAAAGCATGAACGCCACGTTGGCTCCCTGGAAATATTCGCTTGCTGCAAGGGCAACAGTCTTAGGCATTCCGCCTCCGCCCCATTCGGGATCATCGCTCATGCCCAGCCATTCACCATCCATGAAAAGATCCCAGGGACGTTTGAAACTTTCGGGCAAAGTTACTTTTCCGCCTTCGAACACGCAGCCTGCGTCACCAGCCTGCTGTGTGGGCATAATCTCCTTGATGGCCAGTGATCTGGCTTCCGAAACGATCATATCCACCGTTTTCTTATTAAAATCGGCAAATAAATCATTTTCGGTCAACTGTGTGACATTGAGTTGTTCATGAAGAACAAAATCCACATCTCTTCGATCGGCAATTGGTTGTGCCATAGTTCATGTTCCTTTTCTTTAAAATTATTCCTGTGTGAATATATGTAATATATTAAAACACTACGATATCAAAAAATTATAAAAACTTACAAAAACCGCTTATAATAAAATATACACCTTGTCTTGTCAAGACTGTGTAATGACGCGACAATAGATGGGAAAAGATAAACTGACTGCAATGGGGAAACCCTTTATTATTATGCGGATGACTTCTTTTTTATGTTTCTTATGCCTTGACCATCGTTCTGGCCATTTCCGGCATTTAATTTAAATGGGTCTTTATTTCGTAGGGGCATGGCGTGCCGTGCCCAATGCTGACTTTACCCGATAAATCTGATACCCGGCTACGATGGTCTGACGCATACTTGCTGTGCACAAACCTATCGGGTAAGGTCAGAGGCCCAACGCGGGCACGGCGCGCCGTGCCCCTACATTACGAAACGGCCATCGTTTCCTTAATATGCACAATAGCCGAAAACGATGATCAAAACCGTTTCCTGTTTTATATATGTATTGCGCTAATGATTCGTCAGATTTTTATTTTTGCCTCCAAAATCAAACGCTCCGATCCACTATTGAACGTTGGACGTTGAGCGTTCGATGTTGGTAGTTAATCTTTTATAATCATCCTTTTGAACTCATACGAAGCCCACCATGGATAAAATACGTATCGCCTGTCATCGCTTCGTTTCGGTACATTTCGCAGACCAGAGAAGCCACTTCTTCAGGTTCGATAAGGCGACCGATAGGCACATTGCCGAGGATCTTTCCTAAAGCATCCTGATTCATATTTTTCACCATATCTGTCCCCACATAGCCCGGTGCAATGGCCACACAGCGGATTTTATCGGCGAAACCGCGACGGAAAAATTCTGCGGTGATGACTTTGGGCATGACGGACATGGCGGCTTTGGTGGATGAATAGTTGATCTGGCCGGCGGTGCCAAGGGAACCTGTGGATGATACAAGGCAGATCAGACCTTTGCAGTCGTTATTGATCATCCGTTCCGCACATTCACGGACAGTCAGAAAAACACCGGTAAGGTTGATATCGATGACGAACTGAAAATCTTTGAGGGACATTTTCCGGTTCACTTTGCCTGTGTCTTTATCCGTTGCCACCATCATGCCGTCTTTGATGACTCCGGCGAAAGGGGCAACCAGATTGATCTGACCGAATTTTTCAATGGCTGCATCTGCGAGTTTCCCGCAGTCTTCCTCACTGGTCACATTGCCAGCCACAACAGCCACAGCTCCGCCCATGGCTTTGATTTCCGCCTCGGCTTTTTTCAGTGCTTCTTCAGACACATCACCCAGAACCACCTTACCGCCTTGTTCAACCCAGTATTTGGCAAGGGCAAGGCCGATACCGCTTCCACCACCCGTGATAACAGCAACTGCATCTTTAATTTTCAGCATAATAGCCTCCTTTGGTTGTTTCTTTTATTGATGATAAAAAAATGTTGATTATGACGTCAAAAAAACAGATATGTATCTTGAATTTATCTCTTGCACTTAAATTTTGATTTTTGATGTTGACGGTATGGCCTGTTTTTCATGGCTTTTACAGGGAAAACCGGATCGAAACCCGTGATGTAAAGGAACATTATAGGTTTCCGGCCTTTATAAATCAAGCTCATTTTAGGACAACACATTCCATGGAAACTCCAAACGAACCATTGGCCCCGGTCAATGAAGACCTATGCCAGGAACAAAGACCTTCAGAGGGATTGACGACGGATATAAAAGCAAACTCCACATATCTCCGTTATGCCTTTGCCCTTTTTTCAGGATTAATCCTGTTTCAGTGCTTTTCATCTATAGCCCTTTTTCTCACAAACGGACGGCTGCTCCACACCATGCGTATCGCCATGAACGAAGGATACCTTGCCGTTCCCAATGAGAAAATTTTCCCTATGCTTGAAAAAATCAGCTCCGCTTTCTGCGGGGGTCTTTTTTTCACTCTGACCGTAGGTGCTCTTGTCTGCCTTCTTGCCCTTGGTGGCGCGGTTATTTATCTGTCATACCCCGGATCAAAAAAAAATCTTGGTCCCGGACTGGCGCTTCTCCTCCTTTCGGCAGTCACAACCATCAATCTCAATGGTTTTCTTTTAATCGAAACCGCATCGATCATCCTCTGCCCTTGTCTTGTTTTTTTTACCTGCCTTTTTCTTTTCAAGAACAAACGTCCTGAGTTTTCACTCAAACGGATGCTGCTCCATGTTTGCCCCCTGATCATTCTCGCGGGTCTTCTTGTGTTGTCGACCCAGAAGAAAGACAGTATGATCTTCACGGATTTCAGAGACTCATTTCTCATGACAAACCCCATTGGCATGACGATCAACGATTTTTATTACACGTACACCCTTTCTCCTGCGGAAGTATTCAAATCCCTGGATCAGAAGCAGATAAAAACCTGTGGGCTGATTCTCGACGCGAGCGATGAACCCCAAAGACCTCAGCTTGAAAGACTTCTTGCATCAAAGGACGTCCTTGTTCTTGAAAACATGGAGCAGCCTGATCTTATCCTGCGTTCACAGAGCGGGCAGTTGATGTTTTATCAAGGTTCAAGCAAGATCATGGAAGCACGGATCATTGATTTTATTGCCGGACCTTCAGATCTTTTGAAAAATTTCTCTAAAAAAACGGATGCCTATGCTTTTTACCGAAAGCTCACGGGAATAGCCCTGATCACAGGCCTTCCCCTCCTCATGTATCTTATGATGTATTCTTTTTTTTATGCCATTTTCAGCCTGATCACACAAAAATCCAAAGCATCCCTGTCAGCGTCCCTTGCCTGTTTCATCATCGGGTTATCGTGCTTTTTCGTCCTTTTTATCAAAAACTCAGAACAAGTCACCCAGACGAACCTCCGGGATGCCCTCAGTTCTTCCACACTTTCACGCAGAATTGCCGGATTACGATATCTGTCTGAAAACACATTTGACCCGGTTCTTTATCCGTCCATTTTCAAATCCATGACAAGTCCGTCGCCCATTGAGAGATACTGGTTTGCACGAGCCGCAGCACGCAGCAGCGACCCCTCGATTTTCAACCAGATGCTTAATCTCATCGGTGATTCCCAGCCCAATGTGGCCTGCCAGGCATTTTATGCCCTGGGGATGCTCGACAACAAAGAAGCGATTCCCGAAATAACAAAAAGAATCGGGGACTCCAATAACTGGTATGTTCAATGGTACGCCTACAAGGCGCTGAAGAGGCTTGGATGGAACCAGCAGCGGTAAAACGTGAGACCCTGATTCTTTCGGCAGGTGTTGTTTTTCTACTGGACCCCCTGCTTCTTGAACTGTTTCATTTTGTTCACACACCAAAACTCATGGGACTGGGCCTGACCCGTTTAATTCAAACCCTTGGGGTCCTTGCCATTGTTCTGGCATTCCAGAAAAGTCTTGCGCCCATAGGCCTGTCAAATGATAATTTATGGAATGAATTGAAAAAAGGGGCTCTGTGGGCTTTGGGCACAGGCATCATCACACTGGCCTGTTTTTTCCTGCTTTATGTTCTGGGTGTGAACCCTGTGAAGATGTTGAAAACACGCCTTCCCCACGAAACGACCCAGGTTATTTATTATTTCATCACCGGCGGCCTGATCGCCCCAGTGGCTGAAGAAGTGTTTTTTCGTGGAGTGCTGTTCGGCTTCCTCAGAACATGGGGATTTGCCTTTGCTCTCTGCGTCAGTACAGCCATTTTCGCCTCGTTTCATGTGCTGTTTTCAGGCCAGATCTTTCCCGTAACCCAGATCGCGGGAGGCCTTCTGTTCGCCATCAGTTTCGAAAAAGAAAAATCCCTGTGGGTCCCCATCATCATTCATGCCACAGGAAACATTGCAATCTTCACCCTTTCTTTGTTATAAGAAGACCACACATGTTTTTCGTAAACATGGAATGCAATCAGGAATTAAAGTTTTAGTATATTAAGGAATCGTCGTCATGCCTGTATTTGAATACTCTGCCTTAAACGACAAAGGTAAAAACGTTTCAGGAATCATTGACTGTGAAAGTGCCCGTACCGCGCGTCAGAAACTTCGGGCCACACGGATATATACCGTCAGCATCAGGGAAGTGGACAACCCGACACATAAAAAGGAAAAAGGGTCTCTGCCCTCCTTCCGGCCCTTTGCCCGTGTGGGCAGTGGAGAAATTTCCATGATGACCCGCCAGCTTGCGACACTTCTGGTCGCGGGTTTTCCTCTGGTCACTGCCATGGACACGTTGATCAAACAGACCTCTTCGCCGGTCCTCAAACGAACCATGTCACGGATCAAAGATTCTGTTGAGGAAGGAAAAAGTTTTGCTGCGGCCCTTTCCGAGTACCCCGGAATATTTTCGCAGATTTACATCAACATGATCAAAGCAGGTGAAGCATCGGGAACCCTTGAAATCGTTCTCGAACGTCTGGCCGATATCAGTGAAAGTCAGGCAGCTCTGGCATCTAAAATCAAAGGTGCCCTTGCCTATCCGATTTTCATGGCTCTCATCGGCTGCGTGGTCCTCTTTCTTCTCCTCACCTTTGTCGTACCCAACATGACATCCATCTTCACCGACATGGGAAAAGCACTGCCCCTTCCCACACGCGTTCTCATCGGAACAAGCAATTTCCTGAGCATCTGGTGGTGGGTTATCGCCATCCTCATTGCGGCCATGGCCGTTGGTTTTTCAGCGTTCAGAAACTCGGAAAATGGAAAACGAGCCATTGATAAAACCATCTTAACCCTCCCCATTTTCGGTGATCTTGCCCTGAAACTCGCTGTGGCCCGTTTCAGCAGAACCCTGGGCTCTCTTCTGGAAAACGGCGTATCCATGATGAACGCTCTGGATGTGGTTAAAAACGTGGCTGGAAACATCCTGATTTCGGAAACCATCGCCTCAGCCGCCAAAGAAGTGGAACAGGGGCACGAGTTGGGTGTGGCGCTGGGAGCTTCGAAGATTTTCCCCTTTCTTTGTATCCAGATGATCAAAGTGGGCGAGCAGAGCGGTGAGCTTGAAACCATGCTGAACAAAGTGGCCGACGTCTATGAAAAGGAAGTAGAGTCAAGTCTGGTCAGCATGACCGCACTTTTAGAACCCACCATCATCCTTCTCATGGGTGTTGTCGTTGGATTTATTGTGTTTTCCATCTGCCTTCCCATATTTGAGATGAACCAGCTGATCAAATAGGTCGGGCGTGTATCATGCGAACTTGAACATGATATTCGCCCCAATGCCGTTCCTTAAGATTAACGTTGTAGGGGCGACCCGCTGGTCGCCCAAACCGATATATAATAAACGTTTATGGTCATGCGGGCAGGGCGACCAGCGGGTCGCCCCAGCGAAACGCTATCCATTAAAACAATTCCACATTATCGCCCAGATCCTTATCCGTCTTTTTTTCTTCCGGTTCATCGTCAAATAATTCAAAAAACGATTCTTCTTTTTCTCCATCCTGTTCGCTTGATACTTCAGGCAATTCGATGATGGATTCATCCAGAATCATAGCCGTGGTTGCCGGGATTTGAATCTTTCCCGCAAAAGCAGGCAGCGTTTCATTTCCTTCCACATTACGAGCAGCCTTTTTTAAAAGTTCCGCTGCAATACCTCGCAGCCTATCCGCAAACTCGCTCAGATGGCCGGAAAACTCTTCAAAAAAAACAAGTGCCGACTCGGCGTTTCTGATAATTGACTCAATCTTTTCAAATTGACCGGCCACTCTCTCCGCATTTTCGTTAAAGCGTTCATAAGCATCCAGTATAGCTTCACTACCAGATTGGAGACTTGCAACCATGACATCTGTCCCACTGCCCGTTGACTCTTGATCAAGATCAAGAACCATCTTTCGGATATCTGAAATCACCGCTATGACATTTTCCGCAAATTGATTCGACTCCTGTGACACCGTCCCCACTTCCTGAGCGAAAACTTCAATCCCCCGGCCCATATCGCCAAGATGAGCGGCCTTGACAATGGCATTCAACGCTTTTCGTTTAAGATCCAAGCTGATGTTTTCCACTGATTTAACATAAGATGAAAGCGTCTGGACTTTTTCAGCTGCCTCTGAAACTCGGCCAGCGACCACTCGACTTAATGAAGAGGACTCCTGGATAAGGTTGTTGAGGGATCTCAGGCTGGCTGACAACATGGAAAAAGGATTGTTTCTGGATGAAAGGTCTTCACTTTCCCTTACCCTGCTTCCAACACCTTGATAAAGATCGGCCAGATGGTGCTCAATTCCCTTGAAAGACTGGACCACTTCCCTGTAAGTTTTTTCAACCTCAAGAATGATCCCATCCACTCTTTCAGCCAGTTCAACCAGTTTGTGCCCTGTCTCACGGGCCAGATTTACACTTCGGATCTGCCCGGGTGTTTCTCTGGAGGTTCGGATACGGTTCTCAGTGCCATAAAGTTCTTTCACCACCTCTTCAGCTTTCTGCCGGATAATATCATGCATCTGCAAAGAAATAACAATATCCCCCAGATGCCTGGCCATGGCTTCGCTGGATTCCCTGTTTGCACTAAGAGAATCCAGAGTTTTCGCCATCATGGTTTCGATCTGCTTCGTTGATTCTTTCAGCTCTAAATCTGCTTTGTCAGCGAATCGAGCCAACCGTGAAACATGACCCCGGATTTCAGCCATGGTTTTCACGTGTTCTCCGCGAATCCGTTGCGAATCCTCAAGTAGAGAGCGGATCACGGTGTCCACATGCCCGGCAAGTTCCCGGACTTCTTTGACAAACGCAGCAAACATATCAGCCGATTCTTTGGTCCGGTTGCTCTCAATGCCGATATTAAGAACAATCACTTTCAGTAAAAGAACAATTTTGTCTGCATCGGAACAACGTCGTGACAGGGATTCAAGCCCATTTTGAACATTTTCAAATATTTCAAGGCTTTCCAGCATGTTTTTCTGCTGACTTCTTAGCTGATCAACACAGTCTTTCGCATAGTCCCCTGTTCCCGACAACGCCGACTGACCGGATGTGTCGGAAGCCATGTCGATAGTCTGGTCTACCCACTGGGAAAAACACTGGGTCTCTTCAAAAATAGTCTGAAACGATTGGCCAAGATCAAGGAATCGCGGCTCCACATCGGTCATGGTTTCTTCAAGAGATCGAATCACATCAGACAATTGTTGTCCAGTTTCCGTCATTTTGTTGTTGAAACGATCAAGGAAACCTGCGACCTTAGCCTTCAGGCCCACAATTAAACGAACTGTCATATAAAAATCCCTCCCTCGTGCTTTCACACCGGGTCATCATTTGTAAGACGTTGGTTGTCTGAACATTCACTTCATCTATGAAAAAAAATCGAGATCCTATGATGATCAGAACGAATCCCTTTGCGGCATTAAATGAAAAAAAGAAGAATGGGATGATCATTATTTTGTTCATCCAGAAAACGAAAACTGCGCGAGCGATGGTATCACGGTGATTAATTGAAGCTTGAAAAGCCGCCCATGGTCTGAATTTTGCCAGAGCCTCGAGCCTAAGTCAACAGGATTAAAGCGTTTAGCATCAAACCCCAGATACCAGCTTATATCCCATGCTGGTCATGCCCATTTCAGCCCGGGTTAAAAAACCCTTTTCACCGTGACAAATGGGAAAGATCATATTATGTCTAAAGCATTCATCACAAGGCGATCCACAAAACGAACAGGAAAGGGACATACCATGATCATCACGTTTTACGGCGCAACTCGGGAAGTGACCGGTTCCATGCATCTTCTTTCAGCTAACAAAGACCATATCCTTCTCGACTGCGGCATGTTTCAGGGCAGACGGCAAGAAAGTGAAATGAAAAACAAGATATTCCCCATTGATCCCAAAATGGTCACCAACATGGTTCTTTCCCATGCCCACATCGACCATTCGGGCCGTATTCCCCTTCTCACCGACGGCGGATTCAACGGACGGATTATTACAACACGAACCACAGTGGACGCCTGCGAATACCTTCTTTTGGATGCTGCCAAAATACAGGAATCGGACGCATCCTACCTCAACTACAAAACCCTGAGATCCCATCTGTACAAAATTCAGGACAGAAAACAGAAAGGCGTAACAAACAGGGAGAAGTCGGAAATCCAGAAAATCCTTAAAAAAGAACGCCATGAGCTTAATGTGGAAACCATATCAAAGCTCATGGCCGAGTATAATCTGAAAACCATTGAACCTCTTTATACGGCCGCCGAAGCCCAGAAAGCCCTGTCTTTTTTTGACGGTTATCCATACGAAACACCTGTGACCATAGGTAAAGGAATGAAAGTCACTTTCTTCGACGCCGGACATATTCTTGGATCAGCCATGTGTCTGATCAGTTTCAGAGAAAACGGGAAAAGCTTCAACGTCTGTTACACCGGAGATATCGGTCGTTTCGACAGACCCATCCTTAAAGACCCAACCCTTAATTTCCCGGAAGATTCAAGGAATATTGATTTGATGATCATGGAAAGCACTTACGGAGCAAGGCACCATGAAACTGTGGACGATCTCAAGGATCGAATGAAAACAGCCATCACCGAAACCATTGAAAGAGGCGGATCTGTTCTTATCCCCGCATTCGCCTACGGCAGAACCCAGGACGTGGTCTATGTCCTTCACGAACTTTACGATGAAGGAAAAGTACCACGGGTTCCCGTATACGTGGATTCCCCGCTGGCATCCAAGCTGACCAAGGTGTTCGCCGAACATCCTGAAGTCTACGATCTGGAAACCCATCAGGCCTTTCTTGAGCGTGGAAAAAATCCCTTCATGTTCCCTGAACTTCAATACACGGAGACTGTAGAGGAATCTATGAACATCATGAAAGATACACGTCCCCATATCGTGATTTCTTCATCGGGCATGTGTGAGGCAGGGCGCATTCTTCATCATCTCCGCTGGAAAATCCACAACCCCAAAAACACGGTTCTTATCGTGGGTTACATGGCAGAGCACACCCTGGGCCGCCGTATCGTAGATCTGGGATGGAATTATGAACAATCAGGACGGGTCGGTGCAGCACCGGAACTGTCTATACTTGGCAAAACATATCCCCTCAACGCCAGGGTCGTGAAACTGGGTGGCTTCAGCGCCCACGCTGATCAAGCGGAAATGACCCGCTTTCTGAAAAAAGGAAACCTGAAAGTGAAACGTATCGCTGTGGTTCACGGAGAAGAGGATCAGTCATTGAAATTTGCCGATTATCTTAATGACAATGGTTTCAATGCCACCGTTCCCCATCGTGGTGAAACCCTGCGTCTGAGTTGACACAAGGCCTGTGGGCGGGTTTCAAATCCGCCCACTTTGGAGCTGATTCTAAATTCAAAATACATTCATCCAAAATTTTATAAATCTAAACAGTTGTTTTATCATTTAACACAGTTTATAATCAATAATTCAATCAAATTGAAGCCCGATAATCGTACCGTTCCTCATCATATAAACGATAAACGTAACATGGCTCGACTTCTGGAGATAACTTCATGTGACCGGATAGCCAGACGACCATGATATCTCCGAGTGACATAGAGTTCCGATGAACTCGTAAAACGTCTTGAGTTGTTTATGTAAAAGGCCGTAGGCCAAACACTATAACGCCGCATAAGGGACTTTTTACGACGCCATCAGTTCTTGTTGTTCAACACTTACAATTCAGGATGATACGGATAATGCAATCAGACCTCAAAAAGCTGCTACGGTTCACATCCCTTCAAACAAAAATCATGATCACGGCCATCATCGGTTTTTTTTTCATCATCGTTTTTTTCCTGTTCTTGTATTGCAGAACCGAAATCAACTCACAGATTGATCAGGTCGGAAACGAATTTGATGAACGTCTTCTCAGTCTGAATTACAAAATGCAAAACCAGGATTCCTTATCAGGTTTCACTGAACCTTTTTTCAACGGACGGGGCCTTGCAGTGCTTTGCTCAAAAACCGGCCAGGTCATTTCATCATCCGAAAGAAATAATCTGTCTGTCAGCAACCCCGTGGCCCAAAACCTCAGCGACTTGCTTCCCGATTCCGAAAAAGAACGGGCAAACGATCTGCTGACCCGAACCACCCAGGACTTCACATATAAAAATGGGTATTTTTCACTTGGGAAAGATCTGGATTCAGCACCCTTACGCCTGATCTACCTGATCAGTGCCAGAGATTTTCTGATCTCCATGATCCCCAAAATGTACGTTTATATCTTTTCCATTCTCACAGCCATCGCCATGTTCATTCTGGGCATTTTCATCATCATCACCCGGTTCATCAAACCCACACGAATTGCGGAAATCGCTCTCAGAAAAGCCCATGATGAGCTGGAAATAAGGGTCAAAGAGCGAACCACAGAGCTCATCCGGATGAACAGCGAACTCAAGGAAAGCAGGGAGAAATACCGCCAACTGTTTATCCATGCTCCTGCGGGTATCTACGAAATTGATTTCATCAGCGGAAAATTCGTCAGCGTCAACGATGTGCTCTGCGAGTACACCGGATACAGCAAAGAAGAATTTCTCAATCTCAGCCCCTTTGCCCTTCTCATGGCACAGGGCAAGGAGATCCTCAAAGAAAGACTCAACACCGTCCTGCGGGGCGAAAAAATCTCCAGAAACGTTGAACTTGAAATTGTCAACAAAGACGGCAGCACGTTTTCAGCTGTACTCAACAACAGCTTCATCATTAAAGATGAAAAAATTACCGGTTCACGTGTGGTCATACACGATATATCAGAACGGAAAATCACTGAAAGAGCATTGAAAAAAAGTGAAGAACGATTCAGAAACCTTGTGGAGTCCACCAGCGACTGGATCTGGGATTTGGATAAAAACGGGTATTTTATCTACAACAGCCCCAGCGTAGAAGCCATCACCGGTTATACAGCACAGGAAATTCTCGGAACAAGGTTCATCAACTACTTTCCTCTCCACGAACGTGAAAAGCTTTACATGATTCTCATGCGAAACATCCGTCCCGGCGAACCTCTTTCAACCATCGAATGTACTATCCAGCACAAGAACGGAGAATGCAGGACCATTGAAACCCGGGGTGTTCACTATTACGACGATGCCGGTAACGTCCTCGGGGCGCGCGGCATCAGCCGGGATATCACCGATAAAAAAAGAATTGAGTTGGAAAAATCCGAACTACAAAAAACCCTGGATCGGGCAAAAAAAATGGAGGCTCTTGGACTTCTTGCAGGAGGTGTGGCTCATGATCTCAACAACATCCTCTCCGGCATCATCAACTATCCTGAATTGATTCTGCTGGATCTCCCGCCTGACAGCAGTATAAGGGATCATGTGAAGGCCATCTATTCTTCAGGAAAAAAAGCCGCCGCCATCGTGGATGACCTGATCACCGTTGCCCGGGGAGCCGCACGGAAAAATGAGATACTCAATATCAACACCATCGTCGGGGAATACCTTCATTCAGCGGAATACGCCAGCATGACGGCCCTTTATCCTTCCGTCAAGGTCAAAGTCTCCATGGATAAAGATCTCCATAACATCACAACTTCATCGGTTCAGATCAAAAAAGCCCTTTTGAATCTGGTGATCAACGCCGTTGAATCAGTCCAGAGAGATGGAGAAGTTTGCATTTCATCCCAGAACATCACCCTGCAAGACCCCATCAGAGGGTTCGATGAAATACCTCCCGGAGAATATGCCCTGCTCAGCGTGGCCGATACTGGAGGAGGGATCTCGCCCGAAGACATGGAAAGGATTTTTGAACCGTTTTACTCCAAGAAAGTCATGGGCCGGAGCGGAACAGGCCTGGGGCTTTCCATCGTCTGGAACACCGTGTCCGAACATAACGGCCACATCAATGTCACCAGCGGGAATAACGGAACCGTATTCGACCTGTACTTCCCCTCTACACGTTTTCCCGTCTCTGAAAAAAAAGAAAATGCTCTAATCGACAGCTTCAAAGGCCAGGGGCAAAAGGTTCTGGTGGTGGACGATGAGACAACCCAGCGTGAAATAGCCAGCCAGCTTTTAAACACCCTCAGGTACTCCAGCGTAGCTTGTGAAAGCGGCGAAAAAGCCGTGGAATACCTTAAAAACGAAAAGGTGGATCTTGTCCTTCTGGACATGATCATGGAACCCGGTATGAATGGAAGAGAAACCTACGAAAAGATCATCGAGATCCACCCTGAACAGAAAGTGGTCATCACAACAGGATTCGCCGATACAAGTGAAGTGAAAACAGCGCAGGAACAAGGCGCTGGAGAACTCCTCAAAAAACCTTACACCCTTGAAGAGTTAGGAATGGTTATCAACAGGCAGTTGAATTCGTGAATTCGGACATTTTCCTTTTTTACGATTACAACCGAAATCCGATCAGGGTAATGTCATCCTTCTGTTCATTATCACCAAGGAATATGACCATGATTCAAATCATTAAAGCAGTTAAACGCCATTTTTCCGATTTTGGCTGGTTGAAAACATACTGGCTTTTCTCTTTCTCAAACTACTACGACCCGCATAACATCCAGTTTGGAGCCTTACGTGTATTCAATGACGACATTGTGGCACCTGGAACAGGATTCCCCACCCATCCCCATGAGGAAATGGAAATCATCACCATCGTCCTTGATGGTGAAATGACCCATCAGGACAGCATGGGCAATAAAACCGTCATCAAAGCAGGCGATGTTCAGCGCATGTCCGCAGGTACGGGTTTAACCCATTCGGAATTTAACCTTGCCGATCATCCTGTGCATTTCTACCAGATCTGGCTTTTCCCTGATATTAAAGGCCTTTCTCCCACTTACGACCAGAAAACCTACGATGCAGAGGTTTGGCAGAACCGACTTTTCCCTCTGGCCTCGGGCCAGGGATTGCCTGATACGGTCACATTTCATACCGATGCCACCCTTTACCGTTGCGTTCTGGAACCGGGAAAAAACGTCACCCACAAATGTGGCACCGGCAGGCGGATATTTATCTATTTGTCCGAGGGAAGCATTTCAATCAATGACCAGACTCTTAATTCAAAAGATCAGGCACGGATAGATACGGATAGTCCCATAGAAATAAAAGCCAGGGATCTGTCCGACATGATCCTCATCGATGTTCCTTCATGCAAAGGATGGGGTTACAACGAAGAAACGCTCAAAGGTCAAAAAAAATAACTAGGTGAATGATCCTTTCTGATAGCAATAAGTGCAATAGTCATCAGAGACGCTTCCGTCAGCCTTTGTGCCTTTCATCTTCTCATCGCAAATGGGCATGCTGCAACTCTGGCAAAATGTCTGTACATTCATGATCATATCCTCCATACGTTTTTCCGGGTTAATGTGTACTTCTATCCAATTTTCGGAATCACTATACACCACCCATTACGACACCCTTATGTCGTAATTCATATGACATTTTTTAGTCAGCGAAAAGCTTATTTCATGTTAAAGTTTATCACATTTCCATAGATTCCAAATGAAAGGGAAAAAACCAATGAAATGGGTCAAAAAAGAAGAACATTACCGGGTGCCTTTGAAATCCTGGTGCGAAGATATGGAAACCGAGGCCATGAAACAGGCGGAAGATCTGGCCCAGCATCCCTCGGTGTTCAAACATGTGGCATTGATGCCCGACTGTCATCCGGGATACGGAATGCCCATCGGCGGGGTTATCGCCTGCAAAGAGGACATCATCCCCAATGCGGTGGGTGTGGATATCGGCTGCGGAATGGGGGCTGTTCGAACGTCGCTTCCCGTATCGGCGACGGATCGAAAACAACTCCGTGACGTGGTCACCAAAATCCGCGAACTGATTCCCTGCGGTGAAGGAAAATCACACCGGAGCAACCAGAGCTGGGAACAAATGACCGAAACCATGGAGGACTTCAAGGGTCGGGACTGGTACAGCGGGCATGTGAAAGATCTTGCCGGAAAAAACCTGGGAACCCTGGGAGGAGGAAACCATTTCATCGAAGTTCAGGCAGGCGACGACAACAGGGTCTGGCTGATGATCCATTCCGGGTCTCGACACCTGGGAAACATCATTGCCAAGCATTACAATAAGATCGCGCTGAACCTGAACACACGGTGGAATTCCCATATTCCGTCAAAAGATCTGGCGTTTCTGCCGGTGACAAGTCAAGAAGGAAAAGATTATATCCATGATATGAACTTTGCCCTGGCCTATGCCCGGGAAAACCGCCGCCAGATCATGGACCGTTTCATGACGGCGTTCATCTCAGTGTTCAAAGGAGCTTCATTTGACAAACCTGTGAACATCCACCACAACTACGCGGCCATTGAAAACCACTTTGGCCACAATGTGTGGGTTCACCGGAAAGGGGCGACTTCGGCACGAGCTAATGAAACCGGCATCATCCCCGGTTCCATGGGAACGCCGTCCTTTATCGTTCAAGGACTTGGAAACCCCGAATCCTTCATGTCCTGCTCTCACGGTGCAGGTCGGGTCATGGGACGGAAAGAGGCCTCACGGTCTTTGACACCGGCTGAATGCGACAAAGCCATGGGAGACGTGGTGTTCGAACGCTGGAACAAAATCAGACGAGGAAAAGGGCAAGGAGAATACGATCTTGGGGAAGCGCCCCAAGCCTACAAAAACATCGAAGATGTGATCCAGAGCGAACTGGATTTGATCCGGCCTGTTGTGAAGCTGCATCCGCTGGCGGTGGTCAAGGGATAGTATCAATCATACCAGTCTTCAGATTCATGACAATCATTACTGCTGCATGTCTTGGTCGAAGCATTGAACGTTCCGGTTGTCAGGGAGACATTTACTGAGCCATTGATATGGGCCGTTTTGTCTATGATGGCGTCTGAGTTGTTTACCACCGTCTTATGACAGGTGTAGCAGGTATAATCTTCTGAAATGTGTTTGCTGTGTCTGCCGGACAGTACGCTGGGGTTGGTGTAATAGCCATGACATGACCGGCATGTGAGATCCGTTGACGATATCCAGGAAACAGCTCCGCTGACTGTTCTGCCGTTTCCATGACAATAGAGACTGCTGCATGATGCAGTAGAGCGGCTGTAGGTAGCACTTCCACCCGCAGGAGATGAGAAATGAACTTCTGCTCCGGCCACACCGTCAATATGTCCGGCGTCACTGAAAGAGCCAGGCACCGTATGACAGACCGAACAGGCCCAGGCTGTATGTGACGGACTTGAGGTCAAGTGGGCCGTATGGGCACCAACCACTTTATTCGATACAGCCGTTTCACCGCGAAGACCGTAAGGCGGCGCTCCGTTTGTGCTGTTCAGACCGCCGTGGCAATAAGTACAATCGGTTCTCCAGGCCGCCCCTCCAGTATGACACTCATTGCACGACACACCCGATGTGCCACCGTCTAAATTGTCACCATGGCAGATTTTGCAATCTGACGGAGTATCATAAAAACCATAGCCATGAGCTGCGGGTTCGGCCCAACCATCAGGATGTGAGCCCAACGATTCCAGCACTCCGTTGATGTGTTTTCCGCCTGCCACATCAATTTCGCCTGTGTTTTTAACTGTTCCAGAATGGCAAAGGTAGCATTGGGAATTGTCTTCATGGGGAGACGGGGGAGGGTTTCCATGACATGTTCCACAGGCGTTCTGAGTGGAATCCACCACATTCCACACCGGATTTTTAAGAGTTCCGCCGCTCAACGTGGCCCCATGGCAGTAAACCGACGAACAGGTGGCGGTTGTTCTGTTCCAGACCGGATTGAGATCGCCTGTTTGTGCAAGACTGCTCCAGACGATCTCAGCAGGAAGGCCGTTTCTATGCCCCGGCTGATCCACGGTCTGGGGAACGGTATGGCAACTTCCGCAAGCGAGGGCCGCACTTATCGCTCCGCCTCTCATATGGGTCTGATGGGCTCCCACTGCGATATCCGATGTTGATGATGAGTCGTTTATGGAAAGAGGCGGGGCCGCATTGTCGGTGCTTCCATGGCAGACCGTGCATTCGCCCGTAGCCGGAATATTATCGGGAAGTCCGTCCGGAAGGGAATCGGAACACCCGGAAAGAATAAACATGATGACCACCGGAACTATAAGGCCAATGAAGATTGTTTGTGCTATTCCGGCTTGTTCTTTGGAACACATGCCAGAGAACAAAAACAGTTTGTTTTTAAAGGTTATCAAGATCATGTTTTATTCCCATTATGGCACGCTGCGCACCAAGACGATTTATGGCACACTGCGCATTTACCGATTGAGCCGTTTTTTCCGCCCGGTATGGCGAAACCATGGATGTATTCCCAGTTTCCCTTGTGGTTCAAGGGTTTTGTTTCGCGATGGCAACGGACGCAGAAACTTTCCCGATGGCATGTTTTACAGGATTCACTTTCAATGGAGGCTTTTAATCCATGGCCTCTCATTCTGAAAAAACCGGTATGGCTTTTGGGTTTCATGGTCTGATGACAGCGAACACAAGAAGGCTCCGGGTGACACAGAGCACAGTTTTTACCATGATCGGCTTTGTTTGTAATAGTTTCCGCTCTGAAACCATGGGTTTTCGTCCATAACCCTTTGTGATAATCGAGCGTGAACGGCGTGTTGTGGCAATCGCCGCAGCTTGTCTTTACGTTCATGTTCGAATGACACTTCGAACACTCTGAAAATCCGGGGATTCCCGGCAATTGCTTTTCACTGATCGTATGGCAGATCATGCAGTCCGATTTCCCATGGGTTTTATGGGAGAAGACAAGAAGGGGTTTTGGCTTTTTTCTGTCCGCCAGATTCAGTTTTTCCAGAGGTGAATCATCGTGGCATTCCACGCAGACTTTGACGCCCGGGATAACGGGCTCCGCAGATCCTTTGGGTCCACCATGGCAATCTTTGCAACCGCTCAGCTCAACATGGTCTTGATGAGAAAAGACAAGCCGGTTCTTTTCCGCAGCTGTTGCCCGGATATAAAGGAAGCAGGCCACGACAAACATGACGGAAAAGATCACCCGCAGCGTCATTGATTTCATGTTTTTTCCCTTGTTGTCCATATGCGCGTTGCCTTGTTAGCCGGTTAGAAATCCACATTCGCCGTCACATCAAGACGGTGTTCCTCTTGGTCAGTGATATCCAGTTCGTATTCCCCTTTGATTTGAACGGATCTTCCGATGCGATGCCGTATCCGTGAAAATACCGTGTACACATCGGTCTTTTCATTCGTGTCCATATAATAATCGTAACTGTAACGGGAGTAAAACGACCCCAGGGCGTACGACGTTTTCCTGCTTTTGCCGTATTCCATTTCACCGCCGCCGGTCACGGTGGTCTTGTTGTCCGATCCCGCGTCTGAGTTACGCCACATATCGGCCTGGACGGATAACCGGAGGTCTTTTCCCCAGAGATCGGTTTTATCAAAAGCCGCATAACCGTGGATATAGGAATGGTTGAACTCCGACTCGCTCTCGTCTTCCAGGAGTTGCCGAACATCAAACCCGCCGGACAATGTGATTTTTGACAGGGCAAAACCTTTACACACATTCACCGATGCCTGATAATAAGGCTTCACCGGCCCAAGCAGGCTGATAAACGGCGACGATGAGCTGGGCATCCGTTCGGCCTCCACAAACTGGTGGAAATACGAAAGACCGGCCTCCGAATCCGCGCCCAGGAATTCAAGGAATGTTGTGTGGAGTTTCAGCGATTCCAGCTCGGAGTCAAGGGAAGTCAGCTTGATCCCGGCACGGCTTGTTTCAAAATCATGGGTCAGGGACAACGCAGCCTGCTGGAATGTTTCTTGTTCAACATCTTCCGGTTCTTCACGGGTCATGAGGTATTCCGCTCCGGCCCGTGTCCGTTCAGTGATAAGATACTTAAATCCTGCGCCCGCCACTTTGGAATAATCCCAGGCTTCATCGCCATAGGGATCAGCCGTATACCCGCCCAAGAGATAAACAGAAGCTCTCCCTGAAAAACGGTATCGGGCCTGAATTCCGTCAAGATGAACGGACAATTCGTCCGTGACATACTGACGTCCGGCCTTGACATCCAAAGCCGGAATCATATCCCGGATCTCGGCATACGTTTCGTTGATGAACCCGTGAACATCGCCATAAGCAGCCCAGACGGATTGGGGCCGTTCATCGGTGGCCCCTGTATTTTCATAAAGATCCCCTGAAAAGACAAAGCCGGAATCGCCTGCAAAAGGCCGCCAGGAAAGGTCAGCACGCTGGACAAACTGGTGGATGGCAGATGCGCTTTCCGAATCATATTTCAGTCGGTACCCGACCGCCATATTCCCGGAAAAGTTGTCTTTCGCCTCTTGCCCATCAGACCCCGTCACGTCTGCAAACGCAGGGCGCAGCAACGCGAATTCCGATATGATCAGAATAATGATCCAGACGATCTTTTTGAACGAACGCCGGTATGCCATATAATAATTTTGTCTTGTTATTTGGGTGTCGTGCCAGGAAAATTAGAATGTAAAAAAGTAACACAATCAGCTGTAAATGAGAACGACAATTTTTGTTTTATTACGCACGGCAATCGCGCAGCCCCAACGCCCCTCGTTCCGAGGAGAATACCTGGAACAAGGGGCTGTTGCGCGATGCGATTGGGGGTCTGCTTTTTATTCCTCGGACTCGTCGTCAAGTTGGGAAAAAGGTTTTTTCTTTTTGGTTTCAAAACGGACATCCACACGGCTTGTATCAATGATTTTCTGTTGAAGGATATTGGCCTCGATCTCGGCACCCCAGCTTCCTGCGGTAAGGGTCAGGGGAATTTCCATGACCTGTTCGGGTCCGTAATCAAAATCGGGCATGCAGACCAACTTGAGGGTGTGGTCACCCGCCGGGGCGTTGATAATGGCGAGCTTTTTTTTCTTGGGATCGGTGGACCCCATATACGCGCCGTCAAAATACACGGCCACGGAGGACTGGGTGGTAATGATGTCAAGATCCCTGCCCTTTGCCGGAGCGCGCATGTCCAGGTTTGTTTTCTTCTGATCGCTCACAGGAACGGAACAGGCAGCTTTTCCCGTATCAAATTCAACTTCCACGTTATAGGTCCCCGCCTTCATTCCCGCCATGGACAAGGGTGTGACTCCGGCTTTTTTCCCGTCGATAAAGACAGCCCTGTTGTCCGGCAGGGATTTCACCACCATACAACCCGTTGCCTTGGTTTTAGCACCTCGGGTGTAGTAATTCTTGAGAGTCTGGGGATACAGGGTTTTCAGCTTAGCCGATGTTTTCGTGTATTCGGATTTGCCGTTTGTTGCAGCACACAAACCGGCAAGAGCTTTTTTATCCACATCTCCCATGGCAATTCCATAAACAAAAATGCCTTCGGAAATGTTCATTTTGGATATATCATTAAGAGTGTAACGGCTGCGGTTGTCCTTGCCGTCTGTGAGAAACACGATTATTTTTCGCCCTTCCCTGCCCTGAAGCTTCAACGCTGCAAAAGCTATGGCATCGTTCAGCGCCGTATTTCCCTTCACCGTTATCCCGTCAATGGTTTTGGTCAACTGGCCCTTGTCTTCCGTAAAATCCAGCGCCATTTCCGTGCTGTCACTGAACGTAATGATCGCCACACCCGTCCCGGCGTTCACTTTTTTCACGAAATCCTTGGCCCCTGCCTTGGCATCTTTCAGCGCTTTTCCTGCCATGCTTCCGCTTCGGTCAATCACCAGACAGATGGAATCCTTCACTGGAACCGCTTCTTCCGTATAACAGGGGCCATCATCTTTCGCATACACCTGGCCCGCAATAACCAGAACGGCAATCCACACAAAGGCCATTGATTTTAGAATGGTTTTTTTCATACTACGCCTCTTTGAATAACAGGATTTGAAATTGTTTTTATGTTTATTATTAAACGGAAGTCGGTTTAAATGCTGATAAGAAACCCGAAAACCGGTCGATTTTTTTTCATATCATTATTGAGATCGGTGAGCTACCTTTTTCCGTGAGACGATTTCAGTCGTTCTACATTAAATCTCATTTGCCCATCCGCATATATTCATGATATACACAAACCATGGTTAAGCTCAAAAACATACTATCAAGCTGCACCGGTTTCCAATGGAATCATGGAAATGATACCAAAAATTGGGAGAAACACGACGTATCAATGTGGGAATGCGAACAGATCTTTTTCAATAAACCGATCATCGTAAAACGAGACAGAGAGCATTCCTTGATTGAAGATCGATATTATGCACTTGGCCGAACAGATATGGATCGAATGCTGTTTGCCGTATTCACCGTTCGAAATGAAAAAATAAGAATGATTTCCGCTCGGGACATGACCGAACCGGAGATTGAGGGGTATTTAAAATGAAAAAGAAAATACCGGAATTTAAAAATGAGGATGAAGAGCGCGCTTTTTGGCAGAAAAACGATTCATCGGAATATCTTGACTGGTCTGATGGTGAGAATGTGATTTTTTCACGGCTGAAACCCACAACCAGAACCATTTCGATACGGCTTCCCGAATCGATGATTGAAGACCTGAAACTCATAGCCAATAAACGGGATGTCCCTTATCAGTCTCTGTTGAAAATCTTTCTTTCCGAACGGATTGACGCTGAATTACATCACTGAAACCCAGCGTTTTTTTGCTGAGTTTGAAGCAATTTTGATTGCTCAGATGCCATGTTTATTTTACATCAATTTCCCCTCGGACCTTCCATGGTTCTGACAAAATAATAGATACGATCCTTAAATATGGAGGTGCCATATGACACATTTCGTAAAAGATAAAACAGCCAGTTTTGATGTGGATGTGCAGAAAGGATTTACTCCCCTTTGTCCTGATGAACTTCCTGTGTTTGGCGGAGATACCCTGGCGGATGTCCTGAACCATCAGGCAGGCCTTGCCCGACTCCGGGTCGGTTCAAAAGACGCCCACCCTGAAAACGCCATCTGGCGTGCGGATGAGGAAAGCCCCCAGTTTACACCCGTGGATGGCCCCAATGTGGATATTCGCTGGAACGCCCACTGCATCGTTGGCACAAAAGGACATGAACTCATCGACGGCCTGCCCCATCCGGCGGATTACGACTTTTTTGTTCAGAAAGGAATGGAACCCGACATGCACCCCTACGGCGCATGCTACCATGATCTTTCCGAACGTCAGAGCACCGGTGTCATCGAATTCCTGCGATGCAACGCCATTGAAACGGTCCTTGTGGGCGGCCTTGCAACGGACTATTGCGTCAAGACAACGGCCCTTCAACTCCGAAGAGCCGGTTTCAATGTGGTAGTCAATCTGGCTGCCTGCCGTGGAATTGCGCCGGAAACGATTCGCTCTGCCATTGATGAAATGAAAGGCCATGGAATTGAGGTGGTTGAATCGTTGTGATGTTTTTTAAGCCACAGAAAAAATTATAAAACAAGGTACAGATCATGAAACAAGACAAACCGATCATCCGAACCCTCATGGATACCGACCGTTACAAGCTTTCCATGCAGAAGGCATTTCTCCACAACCATCCGGGAGCCTATGCGCGATACAGGTTCAAATGCAGGTCAGAGGGTGTGAACATCGGAAGATATGTGGATGAAATCCGGGAAGAAATCAAAAGTCTCGATTCCCTGACCTTCACACAGGAAGAGCTGGATTATATCAAAAAAATCCCTTCACTTTCAGGGGATTATATTGATTTTTTACGGATCTTCCGCCTGGATTCCCGGATGGTTTCCGTTGAAAACACAAACGGAACACTGATGATCGAAGCCGAAGGCCCCATTGTCCATGCGATGCCCTTCGAGCTGTATATTCTTCCCATTGTTCAGGAAGTTTTTTTTCGGAACGAATACCCGGATCTGGACTACTCCGAAGGCAAAAGACGACTCGAAGCCAAAATCGATTATCTGAAAAACACCGAAGGCCTTGAAGGTTTCAGATACGCCGATTTCGGGGGCAGACGGAGAGCTTCACGAAAGTGGCATGATTACACCGTGAAACGTCAGGCCGAGACTCTGGGAAACCGGTTCAACGGAACGAGCAACATGTGGCTGGCCATGAAATACAACCTGACTCCCATCGGAACCATGGCCCACGAATACCTTCAAGCGTTTCAGGCCCTTGGACCAAGACTGGTGGACAGCCAGAAAGCCGCCCTTGAAGCCTGGGTCAAGGAATTCCGGGGCGATCTGGGCATCGCCCTCACCGACGTGGTGGGCATGGATGCTTTCCTGCGGGACATGGATCTTTATTTCGCCAAACTGTTTGACGGTTTCCGCCACGATTCCGGCTGCCCCTATGAGTGGACCCGTAAGCTGGTTAACAGGTTGAAAGAGCTGAAAATCGATCCCAGAACAAAAACAGCGGTATACAGCGACAGCCTCACCATGGAAAAAGCGGCGGCCCTTTACCTTGCGGTGAAAGATGCTATCATCCCTGTTTTCGGAATCGGCACCCATCTCACCAACGACTGTGGCCCCAGCCCTTTGAATCTCGTGATGAAAATGGTGGAGTGCAACGGCCAGCCCGTGGCCAAAGTTTCCGACTCAAAAGGCAAGGGGATGTGCGACAACCCGGAATACCTGAACTACCTGATGCATGTGTTCCAGATCATGCAAGCTGAATGAACCAGAGGGATCTGTTGCAAAAATTAATCATAGCACAGAGCTTCAGAATTTCGGTTTTCCTATGCGGTTAGACCGAAGTTTCTTTCAATTAAATTGACTTCTCCCTTGATGCCTTGCCCGTAAAACCAAGGATCTGCTTGCCCCTTTTTCAGGGCATGCATCACCTCGAATCCTTTCAAGGTTGCATAAGCTGTCTTCATTGAGTTGAATCCCAATGAATCAAATGATCCAAACCGCCATGTTCCGAGACATCTCCACAGCTTTATTACCGACCCTTCCCATGAAGAATTCCACAACAGCCGAATGCCCACGGCGGCCCAGAACAAGTGTGCCGCAGTTCTGGTCTGCCGCCATGTCGATGATGGCCTTGGACCTGCTGCTGCTTCGGTTGACCATGCACCATCGGACGCTTTCGGGAGTGAAGCCTTCACGGGTGAAATAGTGCCTGGCTTCATCGAGGAGCGGTTCCATATGCTCCCGCCTTGATTTGACCATTGCTTCTTCAATGTCCGCGAGATGCACATTGTAGGAATCTTTATAACTCAGCGAAAACTGGGCATCGGATAAGTTGAACGAACGGATCACATGGCAGAAAAGAATCTCGGACACCTTTTTCCGGATAAGCCTTGCCGAAGCTTCGGCGGCCATGTTGGCACCGGTTGATCCATCATAGCCCACAAGCACTTTTGACGTTTCCGGAATGCCTGAAGCGATGACAAGAGGGATATGAAACGCTTTCATCATAAGTTTTGAGGTTACATTGCCCTTCATGGCTTCCGATATCTTGTTGATTCCTGATTTTCCCACGACCAGTATATCATAACCTTTATGAGATTCAGCGATGATGTCCCTTGCGATTCCAGTTTGACGCGGTTGCCTTGTGATTTCAATCGCATCTTCCGGGAAGCCGTTATCCAGGAATACTTTTTTTGCTTTCTCAAGATTCAGGTCAATGCTTTTCTTCATGACATCAACCCAATCCGCATAATAGGGTGATCCAGTAATTTCAAGCGGCGGCTTATCCACATAATCATAGAAAATGTCGTATAGATCGCTTTCCACATGGAAAATTACGACGGAGAACCGGTCGGGATCTACCATCTTGCTGATATATGAGGCTGATTCAAGGGCCTGGGACGAATGATCAATGGCGACAAGAATTCTTTTTTTCGGATTGTTCATGGATGATTCCTTTCCTGATAAGTAGATGGCCGTCATTACCACCTGTCAGTATTTAGAGATAATTGCATGCGTTTTTAAATTTATTACAGCCATAGCATTAAACATGCCAAGCGCTTGGGATCTGAACTGTCGAATGATATTGAAGAAATTTTAGTCAGTCCGTGCTGAAACGGCATTTTTTTTAGAATGATATCCGATGAGAAATCAATCGGATGTCCGTGTATTTTACATGATGATAAAAGAGCTGAAAAAGATGAAAAACTTTGAGAAAAATAAATTTGAATTATTGTGGAAAAGCTTGAGATTTATAGCTTGGGGATTTCACCTGAAATTGCTGCCATTTTACATAATGTAAAGGGAGCTGACACAATACAAAGGGAGCCGACATGTCTTCATGATTCAACTGCGTCTCTAAACCTCCAGACCGACGTTTTTCCAATCGTTTACCTTTCCGGCCCTTCTGGCACGCGCAATGCAGGATTATTGGCGAAATTTTACGCAGATTCGCATGCATGGATGTTAAATATTGGAGAAATGATATTATATGAAGAAGGAAAGATATCTGTTTCGTTGGGCTGGCATTTTAACGATTTCCATTATTGCCCTATCTGGTACCGGGATTTACGGATTAAGCAAGGTTTTAAAGGTTTCATCCCAGCCCCGGGCAGACGTTATTAAAATCGATAATATGATCGCTTTTGGCAAGCTTGAAAAAGCACCCGTTGAGTTTCTTCACGAAGCTCACACCGAAGCCCTGGCCAAAAAGAACAAGGATTGCGCAGCCTGCCATTTGACCCAAAATAAACGCATGTTCCCAAAATTTAAGCGAATTGCGGATACGGATAGAATTGAGGTCATGGATATTTATCACAAAGGTTGCATATCTTGTCACGGAGAAATGAAAGTTGCGAAAGAGAAAGCTGGGCCTGTTGAATGCGAAGGCTGTCACAGGGAAAAAATTCAACACTTAACCTCCAGACAACCCATAGGGTTCGATAAATCCCTTCACTTCCGTCATTCTGAAGCACAGGAAAATAAATGTGAACTTTGTCATCATGAATATGATGAAAAGGCTAAGAAGCTTTTTTATGTGAAAGGAAAAGAAGGGACCTGCCGTTATTGCCATAAGGAAAAAACAAAAGATAACCTGATGTCCATGGGCCTATCATCACATATCTCCTGCATCGATTGCCATCAGAAAAATATTTCTAAAAGTCTGACCACAGGCCCTGTGACATGTTCAGGGTGTCATGATCCTGCAGTACAGCAGAAAATCAAAAAGATCACACCCATTCCGAGAATGGATCGAAAACAGCCTGATATCGTTATGCTCAAAAATGCTCCAAAAGGGATAGGTACCGATACTGAAAACACAAATAAGATGGCTTTCGTTCCTTTCGATCACAAGGCTCACGAGAATTACAATGACACCTGTCGGGTCTGTCACCATGAAAGCCTCAAACAGTGCAATGAATGCCATGCCCTTGCCGGAATGAAGGAAGGAAACATGGTCAACCTTGAAAAAGCCATGCATCAGGTTGATTCAACCAGGAGCTGCCAGGGTTGCCACGAAGCAAAGCAGAATGATAAAAACTGTGCGGGCTGCCATGTGTTCATGGGTAAGGAGCGGGTAAAAGAAGATACTTCTTGCCTTAAGTGCCATTCGGCACCAGGTGTGGAAAAGAAGAAAGCATCCAATCCAGACGATGAAAAAACTTTGGTGAAAACCATGCTCCAGTCAAGAAATCTTGTGCCCGGCACATATCCTGAAAATAATATTCCCGAGAAAGTTGTCATAAAGAAGCTTTCCAAAGAGTATGAAGCAGTCGATTTTCCGCATCGCAAGGTTGTCAATACCCTTGTAAAGAATATCAAAGATAACAAGCTTGCAGGATATTTTCACAGCCAAAAAGGTTCAATTTGCAAGGGTTGCCATCATAACAGCCCAGTATCCACAAACCCGCCGCACTGCGGAAATTGTCATGGCAAACCGTTTGATGCGAAAAATCCATCCAAGCCAGGAATAATAGGTGCATATCATCAACAGTGTATGGGATGCCATAAAGAGATGGGAATTGAAAAGCCTGCCGGATGTACAGAGTGCCATAAGAAGAAGAAGAATTAAAGATAAATCGGATATTAGTTGAGGGGTTTAACATGTCCATATCACGAAGAAAGTTTCTTGGGTGGGTAAGCGCAGCAGGTATAGGATCTGTTGTTGGTAAATCGGCTCTTGCTGCCGGAAATAAACATTTTGATGGGTATCAGGAGAGTTTGGGAGTATTACATGACATTTCTCTATGTGTCGGATGCCGGAGTTGTGAAGCGGCCTGCTGCAAGGTAAACGAGCTTCCGGTTCCAGACAAGCCGTTTACTGATACTCATGTTTTAGATGAAGAGCGGAGGACAACGGCCAAGGCATATACGGTTGTCAATAAATATGGCGTTACCGGAAAGATCGGGCCTTCATTTAGAAAAATCCAATGTAATCATTGCGCTGAGCCTGCGTGTTCATCAGCATGCTTTGTCAAGGCTTTTAAAAAGACAAAAACAGGGGCTGTTACCTATGATGCAAGCGTATGTGTGGGATGCCGTTATTGCATGATTGCCTGCCCGTTTGAGATTCCGGCCTATGAATACAATGAGTCGTTTACTCCCCGTGTCATGAAATGCACCATGTGCCACCCCAGGATACTAAAGGGACAACTCCCCGGCTGTGTTGAAGTATGTCCGATGGAGGCCTTAACCTTTGGGAAACGGGCGGATTTGCTTAATATTGCACGTGAACGAATCCGTAAATATCCGAGGAAGTACATTGATCACATATATGGAGAGACCGAAATGGGAGGAACGAGCTGGCTGTATCTTTCGAACGTTCCTTTCTCAGATATCGGAATGCGGGAAGACTTAGGAGTTACTCCGGCTCCTGAGCTTACCTCCGGCGCCCTTTCAGTGGTTCCCTTGGTTGCGGGGTTATGGCCTGTCTTTTTGATGGGAATATACGCCATATCAAAACGTAAAGAGATTATTTTCAAGGAGGAGCTCGATGAAGCTGCTCATTCTCGCACCAAGGAGGATATCTGATGTCTGACAAAGCGGCTATTGATTTAAAAACTTGGTTTACCCCTTTTAATGTTGTATCCGGAACCATTATCATCATCGGGATAGTCCTCTCCATTTTGAGGTTCACATTCGGATTGGGAGCGGTTACCAATCTTTCCGATGATAACCCCTGGGGTTTATGGATTGGTTTTGATCTGCTTGTAGGTGTTGCATTAGCGGCAGGAGGTTATGTTACATCGGCTGCCGTCTATCTTTTCGGAATGAAAAAATTTCACTCTGCGGTAAGGCCTGCGGTACTGACAGGGTTTCTAGGTTATTCGCTTGTCGTCTTTGCCCTTACTTATGATGTGGGCAGGCCACTGCGGCTCCCATATCCCTTTATTATGCAACAGGGAACGACATCTTTGCTTTTTGAAGTGGCTGGATGCGTTGCCCTCTATCTGACAGTTTTATTTCTTGAATTTTTGCCAGCTCCGCTTGAATGGCTGGGCTTTAAAAAGGTAAGAGAACTTGCAGTCAAACTGACACTGGCACTGACGGTATTAGGCGTTGTGCTTTCCACATTGCACCAGTCGTCTCTGGGTGCCCTTTTTCTGATTGCACCTTCAAAGCTTCATCCTCTTTGGTATTCCTCATATCTGCCGGTCTTTTTTTTCGTATCCAGCATTATCGCTGGACTTTCCATGGTGATATATGAAAGCGCGCTTTCTCATCACTATTTTGCGGACAAAATGGACACAGCGCATCTTCAGGAAAGCGAGGGTGTTACGTTGGGCTTCGGAAAAGCGGCATCTTTGATACTTGCCGGGTATTTTACGATCAAAGTGATGGGAATCGCCGGCGGAGACCACTGGCATCTGCTTGGAACCCCATATGGACTCTGGTTTCTTGTCGAATTGATCGGATTTGTTGCGTTGCCATCATTTCTGTATGCGGTTGGCGTTCGGAATAAGGATGTAACGCTGATTAAATGGACTGCCGCATGGACCGTTCTTGGTATCGTTATCAACCGTCTTAATGTTTCCCTGATCGCATTTAACTGGCATCTTCCTTCGGCAAGAAGATATTTCCCACACTGGATGGAAATCGCCACCTCGGTTTTTATCGTAACCATCGGCATCGTCGTTTTCAGATTTATCGTAACAAGGATGCCTATTTTTTATGAACACCCTGAGTATAAAGATTAGCTCGTAGCTTTAATTTATGGATTCAAAAACTCGAAATGTTATCAAATAGATAGTTTCAAAATACACTTCTTTTAATGGCAGCTATGAGCTAACAGATAATAGCTGAACAAGGAGGCAGATTTTTATGGAGACAATATTTTATACCTATCAGGACTTTTATACACATACCAAGGGAATTCTTTATCTTCTTATGATTATATCTCTGGTTGGCATTGCAGGGTTCTGGAATTTTCTGTCCGGAAAAGACGATGATAATAAAGAAAACGAATGATAAAGGAAATCTGACAAATGCTTTATAATATCGTGCTGTATGTGGCTCTGGCTGTCTTTGGGATCGGTCTGATATATAAAATATCCAGCTGGTTTCGTTTCAGTATCGGGATCCATGCCCAAAATATGGAGGCTTCATCAAGGATCATGGCCGCCTTGAATGGGTTATCTGCTGTTATATTCAGTGAAAAGATTTTGACACTTATCAGGGTTTTTATTTTAGATGTTCTCCTTCAAATCAGGATACAGAAAGAAGATACGCTCCGCTGGCTGATGCATATGCTTATATTTGCCGGTTTTATGTTTCTCTTTTTTACGCATGCCCTTGATAAAATCATAACAACTACGCTTTTTGACAGATATTATCTGGCACTTAATCCGTTCCTGCTTGTTTCCGGACTCATGGTAATGTCTGGGATTGCTATCGCCATCTATCGCCGGTTCATTCTTAAAGTACCACGCCTTAAAACCAATGCCATGGACTATTATGCCATCATGATATTGGCCATCATCATACTTTCCGGCATCATTCTGGAAAGTACCAAACTCACTTCATACAACCACTATCAAAAGATCTGGTATGTTCATATCATGGTCAGTTTTTTGGGGCTTGCATATCTGCCGTACAGCAAGATGTTTCACATTTTTACGACACCGGCAAGCCTGCTCACCAATGCTGTTATGGACAAATATTCTGACCCGGCCAATATAAAGACCCGCCAAATGATGGAGATAGACGCCTGCATGCGTTGTGGCACGTGCAGCAACCGCTGCTCTGTCGCCGTTGCTTTTGACAGCCTCGGCAATGATTATATCCTGCCGTCTGAAAGAATGTCTTTTCTAAAAGATTATATGGCCAACAAAAACATAGGGAACAAGGGGTTGGCTGCGATTCAACAAGGGATATACCTGTGTACCAATTGTGACAGGTGCACCGTTGTTTGCCCGGCGGGTATTAATTTGCGTGACATGTGGTTTGCCGCCAGAGAAAAACTGATTCAACGTGAACGTTCTGTCCCCCTGATATTGACGCCATTTTCTCATTACCGGGGACTTCATCGGCAGGAACTTGATCCGGATCAGTATGACCAACCGATCATCAAGGCGCAAAAAATCATAACGGATCAGTTTAAACTGCTTAAAGAAACTGAAGAAATTATCCCGTTGACACCGGCAAACAAGGAATTCAAAAAAACAGTCGGTCTGTCTGCCCGGGCTGAGACCTATTCCTATTGCTTTGCATGCGAAAACTGCTCGACGGTGTGTCCTGTGGTTGGCAATTATGAAAATCCACAAAAAAACCTTGACCTGCTGCCGCATCAAATCATGCGCTCCATGGGTTTTGGTCTCAAAGACCTGGCAATGGGTTCCAGAATGCTGTGGGATTGTTTGACCTGCTACCAGTGTCAAGAGCACTGTCCTCAGGGTGTAAAAGTGACGGATATACTTTATGAGCTCAAAAATATGGCTGTAAAAGAGGCAAGCCGTCCTTCAGCCAAAAAACATATGTAATCGTTTTGCTATTAGCTGTTAGCTTTT
This sequence comes from Desulfobacteraceae bacterium, assembly GCA_041660385.1. GTDB lineage: Bacteria > Desulfobacterota > Desulfobacteria > Desulfobacterales > Desulfolunaceae > DYJE01. The sequence continues at coordinate 31,492 of JBAZWJ010000035.1, read as the reverse complement.
AGCCATCAGCTTCAAGGACTCGAAATGTTAATAAATTTAAAGATTAATATTCATTCATTGACTGATTTGACTTTGTAAACCTTGCCTCCGGCGGCCCTTCCGGGGGACCAGATTTTAAAAATCTGGACAAATGGGTTTGGGATGCACCCATCGCACGCCCTGGCCATAACCGTTTGTCAAACTTTTCAAAAGTTTGGCCCCCGGCAGGGCCGCCAGAGGCAATGAGATTTTTTTAAAGAAAACAAACATTACGAAGTCAAACTAACAGCTAATAGCATAACGGATGATGAACGCGATAAAAAAACAGGACTGCAATGATGAAATATACCTTATTTCTTGGATGTAACATTCCGGCCAGGGTTCAACAGTATGAACTCTCTGCCAGAGCCGTATCAGACAAACTCGGAATTGAGATTGTGGATAACCGTGAGTTTAAATGCTGCGGCAATCCGATCCGAAATATAGACCATAAGACATTTCTTCTGATGGCCGCCCGCAACCTTGCTCTGGCTGAATTACAGGATCTAAACATGCTGGTGCTTTGCAAATGCTGTTTCGGCAGCCTGAAAAAAGCGGCCCATGTGATAAAACACGACCCGTTGATTCAAAAAGAAGTGAATGAGTTGCTGGCCAAAGAAGGGTTAAGGTATTCAGGATCGACTCAAATCAAGCATTTCCTTTCAGTCCTTTATCATGACATCGGCATCAACGTCCTGAAGGAAAAAATAACCCGCCCGTTTAAGGGGGTTAACATTGCAACCCACTATGGATGTCATGCCTTGAGACCCAGTGATATCACTGAATTCGATAACCCGGTCGCGCCTGTTTTATTTGACGAACTCGTGGCGGCAACGGGTGCCGTAAGTATCGACTGGCCATTAAAGCTGGAATGCTGCGGGGCTCCCATGCTGGGTGTCAATGACACTCTTTCCATGGATTTAACTGAAAAAAAACTGACCGACGGCATTCGGGCAGGCGCTGATTTTCTGTGTGTCGCTTGTCCGTGTTGTCAGATGCAATTTGACACGGTTCAGCACATGATATCGTCTCTTCGCAACACGGAATACCGTCTTTCAAGCCTCGTATTTCCCCAACTTTTAGGACTTGCCATGGGTATTTCCGGCAAAGCATTGGGGATGAATCTGAATACGCTTGATATCACACGTATTGAATCTTTTTTAGCGTAGGAGAAAAAATGTCTCAAAAAAAAATTGGCGCTATTATGGTTATTGGTGGCGGTATAGCCGGCATGCAGGCGGCACTTGATGCAGCTGATTCCGGTTATTATGTCTATCTTGTGGAAAGATCTTCGTCCATCGGCGGGGTGATGTCACAACTCGACAAAACATTTCCCCCCAATGATTGTGCCATGTGAGTCATCTCACCCAAACTGGTCGAGGTCGGCCGACACATCAATATTGAGTTACTGACGCTATCGGAAGTAAAAAACATAACCGGTGAAGAAGGAAACTTTGAGGTATCGCTTACACAATATCCACGTTATGTAGATACTTCAAAATGTATTGCCTGCGGGCTCTGTTCGGAGAAGTGCCCAAAAAAAGTGGTCAATGATTACGATGGGGCTTTAAGCAATCGAAAGGCCATTTATGTCAAATATGACCAGGCGGTACCATTAAAATACGCCATTGATCCTGATCATTGCATTTACTTAACCAAAGGAAAATGCAAGACCTGTGAAAAAGTATGTCCTGCCGGAGCCATCAATTTTAATGATCAACAAATAGATATCACCCTTAAAGTGGGCGCGATCATTTTATCCAGCGGCTGCGAACCCTATAATCCAAGCCCCCATGATGTCTATGGTTACAACAAATCTGAAAATATCGTCACAAGTCTGGAATTTGAAAGAATACTCTCGTCTTCCGGTCCTTTCGACGGTCATCTGGTTCGTCCATCAGACAAAAAGGAACCCAAAAAGATCGCATGGCTCCAATGTATTGGTTCCAGGGATGTCCATATCGGGGCCAACGGCTACTGTTCGTCTGTCTGCTGTACCTATGCGATTAAAGAGGCCATGCTGGCCAAAGAACACAGTAAGGAGCCTTTGGATACAGCCATTTTTTATATGGATATCCGCACACATGGAAAAGACTTTGAAAGATACTACAACCGGGCCAAGGATGAATCCGGTGTCCGTTTCGTCAAATCCAAAATCACCCATATTTTACCGACCGAAGATGGCAATCAGTTAATCCGCTACCTTGACGAATCCGGCAGACGGGTCGAAGAAGCCTTCGATATTGTCGTGCTCTCGGTAGGCCTGGGGACAAGCAAGTCCGCAGGTTTGCTTGCAAATGCTATTGATATTCGACTGGATCATTATGGTTTTGTCACAACCAACAGCTTTGAACCAGTCAAGACGTCCCGGCCTGGTATTTATGTATGCGGCGCCTTTGAGGCTCCTAAAGACATTCCTTCTTCAGTCATTGAAGCAAGCGCATCAGCTGGTATGGCCGGAAGCGGCCTATCCGAGTCGCGCTGGACACTGACCAAGCAAAAAGAAATCCCCAAAGAGACAGATATCGGTGGCGAACCTCCTAGAATCGGTGTTTTTATATGCTGCTGCGGAACTAATATTGCCGGTGTTGTCGATGTTCCTGCAATCGTTGAATATGCGAGTACCTTAAAATATGTCGAATATACTGAAAAAAACATGTTCAGTTGTTCTCAGGATACTCAAGACAATATGGCTAAAATTATCAAAGAAAAGCAATTGAATCGGGTGATGGTGGCTGCCTGCACTCCCAGAAGTCATGAACCGCTTTTCCAGGAGACTCTTACAAATGCAAACTTAAACAAGTATGTCTTTGAGATGGCCAATATCAGAAACCAGTGTACTTGGGTCCATAAGAGCGACCCTGAGATGGCAACCGCAAAGGCAAAAGACCTTGTCAGGATGGCAGTCGCAAAGGTTACCCTGATGGAGCCCTTAAGGGAGGCTGAACTCCAGATCAATCAGGCAGCCCTTGTAATCGGTGGCGGTATTGCCGGAATTACAGCTGCAAAAACCCTGTCTGAACAGGGATATCACGCATATTTGATTGATAAAAGTAATCGTTTGGGTGGTTCTGCTCTACAGATCCATGAAACCTGGCGGGGAGAAAATGTTTTACAGAATTTAAACAAATTGATTGCCGATATTAAGGCGGATAAGAACATAGAAATTTTTACAAACTCTGAAATCACCCACGCAGAAGGTTTTGTGGGAAACTTTAAAACCACCATCAAGATGGCGGATCAGGCAAAAGAACTGGTCCATGGCGTTACTATTATTGCATCAGGCGCGCAGGAATTAAAGCCAGATCAGTATTTTTACGGCCATGATAAACGGGTGCTGACAGGTCTTGAACTCGATTGCCAACTGATTGAAAACGATCCTGCTATATTGAACAAGAATACAACCCTTTTTGTTCAGTGCGTTGGTTCCAGGATTCCCGAGCGGCCTTATTGCTCCAAGGTCTGTTGTACGCATTCGATTAAAAACGCCTTACAGATTAAAAAGCTTAAACCTGAAATGGATGTATATATCCTTTACCGGGATATGCGCTCATATGGGTTACGCGAAGATCTGTATCGGGAAGCCAGAGAAAAAGGAATTGTTTTTATTCGCTATAATGCGGATCAAGGTTTGGAAGTCCGTCTTGATGGAAATGATCTGAAAGTTAGGTTTTCAGATACGGTTATCCGCCGCAAAATGGAAATTACTCCGGATCTGCTCGTACTGGCAACAGCCATCATCCCTCCCAAAGAAAATCCGCTGGCGCAGCAATACAAAGTCGCCTTGAATGACGATGGTTTTTTCATGGAGGCCCATGCCAAACTAAGACCCGTTGACTGTGCAACAGACGGTGTCTTTATTTGCGGTTTGGCTCACGCCCCAAAGCCGATTGACGAATCCATCTCTCAGGCAGTGGCTGCAGTCACCCGGGCAGTCACCCTGCTTGCCCGTAAAACCATTCATACCAGCGGAAACATAGCGGAAGTCATGCCTTCGGTATGCAGCAGTTGCGGGGTTTGCACCTCGATTTGCCCGTATTCGGCTCCCTCGTTTATCGAGCAAACCGCCAAGTTCAACCCTGGCAAAGCTCAGATCAATCCGGTGCTTTGCAAAGGATGCGGATTATGTGTGGCATCGTGTAGATCAGGCGCTATTAAGCTAAAAGGATTTGACAATGATCAGATCTTCGCGCAGATATTTGCACTTAATGCTGAATAAGGATGGTTCATTATTGTGTATAACCAAAGCAGGGCAATCCGGTTCTGATAGCCAAACCGGATTGCCAATCTTCATTGCATTATGAAATCCCTATCCATTTTCAATTATCAACTATCCACTCAAAATCACATCTTCCGTCCAACCCGTGCCATACCGGCCACAAGTGAACTCAGCACAAACCAGCAGCAGGCCACAAGAACGATGGTGGCTCCGGTGGCGGTTCTTGCAAAATCCTGGGCAGAGATAATCAGACCGGAAACAGCGGAAGAAAGACTAATGACGATAGCCCACCAGAACATACCGCCTGCGGATCGTGAAAAGTTTCGTGCGGCTGCGGCAGGAACGATGATCATGGCGGTGACAAGAAGAACACCCACAGCCCAGACGGAAAACATCACGATCAGGGAGAGGAAGGCGGCGAAGGTGTACTGGTGAAGACCCACGCTGACCCGGTGGGTTTTGGCCAGGGTGGGATTGATGCCGATGTATAGAAGCTGATTGTATGCCCTTGACTGGTAATAGAAAAAAACCAGAAAAAGGCCGATAAGAAAACAGATGTCGTTATTACTGATGGTGAGGATATCGCCGTAAAGAAACTGTTGGAGATTCCTTGCCGCAGACGAATCGCGGCTGACAACGGCAAGACCGAAGGCGATGACCGCTGAAAAGAAGACGCCGATCACCGTGTCTGTTGAAAGACTGCTGGAGCGTTGCACAAAGACGATGCAAAGCCCCACAAGAATACCGAACAATGGCATGGTCAAGTGTGGATCAATGGCGAAAAGAAGCCCCAATGCCACACCGGCAAAGGCCGAATGGCTGATGGCATCAGAAAAAAAGGCCATACGAAAATTCACGACCTGAATCCCCATAGAGGCGGTCATGGGAGCAAGAAGAAGAAGCCCCACCATGGCCATCTGCATAAACCGGACATGCATGCAGTCAAAGGGGAACAGATACGCCATCAGGGTATAGAGCAATGAAAGATCAGACAAGACGGACTCCTTTACAACAGGCGGCTGAACAGTAGGATTTCCCATCTGGCATGGACCTTGAATTCACAAGCCCCATGTGCATTCCGAAAATAGCCGTGAGTGTTTCACCAGTCAAGGTTTCACGCGGTGCCCCTTCTGCCGCGACCTTATGGTTCAGGCAGATCACATGGGTGGCGTGATGGGTGACGGTGGCCAGATCATGGCTGACCATGAGCTGGGTAAACCCCAGTTTGGCCCGAAGATTGTCCAGAAGTTCGCAGAACACGTGTTCGCCCTGAACATCCACACCGGCAGCCGGTTCGTCAAGTACAAGAAGGTCCGGTTCCTGTGCAAGGGCAAGGGCCAGAAGAACCCGCTGCAACTCACCACCAGAAAGGGCCCCCAGTTTTCGGTCCGCCAGCTGGTCGGCTTTGACCATGGCCAGCAGTTTCAGCGTTTTTTTCTTCAAATCCGGCTTCAAGCCGAACCACAGGGGTTTCCCTTGAAATCCAAGATTCATGAACTCGCTCACAGTGATGGGAATTCCCCGGTCAAAGGTCAGACGCTGGGGCACATAGCCAATGCGTAATTTTTTATTGATTTTCGATGAAAAGTGAATGCCGCCTTTATACGGCACTTCGCCCAGAAGGGCCAGTAGCAGGGTGGTCTTCCCTGCCCCGTTAGGTCCCACGATGGATGTGCAGCCACCCCTTGGAACGGAAGCTGTCACATGGTCAAGAATGGACACACCACCCAGCTTCACCGTGACACCCTCGAAAAACACCGCCGGTTCATAGGTCACCGGTTCGCTGTATGCATGTGTGGCATCAATCATTGGACAAAGCCCCCAGCGTATCTTCAAGGGTTTTCAAATTTTTATCCATCAGGATTTCGTAATAGAAAAGATCGACGTTCATGGGCCCTGTTGTTCCAGGATCGAGTATGGCTACGCGAACACCTGTTTCTTTGGCGAGAGTGAGAGCTACTTTTGACGAATAATGGGGCTCGATAAAAATAGCCCCTATTTTTTTCGACTTGATCACGTTGATCAGATGAAGCATTTCCGATGCCGAAGATTCTTTTCCCCCATGGGATTCTAAGACACCGCCAATGGTGAGCCCCATATCTCTGGCCAGATAATCAAATACACCGTGCTGGGTCATGATCTGTTTGTGGATGAGTTTTTTCCCAAGAGCCCTGCACCGCTGGTCCAGAACAGTCATACGTGCTCCGTAGGCTTTAGCGTTTTGCTGATAAACGACGGCACCGGCAGGGTCGATGCGGGACAAACCGGAAGCAATGTTCATGGCCAGAAGAGAGACCATACGGGGGCTGACGAACAGATGGGGGTTGGCCTTCATATGACCGTGATTTCCACCGTGATCATGATCGTCATCCATATACGTGAGAAGGTTGGTGATCCCTCTTGAGCTGTCGATAACTATCATGGAGGGATTGGTTTTTTTAAGTGCCGGGCCGACAAACTCTTCCATGCCAAGCCCGTTCATCACAAGGGCTCTGGCCTTTGACAGTTTCATCATATCCTGGGGCGTCAAGGCATAATCATGGGGACAACCCAGTTCTGAGGGAAGCATGAGATTCACAGTGACAGGTCTGCCCTGAGCCACATTCCGGGTGATCTGGTATATGGGGAATGTGGATGCAAGCACAAGGGGCTGCTTATCCTGCATATCTTTCTTAACTTTCTTGTCTTTTTTGACTGTGGCATAACCCGGAGCCAATAAAAGCAGAATCGCGATAACACATCCGAAAACAGTAAAAAGCCGCCGGTTGTATGAGGTTTTCATGAAAGGTATCTCCTTGATTTTGAAATCATCGGTGGATGAAATTTTTGTGCATTGTAGAGATGTGGAACCACTCCGTCAAGAGTTCAGATCAGGTTATTTTTTGTCCGGCAAAACACTTTCTTTCTGTATGCCGTGCCTGAGCATTTTGCGTCGAAGAGTATTTTTGTCGATGTCAAGTTGACGAGCCGTGGCCATGGTTTTCCAGTTGTTCCGGTTGAGAGCCTGGGTGATCAGGATCTTCTCCGACTCTGCAAGACTCAAGGGCATCTGAGATGAAAGAGGCAGTATATTCGCCTGGAACCGGTCCGGCAGATGAAAGGGAAAAATCAGTCCCTCGTTGCAAAGAACAAACGCGTGTTCCATGATGTTTTCAAGCTCCCGTATGTTGCCTGGAAAATCGTACATCAGCAGATTGGCCATGGCTTCGGGCGAAAGCCCCAGAAGATGTTTGCCTGTCGATAAATTAAACCGTTCGATAAAATGGTCCACAAGAAGGGGAATGTCCTCTTTTCTTTCTTTCAATGGCGGCAGAACAAGGCGGACCACATTTATCCTGTAATAAAGATCCTCTCTGAACCGCCCTTCCTTCACAAGGGCTTCAAGATCGTGGTGGGTGGCCACCAGAACTCTGGCGTTTGTTTCACAGCTCCGGGTACCGCCCAGAGGCTCGTAGGTTTTTTCCTGAAGAACCCGAAGAAGCCTCACCTGAACCTGTAGCGGGATATCTCCGATTTCATCGAGTAAGATGGTGCCGTTCTGAGCCATGGCAAACCGTCCGGGCTTGTCTGTTTTTGCGTCGGTGAACGCCCCTTTCTTGTAACCGAACAGCTCGGATTCCACCAGTGTTTCAGGCACAGCCCCACAGTTTACGGCCACGAACGGCCCCTTTTTATTCTGACTGTGGTTGTGAATGGCTCTGGCCAGAAGCTCCTTGCCTGTTCCGGTGGGTCCTGTGATCAGAACCGTACTCCTGCTTTCCGCAATCTGGGGAAGAATGGAAAAATAACGCTGCATGATTCTGTTTTTGCTTACGATGTCGTCAAATGAAATCTCTTTTTTAAACGCTTTCCTCAGCCGTGTCACTTCGGTCAGGTCACGGAAAATTTCCACCCCACCGATCATCTGCCCCCGGGAATCCCTTAAAACAGCCGTATTAACGCTCACCGGAATGACTTTGTGGTCAGCCCGGGTGATAAACACCGGCATATCTGTGGAAGGAGATGATGTATTGATGGTGTTTTTCAGGATGCAGCCATCCTGGCAGATGGATGTTTTGAATACATCGCAGCATTTTTTCCCGATGGCCTCGCTTCTCGGCACACCGGTAATCGCCTCCGCCGCCCTGTTGAACGTCATGATCCTGAACTCCATGTTCACGGTGAACACACCATCTTCGATGCTTTCAAGAATGACATGGTAGTTGTTTAGAATCGAGTGCATAGCGCCTCCAGAGTGTTTAATTCTATTTCGCTTTCAAGATAATATTAACTCAGCAATAAAATACATCACGTAGGTCGGATAGAGGAACGAAATCCGACGGGTGGTGGCCATTGAGACAACGGAATTATTCTATTCAAAGTTGATCACTGATACAGAATAAACGTCCGATTATTATAAGGATCGGGTCATTTGTCGGGTTTCGTTCCTCTACCCGACCTACGAGAGTCTGACGCATTCTTACTATGCATAAATCTATCGGGTATAAGCAGGGCTATCGCCCGCCAATTGTGGTGGGCGATAGCCCACCCTACGAGTTTTATGCTGAATTTCCGACTTTTTACGACGCCATCAACGTTGGACGTTCAAACCGCCCCTTCAATGCCACACCGATGGAGCAGCAACCATTCAAAATTCAATGTTCGATGTTCGATGTCCCCCCTCTCCCCAACCACAATTCAACCTTATGCCACCGGCCAAGGTCAGTCAATAAAAAAGGTGCGAATTGTTCCCAAGCCCCAGGCAATTCGGTCCAATTAGTTCCACGTCCATTTTCATGTCAGACGCTTGTCAAATTTTATAATCTAATAATATCTGAATATTACAACCTAAACACATCACTCACTTCGAAACAGGCATCACTCTTGCTGTCACTGATTATAGCACAGCCTTTCTCAGATCCACAAACACCTGAATTCTGACGTGCCGTTTAATAAAGACAACGTGTCAAACTTAAGGAGACAAGTTATGTTCAGAAAAATCCTTTTTGCCACCACCGCAACACCTGCCTGTGACAGCGCAGCAAAAGTCGCTTTCAAACTGGCGAGAAAGTACAAGGCCCGTCTTTTGATGTTTCATGTGTTTGGCGTACCCACCCATGGCAACAGCGCATATGTCCTGGATGTGAAAACAGGTGGGACAGCGAATAAATTCGACCAGGAGTATACGGCATGGATCAGAGAAGAACTCCGGAATATCTACGCAGAAGAAATCAAACATTCACCGGGCATCGAAATTGATTGCAGCGTCGGCGTCCCCTACAGGGAGATCCTCAGAAAAGCCCGGAAAGAAGACGTGGATGCCATTGTCATGGGCGGACACACCAGCTTTCCGGACGAAGATACGGCACGATTCAGAAACATGGTGGGAAATACCATGCAGCTCGTTGCAAAAAACGCCAAGTGTCCGGTGTTCGTCATCAGCAGACCTTTCAAAACATGCCTTTCCGAATCCGCTACCATTGTCTGCGCAACCGATTTTTCAAAGGCATCCCTTTCAGCTTTCTCCTTTGCATGCTCCATGGCAAAGCAGATCAACAGCCGTCTTTTGATTTTCCACAGCGTGGACATTACGCCCCATCATTTCGGTATCCTTGAAGGCCAGAGCAGCATCGAAAAAAAGCTCAGTGCCGCACGCCAACGCATTGAACAGGAGTACCTCCCGCTGATGAAAGGAGTGAAAAGCCATGAAATCCACGTATGGGAAGGGATTCCCCACGTCGAACTTCTTAAATTCATAAGAGAAACCAACGCAAATCTCGTGGTCATGGCACACCACAACACAGATAAACCCAATGAAGAAGGCCAGCTCGGAAGTATGGTCGAACAGGTAGTTCTCAGGTCGTCATGCCCGGTGGTCAGCGTGAACAAACCCCAGACAGAAAAACAAACCAACCTGTGGACAATTGATGAGGCCGTCGCCCATGCTGCTCATTAATCCTCAAAAAACGCTGCATATTATCGAGAAACGGGAAGCCGTGGACACCTGGATGGCCGACGACGATCATCTCGAAGACATCCAGGTCAGTCCTGACGGAGAAAGTGTGGCTGCCCTGTTTGTAAACAAAGAGGGGGAAACAAAGCTCTGTGTGAACGGCAAAGTCTGGGAGCATGGATTCAAACGTCTGTGGTATCCCAGGTTCACCCCGGACAACAGACTTACGGCCCTTGCCTGGGACGAGGAATTCTGGACCCTCATCGTGGAAGATCATATCTGGGAAAGCCGTTTCGATTACGCATGGAACACCGGATTCTGCAAAGACGGAAAACACATCATGGTGGTATTCCAGAAAGATGGATCATACGGTCTCTGCCTTGACGACCATCCATGGGAAACCGTCTTCCCCGGAATAGCTCATGCGACCATCAGCCCTGATGGAAGAAGAACAGCTGCCGCCGTTCAGATGGAAAAAATCAGCGAAGGAGATATCTTCTCATTCCAAAAAGGGGTGTTTTCAACGGCCATTGACGGAGAAGCCTGGCCCGAGCGCTTCATGAACATCTGGGACCCCACATTCAGCAGGAATGGAGATCAAACAGCCTGTGCCATCCGCCTGAATCTCTATGATTACAGCGTGGCCGTGGACGGAGAAGCCTGGCCCCGGAGTTTCGAATGTGTGTGGAAACCCAAATTTCACCCCGAAACATCGGATGTCATGGCACCGGTAAGAACAAACCAGAGCTGGACCATGGCGAAAAACGGGGAGATTTTCTGGAAAAACCGCTTCACTCAGTTATGGCATCCCGAATTCAACGATGACGGCTCAACACTTTCAGCCATTGTGGCCCCGTCGTTCGGCACATGGTCTGTTGCTGTGAACGACAAGGTCTGGAAACTCGACCGGTTCGACGCCATCACAGGGCTCACCTTCAGCCCCGATGGCAAACGTATTGCCGCAGTGGGCATGCGAAAAGGGAAACACACCCTGATCTACGACGGAAAGTCATGCAACCGTTTCTGTGAAAGGGTCTGGGCTCCTGTGTTCAGCCCGGACAGTCGGCATATTGCGGCCCGGATCGAAACCAACGGCCGATACACCGTGATTCTGGACGGAAAAGTATGGGACAGGGTGTACGATAAAATCTGGGACCCGGTATTCGACAGCGAAAGCAATTCCCTGCTGATCAGGGCATTCGACAGCGGACAATACCTGAAGATCAAAGCTCCGTTATCCTATTTTTCATAAACATTACGGTTCCAAAGGGTCAACCATGCACCAGCTCTACATCCTTGCAACAGGTCCGTTTTTATATATTGCTCTTGTTTTCTTTATTGGAGGAATAATTGTTCAGGCTGTCAGTCTGATCTTTGAGACATACCGACATGAACGCTTCGTATTCTCATTCCTCAGCTTTAAATCCGCTCTTTTTTCCATACTTCACTGGGCAACACCTTTCGGTTCCAGAGTGATGAAAAAAAACCGACTTCTCACCATGGTTGGCTTTATATTTCATGTGGGGCTTCTGATCATTCCTTTTTTCCTTTTTGCCCATGTACTTCTATTCTATGAAGCATGGGGCCTGTCCTGGCCCACATTGCCTGGATGGGTTTCAGATGCTTTCACCCTTTTTGTTGTTGCGGCCTGTGTGTTTTTCCTTATCCGCAGGTTAATCAACCCTGAAATAAGGTACATCTCCACGCCAACGGATTACCTTATCCCGGTTCTCATCTTAATCCCTTTTCTCACAGGCTTCTGGGCGGCCCATACGCTTCCCGGTTTTCGGTTCTGTCACATTGTTCATATTCTTTCCGGCGAAACGCTTCTATTAGCCATTCCTTTCACACGGCTGACACACATGCTTTTCGGTTTTTTTACAAGGGTTTACACATCATCTGAATTTGGAAGCACACGTTTTGCAAAGGACTGGTAAACCATGACCACGACACAACAGCCAGCAACCCATTCCCAGACTATCGACGAAGGCATTGAGCAAAAACTATCTCAACTGACTCCTGAAAAAATCCGGTTTGTCATTGACGATGTCTTAAAATCGGAAACCGGCCCCCGTCTCAAGGCCTATCTGAAAACTTGCGTCCATTGCGGACTTTGCTCCGATGCCTGTCATTTTTTTCTTTCTTTTGACAGAGACCCGCATTATTCACCCATGGGTAAAGTCAAACAGACTCTGGGCCAATTCATTCTCAACAAACACCGCATCACCGCCGATCACATCCGAAAAGCAGCCATCATCGCCTACACAGAATGCAACATGTGCAAACGCTGCATTCTGTATTGTCCCTTTGGAATTGACACGGCTTATATGATCAGCATCGTAAGGCGTATCTGCCACAGGTTAGGCGTCACACCCCTTTACCTCCAAGACACAGCTCACAGCCATTCGGCATTCATGAACCAGATGTGGGTGAAAGAAGACGAGTGGATCGATACCATCCACTGGCAGGAAGAAGATGCACGCGAGGAAATTCCGAACCTTCGAATTCCTCTTGAAAAACAAGGGGCTGAAATCATGTATTCGGTCATAGCTCCTGAACCGCGTTTTCAGGCGGGATTGATCTATAAAGCAGCGGTGCTGATGAGCCGGGCCGGAATCGACTGGACACTCCCTGCCACACCGGGATGGGATAACAGCGACATGGCCATGTATTCCGGTGACAACGAAATCATGGGTCGCATCACCCGAACCCATTTTGAAGCGGCGGAGCGGTTGAACGTAAAAAAAATCGTCATGGGCGAATGCGGTCATGCGTTCCGGTCTGTTTACGATACCGGAAACCGCTGGCTTGGTTGGACCTACCCACCCATACCTGTGATTCACGCCATCGAATTTTATTATGACCTTCTGAATTCAGGAAGGATTAAAATCAAAGAAAAATTCAAACGCCCCGTAACCTTCCATGACCCATGCAATATTGTGCGAGGCAGAGGGCTTCATGAAAAAGCCCGGTATATCATCTCCAGAACCTGTGAAAATTTCATCGAAATGACGCCGAACAGAGAGCACAACTTCTGTTGCGGTTCAGGAGGTGGTGTGATCAACTGTGGCCCGCCTTACAAAACAAAACGTATGCAGGCCAGCCGTGTCAAAGCCGAGCAGCTCACACGCACAGGTGCGGAAGTGGTGATCACGCCCTGCCATAACTGCCATAGCGGAATCGAAGATATCCTTCACCATTACAAAATACCCATGACTGTAATGTTCATGGTGGACATTCTCACCTTGACCATGGAAACAAACACCTGAAAGGACCGCCATGAAACGAATCGTTCTTCTCGCCCTTTTTATTGTTTCACTTTGCTGCCAGGTGGTTTTTCTAAATGCCGAAACCCTTGAAATGCTTTCGAACAAATCATTTCCGTCCCCGGGAATGCCCGAAGTCACCTTCCTCCACGACGATCACAATGACCGGGCAAAACTCGAAGACTGCTCGGCCTGCCATCACCACTATGAAAACGGTGCCCGAACAGACGAATCTTCAGAAGGCACACCCTGCGCCGATTGTCATCGACCAGCCTTGCATTCCAAAGGTTTCAATCTTTCTGCGGCTTACCACGGGTTATGCAAAACATGCCATCTTGATCAGAAAAAAGGTCCAGTTGCCTGCGGGGAGTGCCATAAGAATAATTAGCGTATGTCTTGTAATTCGTCCTTTATTACCTCATTGACGAATATCAAAAATTCATGTATCTATGTACACAACATACCAAACACAAACCACACACACTGGGACGAAAATGAAAAAGACTGACTTAGAAAGAAAACTCAACGAAAATGATTTTTCTCTAATCAGGCACGGTTCAAACCATGATGTGTGGGCCAAAGGTAAAATCCAGGTGCAAGTCCCACGTCACAGGGAAGTGGATGAAAGAACAGCCAAAGGGATTCTTAAAAAGGCTGGTATCAATATATAATTGCAGGGGGTTATTATGGAAAAATTCTATTATGCTGTCATACAAAAATCAGAAACAAGTCCGTTTTACACCGTTGAAATACCGGACATTGAAGGTTATACGCAAGGGGTTTCAATGGAAGAAGCCATAGAAATGGCTGAGGATGTTGTGGCTGCGATATTGGAAGTGTCTGATAATAAAAATACAAAGGCATCTGATTTTGAAACAATCAATAAAAAATATGGCGGAGAGGGAATTCATATCATGAAGATAGCTGTCCGCCCTGATCTCATGTACGAATGGTCGGATAAGGTCAAAAAAAACATCTCATTTTCTTCAAGGACATTAGATGAGATTGATTCATTTGCAAAAAAGATGAAGATGAACAGATCTGCTTTTATCGATTACGCCGCCCATGAGGTGATCAACAAATATAAATCAAAACAAGTATCTGCTTGATTACTTCCGTATTATCGTGATGCGGGCATGGGCGACCGGCAGGTCGCCCCTACATCCATCACCCTTCGAAAATACTCATTCCGACATCTGTTTTCAACGGAGTGAAGAAGGTGGAACGCCTCGTTAAAATCCACATCCGAAATGGTGAAAAGTCCGTGACCATAAACAATGGCTGATGGCGAATTCTGAAGAGCCTGGGGTACGGTGTTGCAAAGACCGAAAGGACCGGTTCCCACTTCTCCGGGCACGATGGGAACGCCTAAAACATCCCGTTTGTGCGAGCAGGTCACGTAGCAAGCGTCGCCACCTTTGCAGTCTTTCACATCGCAATCCATGGAAAGGATCACGGAGAACCGGGGATGGCCATGGAGAATAGCACGGCAGCCGGTTTTTTCAATGATGTTGAGATGGGCTGAAAGTTCACTGGACGCCGTGATGGCCGCACAGGATTTTCCGTCCAGAGAACAGGGGTCAATGCATCCAGGAAGATAATCAAGACTGCTTCCTGTCTGGCTGATGTAGAGGGTTTGATCAAGACGGTAGGAGATATTGCCGAAATAGGAATCCACCAGTTTGTAAGAAACTGTCATCTTTCCGGCTTCGTCCATGGCTGCAAGAACGGCTTCCTCTGTTTCAAAAGGACCGCTTGAAAGAGTCGCTCCCACGGTTATGGGTTCTGGCAGAAAACCGACCACCTGGCTAAACACATGATCCATCTCAGCGTCCACTGCACCTTGTTTGTGCAGTGCAAGATAATCGGAAAAAAACTTCACGAAGCAGGTGAAGCACACCGAGGAAAATGTGACAAAAGCCTGTTCCAGACTCACGGTTCCATAGGTGATGATGCCCGGCCCCGGAACAATGGCGCTCTTCCTTTTTTTAAGGAGTTCCGAAACATGGATCGGATCAAGATCACCTGAAATCGGAAGATCGTGGAGAAAAGTCCGTGTTTCGCAGTCTCTGGGGTGGATGATTCCCTGGCTCTTCGATGATAGATATTCGATGATCGTTCTGTACGGTTCCGCCGGTTTTGACACCATCAGGGAGTTGATGGAAAGATTGTCAAACAAAGAGCGGGCAAAGGAAAGATCCGCACCCTCTTTGTTCCAGGCAAGTTCGTCGTCAAGAAAACCCATAAGCACATCGCCTGGCTCAACAAGCCCTGCCGCTACCATCCGGTTTTCAAAATGGCTGAAATGATCGCCCATGTCATTCTCCCCTTATCGTGTAGTACGCGTCGCGGGCTTTCAAAAATGCCTCACGGTCAATGGGTTTGACAGAAAGGTTCGCGTCCGAACTGCCCTGCTCTGTGAAAAACCGCTCAGGCAGATCGTCATCGTCCTTGGTAAATCCGTTGGCCTTGTTCATGGCCCGTTCGTTGGTGCAGATGACCTCGCCTTTTTTAAGGAGATCCTGACCCGATGTTTCGATGCCCGTAACTGCCGAAAACACCTGGGCGTATTCTTCCAGGCTTGCCGCGAAAAACATGAATTTGCAGGCCGTGAGGGAATCGGCCACCGCGTTGGTATCTTCGCCGATTTTGATCATCCGGGCTTTTCCAAGAAAGGAAAACCTGTCTGTGGCCACGGGTTTTCGTAAAATTTCATGGGAGATGGGGTAAGCCCTTAAATGACAGGCCCCACGGGTTGAAACTGCAAAAGACAGGGCCATGCCCAGGGCACCACGGGGGTCGTAGGCTGAAATCTCCTGGGATTTCACGCTGATGGACGATTGGGGTTTTCCTTTATCTCGAGCGTAACGGGCCGAGCCTTGCCCCAGTTCTGCGCCCTCCCCTTGCCCATAAGCCATATCTTCAAGAAGGTTCAAAATGTTCCCGGCGTCAACGACATGACCGGAAATTTCAGCATAACAGGCCAGAGTTGCAGCGGCTGATATGGTGTCCATGCCGAAATCGTTGCACAGCCTGTTTGCTTCCATCACTGTTTCCATGTCTGTATTGGAAAGAAGAGCGCTGAAATGGGACATGGTTTCAAATTCGGGAATTCCCCGTCCGTCCTTCGCCACTTTTTTGCACTGAATACGGCAGCCCATGCACCCTTTGCTTCGGGTTTCGTATTTTTCCTTGTAGGCATGGGCGTTCATGGATGAGGCATGCTTGAAGCGTGTTGATCTGAAATTGTCGGTGGGCATCATCCGCCGGGAATCCATAAGGTCGTACAAAGCCCCGGTTCCGAATTCTGACAGACCGAAACGCCCGGACAAAGCAGGAGACGCCGCCACAAGACGCTCGATGTCCGTCTTTGCCTTTAACAGCCTGGCTTCGTCATGAACCGGCGTCCGGCCTTTACCGCTCACCGTGATGTATTTGATGTTCTTGGCCGCCATGGAAAGGCCGATGCCGTTCCGTCCTGCCGCAAAATGTCGGTCCACGATCACACTTGAAAAAAGAACACCCTGTTCCGCAGCAGGTCCAATCACTGCCGACGACGCGTGGGATGGCATGGTTTCAAAAGTTTCGCTGACGGTTTTTCCTTTCAGATGTTCCGCACAGACGAAGCGCACACCGTTTTCAGAAATATGAAGTCCGCACAGCCCCTTGCCCTTTCCACGGATGATCAGCCCGTCAATACCCGCCTTTTTCAAGGTGGTTCCAAAACGCCCACCCACCGACGCATCTCCCACGGTTCCCGTCAGCGGCGACCGGCTCATCACCGTCATGCGTCCCGATGTGGGAGATTTTGTATTCACCAGCGGCCCGGTGAAAAAAAGAAGGGGCATCATCGGATCATCCCAGGAACGAGTCACATGATCCTTAAGGAAATACCCCGCCAGCCCCCGCCCACCGATATACGCATGGTAAACCTCAGGATCAGGACGGAGTTCAGCCCAACTCTCGTTCTCAAGATCGATGACCCATATTTTCCCGCACCAGCCGTGCATTGTAAGTTTCCTTTCAATCAGCATGTAGCCTTATATTCCACCATCGTAGGTCGGGTAGAGGAACGAAACCCGACAAATGACCCGATCCTTAAAAATAATCAGCGGTTGTTATGCCATAAAATCAACTTATAAAATAAATGCACGATTTCCCATAGCCCATTGTTATTTGAAAACAATAACATTATCGTCTCATCTTTGGGGGACGGGTTTGGAACCCGCCCCTACGGCTGGAGTAATATTCCGAAACCTTATAAAAAATGGCCCGATCCTTTATTCGACGTTGGACGTTGATCTTTCCTTATTTATTTATTCATTCTTCCCCAACCAAAATTCCTATCGCCTCAAACGCCGCTTTAAGTCCATAAATCCCCGTCACATAAGAAATACTTCCCAGCACCGGCGGGGTTCGTTTTCCATCACTCATCACCTGATGCTCCTGCTGTTTCTTCACCGCCACTTCCGTTGAAAAAATACAGCGGACGCCGGACATGATATCCTGTCTGTGAAGTCGGCGCCTGACAAAACGGGCCAGCGGACAGGTGTGGGTTTCGGAGAGATCAGCGGTTGTAATGGCGTTGGCATCCATCCGGCCTGCCGCGCCCATGCTGGCAACCACCGGAATATTTTTTCTGTAAGCGTTGGCAATCAAATGAACTTTGGCCGAAAGGCTGTCAATGGCATCGATCATCACATCCACCTGCCCTGCCATGATCAGGGGATTGGATATTTCATCGATATAGGTGTCGAATATTTCCACACCGCAATCCGGGTTGATGTCTTTCACCCGCTGTTCAGCAACATCCGTCTTTTTCATGCCCACAGTGGAATGAAGCGCAAAAAGCTGCCTGTTGATGTTGGATGCGCTGACCCTGTCGTAATCCACAAGGCGCAGATGGCCCACACCGGCACGGGCCAGGGCTTCCACCGCATAGGAACCCACCGCACCCAGTCCGCACACTGTCACATGGGCGTTTTTCAGTTTTTCCGCCCGTGCTTCGCCAAGCAGAAGAACGGTCCTGTTCAATTCGGTCATGGGTTAATCCCTTTCCATCGGCATGTGGAGAAAAGACGCTGTGCATTATTAAACGTGTATTCGGCCACATCTGCATCCTTCTCTCCTCGAAGCAGGGCCACGGTTTCAAGAACGGACCGGACAAATGACGGTTCGTTTAAATCAGCATCCACGCCTGTGGGCAGAATATCCGGGCTGTCGGTTTCAATCACCAGTCTGTCCCGTGACACGGTTTGAACCGCTTTCTGAACTTTCTTATTGTCCGGTCGCGTCACCGAACCTGAAAAAGAGATGTAAGCCCCCAATTTTTCAAATTCCCGTACCATTTCTACGGACCCTGACCAGCTGTGGATCACACCCCCATGGGGAAGACCTCCCATGGATTTCAAAATGGCCAGCATTCGTCCCCATGCGCTACGGCAATGGATGTTCACCGGAAGTCCAAGGTCACGGGCAATCTCAAGTTGACGGATGAAAACACGTTCCTGGTCATCGTCGTTCCGTGGCCTGATCATGCCGTCAAGGCCGATCTCACCCACGGCAGCCCCGCTTTCAGACAGCATCCTGGTCAGAGTGGCATCCCACACAGAACTCCGGCTTTCGATAAACCAGGGGTGAATGCCCAGAGCCGGAACAAGGGCGTCGTGGGTTTTTGCCATATTCAGCACATCGTCCCAGTCATGTTCATGCAGCCCGCAGACCATGATTCGGCAAACGCCCGCCGATACGGCACGTTCAACGACCTGATGCCTTTGTCCAGCCATGCGTTCGTCCTGAATATGGGTATGAACGTCGTAGAGTTTCATGGGTTATCTTTCAACATACAGAATAAACATCCGATTATTTTAAGGATCGGATCATTTTTCGGGTTTCGTTCCTCTACCCAACCTACCTACTATCATTTCTTATCATCAGAAAATTTATCCCAGAGAAATTTAAAACCAGGCGTCAGTTCTTCATTCAAATCCATATTGATCATGGATTTCATGGGATATCCAATATTCATGAAGCCGCCTGTTTTGAACAGGTTCTCCATGACATGGTTCAGCAGAAATGCGGGCATTCCTATTCCCAGTTCATGTTCCGAAATCGATGCGAATGACCGGTCACCGGCACCAGGGATAACAACCTGGGGTTTCTGGGTTATGAAAGGCATCAGAGCTCCTTTGATGCAGGATTCTTCAAACCCCTCAAACATGGACGTGGGAACATGTTTATGTTCATAACTCAGGGCCTGGATAATATGGGTTATCTGAACACCGTCACAGTATATCAATATGGAATCCGGGATAAATGACACCTCGTTTGCCGGTGCACAGACAAGCCCGATATACTTTTTAGTATCCGCGATAAAGTCATTGCCCATGATATCCGCAAAAGCTTTGAACCGCCGTTTTTCAGATTCCATGTCCTTGTGCCAGCCCTGAAGCACCTGGCTTTCAATGATCTCATCCATGGAGATATCCACCCATCGATGCATTGCCGTGGCAGGAGTACAGAAATTATCTTCCGCTGTTATGGCCACCGTGGTTCCCCAGCGACGTGCGTGTGTGAACGCCTGACATATGGCCATTTTCTTACCGTAAATTGAAGGACGCATAGCCGTTGCCGGAATCTCATCCACTGATTTTAAAAACTTGATCGCCACCGGAAATGTTGAAAGATGCAGAGCATGAAATAATTCTTTAGCCAGAGATTTATAAGACTCAATGGTGTTCATTTCCCCTCCCCTTAAATCTGATGTAAAGAAACTGACAGGATATGATGAAGAATCTAATTATACAGAACGCATGAAATAACATGCCGTAGGGTGGGCGAAAGCCCAACCGACATACGAAACGAATATTTGCCCAATGTATAACGTCAAAGTAATACTCAGTTGCATATCATGGATTTATTCCAACAACCACCAGTTATGATAACTTCAGAACAAAGAAAATACGCAGTATAAAAACTTGTGCTGCCCGCCATATACCGTTATAAAATTAATGTTGTTTCCTTAAGGCCGTAGGGGCAGGTTCCAAACCTGCCCGGCACCATGTTCGCCTCATAATTCCGGGCGGGTTTGGAACCCGCCCCTACAGTACTATTCTTAAAGAAACGGCATAGTTTAAAAAATTAGTCGTTGACGCTCAAGTGAAGCAATCTATTAAACTGAAGTTCATTGAAATCAAGGTCATGGGAGACACTATGGATAATGTGTGGAAAAAATGCAGCATCTGCAAAAAAGATATTCCCTTTGATTCAAAATATTATGAATGTTCCGTTTCAACCTGCACAGGCAAAAGAACAGGATTTGTTTTTTGCTCTGTTACATGCTGGGATGTCCATGTGCCCGGTGCACGGCACAGACCGGATGCGGGTGCCATATCCATGAAATCACCATCCCGCGCACAACATGAGCAGGAAATGCGAAGAGCCGAGCAGAAAACAGAAGCCAGAGAACACTTTCAAGCCGCAAATTCCGGTGTTAAACGAATTGTCGTGCGTCCTGAAAACAATCATTCGCCAGCTGAAACCGATATTCTTGTGGTTGTTTCAAAGGTGAAGAAATACATCAAAGACAAAGCCGATATGAACACAGGCGGAGCCGTCATGGAAATCCTCACCGAACATATTATTGCCTTATGTGACAAATCCATTGAAAACGCCAGACTTGATGGCAGAAAAACAGTCCTGGAACGGGATGTGCCTGATCCGTATTAAAAAAATATGGCTCAGCTCAATTCTCAACAACATTTCATAGTGTTTCAATCCGCGCCCCGAGCCAGTGTTGTTGACTTATTCCATTTTGCAATAAAGATGCGGCATCCCGTAGGGGCGGGTTCCAAACCCGCCCCGGTGATCGTGTCATGATAAATGCAAATCGGAATTAAGTATTATTCGAATGCCCTCGCGCCCAGGCTCCTGCCCTGACCTTACCCGATAGATTTGTTCACAGCAAAAATATGCGTCAGTTTATCGTCAGGTGCATAGAATTTCAACTGTCGACAAATTGTCGACAACTCAAATCCATTTTCTTCAGTCACTCGAATTTTCATACAAAACCATCAATCACGAGGGTTTCAATTCTCAACAGCATTTCATAGTATTTCAATCCACGCCCCGTGCCAATGTTGTTGACTTAAGTATTATTCGAACGCACTCGCTCCCAGGCTCCTGCCTGGGAGCGTTGTTTCGCCACAATCAAGATGATTTTCGGTTCATCCCAGACCTGTGGGGAGCTGACAAAGTACGCGTGGCAAAGGCAGTTGTAAGGATTAACGAAGAAATTAAAAACAAAAATTCAATAGGGTGAAAACAACGGGATTGATTCAGCCAAACAATTTACTGTAGCGACGCTATACGGTTATAAGAAGGAAAGAAGATAGCGGTTGGGGGGCGCTCACCTCCCCCATAGGACTGGAGTTTTACCTCAAACCCAGATGGCCAGAGCGACTTTCCATCTTTCAACCGCTTGATAATGATGATAACAGACATGGAAAAATATGACAACACATTGACTGCTTTGAACTTTGGAATTCCTGACGGAAGCGTTCCTGAATGGATAGAGCTCGTCCTACCCAGCCCCAGTATCACAGGCCGCAACGATCGGGTATGGGTGAATGACAGGCCTGATGACATTGTAACCGGGTTCATCCCCACACCTGTGGGGAACTGGGTTGTATTCGTTGCATCCGCTAATTTTTTAGCCGGTTCATCCCCACACCTGTGGGGAACTGTCTGGATACCCGAAATAAGTCACTGTCAAATTCGGTTCATCCCCACACCTGTGGGGAACTGGGCAATGACCTGGAAATCACAATCCCCATAACCGGTTCATCCCCACACCTGTGGGGAACTGTGTTCCGCCTGCCAGATTGGCAAGTGTGACATCGGTTCATCCCCACACCTGTGGGGAACTGTTTGACGAAATCGATCAAGCAGTCCCTGTTTTCGGTTCATCCCCACACCTGTGGGGAACTGCCTCTGACAATATTTCGTGGTGTGAATACACCCGGTTCATCCCCACACCTGTGGGGAACTGCCGTCGAAGTTGGCATCCTTGAAGTTGGCATCCGGTTCATCCCCACACCTGTGGGGAACTGAATGTTGCAAGTCACAATTACAGGCCAGTTATCGGTTCATCCCCACACCTGTGGGGAACTGATCACGCAACCGCTGTTTATTTGTCTCGTTGCCGGTTCATCCCCACACCTGTGGGGAACTGACAAAGCAAGCCGCTCTCATTCCACCATATGCCGGTTCATCCCCACACCTGTGGGGAACTGCAGGCGTTCACAGAATACGGCAATCCGTGAATCGGTTCATCCCCACACCTGTGGGGAACTGCCATTCATACCCATTGCCATCCCGTACATGAGCGGTTCATCCCCACACCTGTGGGGAACTGCTTCGTCACATGGGGTTTATTCTGTTCAATGGCGGTTCATCCCCACACCTGTGGGGAACTGCAGAATTCGTCGAGACTGACAGCGCTAACTATCGGTTCATCCCCACACCTGTGGGGAACTGCGAATACCCCCGCATCATTCTTCATCCTCGGCCGGTTCATCCCCACACCTGTGGGGAACTGTCAAGCTTTTCTTGGCTCACAGGGCGTCGAAACGGTTCATCCCCACACCTGTGGGGAACTGCCGATCTGCATGACGTCATGGTCATGAAGAAGCGGTTCATCCCCACACCTGTGGGGAACTGAATAACAGAAAAGGTTAAATTAATGATGAACGCGGTTCATCCCCACACCTGTGGGGAACTGTCCGGTTCTTCCTTTGAAAAAATTCCTTTTAACGGTTCATCCCCACACCTGTGGGGAACTGGCTTTCAATTTAGCCCCTTGGATTATCCTTGACGGTTCATCCCCACACCTGTGGGGAACTGCGTTACAGCAGATGACGACACCTTTTCAGCGGCGGTTCATCCCCACACCTGTGGGGAACTGCCAAAAAATGGATGAATACATGATCGACATTGCGGTTCATCCCCACACCTGTGGGGAACTGAAAACGGTGATGCAAACAACTCAGACGAGCTACGGTTCATCCCCACACCTGTGGGGAACTGTAACCGGCTGGGTTACCACCCTTCTTGAATTCCGGTTCATCCCCACACCTGTGGGGAACTGACCTCAGGCGTTATAAGCACTTACGACACAAGCGGTTCATCCCCACACCTGTGGGGAACTGAGGAGATTGTGTTTATGAGCGATGATATTCGCCGGTTCATCCCCACACCTGTGGGGAACTGTCATCATGGTTCCTACAGATCCCGCCGATCATCGGTTCATCCCCACACCTGTGGGGAACTGGAATTGAGAAAGTTTGAAATAGCTGTTCTCATCGGTTCATCCCCACACCTGTGGGGAACTGAGAAACAGCATATTTGATATTGTTTAATTGTTCGGTTCATCCCCACACCTGTGGGGAACTGAGATCGCGAGACATTTTAAAGGTATTATTACCCGGTTCATCCCCACACCTGTGGGGAACTGATTTGTCACATAATCTCTGAAGGCGTTTTGACCGGTTCATCCCCACACCTGTGGGGAACTGTTCATCAGCCGCAGCATCTGAAAGGCCCTTGCCGGTTCATCCCCACACCTGTGGGGAACTGTTCGCCTTCTTTGCGCCGCGTTGCGATTTTATCGGTTCATCCCCACACCTGTGGGGAACTGTGAAAATGAGAAGGAAGGGGATACTCGGAAGGCGGTTCATCCCCACACCTGTGGGGAACTGATTGCCCGTCATGTGACCGCCCGTTACGGAATCGGTTCATCCCCACACCTGTGGGGAACTGAGGATTGGCAGAAACAGATCGAATCCGGAGGTCGGTTCATCCCCACACCTGTGGGGAACTGAGCAGTCTATAACGGCTCCTCTGGCCTCGGCGCGGTTCATCCCCACACCTGTGGGGAACTGCCGCTGCACAACGACAGACCCATCGTCATGAACGGTTCATCCCCACACCTGTGGGGAACTGAATCGGAAAGCCAAGCATATGTTTCTGATTCACGGTTCATCCCCACACCTGTGGGGAACTGTTATACCGGCAGCACCAAATAATTTCATTGAACGGTTCATCCCCACACCTGTGGGGAACTGTCAGATGTGTCTTGGGCTACCTGCTCATCTGTCGGTTCATCCCCACACCTGTGGGGAACTGGATTGTAATCGTTTCCGCATCGTGGCTCAACTCGGTTCATCCCCACACCTGTGGGGAACTGTTCCGCCACCCCACGCAGAGGGTTGATGCCATCGGTTCATCCCCACACCTGTGGGGAACTGTTCCGCCACCCCACGCAGAGGGTTGATGCCATCGGTTCATCCCCACACCTGTGGGGAACTGGCGGTCCAACCATCCGACGTCTACTAAAACTTCGGTTCATCCCCACACCTGTGGGGAACTGCTACTTATTCTCTTATAGCTCAGATTTTAGGGCGGTTCATCCCCACACCTGTGGGGAACTGAACTACTCCATGAGTCGGTAAAGGTCTAATATCGGTTCATCCCCACACCTGTGGGGAACTGCGATCATCTATATTTTCCGAAGTTACAAGTTCCGGTTCATCCCCACACCTGTGGGGAACTGCATTATAAAACCGTTAAAAGGATCAGAGGCTACGGTTCATCCCCACACCTGTGGGGAACTGTTCAGTTGTAGTTGTTAGAATACCAGTTATCTCGGTTCATCCCCACACCTGTGGGGAACTGCCCATTAATTTGTGATTTTGCCGGAGAGAATACGGTTCATCCCCACACCTGTGGGGAACTGTCTCCTATCTCCGATATGTGTTAATTTTCATGCGGTTCATCCCCACACCTGTGGGGAACTGCCGTTTCCCGATGTTAAGGGGTTTTCTATGAGCGGTTCATCCCCACACCTGTGGGGAACTGTCAACAAAATGTGTTGTGTGTGGTGGAGGCATCGGTTCATCCCCACACCTGTGGGGAACTGTTGGGCTTTCGTGCTCTTGTTTTTCTTTTTGGCGGTTCATCCCCACACCTGTGGGGAACTGGTCTTAGAGCGGATAGCGTCAAGATACTGATCCGGTTCATCCCCACACCTGTGGGGAACTGGAGGCCAATTCAACAGATACGGACGGAACGGGCGGTTCATCCCCACACCTGTGGGGAACTGATACTCTTATCATAATCCACCTCTACCACAAACGGTTCATCCCCACACCTGTGGGGAACTGGCTTGTGGATTGAATCTGATGGTGTTCAGTGATGGTTCATCCCCACACCTGTGGGGAACTGACAACGTCCTGTGTTTTTCATGTGGTTTTCTCCGGTTCATCCCCACACCTGTGGGGAACTGGTCTGCTGGTCTTATGGATTGGCATCCTTTGCCGGTTCATCCCCACACCTGTGGGGAACTGTCTCCTGGATCGGTGGGCCTGTTTCTCAGATCCGGTTCATCCCCACACCTGTGGGGAACTGGGTGCGAATAATACCGGAAACGTTGCGGTGGCCGGTTCATCCCCACACCTGTGGGGAACTGACTTCCTGGAAGTCATTGTTTTCAAAGCATTTTTTTAACTGCGACTATTCTACCGAAATTTTTAACATTTATTAACATAATAGTCCAAATTGTCAAAGAGCGGTTTTTATATCCTTTTTATCTGTAATTTTTTGTTCAGCCGGAAGAAAAGAAACAAGTCGGAGACCATCGTAATCAATAGGGACACGGCGGTTTTTTCCGTAGGTTTGAAAATCAAATCCCGATTCGTTGGGAGCGGCCCAGGCCATGGCCACATTGCCGTCATCGGCAAGGTTGACAATCTGGTTCCAGATCATTTCTCTGATTCTCCTTGAAACGTCCCCCACGTAAACGCCCGCCCGGATCTCAAGAAGCCATACGGCAAGACGGCCACGCAATCGCGGGGGCACGGCTTCGGTTACCACCACCAGCATACTCATGTCATGCGCTCCTGTGTCCCTGATCTCCGATGTTTTCGGGTTCGGGTATGGCCGGGGGCTGGGCGTCCGCAGGCGGTGGAGGGGGATCAATTCCACCGGCGGCTAAAATATCCTCAATACCCGGAATGATTTTTTGAAGCAATTTGGTTTGCCGGAAAACATCCCGACAGGCGATTCGAACCTCACGATCCGGCAAAGCCGGATTCTTTGCGGCGATTTGAAAAGCAACCGGAACCACCGTATCAAATTTATAAATATCCGCAATATCATAGACAAAAGACAACGGTTTGCCCGAATGAAGAAAACCCACTGCTGGGGCGTAACCCGCCGCAAGAATGGCCGCCTCGGTCACACCATATAGACATGACGTGGCTGAACTCAGACACTTGTTCACGAGATCCCCCGCATTCCAGTTTTTCGGATCGTAATTTCGGCCTTTCCATGTGACCTTATATTGCTTGGCCATCATCTCATAAATTTTTTTGACCCTTATTCCCTCGATTCCCCGCAACTGATCCACACTCCGTCTTTCCGGCGGTTTTTCTCCAAAACGGATTTCGAACATCCGCCGGACCACCTTCAGTCGTAAATTCTCATCCAGAGCAAGTTTTGCCTGATAAAGAAGCTTGTCCGACCGCGCCCCACCCGGTTGACCTGCTGAATAGAGCCGGACTCCGGCTTCTCCCACCCAGATCAGAAGGGTTCCGGTTGCCGCCGCCAGTTTGACAGCCGCATGACTGATCCGTGTTCCCGGTTCCAGCATGATACAGGCCACCGACCCCACCGGAATATGCTTCCGTTCGCCATGCACATCATCAACCACCACAAAGGCCCCATCTTTCATATCAATCAGGCCATAATACACGAAAATCATGGACACCCGATCCTTTATCGGAATGGGTTTTAAGGGCATGAAATGGGAATCATTCATGGTTTTTGCCTTTTTAACTTCGAAAGAGGACAATTTGACCGGAACAATTCTTTCAGCTCATATGCTCCGGGGGCGATTTATTTTTTCATAAACACATCGTCGGGATGTTTGTATCGAATATTTTTTTCATGGCAGTGGATGCAGTCTGCCAGAAAACGAAGGGTTTGTTTATTGCAGTACAAACACTCGACAAAGTCATTCGAAATATCTTCATCGGGTTCGAACAAGGACGTGACCTCCTCCATAAACAAGGCGACGTCATCTTCGTCCAGATCAAGCCGTTCTCCAATGAACTCCATGAGCATCTCCGTTAATTTATGGAAGCGTGTCACTTTCATTTCAAGATCAATCAGTCGGGCTTCCATGAGGTTGAGTCTGGCGTGCTGTCTGTCGAGCTTTTGGGAATGACTTGTTAGCGCCGTTTGCTGCTGATTGATTTTTCCCTGCTGCGACCCAAGAACTTTCGAGTGACTGGAAAGGCTGGATTCCTGTAATAAATCCCACAAGATATTAAACATATGCCTTGCTCCTCATGCTATGCCTTTAAGGGCTTGAGACTCGTTCCGCTAACCCTGGGTGTTTGCTTCAAATCCACAGATGAGCCGACGGAAAGTTCCGAAATAATCTTCCGGTCATATCAAGCTCTATTCTTTCTTCCTGCCTTTTGCGATTCGCTTTCTGCTTTCCGGCTCCGCCAGATAGTTTTCAGGTGAAACGACGTTACCACCGGTTTCAGATTCAAGTTTTTCACGGGCCTCACCGGAAATCCGACCACCCTTTTTAGCCGCTGTTTTATTTTCGCTGAATCCCTTGGCATCCTGCTTTCGTGCGATCTCGGTGGTGGCCGCTTCCCCTAGCATGGAAAATATAAGCTCAAGATCGGTCATATGATCGCGCAGATTCTCCCGTTTCAGCCCCTTGACCTCTTTATACTCCGAAGGCGTCAAACCAAAAGCAGCCTTAGAAATCTCAGACGTAAGAATGGCATACTCCTGCTCACCGCCCACACCCCGGTTTTTCCATTCATCGGTCAGTTCCGCCCGAACAGCAATGCCCCTCATCCGTTTTTCAATCCAGGCATCGGAATACCCTTTGGCCCGGTAAATCTCCTTGGTCCTCTCCGTCGCCAGTTCCGGGTCCTCAATCTCCCGAACCCGTTCATAACCCACCTTGGCCAGCCACCTTTTAAACGGCTCCGCCTTGGGCGATGGGATGGATTGGATGATTCGGAAAAGTCCTTCGGTGTTGGCTATTTCCGTCATGTATTTTTTACCATCGCTCGACTCCAGCTTGAGTTGTCGACAAAATGTCGACAACTCAACATCACTTGAAGCCGTCTCTCTTTTTTTCATGCGATACCAGTAGTCTCTGGGTTTTTCACTGTCTGTCAAAACAGCCACCACATCGACAACCGCGAAATACCACACGTCATCAATCAACGTTCGCCTAATTTCTTTTCCCTTGAAAATGGCAACTTTTGTTTCCATGGTGTTATTCCCTCAAATCCGTGTCATTAGTAAGAGGCTTAAAATTCAATATTCTCAGATTGAAATGATCTTACTTTCATAATACCTTGCTTTTATTGTGGTTAACCAGCAGCAATGGAAAATAAACCACAGCCAAAACCTTTGGCAGAGCCGATACCAGCAGCTATCTTATTTAATAATTTTTCTGGGTCAATAATCTGAAATCTTCCGTCAAATCGGGCTGTTTTAATTTTGATCTCAATTCCATTTTTAAGCCCGCTAATGTAGCCTTCATCAATAACATTAAACGATAAATTTTTAACACCCAGCTCTTCCGTCCATTTTAACATCCATTTTTCTAAAGCATCATCGTGGATTAATCCGTAGCGCTTCCCATTTCGTTTTACTGTTGGGTTACCTCTCAGCCGGAAACGTAAAAAATCACCCGAGTTAATGACAGGATTATACGGTTTTACATGAAAAGATATCAGACCCTTACCAGATTCTTTTAAATCAACCCAGTCAGGTGTCACAGTGCTTTGAACAAGAATGTTAACTCCATCGTTATTCCATTCAGGTTCAACTCGGAACAAGACACGGGGCTTATTATCATATACTTTAAAACCAGACATCACAGCTTCATGAAGTCGATAAATATCGCCTGTTGTTTTCATGGTGGCTCGACTTAAAGGATCAAACGACAACCGGGACAAAATCATTCGCCACCTCCTTGCGGCCTGGGTTTCACCTCATAAATCCGGATATAACGGTCACGGAAACATCTGTTTTCTATGTCAAAATTGACTGGTTGATCTTTTCTGACATCATAAGTCTTTTCATCTGTTTCAATGATAACGCGCATGAATTCAATCGTTTTTTCTTTTTTATTCTCTATCTCATCGAATAAATGAACGAGTGGTGGAAACTCTTGAAAGGCAACATCCAAAGTTCTATCCGTCAATAATCCATTTGCAAGATAAAGTGGTATACTTGGAACAAAGGACTTTCTTCCGAGAAAAATTGGACGTTTGGGGTGTTTAATTGCATGGTGTATCTCTTCTAACAACTCGTGATTCCCTTCCAGACCCACAAGGAAAACAGCATCTGCAAGATAATATCGGGTAGATATCTGGTTTGAAGGAGTTCCACCACTTGCCACGGCCACTTGTTGAACCGTTTGAAAATCTTTTTTCATAATGCCTTCTCGATCCACCCGAACACCCATTCGTAATGAGGCAAGATCGGTAATTGAATCTTTCCGATCCCGTCCAAGTGCGGAAGCAATCAGACCTATAATTCCGCTTTTGGAAGGTTCCCGTTCCGTATCCCGGATTTCAAAACGGCTGCGGATACCCCATGATTGCATGGGGCCACCACAGGCCATCAGCAGGACACTTTTCATTTTTCCTCCTCAACCAAGGTTTTTAATGTCCTGGAAACATCAGCAATGATGCCTTTCAGGCTTCCTTCCTCAGTGATAAGGTTCATGAATGAATCGCATATAACACCATCAGAGCCGTAAACTTTATCAAGTTTTTTATAGTACGAATCAAGAGCTTCAATTGAAGCTTCTTCAATTGATACGGTATGCCCTGCACGAATTGGTTTTTGAAAGGCATTGGCAAGAGACCAGGGGAAACCGTCATTCCGGATAATCACCCGCGCATATTCTGGAGGATTCTGAGCAGCCATACTGTTCTGCTTGCCTGTTGGCACAGCTTTGATACTTGCTTCAACAAACCCCTTGACGGTTGCCACAAGAAGGTCACTGTTTCCGGAACCAAGGTTCTCACCCAGTTTTTTTAGATCAATATTGGCATAGCGATAAAAGCATGAGCTGTTGAATTCAACGTTGCCGATCATATCGGAGCCCGATGAATCTTCAGGGAGAAGATCATCCACGGCCGTAAAATAATCCATTTCCATGTCAACTTTGTGGGTTGATAAACCATGGGCCACTTGGCAGGCGGCATCCACATTCATGTTTTTATCGTCTGCCACCATTCTACCAAACAAAGCGATATCCGCAGCGTAACTTTGATTTGAAGTTCTGGACTTGCCGATCACACCTTTGAGGGCAGCCTCCACGGGTTTCATTTCTTCATTGCTCGTTTTGCTTTTTTTCTTTTTTTTCACTTCTTCAGATTTTGCAGTATCCTCTGTTTTTTCACTTTCTGCCAAAAGAATGCCCCAATGAGCATTTCCGATCTGAGCAAGTTCCAAGATTTCATTTTCTCCAAAATACAGTAGGTATTCTGTTTTTTCTGGATCTTTAAGTTTTAATCCAATCAAGTCAATAACCATGGACGCCACCTTGCCGGAAGCTTCCGATTCTTTCTTGAAACTATCGACAAATATACCGGCCAAACGGAATTTTAGTCTTTTCGTTCTCACACCAAGATCGCCTCCACCAGATCTAACGTTTTCTGCAAACGATTTATGCCATCGCACAGAACGTTTGATGCACTGACTTGAAATACGTGCCCGCCGGTGGCCTCCGAATATGCAATCTTTAGGGGCATTGGTATCGTCACGATTGAGATTGGATGGTGCGAAATTCTGAAGAATATGTAATTCGAGTATCATGCGAGGTCTCCTTCCTGTTCTTGAGTTTCGTTGGTTTCTTGTTTTTCTTTCCAGTATTCTTTTGCCCATGCAAGCTGAACAAAACGGTCTTCATGATTCCACTGTGTCAGATCTGAGATAAGACGATGG
>JBAZWJ010000034.1:4452-65574 GCA_041660385.1 Desulfobacteraceae bacterium | reverse complement strand
GGAACGTCTCTTTGATCGTTTGCAAAAAGGTCTGAACATTTTTCCTTGAAGGTTTGATGATCAGTTTGCCTTTGTATTTGCGTACGTGTTGTCCGAGAAAATCGAACCCCTGGTGCTTCGGCCACAAAGTTCTGATCAAGAAGGTTCTCGGCAACCGGAAGCCCGTGATTTGAATTTGTCGTAGCCTTGAACTTTTTTTTCTGTTTGCATCGAAGATTGAGCTTCCTGCGTATGCGTTTTATCCGATGAACTCCCACATGGATCCCGTGCCGAGCAAGATCGGCCTGTAATCGTTCCGGGCCATAGGTCTCATAATTTCTCTTGTGAGCCGCTTTAATTTCTATTTCGAGACGGAGCTCCTCTTTCCCGTGCCTTGAAAGCGGACGATTCAGCCAGATATAATAACCACTTGCCGAAACATTCAGTATCTCGCACAGCCGGGGGATCGAATGCTCTTTTCGAAGCTGTTTTATCGTCGCGTACCTTGCAGCGACTCCTTGGCAAAGTACGCGGCGGCTTTTTTTAGGATGTCACGTTCCTCTTTTACCCAGGCAAGTTCTCGCTTTACACGCTCAAGCTCTTGTTCGATTTCGGTCAGGGGACGCTCACAACCACCAATCTCATTCAACTTGCCGCTCCGGGACGATTTCACCCAATTCTCAAGGGTCGTTTTGGGTAGTGAAAGCTGGCGCGATGCTTCATACGCTGAGACTCCTCCCTCTATTACCAGTTTTACGGCTTCCCTACGAACCTCCTTTGAATATCGGCCTTTGGGTCCTCTCTTCATTCCTCACCTCCGTTAATTGTTTACATTAACTTTGGTGTCCATTTTTTTCAACCTACCTCAGAGTCAAACAAAAAAAACTTTTTGATTTGAGGAGGAGAAGTGTTTTTTCTCTTGACACGGGTCTTTAATGGGTGACCCCGTTCGGCTCGTTCGGCTTTGACCCCGTTCGGCTTCTTTTGACCCCGTTCGGCCTCAACTCGTTTATCAGCGCAGCACCTACATTTTGTAGCCAAGATTTTCTTGACATACAAGTCTGCGCTCCCTATACTATCTACCTACCAAATCAAGTTCTTATCCTTATCGATGCCAAGAAACAACTCACAGGAGAATGACGATGGAAAAGCATCAGGAAGTACTATCCGAATCGAAAAAGAAATGGGAACCCCCGAAGGTAAAGCTGTTGGGAACGTATGAGACGGAGGGGAAGATTAATACAATTAACGAAACCACGACCTCTAATATCGCAGGTCCATCCTAATTTTCGCTGAGGCGAGATGTTTAGGGTCAAATAGCGGGTCCTGCCTTGATTTGTGATTTTCAAGCATCCGAACCAGGATCAAATCTTTATCCTTGACATATCAAGACCAATCTATGCTTAAAATGCCAAACCAAAGATTTGCACCGGTCATGAACGACATCTTATCAATACCTGCGAGATTATCATTATTCTATTATATTATCTTATCTGATTCTGGTTCGGGCAAAGAAAAAGATTGGAAAATATATCTACATTATATGTCAAATAATTTGTTACAAAAAAACAACTCGGTAATTCCATAATTCCAGGGAGATCTTACGCATCTTTCTTTTTGGGTCTTTCCTTCTGTTGTCAACAGGTCTTGATACCGGCTGAAAAAAGCGTCCTTTGGATGGTCGATAACGGTAAAACAACAGCGAGGGGATTGTCCTGGAGCGGAATGGCTCCATATCCGGCATACCATCGGGCCGCATCATTGTTTTTTGCGTCGATGAGCAATGCGACTCCTCCGACGTCCTGTGAAGCTTTGATGCAGCGCTGACCTGCTGACAACAAAAGTTGCCCGCCAAGCCCCTTACTCTGCATGGGGCGGTCCACGGCAAGACGGCAAAGGTGGAAAACCGGGACATCGTATCGTGCAAGCCCCCATTTCACGACGGCAGGTGTGCGGGCAAATTCAACTGATGCGGGGCAGACAAAATAATACCCCAAACGGATTTGTCAAGCGGTTCAGTCGTTATGCTTAGCTAACGTGAATGTTATCGGTATTGTGTTCTCTTTCTGAGTCTGGTGGGTCGTTGTTTGAACCGCCTATGAAAACGGGGTCGGATATTTATCCATAAAAAAATCTCCGACCCAAGCCGGGCCGGAGATTAATTAATATCTTGAAGAATGGACTTCGAACAGGAAAGGAATCAAATGGCTCCGGTGGAAGATAAGGCGCAGACAACAACTTTTTGCATCAGCCTTTCTTTCAACGATGTGGGGACATGGAGCCCCATTCTTTCAAGATAGGGGGCGGCGGTTGGGGGAACCGACCGGACAAGATGGCCGGAAAGGCTTTTGAGGGTGGCGACTTTGCTGGTACCCATGGAGGCTTTGAATGATTTTAATGCTTTACCAATAACAAGCTCCTGCTCAGTAAATTCAGTTCCAAAAGGAAAGGGCTTGAAATAGTTTTCTTTTCTGTACGGGGCAAAGACCTTTTCGAGCATTTCAGGCGTATTGTTTCGGAACTGGACAGGTATTTCATAATCCATGGGGATTTTTCCCGCTTTTTTCGCCTGGGTGAGAAGACCGTCCTGAAACCTGGAGTCGGTGATGTTGAGGATTGCAGCAATCACTTCTTTATCGGATTTTCCCAGCAGATCGGCAATGCCGTATTCCGTGACCACAATGTCTCGTAAGTGACGTGGAACAGTGGTGTGGCCGTAGTTGAACACGATGTTCGAAAGGATTTTGGCACCTTTCTGGCGGGTGCTTTTGATCATCATGATCAGTCTGCCGTCGGGCAGGGCATGGGCCATGGAGACGAAGTTGTACTGGCCGCCCACACCGGAGATTACGGTGCCGTTTTCAAGACCGTCTGAGCAAACATTACCGAGAATGGAGAGAATCATTCCGGCATTGACGAAACGGGCATCTTTTCTTTGAAGCGTTCTCAGCTCTTCGTTGCCGTATAGCTGATTCACGATGTTCACACCGGTCATTTCAAACTGTCTGCGCTCGTCGTCATCCATCCGATGGAGTTCATTATAAAATCCGTTTGACCCGATGAAAAAACCGCCGTGAATCAGGACTCCGTTTTTCAGCTGTGGTCCAATACACTCCGAAGCTACGCGCTTTCTGTTTTCTGGATCTCTGAAATCCGTGGACCAGGTGGATTTACCATTCACGATGTGGTAGTTGCCGTAGGTCAGATCATTACGGATAACTCCGTATTTTTTCAAGGTGTTGAATCCGTTTTCTGTCATCACGGGGCTGAACGGCTCTTCATGAAGCAGAGCTTCCACGGCTTCCGAAGTGAGGGTTTCCCGAAGGACTCCGGAATTAAGAAGTTTCTGAATAGCCGTGTCTCCATAAACTTTTCTCTTGATGATGCCCGCTTTGTAAAGACTGATGAACACTTCCACCAGCATTTCAGTGGCTCCGTAAAGGCCTTCATCAAAAGGATCACGACCGCCTGTTTTATCGATCATCTCCCCGAATTTTTCCTCCATGCCGGAGGATTGAAGGAATCGTTTGTAGGCTTCGGGATTGCTGTGCCGCAATATCAAACCGCTGGCAATGGCGTCACCGAGGGTACCGATGCCGATCTGAAGCGTTCCCCCGTCTTTGACAAGGGAGCTGACATACATGCCGATCATATGATCCTGCATTGTAACGGATGCCTTGGGAACACAGAACAGCGGGAAGTGATAGGCCTCGTCTTCCAGAATCATGTGGTAGCGTTCCGGTCTGTTTACAGCATCGCCGAACATGAAAGGAAGGTGTTTGTTTACATGGCCGACGTGAATCACGGATTTTCCCTTAAGTTCTTCGGCTATCATCTGATCAACCAGATCTCCAATATCTGCATTGCAACTGTCGCTGTAGAAGGTTTCACCATTGATTTCTTTTTTTGCTATCTGATGGCAGTACACGTTGATGCCGCTTCGGATTAAATCCCGGACCACATGGGTATAGTTGGAACTGACGTATTCCTGCTGGGCATGGGGCACGTTGACATACCCACCCGCTTTGCAGAAGAATTCCCGGATGGTGATATTGGGCGGCAGGTTGTTATTTCGAAGGTCGGTCATGTAATCCAGGTCGGGAACGTCTTTCCAGATGCGCTGAACAATGGGTTGAAGCATTCTTCGTTCAAGATCGCTGGCCCATCTGGGTTTTTCAAGGGCAAGAGCGCTGACAAGTGTCAGGTTGATCGTCGCGTCCTCTTTTGCCCGCCTGTAGATTTCGTTGATAAGGGGATAGGCTTTCCCCAAAGCCAGAGGCATTCCGAAAACGATGGTTTTTCCAACACGGCCGATGATTTCATCGACACATGTTGTGACATCGGAGTATACGGTGGGCATTGATTGACTCATTTTTTTCTGGTCCTTTCGTACTTCTATCCGGTTGTTCATAAAACTCTGAAACGTTTGTTCCAAGGCTCAACAGCGTTCATGTACTTAACCCGGTTACTGCAAATGATAAATCCGCTGATGACCGTATTGTGTTCAGGTCGAGGGCCGGAAGAGGGGTAGGTAAAAGGCCTAGTTGGTGTGAAATGAAAGTGGAAAATTGAATAATGGAAAATTGAACGTCGAACATCGAACACTGAACATCGAACATTGAATAATGGCTGAACCATCTCTATCGCTTTAATGAAGCATTCTAAAAATTTCATCTATTTTAATTTTGAATCAAAAAAACATAAACCATTTGATTCCTATCCATGTATTTTGATCACTTTTGTACATATCAAATGGCACAATCCTTTATTCGATGTTCGACGTTCGCTCTTTTTAATTCATTTCACAGTATTATTTATCGGGTAAAGTCAGGGATCACGCCCGACCTACAAGGAAAGGCAGATTTTAAACTATCCCTTTACAAGGAATTGGGATACGAATAAAAAAAATTGAAAAGCCCCCAACACGCTGAAAGGACTTAAAGATGGATATCGTGATTATTGGAAATCCCATATCGAGTGGCGGTAATACCGGGAAACGCATGGAGAAACTTCAAGGCATCCTTGAAGACAGAGGCCACCGGGTGGAATCCTACCTGACCCGATTTGCAGGTGACGGGAAAAACATGATCGCGTCATTGTCCGAAAAAAAAGATCGGGTTGTGGTGGTGGGCGGAGACGGAACTTTCAATGAAATCATCAATGGTCTGCCTGACCATTCCACGGTTCCTCTGCTTCATTTCCCCACCGGCAATGCCAATCTTCTTGGAAAGGATCTGTCTTTACCCCAGAAGGAAGAAATGGTCGCCGATCTGGTGGAAAAGGGGAGTATCATCATGGCTGATGTGGGCGTGATGAACGGGTTAAAATTCATCATGGTGGCAGGTGTGGGGTTTGATGCCAGGGTCACCGAAGAAGTCAAAAAAATCCGTAAAGGAAAAGTCAGCAATCTGACCTATGTCGCGCCTTTTATTCGTGCCCTTTTCAGCTCCGAAGGGGCCACCTATCGCGTGACCGTTGACGACGATCCCATTGTTTATGAAGGAAAAGCGGTGATCATCGGAAATGTCCGCAATTACGCCGGAATTTGCGAAATCGCCTATAAGGCCGGTGTGACTACCGGCGTTCTTGATGTCGTTGTTCTCCCGAAGGAAAGCATCCTGAGCCTTGCAAAATATCTTTTCTTTGCCAAATTTCTCAAGATAGACATGTTGAAAGATGTGAGCTATCTCAAAGGACAAAAAATCCTCATACAATCGGATATCCCCATCCCCGTTGAACTGGACGGTGATTTCGTTGATCGCCATCAAGCTGTGGATATCCGGCTTATCTCTGCATCCGTTCCGTTGATTGTGCCCCTGGGATCACCAATCTCCTGATTGGCCTGCGGTCAGCGAAAGTGAAAAGCACCGGCATGGTCTGATACCGGTGCTTTTTATTGGGGTGTGAGGGGGTTACACTAAATTGGCTTTTTCTTCTTGTCGTAAGGTTTTTCTGAGAATTTTACCCACCGTGCTCTTGGGCAATTCCGTTCTGAATTCAATCATCGTCGGGAGTTTGTATTTGGCAAGGCGGCTTGAGCAGAAATCGATCAACTCTTTTTCAGTGGTGACTTCCCCTTGCTTAAGTACGACAAAGGCTTTGATCTGTTCCCCCCGAGTGGGGTGTGGAATTCCGATGGCGCAGGCTTCAAGAACGCTGGGGTGTTCATATAGTGTTTCGTCGATGTCGCGGGGGTAAATATTGAATCCGCCGGATATGATCATGTCTTTTTTTCTGTCCACAATATAGAAATACCCATCCTCATCCATGGTGGCAATATCACCGGTATACAGCCAGCCGTCACGGAGTGTATTGGCTGTTTCATCCGGGCGGTGCCAGTATCCGGTCATGATCTGGGGGCCTCGAACGATCAGTTCACCCTGTTCCCCAATCGGTACATCGGTGAGACCTTCAGCCAGATCAACCAGTCGGACGTCGGTGTCCGGATAAGGAACTCCGATGCTCCCGGTTTTCTGAACGGTATGATAGGGGTTGGAGTGGGTGACCGGCGATGCCTCCGTTAGGCCGAAACCTTCGTTGATCCGGGCTCCGCTCCGCTCTTCATAGGCCTTGATGATTTCAAGGGGCAGGGGTGCGCTGCCGGACATAAGACGATCAATGCACGATAGATCAAGGGAGTCAAAGTCCGGGTGGTTCAGCATGCCAATAAACATGGTGGGAACAAGACAGGCGGCTTGGGGCCGGTAGGTTTTGAACATGTCAATGAGAACTTCCGGTGTGGGCCGACCCGTTAAAATGGTCTTGAAACCGTAGTAAATCGTGAGATTCATCACCGCAGAAAGACCATAGACATGAAAGAAAGGCAGAGCTCCGATCATGACTTTATCGTCTCCGCGATTCGTCTCCGTATCCCAGGCGGACATCTGTTGAAGCTGCTTGCTTAAATTGCTGTGAGTCAGCATGGCGCCTTTGGAGACGCCGGTTGTGCCTCCGGTGTATTGAAGCTGGGCAATATCATCCACGCCCACTTCAACCATCGGCGGTGTGGGAGGATATTTCCCCATGAGTTCTTTCCACAGGTAAACATCCTCTGTCGGTTTCGGAGGAACGGACATCACCGTGGCCGGGTCGGTTGTGGGTGGGAGATAATCGGTCAGGGCCACACAGACAATCTGTTTGATCCGGGTTTTGGGTCTCAGATCAATGATGGTGTTGCTGAAAAGATCAAGGGTGACTATGACAACGCTTTCAGAGTCTTGGAACTGATGCTCCAGCTCAGGAGGTGCGTACATGGGATTGTTCATGACCACTTTTGCGCCAATTTTCAGAATGGCGTAATAAGCAATGACGCATTGCAATATGTTGGGCAGATGAATGGAAACGCTATCGCCTTTTTGCACGCCGAAGTCATTAAGACATGTGGCGAAACGTTTGACCTGATCGTCTAATTCTCCGTAAGTTAAG
Source organism: Desulfobacteraceae bacterium (assembly GCA_041660385.1). Classification (GTDB taxonomy): domain Bacteria; phylum Desulfobacterota; class Desulfobacteria; order Desulfobacterales; family Desulfolunaceae; genus DYJE01. The sequence goes on along the minus strand of JBAZWJ010000034.1, from coordinate 58,170 downwards.
TCATAACCTTGGGAAACAAAGGCGATTTTTTCTTTAAAATCCCTGGCCGCATGGTCAAAGATATCCACCATTGTTTCCGTAACGTAAGGAATATTTGCCGGTACGCCTTCATCGTAAAATTTCAGCCAAGGTTTATTCATATACGCACTCATACATTCTCCCTTTTGTTGAATGATTCGTGTTCAGTCACATTGTTTTTATGTGTCCACTGTCTTGTGATTTGGAACTTCATCACCGCAGCCCAGTGATCAGGCCTGAGCCATAATCAATAAAAACTTGATCGTGAAGCACGAACATCAGTCTACTGTTCTGTCATCGACAAATCAGGATATTGGAATAAAATGATAGCCAATACACTGAACCACATCGTAAAAAAGTATATATAATAGTATGTTGCTAAGGAGTTTGCTTTGTTAAGTCAGCTTTGTTGAAATGGTGTCGTATGCTAATATATATTTTTAATGATGGCAAGAGGGATATTCGATCTGGATTAATTTATTGAATCACACTCGATTTTGTGTCGCAGAGTTATTTTTTAGTGGCCAGAAAAACAGCGTGGCGATAACCACCTTTGCCCGGTCGCTCACTGACCACGGAAAATCCTCCGCAGGCAAGACGCTTGAAGAAACCTTCATCATGGTTTTCGCCCCAGACGGCGAAGGTTCCGCCTGGGTTGAGCGCCGAGCGTGTTCGTTCGATGGCCCGGCTGCCGTAGATCGGATCATCCCGTTTATCGGTATGGGCATGGGGGCCGCGATAGAGATCGAGGATAATGGCATCAAACCCGCTGCCGGTTTTTTCTCTGGTGCTGTTACAGATGAGCTGGGTCACGTCCCCCAGAACCACTGCCACCCGGGGATCGGAAACAGCCCCATCGGTGAGATTCGACAACGGACCCCGACACCATTCGACGATTCTGGAATTAAGCTCTGCCACCACCACTTCGGCTGTGGACGGCAGGGAGTCCAGAACAGCCCGAAGCGTGCAGCCCATGCCAAGTCCTCCCACCATAACCCGGGGAGCCGGGTGGTTTTCAATTGATCGACACCCAAGATACCCCAGAGCCATTTCTGAACGCTGGGCACTGCTGTTCATCAGCACGTTGGACCCCAGAGTGATAATAAAATCCCGTTCGCCACGCTGGCGTAGTTCCAGAATTTCGTTGTCAGAGATGAAACGGTCTAAAACTTTCCAGGGTAAAGCCATTGTTTGATCCTTTATTTCTCCCACACCCGGTATTTTATTTTTCTCTTTAACCGCTGTTTGAACGATATGGTTCCGATAACATACTTAACTCACAATTCATATTCAAGTCTGCAAACGGTAATTAAAATTGTATAATTTTAGCCCTTGATCATAAAACGTCTTCAATGGCATCTGCTTTTTCCGGATGGTCGAAGGATTTCCCCATCAGTTCATAGATAACCACGGGTATTTGTTTTCCCCGCAAGACAACCTGATCGATCTCTCTTACAACAAATGGTTCATTCAGCCGAATGACGGTGTTTTTTCCGATCAGGATCTGTGTTTCATAGGTTTTGTTCATCTCTTCAAGTCGTACGGCCATGTTCACATCATCGCCATGGACGGTGTAATTGAAAAATTTCTCAGCCCCGACATTACCCGCAAGCATCCTGCCGCTGTTGATACCGATACGGATGCGAATATCGTGGGATGAGGTCTGCATTGAATTTAACTCATCAAGTTTTTCCAGCATTGCAAGTGCCGCCCCACAAGCAAGATCGGCATGATTGGGCTGAGTGACAGGCGCACCCCAGACAGCCATGATTCCGTCCCCGATGAATTTGTCGATCATCCCGTGCTGCTTGAACACAACCTCGGCGAAAGCGCCTAAATATGTGTTGAGAATTTGAACCAATTCTTGAGCAGGAAGTTTTTCGGCAAGGGATGTAAACCCCTTAATATCAAGATGCAGAACGGTCGCGTCTACGAATTCTCCCCGGAGTTTTAGTTTTTCCGGAGACTGCAGGATCGATTTGACTAAAACCGGTGAAATATAGGCAGAAAAAGCCTTATGGATAAAACGCCGTTCCCTGAACAGAAAAAAATACTGAAACCCGATATGGGTTGTAAAACCGGTCAACAATGGAAAAACAATCAGGACAACTGGCAGATAAATAGCGTAGGACCGAAATAGAATGAATGCCGAGCCTGCCGTTAAAAGCAACATTGATACAAATATTAAACAGAGACCTGTGATCTTCAACCGCGAAGCTGACAGGATCAGCAGCCCCCAGATGAACAGCGCGCATGCAATTAAATATGGATTCGGAACCCACCGAATCGTCTGATTGCGCAATAGATTGGCGGCAATCGTGGCATGGACTTCAACGCCTGACATGGTTTTGGCGTTTTGGCGGCTATATGGAACAAGATAGTGATCCGGCTGTTTTTCACTGACCGATGGAACATTCTGAAGCAAAAAACCGATGAAGACCAGCTTGTCCCTGAAAAAGTTTTTTGGAAGGTACTGCTCAGGGCGTAGCGCCTGGTAATAAGATACGGTTTTTATACTCCCCGGCTGGTCATAAAAATTGATATTTATTTTTCCCTTATCCTCATCTTCAACGTTGTGTTTAGTTGTATCCGGTAAATGATCAGCCAGCTGAACCGTTGCGGCCAGGTTTGCGAAAGACGCGAAATGATCAATATTCAATAAGGCTTGGCGTACAAAACCATCTTTGTCCACCGGCAACACATTTATCCCAATGAGCGAGCGTTCTGAAATGAAATCTTTGTAGGGCAGGACAAGCATTTGGTGGATATAGTTACCCCGATCAATTTGATCGAGGCCTCCGGCTAAAACCAGTTTGGGATGGTTTTTAATGGTCGCCGTCAGATCCTGATCCGCTTTCGGGACAGAGGGGTCTGAGAAAATTATGTCCACAGCCACGGTTTCAGCCCCGTTATCAAAAAGACTTTTAATCAGGCCGGCATGAAGATTTCTGGGCCACGGCCATTGTTTGCCGATCACGCGAAATGACGGTTCATCAATGGCGATAATAACGATTTCATCCGGTATGGAGATAGGGCCGCGCAGCAGAAAAAGAGAATCATAAGCATAGGATTCGATCCGGCTGACCAAGTCCGTCCGATACGCGGCAGGTGTAAGGAGCATGATGAAAATCATACCGGACAGAGCCAGCCGGTTTGCGGTTGCATGCTTTGCTGTCATAACCTAAAAATTGATCTGAACGTTAAAATTGTATTTAACATCCGGAACCCTTCCGGCGACATCCGACAGCCAGGTGCCATCAAAATGAGTATCAAACAGATTTAAGACTTCAAAACCGGCCTTGCCCCATTTGGCCGGAAACTCATACTGGAAAAAAGCATTTGTGATATTGAAATCACGTTGAGCGATGGAAGGGTTGTCAAAACCGGAATAATAGTATGAATGCTTGAGACTGGCGGAAAACCCGCTGGAATGGAAATAGGTCAAGCTCCCCCAGAGCCAGTGATTGTTACCTTGAAGATCTGGTGTGTATTCATCCTTGTCAAAATCGAAAAATGTATAGCCGCCAGCCAGGCCAAAGGTGTTCAAGACGATCTGATTAAAGGCCGTCTCAAAACCTTTATACCTGTTATGATACGATTTTTCCACTTTGTTGCCGTTCACGCTATCGGTGGTTTTATAATCAGGTTCATTGTTATAAAACCTGATAAACAGGCAGCCTCGTTTCCATTCGTAGTCAAATCCCGCAAAGATTGATTCGATGACCGAACCTTCATAATAGTATGGAACGGCATGCCCGGCGGTGTCGATGGGATCAATCCGCTCTACCGCCATAAAAGGATCTAAATATTTTGTGTAACCAAAACTGTAGGTTTGTTGCGGTGTGGGAGTTATTCTTACTCCGAACCTTGGATTAATCATTTCCTGATTCCAGCCAAGACCGTAATAACTGTTCACATCCTCTGTCAGATCATAATAGACGGCAGCTTCAATACTCAGGTATTGATTGGGTTGAAAGATATCGTGAATATAATAGCTCTGTTGACGTCTATGTTTGTCGGTGAGAATGGACTGGTCGGAAGGCAGGGGAATCAAATCGCCCGCGTTGTCAAGGTACAGATCACCTGACCCCTCATATTTCCTGTCGCTCCAGTATTGATAGGCCCCACATATGAACTGATGCGTGTCCATTCGATGATAGAATTGGGCTTGAGCTGATGTGTATGGTTCATCCAATTCCTGTCTGTACCAGTTTTGTAAAGTGTAAGGTGAGACAAATGTATACGAGTGAACCGTCGATTTCACTTCATTTTCAAACTGTCTTTTCGTGTAAAGCATGATACTGGTCTGGGGGGAAAGGCGATGATAAAGACCTATGCCCGCATTGACAATATCATCAGACGCTTTATTCTCCTGGTCCGGTGATGAATAATAACGTGTTCTGGTTGCGGAATCAGTGGCCTCACGAGTCCTTGTGGTCGCTTTGACAGAAAATGTACTGCTTTGAGTGGCGTCCCATTTGAGGCTGGTTCTGGTCTGTATCAGGCCTTCGTCATTGTCCGTTCTCCAGCCATCCGTATATTCCCGTGTGCCCTGGAATCGAAAAGCCAGATCATACGACGGAATGGCGCCAAAGATGTCAAGATCTCCCGCATAATAGCCGTGATTTCCTGCTGCGCCAGCCAGAGTGCCGCAGATTTTGGGTTGATCGAAGAACAGGGTATAATCGTTGAAGGTGTTCAAGGTATTGATATTAGACGGTTTCATTAAAAACGCCTTCAAACCTTCACTTTCTGCCGTAACTCCAGCTCCGCCTGACAGGAATTCTAAATCATTGGCGAGAAAATCATGGGCTGCCGAGTTGTCATAATCGTACTTCACCGATTCCCAGGCTTTTTTGTCTCCCCATTCGGACATTCCTAATTGGCTGTATATACGCGCTAAATTGACGTTTTTTATCGCCAGATCATGGTCGAGCAGGTATTTAGAACGATATACCGCCCGGTTGCCGTTTTTCGCAATGGCTGAATTGAGCGCGTCAATGGCTTCAACCGGACGGTTGAGATCATGCAAAATATGGGAACGATATAAGAGAGGCGTGGGATCGTTTGGGTCCAGTTTCTCAGCAAGGTCCAACAGCTCCAGCGCCCTTTGAAACCGTTTGTCCTGATAAAGCATTTTTGCCCAGTAACTCATGAAAATCGACCGTCTTGGCTCCAGAACCACCGCATTTGAAACGTCATCAAATGCACGGTTCAAATCGCCAAGACGCATATGGGCCAGCGCAAGCCCCAGATGAGGGTCACCCAGGCCGGCATCACCATCGATTGCTTTTGTGAAAGAGCTTATGGCTGATCTGGTCTGGCGCTTTGCAAGCATGATAAACCCTTCCAGGGTCAATGTTTCAGGATTACCCGGGGAAATCGCCGTGGCTTTTTCAATCAGCCCGTATGCTTCTGATAAATTTCCGTCGGCGAACTCCAGCCTTGCCGCATTATTTAAGGCGGCACAGTTGTCTTCGTTGAGGGACAGGGCATGATTATTATATTCTTTGGCCGTTTTCAGATCGTACATTGCCTGATGCACATAACTTGCGAGTATATGGGCGCTGGGGGAGTTGGGAGAAAAACTCAAGCTCATTCGAACTGAATCCAGGGCTCCATTCTTGTCTCCCTTTGAAAGCTTCAATAATGCATCCATAAACCAAAAGGGCGCATGGTCAGGATATTGTTTCAAAAGTTTATCAATTGATTGAGAGGCATTCCGGTATTCCCGTAAATATATTTGGACCTGGATGGCAAAGGACTGAAAGGGTAGATAATCGGGAAACTCATGAATGGCCTCGTCAAGAGAATTCAGCGCGGAGTCGGTTAACCCTTTTTGAAACAATCCCACGCTTTTACCCAGAAGCAGAGATGCTGAATGCTTTTTTATACGATTGAAGCACTCTAAAGCTTGATCCGGCATGTGCTTGTCCAAATATACCCAGCCGATTCCGATGGAAGCCTCTTCCTGATCAGGTTCAAGAGCGAGCGCCTGGTTAAAAACCTTTATCGCTGCTTCGCTTTGCCCCAGATCTCGATAAATGTTGCCCGACTGTATAAGCAGCCTTGAATCATAAGGGGTTGCAGATAATTGAGTTGTAAACTTTTCCTTCTCCGTTTTGAGATAATGATAATCATCACGTGTCAGAAATAATATTTTATCCTGAAGTAAATGATTCACAGGGATGGTCCATTGCACGGAATCATCCGGACTTAAAAGCAATTGTTTTGTCAAGGGTTTGTCTTTTTCCGACACGGTCTGTTCAGATGCTTCTAAAACAAGGGAGCCAAAGTCGTTCGTTGCGATAACCTGGCCCTCAAGAACGCTTAACAGCGTCCTGTCCTCTTTAACCCACAGATCGATTTCTGTGCCGCGAATCCCTGCCGATACAAACGGTGTATCGATAACGATATGGATTCCTCTGTTTTTGTTTCGAAGCCACAACTGACCTTTTTCCAGACGATAATTGGCTTTTTCAGGGGAAGTTTCTGCGGGAAGAACCTTAGGTCCTGAACCAAACCCCGAACGATCAAGAACTGATTTGATCTTTAAAAGACTATTGGCGCTGAGCTGAATCATGGATTCATCTGAAAGGACAATGGCGGCCCAGCCATCTGCACCTGTAAATATAATATCTCCCTGGTTTAATGCCAAACCGGGGATAGCCTTTTGGCCAATTCTACTTTCACCTTTGAAAATTTCCACCTTTCCGGTGACATTGATGATCCGGCCTGCTTCCTGATCCATGGCTAAACTGTTTTCGGGGTCACCCCAAAGGCAGAACAGGAACATAGCGATGACCAGAAAAGCCAGTTTTCGGCTGGAATTTAAAAGAGAACGTCGGGGGTTAATAAATGGCTGGTTCATATTTTTATAGCAAGCCTTTCTCCTGCATTTTTTTGATACGGTAGAAAAACGTTTTTCTTTTTATGCCCAGTTCCTTTGCCGCCGCTGAAATATTCCAGCGGCCTGTTCCACTGTATTTTGTTTTCTCAAGGACTTCTAAAAAACGATTCTTTTGATCCAGAAGATTTTCGATCCCGTTATGTTCATTATTCATTGAACCGTTTTTATTAATCATAAACGGATTTGATTTTTGCTTGAGCAAATCCTGGTGAAACCATTGGGGTAAATCCGCCGGTTTGATGTGATGATCGTTACACACGGCAAGCGAAGCAAAAATGGCCTGTTCCAGTTGGCGAACATTCCCCGGCCAGTCGTAAAGGTATAGCATGTTTAGAGCATCTTCTGAAATTTCAGGGATGTCTTGATTCACCCTTTTCAATTCAGAGGGAAAGGTTGCTTTTCGCAGAAAGTATTTCACAAGCAAGTCCAGATCATTTTTTCGATGTCGCAGGGCAGGAATATTGATTTCCATGCCGCAAAGGCGATAATACAAATCTTTGCGGAATTTGTTTTCGGTCATAAATGCCTGCAAGTCCTGATTGGTGGCGGCGATGATTCGGACGTTGCATTGAATCTCCTTTTCAGAGCCAAGTTGCGCCACCTTTTTTTCCTGAAGGACACGGAGTATTTTGGCTTGAGAACTCAAGCTCATTTCCGCGATTTCATCCAGAAACAAGGTGCCGCCTGCTGCCTCCATGAATTTGCCCTTGCGATTATGGTCAGCTCCGCTGAAAGCTCCTTTTATATGTCCAAAAAGCTCACTTTCCAGAAGCGTTTCCGGAAGTGCGGCACAATTAACGGCGATAAATGGTTTATCTCGGAGCAAGCCAGATTCATGGATTTTTCTGGCCGCCAGTTCTTTCCCTGTTCCTGTTTCTCCATAAATAATCACCGGTATGTCGGATTTGCCAGCCTTTACAGCTAAATCAATCACGGACAGAATATCGTCGCTGATACCAACAATACTTGTTTGTTTTGCCGGAAGGGATGCTTTGTCGGACTTCCAGGCAACACGATTTTGTTTTTTTTCATTCAATCGGCCGCAAGTGGCCAAGGCCATGGCATACAGCACCGCCACAGCGGAAAGCTTTGCCCGCCAGTCAAACGGGAAATCCCGGCCAGATTCATGATTGATGATGTTCAAGACGCCGAATAATATACCGTTAAACTGAATGGGTGCGGATATCATCGATCGGGTCTCGAAATTTATCTTTTTATCAAGCACATCATGATGCCCGGGATGTTCTCCGGCTTTTGAAATCGAAATGGCCCTGCGTCCCAGGGCTACTGCGCCGGTAATGCCTTCGCCTTCACAGAGATAAAAGTCTTCCGCATGAGCTGGCAATACATTGGTCCCATAACGTATAAAAAGCCGTCCATCACCATGTTGCTCCCAGATGGATGCTTCCTTCGCTCCAGATGCTTTTAAAAGTTCATTGCAAAAATTGACGTTATAGTCCCTGTCCCCAGGAGTGCAGAGATTTTTTTTTTCGAAAAAGGATAAAATCTGCTCAAAATGATTCATGGTATTTGATAGGATATAATGGAAAAAATGGCAATGGGCATTTTTGCCATTCTTGCCAGAAACGCGTCTATTTGATTTATACGGAAAAATACTTATCTATCTAATATTTAAGCAAAATCAATCATAATTGTGCATTGGGATGCCTCGATCTTTAACTGGCATCAAAGTTGCTATTTGGCTATCTGTATGAATCAAACAGGCTCTCAAGCCACGTATGCCAGTTTATAGTGAATATATAAATGAATTTATTTAGTTTGGAGGTATGTCATGACTTACATGCAGAGGGTCCGGATGGGATTTTGGATTTTATGTATCGCAATGCTTGCCAGTGCATGCGGTAGCAGCGGTTCGAAAGGGCCGCCAGCCTTGGAGGAACCTGTGGCGAGGATCAATCTGGCCACCACCTCGCTCGCCGGTTGTGTGGCAATACCTGCATCGAGCCGGATTGCCGTCAGTGATCTGACCGTGTCAGATGTGCTGGGTGAGTCATCTGTGGCGGCAAACGGCGAATTCTCTCTTCCCGTTTTCGTAGGCGGGCCGGTTTTTGTGGCAGCAAGTGACTCAGCTGGTACCACCGTGCTGATGGGCTGGCTCGATTCCGAAGCGACTCTCCTCAATGCCAGAAGTACGGCCGAGGCGCTGGTCTACCTCAACTCCGGCTGTGGTATGCTAAGCCCCGAGGCCCAGGAGCTCGCAATCAAGCTGATTCGTTCGGCACCGGAGCTTGATGCACTTCAGGGTGTCATTGCCGAAGCCCTTGCGAACAGCACAGATCCACTGGCAGAAAACGCCGTTGGGCAGGCATTGCAGACGGCGTGTGAGTACTTTACGGGTCTGCACGAATTGGCGCGCCGTACCAGTGTTGCGGCTCGCGTTGTGGTGGATCCTTCAACGAGCAAGAGCGGTGTCTCGGTCCTTCACCAGGTGGGGATGAACAGCATTCAGATTCAAAACGACTACAGACGAAGGATCAACGTCTATGTGGACCGAGTCTCATATGTACCCGCGAACAGCGAATCCTCGATTGAGGCAGAGATGCAGGTCCGGGAGTTCGCAGGGCCTCTTCCGTCCGTGGTGGGCTCCACCCTTACCACTTTCGCTGACGTGTTCCAGTCTCAGTTCGCCTACAATTCGAGCAAGTGCGATCCCATAGAACTACGGCTTTTCCCGGATGATGCAGAGAAGACCACCTACCGGGTTACGGTGACTGGCCCGTCCCTTGGTCAGATGGGTGAATATGGCACGCTTTCGGCAGAGCGAAAGAAGGAATATCAGGAACGGTTGCTTGAAAGTCTCACCGCTGACCTGGTCCTGCCCGTGCTCGTCAACGTGACGTTACCGCTAAACGCCGATGCGATGGGCGCCCTGTATGATTCAAACAACACCCCGACGCTAATCAGAGACATCGCCGCATTGGCTGCGGTAAATGTACCAGCAGCCGTGGCAAAACTCTCAAACGGCGACTATCAAGGGGCGGGAGATGATCTGATCCAGGCCCTTTGCGGGCCGAGCCAGTTCCGTTTGCATTGCTTCAACCAGCTTCTTCAGGTCATCGAGCAAACGGCGGACGCCAAGACCGATGCGGCAGCAAAACAAGTCTCTGATGCAGTCATTGATTCGCTGAAATCCGTCGACTCGCTTCAGGCCCGTTTCGCGACAATGCTACAGGCGGGGCACTATGCCGACGCCAACGCCACCGATACCTGGCTGGTCGACATCACCAGCCCCATAGTGAGACTCGACCCGGCGGCGCCGACCGTGTCATTCGACGGGCAGGAAACATTGCAGGTTAAATTTTCTGATGGTGAGCCCACCGACACAGTTGCAAAGCAGCTCAGCTACAAATTCATCTGCACCGGAAACGCAGGTCAGATAATCAACAGCGAGCAGCAGGCAGGCCCAAATCAGTTCGAAACAAAGGTGAACTGGGTTTACTACCTGGCCAACAAACACGTCGAAGGCGAAGACACGGTCACGGTGGATGTCTATCGAACCGAGGGCGGTGTAAAGACACGGATCGGTTCGGCGACCTCCACGGTGAAGGTTCGGGAGCTGGCAATCGATCTGAGACTGGAGCCGGTCAACCCCGAGGTCGGTCCGGGATCAACAATCACCATAACAGCTGTGACTGATCCGCCAGTCTACGATCTGTCAGTGTACTCGTACTGGTGGATGACAACAAACAACTTCGGAAAGCTGACCGGAACCGATGAGATTCAGAAAGAGTTTCACAAAGGTAATTCGAGCGATTCTTACAGGGGATTTCTACTCCCGGGCAGCGACACGGTGTTTTGTGAGCTTTATAAGAAGGTCAACGGCGTGAACGTGAGGGTCGGATCAGCCTCAATTGTGGTCACTGTCAAAGATGTGCCTGTAACTCAGCTTGTATGGCAGGAGCCATATGCAGTCAACGAGCACACCGTGGCAGCTGGGGCCTGGTTCGTCGTCAAGAAAGTGCCCGGAGCGTTACGATACAACTTCTGGCTTGAGCTGCATGGTAACTTCTGGGTAAGGCCTCCAGGTGACTATGAAAACTACCCAAGCGGTCACGAACTGTTCGATCCCCGTTATGGTTACCTTATCCATGGTGATAATGGCTGGGGTGGCTGGGGATTTAACTTCGTTGACACCCGCGAGTATCACGGCCACGCCATTGCCGACGACGAGTTCGTGGTGCCAATCGGCTCAATGAGCAATACGTTTAGCGATCCCTATGGCGTAGAGCAGCAACCCGGCTGGTTGTGGGGCCGCTACAACGCCACCACCGACCGGGCTCATTGGGAGCAGTGGCTCAACATCGCAAAGAACTGGACGCTGCGATACGAAGTGATAATGCAGTAATTAAAACAACTGATTAAGTCCCAGCGCAGAGCTCACCTTGGCAGCCAAATCTTTTTTTTAAAAGGCGTCTGGATGAAATGAACCTCTTCATCCAGAACGCCGTGGTGGGATAAGACATTGGCTGTATAACCCGACATGAACCGGCGGTTGATTGTCCAGCCTCTGTACGGTCTTATCGTTATGCCGGGGCAGATAGATTCTTAATATCCTTCCCTTCATCTGATCGTTGCTAATCCTTAACATGACATCGGCATTGCAGGCCTTTTGGAATCCGTTTCTAAACTATTCTTAGAGAAACGTCATTTGATATCAACATGTGATAAGGGAATCCATGCGGCTTTGCTATATCATGGTAAAACGGTGTGAAAAGAGCTGTTTCTGAATGATCACAAGAAGCATGATTTGCTTGAAATTATCTTGACTTATTCGTGTCGAAATTATAGTTAGTACACGAAAGGTAATCAGCAATGGATAATAGAATAAAATATAACGACTGTATAGTTTTTCTTGTCGCTAAAGCCAACCAGAACGCTCAAAAAATCCTCAAAGAACGTCTAAAGAAATACGGCCTGACTACGGTACAGGGTTTGATTCTGGGTGAACTGTTTGAAGAGGATGGTGTTACAGCCAGTGATATCGGGAATCGTCTTGTCCTTGATAATGCTACAGTCTCAGGGGTTTTGGATCGGCTGCTTGAAAAGGGATGGATTACAAAAGAAACAGATGAAAAGGACAAACGCGTCCAGAAGATTTTTCTTTCATCACGCAAAGACAATAATCTTATCACCCAATTGTTCCAGGCAAGAAAGTCAGCTAACGATTTGATACTGAGCAAACTCACGATTGAAGAACAAATGCTTTTAAAACGTTTTCTAAGGGATTTATCTTAAAGGATATTTTTATTTCGTGTGCAAAATATGCCGGGTATGATTTTCACGGGTTTCCGGTTATTTCAACCATACATTTTATAAAAGGGGAAAAATGGACTTTACGCTTTCACCACTAAACAAAATGATAATTAAGGCCGCAAAGGATTTCAGCGAAAGAAAAATCCCTGCGATTGATGCTTACATGGCAGAGCATAATGATTATCCGCCGGATCTCATGGAAATCTATGCTAAAAACAGAATGCTGGGCTTCAATGTCCCCAAGGAATACGGTGGAATTGGAACATCAAACTTCAACATGATTCTTTATATTGAAGAGCTCGGCAAAACAGCCTCCACAAGCTTTCTACCCTTTATGATGAACAACAGCGTTGCCGAAACCATCTGCCACTGGGGCAGTGAAGACGTAAAGAAAAAGTTTGTTCCCCCCTTGTGTGACGGCCGGGCATGGGCCACCATGGCTTTCACGGAACCGGATACAGGTTCCGACCCCAAAATGCTGACCACAACTGCCAGACCTGACGGCGATGATTTTATCATCAACGGGACCAAACGATTCATCAGTATGGCCAACAAACCCGGATACGGTGTTTTCATCTGCAAGGATCTTTCCCTCGGCCAGAAAAACAACACCACCGCATTTATCATCGACAAACAATCTCCCGGCATAAGCTGCTCAAAACATTATGAACTGACAGGACTTGAAGGCGCCGATACCTGCGATATCACCTTTACCGATGTCCGTGTGCCGAAAGCGAATATCCTCGGCAAGCAAGGAGAAGGCTTTAACATTCTTCTGCGATGGATTGCCGGTGAAAGAATTCAGCAGGCAGCCGGAATGGTCGGTGTTGGCCACCGTGCTTTTGAAGAAGCGAAAAAATACTCTCTTCAGAGAAATGTCAACGGCATGCCCATGGGCTATATGCAGGGTTTTTACTGGATGCTTGGTGAGATGAAGATCAAAGTCGATGCCTGCCGCCTTATGACATACCAGGCTGTGTGCAAACAGGATGCGGGCAAATCTTTTGAAGTGGACTCTGCAGAAGTCAAAGTCTTCACAACGCCGATGATTCAGGAAGTCACCCGAATGGCGGTCCAGTTCCACGGTTCCTATGGGTATTCAAAAGAGTATATCGTTGAGAAGCTGTTCAGACTCGCCATGCATCAGGGTATTGTTGCCTCAAGCCTCGAAATCAACAAGACCATTATCGGAATGACGGCGCTCATGAGCAAAAGCAAATAGACTGTCAGGAAATACAGCAACGATTAAACAGGCAAAACCTTAGTGATTTTCTAAAATGAGATATTTCAAAGGTTTTAGAATAAGAGGAAAACTATGAATATAATTGTATGTATTAAACAGGTTCCCAATGTAACAAAAGTCCAGTGGGATGAGAACGGTTCCCTGATCAGATCAGGTCTGCCGACAATCATCAATCCCGTTGATAAAAACGCCATTGAAGCGGCTCTTCAGTTGAAAGAAAAACACGGTGGGAAAGTCACCGTTCTTTCCATGGGGCCGAGCCAGGTTGAAAGCGCTTTACGCGAAGCTCTCTGCATGGGCGTGGATGAGGTTATCCAGCTTTCCGACAGAAAATTTGCAGGTGCAGATACCTGGGCAACATCGTATACCATTGGCGTTGCCATCAAAAAAATAAGCGACTTCGACCTTGTGATCACCGGCGTTGAAGCCATGGACGGAAATACCGCGCAAGTTGGCCCTCAAATTGCCGAATATCTGAATCTTCCCCTTCTTTCTTATGCTCTTGGCATTGATGTAAACGATGGAAAAGTCAGAATCAAACAAAAACTCGGAGATGTGTTACGGGTTATTGAAGCCTCGTTACCGGCATTGATCACGGTTGAAAAAGAGATTAACGAATACCGTGTAACACCCATTGATAAAGTCGTTGAAGCGTTTGACAAAGAAATCCCAGTCTGGGGCGTTGACGATATCCCCGCAGATGTTGTCCATCTAGGTCTTAAAGGTTCTCCCACAAAGCTCAGAAAAGTCTATTCGCCCAAACTTGAAAAAGGTCAGGTTGAAATGCTTCAAGGGACTCCTGAAGAAGTGGCTCGTCAACTGGTGGACAAACTTAACGCAAAATTTCTTATTTAGAGGTGAACAATGGCTGATAAAGCTGATTTGACAAAATATAAAGGCGTATGGGTATTTGCTGAGCAGCATGATGGAAAGCTCACAAAAATTTCTCTGGAACTTCTTGGGAAAGGGCGGGATCTTGCGGATAAACTTGGCGTGCAGGTGACAAGCATCATTCTCGGCAAAACGGTTAAGAAACTTGCGGCCGATCTGATCGCTTTCGGTGCTGACCGTGTTCTTGTGGCCGAACACCCGGAACTGGCGGAATACCGTACTGAACTTTACACCAAAATCATCTGCGAACAGGCTCAGGTGGATAAACCTGAAATACTCATTATCGGAGCATCTCCCATCGGAAGGGATCTGACTCCGAGAGTGTCTTTTAGACTAAACACCGGTTGTACGGCGGATTGTACTGAACTGGATATCGATATGGACGAACGGATTCTTGTTTCCACACGTCCTGCATTTGGCGGAAACGTCATGGCTACGATTCTTTGCCCCGAGCACAGACCCCAGATGTCCACGGTTCGCCCCGGTGTTTTTCAGGTTCCTGAACGAGACGCGTCACGAACCGGCGAAATTTCTGAAATCAATGTGGTCATCGATCCGGCGGATGTGAATGTCACTGTTGTTGAAAGCAGCAAGAGCAAAAAACACGGTGCGGATATTCAAGATGCGGTTAAAATCGTCAGCGTTGGAATGGGCGCAAGCGATGAAGTCTCTTTTGCCGCGATCCAGGAAATCGCAGAACTGATCGGCGCAGAAGTGGGCGGAACCCGTCCCTGTGTTGAAAAAGTTCTGATCAACCATGGCGTTCAGATCGGCCAGACCGGTAAAAATGTTCGTCCTGAGCTTTATATCGCGTGTGGTATCAGTGGCGCTGTTCAGCACACCACCGGTATTTCCAATGCCAAATATGTGGTCGCCATCAACAAAGATCCCAACGCCGAAATATTCAAATTCGCCAACGTGGGTATTGCCGGTGATGCGAAACAGATTCTGAAAGCCATTGTCAAAGAGATCAAGGCTCTCCAAAAATAAACGATCATCTCGCTATAAAATGGCGGGGATGTTGTTTGTGCAATGCAAAAATCTATGAATTGAAACAGGGGGCTTTGATGGCCCCCTGTTTTATTGACGGCAATGAATCTGTTCTGGATTATTTTTGATATTTTTTTCTGAATCCACCAATAAAAGCAATTCCTGTCCCGAATAAAAGCATGGTCGCGGGTTCCGGCACCGGTGCCACTGTACTGGATACTTCATCTGCAATCAGTCTGTGGGCTTGAGTTGTGGGGTGAATCGGATCCCAGAACAGATAGGTGTCATCGGTCTCGCCGGCATAGGCAAGCATGTTGGTTGTATTGTCGAATTTTCCATCGGCAATGAATTCATTCATCAGCGAAAAAATATCTATGGAATACAGATTCAAGTCTGGTGAACACAGTTCCAGTAATGACTGGACTTGAAGCAGAGCTATATTGAATCCGGTGGCCAGGGCTGCGCCTTGGTCAGGCATATTGTACATACCGTTTTGTCCGTTCATGAGGGGCGTTGCTCCCAGGTTGGGCATATTCATTAATACGATATTTCTGGCTCCTGCACCATAAAGAGAACCAATGGCGTTGCCGATGTTCTGGACAGCATTGGTGATAACGTCAGAAGGGGAGTTCCCATCAGGGTTTAACAGATCATTGCCACCTATCCACAAGGTGTAGAGAGCATTCTCATCGGCTGTATAATATTCAAGATAGTGCTCAACCTGCCATGACAATCCGAATGTATAACCGGTTGTGGCAGAACCATCGTCTGGTTTTGAGGTGGGATGACCATAGCTTCTGGCACCGCCATAAGCCATATCCAACAAGTCAACATCAAGGTCGTCCGCCAGGTAATCCACCCAGACTGGGCCATTTGATGATACTCCAAAACCATAGCCGTCGGCATTTCCGTTGTCAGAAAGGCTGTCACCAAAAGCTACAAGCTGGCTGTAGGCAAATGCCGTTGCACCGTAAAAAAGTATGGAACATAAAAACAGAACCCCACCGAGTAAATGCCTTTTCTTCATAAATCCCCCCAGATCTTTGTTGTGCGTTTTTTTTAAAGCCGAATCATCATCCGGTCATCCTTAATAGGCAATCGCCTTTTCTTCCTGCTTTCAGAAAATGGTTTGAAATAATCAGGTTCTGCAATATGAACAGCGTTCATTTATTCCGCAAAAAAAATCCTGCGATTAAATAACACTAATTGCGGAACTGTTAAAATTTGATGCTTGAGTTTTTTTAAAATCAATTGCCCATTAACAGCGAATCTGAACTTTTCCATAAGCTCACATTTCGCAGAATGGTTGTTGTAGTTTCAATAACGAATACAAGAAGAATGCCCATTATGCATTTGTCTGAGAAAAAAAGCCTGATAAAAAGCGGGTCTAAGAACAACGAGTTTTCTTGATATTAGCTGGCTGATTTTAATATGTCATTTATTATCCATACGTATGTACTAAATGAGTTATTTTTATGAAAAAAATTGTCTTTTTCCGTGTGTAATAAATTACTTTTGCCTTACTCAAACCAGTCCTCAATGGCCATATGGTGTGCAATTCGGGAAAAAATCCGATCATGGGTGACCAGAACAGCATCAACAGCAACAGAATGAGCTGCAATAAGCATGTCCATGGAACCAACGGATATCCCTTCACTTTCACATACTGTTCGCAGACGGGCGTATGTGTCAGCCGCCTCCGAATCCCATGGCAGAATATCAACCCGCAATAAAAATTCATTAACCGCCATGGGAAGATGTCGAGCCTCCGGTTTTCTGGCAACACCTCTAAGGAGCTCGGCCTGGGTAATTGAGGAAATACAAATCCGAGACATCGGAATTTTTATCAGGCGTTCCCGCGCAGCAACAGGTTCTCCTTTGATGATGTAGCTTGCCATGTTGGTGTCCAGCATATAAAGCCGCATTTCCGTTTCCATTAAAACAAATCCTTTTCAGGAGATATGTCGTTGTCCCGATCATCCATAAAATCTTTGGGTACCTTAATGGAATCTATAAGCTTGAAAAAATCATCCCAGGATCCAGGTTTACGTGAAAGGATAATATCCCCTGATTCCGGGTCTTTACGGATGTATATCTCATCGCAATCGAATCTGTAGATGGACGGCAGGCGTACTGCCTGACTTCGGCCATTCATGAACAATTTCGCTGTTTGTCGCATATTTACCTCTATTTGTTCATTATTTCGAAATATCATATGATGATAAATATAGCTCTTTCGATGTAATATATCAAGATATATTACTTTTGCGAATCGCGATTCCATTCAATCGCCCGTTTCATAATTGACATGGTCATTTAAGTTGACTACTATGGTTTCCATAAGGAGATGATCATATGAAAACCATGGGAATCAGCGAATTTAAATCGCATGCTTTGAAAATACTGGATCAAGTTGCCAAAACACAGGAAATCGTTGTGGTGACAAAGCGTGGAAAGCCATTGGCTCAAATATCACCCTGTCGAAGTGTTGATATGAATCACAAACCAGGCGGGCTTTCTCAAACCCTTGTTTTTGAAAAAGATATCATATCGCCACTGGGTGGGGATATGTGGGATGCATGCAAATGAAATACCTGCTTGATACCCACACATGGATTTGGTGGAACATGAATCCGCAGAGACTATCGGAAAGGGTAATAGAAATCATCAGCGACACAACCACGTATGACGTGATGCTTTTATCCGCAATTTCTCCATGGGAATTCTGTAAACTTATTGAAAAACAGAGGCTGGGTATTTCCTGTGATCCCCAAGACTGGATAAATACGGCCCTCAATATGCCAAAGTTGAGGATTGTCCCACTTTCACCGGTTATATCCTACCGCTCGACGGTGCTGCCTAAGCCTTTTCATAACGACCCTGCCGATCAGATCATTGTGGCAACGGCTCGTGAAGAAGATGCAACAATAATGACGAAAGACGAAAACATTCTTTCATATGAGTATGTTCGAAGTCTTTGGTGATTCTTTATTTTTTGACCATCTCACCTCTGTGAATCTCGAGTCCATTCAATAGCTCGTTTCATAAGGTCAGGTGAGTTTTTCACATTGAGTTTCCGTTTGATGTACTCGCGGTAACTTCCAATGGTTTTCACGCTGACGCTTAAGATTTCGGCGATTTCCTTTCGCCCGTAGCCTTTGCCGATGAGCTGGAACACTTCAAGTTCCCTGTCCGAAAGGGTGGTGACCGGATCTGATAAGGCTTCTGTTTTTCTGCCGGGCATACCGATCAAGCTGCTGATCACGGTGTGGCTGGCGTAAATTTTTCCGGCAAGCACATGCCGGATGGCGTTGATGATATTGGTGGTCATTTCCTCTTTCATGATATAACCCCTGGCTCCGGCCTTGAGGGCACGTTCGGCGTAAAGGGATTCTTCGTGCATGGAAACCACCAGGACGGGCATGTTTTCGTCCTTATCATGAAGAAATTTGATCAGCTCCAAGCCGCTTTTGTCTTTCAGGGTGATGTCCACGATCACCATATCCGGTGATGTGCGTTCGATGGCCCGCTTGGCTTCATTTACATCTTCCGCTTCTCCACAGACCACCATATCCTTTTCTTCATTGATCAGCAGGGACAGGCCTTTTCTGAAAACAGGGTGGTCGTCTACGATAAATATTCGCGATTGATTCGGCATATCACACGTGTTCCTTTTTGGCTGCTGCTTTTGATTTGAAAGTCTGCTTTGATACTTTTTGCCCTGTAGCCCATAATGCTCAGCCCCAGTCCTTCTGTTTTTCGCGGGTCATGAATCCCGCAGCCGTTATCGGAAATCACAAGGCAAAGTCCGCCTTTTATGGACAACAGGGTGATTTTCACCCGTTTTGCCTTGCCGTGGCGCAGGGCATTGTTCACAGCTTCCTGAACAATATGATAGAGATTGGTTGCCATTGAGTTATCACGGACCGGAAGAGATGTGAGGCAGTTGAAACGGCAGACAACACCGAACACTTTTTCAATCTGGGCAGCGAATTCGGTCAGTGATGAAACCAGGCCCCCTTCTTCCATGTTTACTGGGCAAAGGCCCTTGGCAAGGTTTCTCGTTTTGCCTGTGGCTTCCCGGATCAGGCTGACAATTTCTGAGGCGCGGTGGGTTTCAGGGTGTTTTTCCCCATCCAGCCGCTGTTTCAGGAGGGTGCTCAGCGCTTCGATTCCCACCAGATGCTGTCCTAAATCATCGTGGAGATCCGAACCGATTTTGCGGCGTTCCGCTTCACTGATCCTCAGAATTTCCGTTTCGGCCCGACGTCGTTCCGTGATGTCCCTTATGGAAGCCACACTCTGCCGAGTGCCGGGAATAAGGGCAACGGTCAAGATGGCCGTTTTGTCATCCTTCCATTTGTTTCGAAGCCGGCATTCATAGTTTCTCGGAACACGATCCGGTGTTTCCCGGCGCTTATGGTGGTATTCTTTCATCCGCTCACGATCCACGTCTTCAATGAAATCGGTCCAGATCCGTTTGCCTTCGATTTCTTCTTTGGTGAAACCGGATAGATTCACAAACTCGGTGTTCACCATGGAAATGGTTTTGTCATCATCAATGATGATGGTGGCCGTTCCTGTTGTTTCGAATATGGTCCTGTATTTTTCTTCGGATTTTACAAGGGCTGCGTTGGTCGTACGGAGACGTTCAATCTCATCCTCAAGCCCTTTGATTTTTGCCCTGAGTCCGTCCAGGCCATCCAGTGATTCGGCTGTGTTTTTCATGTCTTTCGATTCCATGATGTCCTTATCCACGCTTTTTTTATCTGAATAACATCGGAAACAGGATAGCCGCAAGGATAACAACAGCTGTTGTGATGATGGCTGCCATGATAAACCCGTGCGGCACAAAGGTCACCGGCCTGGGTGGGCCGGAAAGCCTTTCAGAGATTTTTCTGAAAAAATTGCTGTGTTTAGCCATGATGGGAATGACCGCCGCGAGAAGCAGAGCACAGAAAAACAGCCCAAATGCCGAGAACAGATAAACTCCGCTGTCTCCAACATTGAATGCGAGAAACGCCATATAAAATGAAAGGGTTGAACATATCCCACCGGCGATGACCGCAATCCATCTCACCATGTTGTCCTCCATGTTTCAGTTTTATTCGGCTGTCTTGTCCATCCCACGGAATATGGACCGCTGTCCAGAGAGATTTGAAAGTTTACGGATTTTTGGTGTTTCTATCGTTCTGTTTTGAGAATGAGATCTGATTGATTGTTCTGAAGAGGAGTGAAAAGACGGTCAGACGTGCATTTTATTGCATTGTCAGACCGTCTTCATGTTAAGATTTATCTAAACGAAGAGCATTGTTTCATTTACCGTTATAAAATTCCAACAGGTGCGTCGTTAAAATAATGAGTATGTTAATCGTTAATATCTATGACTTCTGTTTCATGCTGCCAATCAACGTCGTCATCTCCGTTTGTATCCGCTTCGATCAGCTGGGAGTCTTCAAAGAAACTAAAAAGCACCCATGTGCCGGAATTACCCTTTAAGAGAACAGATCCCTCTGACGGCCTCCAAACATCAATGTTATATGTGAACAGAGTAACAAGCGTACTTAGATCAACAAAACCATAATCATGGTCATAATATCGTCCCGTGATCGTCTGGCTGAAGCCGTTGTCGTCATAAATGGTTGTTATTTCATATGCGTTAAACCAGTATGTTTTGCCGTCTTCTTCATCAAGAAGAGTCATGTTCATAGATATAGTGTCGGTGGCTGTTGCAAAATTAGAGTTCCAGGACAGAGTGCCTGTGAGGGTTATTCCATAAGGGGCACCGAAATTTATGGTCAACGCATTGAAAGTAAGAGTCATACCGGAGGGTGTTTCCATATCAAAATTATACGTTCCGGTAACGGTGGCAGAGCCGTTGATGGTAATTCCATCTGTACTATAGTCTGCGAAGTTATGGTTCCTGAGAAATTTCCGGTGGAATCGTTGACATCAATGACGAAAGAAGCTGTGCCCCCGTCGTCACCATTCTCTACGTAATTCCCTTGACGTGCAACGGCCTTTGATTGATCCTTTTCTTTGGCAATTTCCATTCGTATGGTCGATTGTTTGATGATCTGAACAAGTTGAAGAACTGGCAAGCTTTTTTCAGTTGTAATCTCATCAGTGTTCCTCGTTTTTGCTGCACCCATGAGAATGACCCCGATTTGTTTGCCTCCATATCCTCCACTTGCCAGATTTCGTGCGTTTTCTGATGTGACTGTGGCCTTACTGGTTTTGCCTTTATAAACATCGGCGGGATCTACATTCTGCTCTGATTTTGAATCATGACCGCAACCCATTATGGAAAGAAACAGGAGTATGATCAGCACCTGGGAAGTAAAAAACATCTTTTTCTTGCTTGAATGGAACATATACTTTTCCTTTTTGATCTATTTGAGCCCATGATGATGGTCGTTACCGACTGTCTCCATGAGGCTTAATGATCCGAACTTTTATATCCTTTAATTATGTGTATTTACGAGCTATAAAAAATGGATTCCAATTTACAGAAAACACGTTTTTTATGCAAACGTTATTATTCCGATGAAAATGCATCGGTCAAATCGAAGAGGCTGTTTTGATTAATCCAGAAGAATTAATTCCATATTGCAATCAAGATGATATGAGGCCGGTGGGTTTCGCCTGAGCCCCACCTCAATGCTGTTGGCTTAAGCTTTACCCCAACAAAAGACTGAACGTCCAACAGGGTAATTGTACATTTTTTTGAGAGCTATAAAAAAAAACCGTTCGACCAATCGCATCGCGCAACAGCCCCTCGTTCCGGGGATTCTCCCCGGAATGCTTGACCGGAGGCTGTGCCTCCAAAAATGGAGAGATCGAGCACTCCAAATAAGAATAAGAAACGATTCGAGACAGTATGAACACACATGTATGATTATAAGAAAATCTGTCGATTTTTAAGGTATGGAAGTATGTAGCAAATAAAAAAAAAGTCCATGATGTGCGACGTTGGGAGGCGGAGCCTCCGTGGGGAGCATTCCGGGGAGAATCCCCGGAACGAGGTTCGCTGAATCCGAAAGATGGTGTGGCTTTCGGGTAAAATATCGAAATTTATAGTGAATTTATATATTTATTTGTCGATTCCAACAAATTCAAATTGATAGTTTTCGGTATATGACCCGATGAAGATATCCGGAAAGCCGTTATTGTCGATGTCATTGACGGCGATATGGTTTCTGTATCCAGGGTTGCTGCCAAGGTATTCACTTCGCCATATCAATCCGCTGCCATCACCTTGACCCTGGAGAATGGAAAGCATCCCGCCGTTTGCAATCAGCCATTCTGCTGCCCCTTGTCCATCAAGATCCGCCACTCGGAGCGCCTGGACTGATCCGTAGGTGAATGTGCTGACCGAATTTTCGACATCAAACGTCACTCCGTCATATATGTCGATCATACCGTCACTTCGGCCAACCAGGATTTCCGGGAAACCGTCACTGTCCACATCAGCAACATCCAGAGCCATGGCAGGACATTGTTGCAACAGTTTGAGGACGTGGGTCACTCCGTCGTAAACAATCAACCGGTTTTCGGTTATGGTAGCCACAATATCCGGATGGCTGTCTTTGTCGAGATCAGTGATTTTAATATCGTAAATTATTGAATCCCAGGAGCTTCCCATGTTGACGCTTCTCCATTCTTCCTCCAGGGTGGAACCATCATAGACAACCAGATACGCTTGACCTGAACCGGCGACAATTTCAACTTTACCGTCGTTGTCCACATCACCGATGGCCATTGTGGTGAAGGAATCATCGTTGTCGATAGCGCTTTGCCTTTCAAGAGCAAGGGTTTCTCCATCATAGATCTGGATGAATCCATCATAATAATTGGCCGTGATTAGAACGATCTCTTTTTTTCCATCTCCATCCACATCACCGGTCCTTATCACCCTTCGATCCCCATTCCAATCACTGGATTGAAGAACAGCCTGCAGTTCAACATTGTGGTCAAGGGCGTTGAAGATTTGGATAATACCCGAATCATAACCACTATTGCTGGAGAAGGAGACCATGAGGAATTCAACCAGCCCGTCGCCATCAATATCATCAACGGCAACGGGACTCACACCGTATAGATCGTTGTTTTTCCACTCGATTACGTTCGTCTGGGGATTTGCGATGAAAAGGAAATCCGAACCCCAGAGGATTTCCAGCTCACCATCATGATCGACATCTCCCATGGCTATGCCCGATACGCCATATTCAGGATTGTGGACATACCATTTGTCTGTTTTTGATTGGATATCCACTGCGTGGACACTGCCCCACTGATTGTCGCAGTAAAGAATTTCGGGGATGCCGTCATGGTCGGTGTCAAAGATTTCAAGAGCGCCGATGTCGTGAGATGATGTGATTTCCCATGCCGGGGTTTTCACATCCGCATCAAAGACAGTAATATTTGACCATGGAGAAGCGCCGATGATTTCATCCATGTTATCTCCGTCAAGATCGCCCAACCGGACAATGGCACCGAAGCTGTTGATATACGTCCATTGAACAGTGCCAGAAATTCCATCCAGAACGTATCCATTACCACCATAGGCGGATGTGACGATTTCAAGAGTCGCATCAGTGTCAACATTTCCTACGGCCATAGTGCTTCCACCATAAGAAGCCACGCTCCATTTCAACGAGCCGTCGTCGATGTTGTGAACGGAAATCCCGCTGCCGTTGCTTGCGACAGTCTCTTTTTCCCCATCGCCGTCAAGATCACAGACCACAAGATTATTGAGCTGATTGGAAACGGTGAACGATCTGATTTCAACCATCGTGACGCCGTGGTAAATATGGACGACTCCGTTGGCAAGACCTGCAACGAAATCTTCATGCCCATCGCCGTTTATGTCTGCATGGCTGAGGCTTACCAGTGTTGAATTATAAAGCGGGCTCCGCCAGACTTGATCATAGCCTCCGCTGCCATCTCTTTTGAGTACATACCAGGTCGAATCGGAACCATAACCGCCTAAGGATGCACTGGCGATGATTTCAGGGACACCATCGTTATCAAGATCAGTTGTAATCAAACCCGCTCGACCAATACTTGTCCCGAAAATTCCGTGATGCCATTTCTGTTTGACGGAGCTTGGATAAAGGGGTGTTACAGGTGCTACAACCACAGTGATTGTATCTGTTTGGCTGTATGAGAAGCCATCGAAAACATATAAACTGAAAACATAGGTTCCGGTAACGGCAGGTGTAAAATTGGGCGTTGCAGAATAATAACTACTCAGACTGGGATACGTTCCGTTTGGATATGAATCCATGGACCAGGAATAGGAAAGGGGGTCATCTTCAGGATCGGTGCTGGCATTTCCGTTCAATATAACTGTTGAGCCAATTGTGACGTTCTGATCTGGACCGGCATTTGCTGTAGGGCGATTATTTTCCGGATCCGGATCGTCTATTTCCGTTTCATCCTGCCAGTCAATACCGCCATCACCGTTGGTATCCGCTTCGATGGAAATGATGTTGCCGTTGAAATTCAGCTGGACCCACGTGCCTGAATCGCCGTTGAAAAGTACGGAACCCTCGGAGGGCCAACCGCTGTTGTAATTGAAATAAAGGGAAACGGGTGTGGTCAGTTCAACGTATCCGTTGTCATGGTCATAGTATCTGCCGGTCATTGTCTGACTGGCACCGTTGTCCAGAAAATGGGTTGTTATTGTGTAATTATTGAACCAGTAAGTCTTGTCGTCATCCTGATCGAGAAGGACCAGATCCATTGAAAGTGTTTCAGTATGTGAAGAGAAGTCTGTGTTTAAGGACAATCTGCCGGTGAGGGTCCATCCTTCCGGATTACCGAAATTGAGATCCAGGGACTTGAAGGAAAGAGTTAATTGTGTGACGTCGTTCCAGTTGGGGTCAACTGTGCCGATTATATTTGCAATACCGTTTATCACAACACTTTGTGATGCGAATTGGTTGTAATTAATGGTTCCTTTAAAACTGCCTGTTGAATCATTTACATCCAGGTTGTATGTTGCGGTCCCACCATTATCACCATAAAGGTCAAATTCTTCCTTCCGTTTAACGGCTTTAATTTTTCTTGCTTTTTGGGCAATCTGCATCCGCCTGATCGATTGTTTGATAATTTGTGTGAACTGACGGACAGGGAGATTTTTTGATGTATTCAATGTGTCATTTGAATCTTTGTGATCTGACTTGGCAGCGCTGGTGACAATGTTTGCGATGTCGCCTCCGCCGAAGCCGCCCATAGCCAATTCTCCAGCGTTTTCAGATGATACGGTGGCTTTGCCGGTTTCGCCTTTGTAGGATTTGGAAGGATCCACAGGATGTTCCGAATGGGAACCATTGCTACAGCTCGAAAGAGCAAATATGGCCAGGATGATCCATAGATATGCGACCATGCTTCGCCGTTTTTTCCTGTAGATAAACATAAACTTCTCCTTCATGAACGGTTGTAATATCTTCAACTGACTGAATTATTGTCTCTTTCAATAATAGACTCGGATTTGATAGCAAATAATGGACCCCAATATATATAAAACAATAATCTTTTGCAAATATTGATTTACCTATGAAGGCGCGATTGGTTATTCAGTTTTGATGCACTCGTAAAAGGTAGACTTATGGCATGGGAAAAGGCCCATCTGTTTTGTTCGGTTCAGCCCAATATAATATGGTGAGCAATGAAATAAGTTGTCTCGTAAAGAAAGGTATAGGTAAAAATAGCAGTGTTTTTAAAAAGATTATATATGGAATAGACCCTGATCAATCTTCCGGATGTGGGCATGGATTTATGGGTTGAAATGATTGCAGGGCCTGGTATGATGTCCGGCAACGCATATTTTTCTTGGCATGTTATAAAAAAAACGAAAATCCCTAAAAGCGAAAGACAAATTCCCAACAAACCGAATCGGGGAGAAAAGGCGTATAAGGATGGCAAAGGTCAGAATTCCGCAGCAGCAGCGCAGTCTGGAAACAAAGAAACGGATAGAAGATGCGGCTTTCGAGCTGTTTTCCCTTAAAGGGATACATGGCACAAACTCCAGAGAGATCGCCGACAAAGCCGGTGTTGCCATCGGGAGTTTTTATTCGTATTATAAGGATAAAAAACAGCTTCTTCTCGACATTCTGGAGAATTTTCTGAACATGGGTTACACCATGATCTGGCAGGATCTTCGGACCATGAATCTTGGAGAAATCACCCTGGCCGATATCCGCTCGCTCCTTGTGAATGTTTTTAAAGCATTTGATATAGCCCCCACATTCCTCAGTCAGACCCATGCCCTCAGGTATTCAGACCCTGAAATTAACAAGATTTTCGAACGGGGCCGTCAGCGGGAACTGGATCAGATCATGAAACTTTTCAAAACAAACGAAAACAGCCTCAGCCTTCGGGATCCATACGCCGCAGCCATTATTTTCCATAACGCCGTGGAACAGGTTGCCCACACCTCCAAGTTCATCGGAACGGAAATCGAAGAATCCCGTCTCATTGACGAGTTGGCCCACATTATCCACGATTTTTTTGTTTTCAATACCAGAGGGAATCAGGGATAGAAAATGTTGGATTGATATACGCGCAATCCACATATTAAACTGGCAATTAAATATGCCCGTATTCTGTCAATCCTGATGGGCTACGCTTTAGCTTCACCCATCCTACAGAATCCAGTGTGTAGGATGGATGGCACCAAAGCGTAACCCATCGCTTCCATGGTTTTGTTGCCGGGTTAATAGAATCAAGATCAAGTCCCCTTTGCCAGATACCTGAAAATCATATCCGTAAATTCTCCGATCAGTCGGCTTTGATCCAGAGTTCCCATGAATTTGATTTTGTGAGCAAGGTTTTCTGCGGCGCTGTGGATCACCACTGCGGCGGCTTCCATGTCGTTGATGGACATCTGGTCTTTGTATTGTCCAAGAACTTTGATAATCTGCTTTAACTCTTTTGCTGTTTCTTTGTCGTACAGGGCTTTGACTTCCGGGTCCGAGTAGCGGAGCACGTGGGTTTCCCGATGAAAATCAGGGGCCATGTCGTAAGCATTGAGAACATTTTCCATGAAATGGCGGATGATTTGTGGTGACGGGACGGTGTCTTGAGGCAAGCCGTCTTTCCATATTTTGTCAAAATGGATGTTTAGATAGATTTCAAGCACTTCGGTGAGGAGTTTGCGTTTGTCCGGGAAGTATGAATAAAAGCTGCCAATGGCCACACCGGCCTCTGCCGCGATTTCCTTGGAGTTGGTCTGGTGAATTCCTTTCCGGGCAAACAGGGTCATGGCTGCGTCCATAATTCTGTTTTTCTTGTCAATGCTGCGCAGTTGCTTTGGAACCCTAGTTTTTTGTTTGATTTCCATCATTTGTTTCTAATTATGCCTTTTTCCCAATTCGGCTGTCCCGGGCACGCCAATATCCTGATTGGCTGTCCACAAAAGAAGCGCATATTTAATATAATTTTGTAATCTTTGTCATGCCTTTGGCAGCCCTGCCGGAGGCCAAACCATTAAAAAGTTTGATAAACATGCTTTTCTGGCTTGAAGATGCTGGAATCGCATCACATGACAAACCCATTTGTCCAGATTTTTAAAATCTGGTCCCCCGGAAGGGCCGCCGGAGGCAAATAAAAACTTAGATTATAATTAATTACATCGCATAACAAGAAAAATTCGAACTAAGGTTCATGTTGTTATTGACAACACGAAATGTTGCCCGTATAGATTGTATAAACATGAACCATGGTTCATGTTATTTCTGTCTCTTGAATAAAATATCCTGAATAATGAATCAATCGTGAAATCAATCAAAAAGGGGGACACATGAAAACCATTTTTATCACCGGTGCAGCGTCGGGAATCGGAAAAGCCACAGCGCTGCTTTTTGCAAAGAAGGGTTGGTATGTCGGGCTTTATGACATTAACGAGAGCAGCCTTGAACCTCTGGCACGCGATATCGGAGAAAAGCAGTGCTGCTACAGTTCGGTGGACGTGTCAGACAAGGATTCGGTAGAACGTGCCATGGCCCATTTTGCCGGGAATACCGGCGGGAAAGTCCATGTCCTTTTCAACAACGCCGGAATACTGAAAGTCGGTTTTTTTGATGAACTCACCCTGGACGAACAGTTGCGCGTGGTGGATGTGAACTTGAAAGGGGTGTTGAACTGCACCTATGCCGCCATTCCTTATCTCAAGAAAACGGCTGATGCTCGTGTCATCAGCATGTCTTCCGCATCGGCTATTTACGGAACTGGCCATCTCGCCGTTTACTCCGCCACCAAGGCGGCGGTGTCGTCGTTGACCGAATCCCTGAACATGGAACTGGCGCGACAGGGAATTCATGTTTGCGACATCCGTGTTCCTTACGTCCAGACGCCTCTTCTTGAAACGAAAACAAAGGCAGCCAGCCTGACAACCATGGGCGCCAAACTTTCGCCGGATGATGTGGCGGCAATGGTATTCGCATCCCTTGAAAGCCGGGCGATTCACTACGAAGGGAAGGGGATGATGCCCCTTCTGATGCTCAGACGTCTGGCTCCCATGGCGGTTCAGAAACTGGTGCTGAAGTTTATTATGATGCCGCGATGAAATGGTATGGTACCAAAGGCGTTTCCTTAAGGCCGTAGGGGCAGGTTCCAAGCCCGCCCTACACATAATTCCGGGCGGGTTTGGAACCCGCCCCTACAAAGTTTCGCCGGTTCCACATATATTAAAAAAAAAGGAGCAAAACATGCCAGTTTACAAAAATAAAAAAGAGCTTCAGGACATACTGTCCCGGTTATGGGCGAAGATATTCAACACGGCGGAGATCGTAGACAAACTTTCAGAGCTTTCACTTGTTGTGGAGTTCCGGTTTACCGATATTGAAACCCGGATGTTCATTGTCGTGGGCGGCGGGCGAAAAGAAGTGTTGTGGGACCCGGAAAACCCTGTTCGTGCGGATGTGGAGATGATTCTTGCATCAGATACGGGTCACGCGTTCTGGATGGAAGATTTGAACGTCCCCCTTGCTCTGGCGAGCAGAAAAATCGTGGCCAAGGGCTCGGTTCAGAAAGCGCTGAAGCTTCTTCCTGCGTTGAAACCGGCATTTGCCCTTTACCCTGTGGTCCTTTCTGAAATGGGGAGACAGGATCTGCTTGAAAAAAGGAAGAAGGCGGGGCGAAAGAAAAATTGGCTGTCGGCGCTTCCAGGATTATTGGGCCGGAAAAAAATGGCCATGGGCAGGCTTCCTGTCTTCCCCATGGATATGAAAGAACCGCTTCGGGTTATGACCACAAAGCCAGCAGGAGATGTGATGGTCACTTCACGGGATCTTTTAAGAACCATGGTGACGATCAGGGCTTTTGAGCAGCATTTGTCAGATGGTTTCAGAAACGGTGAAATACCATCGGAAGCCATCCATCTTTCCATTGGGCAGGAAGCTGTGGCCGCAGGTGTCTGCATGAACCTACGCAATACCGATTATATCAATACCACCCACAGGGGCCACGGCCACATCATTGCAAAAGGAGCAGATTTGAAAAAGATGATGGCCGAACTTTACGGAAAGGCCGACGGGCTCTGCGAAGGAAAAGGCGGCTCCATGCACGTCACCGACGGTTCTCTGGGAATTCTTGGGGCTAACGGCATTGTGGGGGCCGGTTATCTTCTGGCTCTTGGAGCGGCCCAGACCATCAAATTTCAAGGCAGGGACGATGTTTCCGTTGTTTTCGCAGGCGACGGATCGGTGAATCAGGGCATGTTTCACGAAGCTCTGAACATGGCCAGTGTGTTTGGTCTTCCCCTTCTGGTGGTCATCGAAAACAACCTTTACGGCGAGTTCACGTCCATTGAACGGCATTCGGCGGAAACGGATATCCGGAAGCGCATGGAAGCTTACAACATCGAATCGGTCCAGTTGGATGGGAATGACGCTGCCACGGTGTTCAACCGCATGGGGGAGATCATCCGGGCCATGAGAAAAGACGGTAAGCCAAGAGGCGTAGAACTGAAAACCTATCGCTGGCATGGCCATATGGAAGGCGAACCTGAACTTTACAGAACCCTTGAAGAAAAACAATCGTATATGGAAAAAGACCCCATCGCCAGGCTGGAAAAAGAGCTGATGGCGCAGGGTGAATATTCCAGTGATGACATGTTGTCGATCCGAACCTTAGTAAACTTTCAGATCGAAGAGGCGGTTGATTTTGCGAAAAAAGCTCTGGAACCGGAAAAGGGCGAGTTGGCAAGCAGGATCTATTATCCTGATTCGTCCGATCTGTTCAAAGGGGAGATCAAAACACCAACGTCGGGGCAGAACATGTCTTACTCCCAGGCTATCAATCAAGCTCTTGAAGAAGAAATGAAACGTGATGAGCGGGTGTTTCTCTGGGGCGAGGATGTGCGTTTGGGTGGTTATTTCAGCGTCACCGAAGGGCTGGTTGCGAAACTGGGAGATCGGCGGATTATCGATACGCCCATCAGTGAAAACGCCATTGTGGGTGGAGCTGTGGGCGCTGCCATGACGGGCTTGCGGCCTGTCTGCGAAATTCTGTTCGGCGATTTTCTCACCTGCTGCATGGACCCCATCATGAATCAGGCGGCCAAGCTTCGCTACATGACAGGTGGCCAAGTCAGCATGCCCCTTACCATCAGAACTCCGGTGGGAAGCGGTATCGGCATGGCGGCCCAGCATTCCCAGAGCATGGAACGGTTTTTCTTCGGCATTCCCGGTTTGATCGTGGTTGCACCTTCTGATCCATACACAGCCAAAGGCCTCCTTAAATCCGCCATCCGCTCGGACAACCCGGTGCTGTTTTTCGAACACAAGCTGCTTTACGCCAACACAGGCCCGGTTCCCGACGGTGAGTACACATTACCTCTGGGCAAGGCTCGCGTGGTTCGAAAAGGAAGCGATCTCACCGTGGTCACCCACCTTCTGGGCGTTTCGGCGGCTCTTGATGCGGCGGAAATTCTTTCGGGCCAGGGCATTGATGTTGAGGTCATCGATCTTGTCACCCTTTACCCCATGGACAGCGCGACCATTTTTTCTTCGGTGGAAAAAACACGCGGTCTTGTGACCCTTGAAGAAGGCACGGCCACAGGGGGAATCGGCGCTGAGGTCATAAGCCGGGTCTGTCTTGCCGGATTTAGTCTGCTGAAACGGTCACCGCTGCGTCTGGCCGCTCCCGAATGTCCGGTGCCTTACGCCAAGAATCTGGAAAACGCTATGATGCTTGATCCCAAAGTCATATCAGAGCAGATTTCCAAATGGCTGGAAGGTTAATGTCAATGCGGATTATTGATTAATGAGATGACCCGTAGGGGCGACCTGCCGGTCGCCCTGCCCTCATTGCCATAAACGTTTTATATATCGGTTTGGGCGACCGCAGGTCGCCCTTACAGCGTTTCGTCGGTCGGAGTGCTGACTTGGAGCTTTTGCCTCAAATGTTGTACATCACGGGCTGTTATTTTTATAGTTTGGTGCTTGTGCTGGTGGAACCTTCAATGGCCAGGGCAGTTATTTTCTCTCCAACAATCGCAGCCCACTGTTTTAAAACATGGGTAAAGGCTTTGCTGGAGACGTCAATTTCTGTTTTTCCGGTATCAGATTTGTAAAATTCGATATATTGGGCGAGTTCTCCGTCAGAAATGTTTCTATACGAATAAAATGATGTGAGAATGATCTGCTCACGTATGGAGCCACGAATGGTGGATTTGATTTTTTCGATTTCTTCTTCCACTTGATCTTGTGTCTGGCGTTTGTCTTCCGGTAATGCCAGATTTACAGATTCGACCATGCCACGAACCATTTCGATAATGATCTGTGTTGAGAGATCAGACAGGCCGGTGGTTTTTTCGAATTCATGAATGATGGCGATACGTGCTTCTGATGGAGGGGTTTCCTGAAGGTCTGCCATATAACGAAGAAGACCTGCCTGAGACTCTGGCTTTGAAGCGGCCACCTCTTCGGCATTAATTTTTTGTGCCAATGGGGTTTCTCCCCACTGAACCACTTTTTCAAGAAACCCGACCTGGGTGTTTTCAAGTAAAAAAGCGTATAGATTTTCTTCAGAACGATTAACATCAAAAGAATCTTTCAGGATAGCAGCGACTTTTTTTTCTAAATCGGGTTGCTCTGACGTGAGAAGCCTTTGTGCTGATATGCTGCTGATTTGATCAGGAAACGATGAGATCACTTCACCAATTCCGGAGAGTTTTATGTATTTTTTGATCAGGTTTTCATGTGTGTCAGCGAAAGCATGTGCAGTAAAACTTAATGTCACCAATATTGCCACGACTATGGATGTAACCGCTCGTTTTGCCATTTTCATTTCCTTAGTGTTTGTTATGCAGATCAAGAATTTAACCGGCTACCCGATTTATCATGTTTCATCAATCATACCGGATAATACGGCTTGATCATGGTCTTTAAACTGAGCCATAGCTGTCCGCATGGGATAAAATCCAAGTTTTTTATAAAATCCTTCTTTGCCCGGATTGGCATACAGAATAATTTTTCTATGACCTGCCGACATCTCCTTAAGTCTGGATACAATACCCTTACCAAGACCTGTGCCCTGATAATCAGGATGCACGGCAATGTCGCACAGATATGAACAATCAACCCCGTCGGCCAGAGCACGACCAGCACCTATCACATGATCGCCCTCATCAAACACAAAGCATTTATACATGCTGTTTGAGAAGGTTGTTTTCAAATCCTCTGCTTTCTTATCACCCAGAGGAGCGATTTTATAGAGGGCTGATAACTCATTCCAATCAATCCCATCATGTGAAAAAATCCATTGCATGGTTGTTCATGTCCTTTGATCAGGGGTGAGCATGGTGGCCATTCGTATGGCGGCTTCCCCATACGTTTGTTTTTTCGCTTTGAAGACCTCAATTATCGCAATGTTGTATTCATGGGGTTGCAAGCTGTCAACGAAATTCTCTGTCCTCCACGGTTGTTTGTTCTGGTTATGGTTTGTTCCTCTATGGATTTCATGTTGACATGGCTCATTCCAGGGTTAATAAAGACTAATAGAGGCTGATGTTTTTTTAAAGACGTGATCGGCTTTATCAGTTAATGCGGAGTGAATTTTTTATGACCAGAGGTATTTACAGACGAAAAACTCAGATTCTCGGTGCAGTTGCGGTTGTATGTTCTGTTGTTGCCTTTGGTCTTTACGGCACTGGCAGATCATCGCAACTTGAGTGCAATCCGGTTCCAAAAAGTGAAACCGTGGCTTGTGAATTCCTGGGAACGGTGAATTACCCCACAGGTCTTAAGTTTCAAGGTCTGGAGGTGGGGGGATTATCCGGGATTTCCTTTTTCCCTGCCCAGAATATGTATTATGCGGTTTCAGATGATCGTGGTCAAAAATCTCCGGCTCGGGTTTTTACACTGACCATTGATTTTGCTGACGGTCGGCTTGATCAGGGTGATATTGTGCTTAAAGGGGTGATCGTTCTCAAAGATGAAAAGGGTAAGCCTTTTAAAAGAGGAAGCATCGACCCCGAGGGTATCGCAGTGGCGGAAACCGGAGAGTTTTATATTTCGTCGGAAGGGGATGTTGATGGGGACATTGACCCGTTTATCGGGTGTTTCGATGCAAACGGGCAGTTGCAATACCGCCTTCCGATTCCTGAAAAATTCATGCCGGGCAAACACAAAGGTGTGCGGGACAATCGGGCCTTTGAGAGTCTGGCATTGTCGCGTGATGGACGTTATTTGTATACGGCAACGGAAAATGCCTTAAAACAGGATGGGCCAAAGACAGGTTTTAAGCGGGAAAGTCATTCACGGATTCTTAAATACGATGTGAAACAAAGACAACCGGTGGGCGAGTTTGTGTACCGCGTGGAGCATGTATCCGAACCGAAAACACGGCTCCATGGGCCAGGCACCAACGGTCTGGCGGATCTTCTGGTTTTTGATAAAGATGGCGATTTTTTATCTATTGAGCGCAGTTACACCTTGGGTGATGGCTTCGTGGTCAAACTTTTTCGAATTTCCGCTAAAGACGCTGTGGATGTTTCAGCGCAATATGGTCTCTTTGATAAAGACGAAGAGCTTGTTTTTGATGTAAAAAAAGCCGTTCAAAAAACGGAAATGGCGGATGTTTCAATGTGGGTTAAAGACGTGGACAATATAGAAGGAATAACCATGGGGCCTGCGTTGCCGGACGGCCGAAGTATACTGATCATGGTCAGTGACAACAACTTCAGCAGGTTCCAGAAAACCCAGTTTATCGCCATCGCCATAACCGATTGCCTTATCACTGGCCGTGTATTATAGTGGTAAAACTTTTTTTGGGGAGTTGATATAAACCGACAATACGGGAGAAACGTGACATGAGTGCTTTTGAATACTATCTTGTTGAAAAAAAAGGAACTGTTGCCTGGGTCTGGCTGAACCGGCCTGAAAAGAAAAACGCCATGAATCCTCCGGCGTGGAAAGAACTGCCGGCGGTATTTGAGGATCTGGACAATGACCCCGAAATCCGGGTGGTTGTTATTGCGGGCAAAGGGCCGTCATTCTGCGCGGGTATTGATCTGATCAGCATGATCGGTGAGCTGCCTGAACTGATGGACAGCGAACAGAAAGGCGGCGTGAAATGGCAGCTTCTGAAAAAGATTTATCCGCTCCAGTTCACCATGACCTGTATTGAAAAATGTCGGAAACCTGTGATTGCCGCTGTTCACGGACATTGCATCGGCGCAGGTCTTGATATGATCACAGCCTGCGACATCCGGCTTTCAACCCAGGATGCGGTATTTTCACTCCGCGAAGCTGCTGTGGGTTTTGTGGCTGATGTGGGTGTTCTCCAGAGAATTCCGATGATCGTTGGACAGGGTCATGCACGGGAACTGGCTTACACAGCAAAAAACATTACAGCCCAGCGCGCCAAAGAGATCCTCCTGGTGAACGACGTGTTTGCCGATATGGAAACCCTCTACGCCAAAGCTGAAGAGATGGCCATTGAAATTGCTGAAAATTCACCCCTTGCCGTTCAGGCGTCCAAGGACGTTCTCAACTACTGTATCGGAAAAACCGTGGATGACGGCCTGAAATACGTGGCGGCCATGAGTTCCAACATCATTCCGTCCCATGACCTGATGGAAGCGGTTACGGCGTTCACTCAGAAACGCAAACCTGTATTCACAGGAAAGTGATAAAAAAATGAAGGTGTATCTTGAAAGCCTGGGGTGTGCCCGTAATCTGGTGGACAGTGAGATCATGCTTGGCCTTCTGGCCCAGGACGGTTTTGAAATCGTAGAGGACCCGGAAACAGCTGAAATCATTGTGGTGAATACGTGCAGCTTTATCACCTCCGCTGCGGAAGAATCCATCGAAATGGTTCTGGCCTTTGCAGAATACAAAAAGAGTGCAGCCTGCAAATATCTGATCGTCTGCGGTTGCCTGCCTGAACGATACGGCAGGGATATGGTCCCGGAACTGCCGGAGGTTGATCTTTTTCTGGGTACGGCGGCGGGAACGGACATCGTCCGGGCTTTGAACAGCCTTAAAAAAGAAGATCTGGTCGATAAATGTATCTTTCCCGACCCGGTCAGCGTATCGCCTGAAAAGTCCCATCTTCCCAGGCTTACCAGCAATCCCCACATGGCGTATATCAAGATATCCGAAGGATGCAGCAGGCATTGTACCTACTGCATCATTCCAAAACTCCGGGGAAGCTACAGAAGCCGAAGCGAAGCGGATATCCTCGCCGAAGCCAAACGACTTGTGGGTGAAGGTTGCAAGGAACTGGTTCTCGTGGCTGAAAGCACCACGGATTACGGCTCGGATTTTTCAAACGGAGCAACACTTCCGTCTGTGCTGCGGAATATCGCCGCCATTCCCGGTGATTTCAGGGTCCGGCTTCTCTACGGTTTTCCCGATAACCTCACTGATGAAATCATTGATGCTGTGGGCAGTACCGATAAAGTCTGCTGCTATTTCGACGTTCCGATCCAGCATGGGGTGGATTCTGTGCTCAAAGCCATGGGAAGACATTACAGTCAGGATGATCTTCTCACTCTTTTTGAGCGGATCAGGGCAAAATTTCCCCACGCTGCCTTGCGAACAACCCTGATCACGGGTTTTCCCGGAGAAACGGACAAGGATTTCAAGGCACTTCTGAAATTTATCAAAGAAGTTTGTTTTGATCATCTGGGTGTTTTCACGTATTCGGATTCGGATGATCTGCCATCCCATGGCCTGCCCGATCATGTCACGGCGAAAAAAGCCCAGAACAGGCATGACCGGCTCATGGTAGCCCAGGCTGAAATCTCCATGACAAAAAATATGGGCCATGTTGGAAACGTCTACCGTGTTCTTATTGAGGAAAATCCCGAGGCGGGAATGTATCTTGGGCGCACGGATTTTCAGGCCCCGGAGGTGGACGGACTCACCTTCGTGTACGCCGAAAACCTGGCCATTGGTGATTTTGTCATGGTTCGCATCAGCGAAGCCTATGAGTACGATCTAAGCGGAGAACCTGCATGAACCGGACGACAGATCTGAAAGACCGCATCAAAACCCTTGTAGCATCTGATCTGGCCCTCATCGAAGACGCCTTGGGCAGAAATCTATCACCCCATTATGATCTGGTCAAAGAGATTGCCGGGCACGTCCTTTTTTCAGGAGGAAAGCGCTTGAGGCCGCTGCTCATGGTTCTTTCAGCAAGGCTCTGCGAATATGCCGGTGATGATGACAAAAATATCTCCGTTCTTTTTGAATACCTTCATGCCGCCACCTTGATCCATGATGATCTGGTGGATGAAGCCGCCATGCGACGCGGACGTGAATCAGCACATCTGAGGTTCGGAAACGCCCAGGCCGTTCTCACCGGAGATTTTCTTCTGGCCCGCTCCCTATCTCTTGCAGCACGTACGGGTCTTCCAAAAGTTATCGATATTATAGCAAAAATCACCGAAGACATGTCTCAGGGTGAAATCCAGCAAATGGCCAACAAAGGCCGCCTGGATCTTACAGAGGCAGAGTACATGGACGTGATCGAACGGAAAACAGCCGTGCTGATCCGTGGGGCATGCAGAACAGGCGCGCTTATCGCGGGTGTTGATGAGGAAAGAGATAAGGCGTTGACCGATTACGGCTATTGCCTTGGCATGGCTTTCCAGATGGCCGACGACCTTCTGGATTACACCGCAGATACCAAGACCCTTGGCAAAGAAATCGGCGCAGATCTGAAAGAAGGGAAACTCACCCTTCCCATCATTAATGCATTGGCCCATGCAAACGGCGAAGAACGACAATTTCTTCAAGGCATGCTGGGCAAAACCGATTTCACCCGTGAGGGGTTTGACCAGTTCACAAACACCCTTGAGCGGCTTGGCGGCCTTTCTTATACCCGGGAAATGGCCATGTCTTATGTGGACAAAGCCAAACAGGCTTTAAGCCTCTTTGACCCATCGGAAACACGGGAGCTGCTTTTCATGCTGGCGGATTACGCCATGGTGCGAAGATCCTGATCCTTGAATAATATTCAAACGGCATTCGGTGGGGGCGGGTTCCAAACCCGCCCAGAATTCGCCCGAAACTCAGACGATAATCCGTCCCCTTTCGTAAAATCAACAGACCCGGGTCATTTTTCTTGACATCAAAACCGCTGTTTGCTAATTCATACGGGAATTTTTAAAGGCGCGTAGCTCAGTTGGTAGAGCGCTACCTCGACAAGGTAGATGTCATCGGTTCAAGTCCGATCGTGCCTACCAGAAAAAATAAAGGGTTTACAGATGATTTCTGTAAACCCTTTTTGTTTTTGTAGTCATTTACCTCAAAATGCTCATCGTTTGAAAAGAATGACGATGCATTTCACAATATTGACAGTGGCACCATTATGGCGTACATATAGATCAATTGATTGTTAATGATTGTATAAGGATGATGGCGTCGTAAAAAGTCCCATATGCGGCGTTATAGTGTTTGGCCAGACGTTCGACATACTACATGTATGCCTTCACGCCTGGCCAAACACTATGCCTTGCCTATGGGCCTTTTTCCATAGCCATCAGGCTACTTTTAACGAGATCATCAAGGATGAGTGCCATGAATACTGTTGAAAAAATAAAAAATGATCGAATAAATCTTCGTCTTAAAAGCAGCGCAAAAAGCCTATTGGAACGTGCAGCCAGTTTTGAAGGGATAACAATCAGTCATTTTATACTGAATTGTGCCTTGGAACAGGCGGAAGAAACGGTTCGAAAACATGAATCCATGGTTTTGAATGCTAAAAATTCGGAAACGTTTATCAATGCTTTGTCTAAACCATTGGAATTTAACAAACCCTTATTGGACGCGTTAAATGAACATTCCAAGCGAGTTGTCAGCAAATGAACAGCTCTGTCAATCTGATCATAGAACCACTCAAGCCAGCTCATGACAGAGCCCGGTTTTACTGTGGTGTGGACGTGTTAGACAGGTATCTGAAGCAACAGGCGAAGCAGGATATCAAGCGAAGTATCAGCCGCGTTTATGTGGCGGTGCAATCTGAAATTCCTGAGCAAGTGGTAGGTTATTATTCTCTGAGCAGTCTGTCCATTGAAGTGAGCCATCTCCCTTTCCACATATCAAAAAAATTACCAAAACATCATATTCCTGCGGCGCTCATAGGCAGGCTTGCAGTATGTCAAACAGCCCAGGGGAATGGCGTGGGTAAAATGCTTCTTGCAGACGCTGTCAAACGAACATTGGCAGTAAGCAGTGAGATAGCCATATACACCATTGTTGTTGATGCAATCAATGACAATGCCAGGCGATTTTACGAACAATTTGGTTTTGCAACACTGTGCGATGAAAGCTTGAGGATGTTCCTGACTTTAAAATCATTTTTTTGAATCATGTAGCCCGGCAACAATATTCATCCATCTCAAATTACAAAATAAAAAACCAGGAACGGTTTCCCGCTCCTGGTTCAATATTACGCAAATGACTGTGCTTTGATTAGAAATTGTATGTCAAAGCCAAGCCATAACCTATCAGATAACCATCTGCCGATGTTTCAACATGGTAGCCGGTAATGCCGGGTGGGTTGTATGAATCATTTATGTTGTCGGATTCTCCACCAATGATGCGCTTGGTCTCAGCATAGGCAAACTGAAGTGAGGCGTCCAGAACCCATTTACCGAAGTTCAGGCCGGTTCCGATGGAGTATGTTTTACGGTCTGCATCGGGCCACATGATGTCGAAGGTGTCATCGGGAACGGGTGAGGGATCGTAGAAATAACCGCAGCGAAGGGCTACCATTTCGTTGACCTGCCATTCGGCACCGATACGGATCTGGTTAGTGTTGTTCCAGTCACGTTCTAATGTTTCGGAAGGAAGAATGCCCAGAAGGGGTGAAGAGAATTCAGTAACCTGGGTCTCGTTGATACTCCAGTTGGTCCAGACCACATCCAGCTCCAATGAAACCGTGGGTGCAGGTTTGACCATTACGCCTGCCTGAATTTGTTCGGGGTGGTCGTAGGACATGTCGGCTGTGGTTACTTTCACGCCGTTGATGGTCACATCGCCGTCAAAATCGGCTTCAGCACGACCCCGGTAGGTTAGACCTAAGGTGACTTTATCATTGGGGGTGTACTGGAGACCAGCATTGACCGAGTAGTTGAACGAGTCTTTCAGTTCCAGTTCGAGTTTCTGGCCATCCACAGCATGGGTCAGTGAAAGAGCTGTATATCCCGTAGCTGCCCTTGTCCCTGCAGCAGCAGCTGTTGCTGCATCTGCGCCAGCACCTATTGCTGCGGTATATGCACCGGTATACACGGCAGTCTGATTTGCTGCAGAAAAGGTGTCAAATGACGTGGGAAGACC
Organism: Desulfobacteraceae bacterium; assembly: GCA_041660385.1. GTDB lineage: Bacteria > Desulfobacterota > Desulfobacteria > Desulfobacterales > Desulfolunaceae > DYJE01. The sequence goes on along the minus strand of JBAZWJ010000034.1, from coordinate 18,044 downwards.
CATTGCAGTCGACGCAGCCACCGGATAATTCAGGATTTTTTCAGCGCCTGATTTGGATTTCCCCAGAGCGACACCGGCACCAACGGAGAGTTTATCGTTGATTTTGTAGGACAAGGTCGGAGTGAAGGTTTCACGGATGTAATAGGAATGAAACCAGTTGTTGGCCCCCACTGTGGAATCTTTCCATTCAACGTCGAGGCCGAAGGGCACATAGACAGCCACACCAAAGGCCAGGTCTTTGGTGATCGGCTGGGCATATCCCATAAAGGGGATAAAAAGACCGTCCGAATCGTCTTTGATTTCGGTTTCGACCATGTCTGGAAGTGGGGCTCCGGTGATTGATGATTTGCCACCGGTGACGGTGTAATCATTAAACTTTACATCTGGAACACACATCTGGATGGCCGCAGAAAACTGGCCGCCTTTGAGGTTGACCAGGCCTGCAGGGTTGTAATAGATGGAATACACATCGTTGGACTGGGCTGTGACGGCTCCACCCAGTGCAGTGGCTTTAGGCCCGATGCCGAAGGTGTCCACGCTGGCAGCGTATGAGGCTGTTGAAACAAAAACAGACAGGATCATACTCAGAATGATTTTTTTCATTGATTTCTCCCCTTAATGAGAACAAGAACCCGGCGAGGAGCCTTGTTCAAAAATTAATAAAACAAACAGCGATGGAAATCGCTGCATACAAACCGTTGGTTATCAGATCCCCCGATAAGTCTTAATACGAACCCATTTCCCCTCAAAGAATAAAAGTTGTATTGCTTTTCGTCGGTTCGTTAGAAAAACAATGATCCTAAATACCATTCCGGTTTAGAAAAAACAAACTCTTTATATGATAAACAAAGGTAATTATTGGATTTTTATGATTACAATCCAGCATGTGATACGGGATTGCGAACGATGTTCTCTTTGGGATAGTGTTTCGCAGAAAAACATGCTTAATTCATTGTTCGTCTAACCAAAATTTCTGCGTCCACGTTTTCATTAATTTTTTCAAGGACAATGGGAAGCATCAAGGATAATGTTTTTTCAAAAGTCCCTGGATAGTCGATATTCGTCTTTGCTTTGCCACGCCAGATTTCTTTAATCTGGTGTGTTTGCTTGAAAAAATTTGCGTCGATCAATTTGGCTGAGATACTCACTTCAAATGTGCTTCGAACATTTTTCATGCTCATTGGAGAAGGATTAATGGGAGAAAACCCTACACCTGAGTTGGCGTTAAAATCGGAATAATTGATCATGACCTGAACGTTTTCAGTTGTCTCTTTTCCTTGATTAAGATTATAGCCCAAAGCCAGATAATAATCAGCGGTCTTATAGTCACTTGCTTTAAATCCATGGGAAACAAGAAATTCTAATGCCTCTTTTTTACAGGAAATGTTCATTTCAGGCAAATTAAGGTTGTTTTTCTCCACCACATAGATAGTTGATCCTGGCTTGATCCGTTCAAAGGCAGTGTCCAGTCGCTCTCCCTTGATACGCACAAGGTGCCCTGTGCAGCCGGTAATAGTGAAGAGTATGACGAAACTCAATAAATATTTCAAGGTATTATTCATATCACTACCTTTATTATTAACCGATTCAAAAAGGACCGACGATTTGGATGGCCTCACTGATTTCCCTTTCTCCCGAAGAGTACAGCGCGTCGAGAAATTCAGTGAAAAAAGATCCAGGTTTCCCGGTAGCCCGTCCGGCAATTTCTCCGCATAACCCATAAAACCCGAAAGCGGCCGCTACAGCCTGGAGAAGTTCATCGGGTTTGATTGCGCAAAAAGCGGCAGTGACAGCGGAAAGACCACAGCCCAGGCCTGTGACTTTTGTCATCAGGGCATGGCCGTTTTTTACTCGGTATGTATTTGTTCCATCTGTAATGCAATCTTCTACGCCGGAAATGGCCACCACAAGTTTGTTGACCTGTGCAATCCGCACAGCGGAATCCGCAACATTATCTGAAAGAGAAACAGATGACTCCACTCCTTTGGTGCTCACTTCCGCATCCCATAATGAAAGAACTTCCGAAGCGTTTCCTCGGATCACATCCACACGGCATTCACTCATGATCCGCCTTGCTGCTTCTGTTCTTAATCGAGTTGCACCAGCTCCCACAGGATCAAGAACCACGGGAATGCCTTTTCGGTTGGCTGATTTTCCTGCAAGGATCATGGATTCCACCCAGAGATCATCCAGAGTGCCGATATTGAGAACAATCGCTGAAGCCAGAGACGCCATGTCTTCCACTTCACCTCGGGCGTGAGCCATCACAGGCGATGCTCCCAGAGCGAGAAGGATGTTGGCAGAAGAATTCATCACCACGAAGTTGGTGATGTTGTGAACCAGCGGTGCTTTTTGCCGAATATCCGAAAGACATTGGCTGGTGAAAGATTTCATATCCATTATTTTATTCCTTTTTTCAACCAATGCCGTTTACTAAAGGGCGTAGGGGCAGGTTCCAAACCTGCCTTGCCCATGTCCGCCTCAAAATTCCGGGCGGGTTTGGAACCCGCTCCTACAAAATAACTCTTAAAGAAACGGTACTGAGACATAACCTGTATGGGACAATTTTTCAACATCCCCTCTTTTGTTTCTTGATAAAGGTTATGAATAATTTTATTGAAAAATAATACGGCACTCTGAATAATTTTTTTGAAATTTTAAAATTATCATAAACAGGAAAATATATGCGAGTACATTATTTTCAACACGTTCCATTCGAAGGCCTTGGCAGTATTGAGCCCTGGCTTGAGGCGGCAGGTTACGAGATAACCTGTACCCGGTTTTATGAATCAGCGGCATTGCCTGATTCTGAAAAGGTTGACCTGCTTATCGTGATGGGCGGTCCCATGAGTGTGAATGATGAGGTTGAATATCCATGGCTTACAGCAGAGAAAAAATTCATTCGAGGTATGATTGAGTCAGGAGAACCGGTTCTCGGCATCTGTCTGGGGGCCCAGCTTATAGCAAGTGCCATGGGAGCAAGGATATACAAAAATCGTGTCAAGGAAATCGGCTGGTTTCCAATACAGGGAGTTGAGTCACATGATGATTCTTTATTCAACTTTCCTCCATCGGCAGACGTGTTCCACTGGCACGGAGAAACCTTTGACCTGCCACCAGGGGCAACACGTATTGCTCGAAGTGAAGCTTGTGAAAACCAGGCGTTTCAAATCGGGTCATCGGTTATCGGGTTGCAGTTTCATCTTGAGACAACACCGGCATCGGCACGGGATATGGTTTTACATTGTGGCGATGAACTGATTCCATCTAAATACGTTCAAACGGAAGCAGACATTTTGTCGGCTAAATCTGAGAAATATAATTCAATAAATTTGATGATGGGCAACGTTCTTTCTTTTCTTCATCAAAGCAACGGCTGATAATCGGGACAATGATTATTGTCCATGTTTATCGCATGGAAGCGATGGGTTACGCTTTGGTCCACCCATCCTACACACTGAGAACCAACAAATGATTAACGGTTTGGTTTATATGTTTTTTGCTGGGATAGCTGAGTTGTACTCAGTTTTTTTTATTGCTGAGAGAGGCCTGGTGATCACTGGATTGGAAAAGTAAAATCAATATTTTATGGCGTCATATGACGAGATGATTTTTTAAATTAGTTAAAAAATATGTAAAAAAATTAAGAATATCACTCGGGGAATATTCAATTTGTAAAATAACCGTAATTGTTTTTGACAACCGACTGAACGGTTGATATTGATTGCTCTTGGGGGAAGTTCTGAGAAGCGTTTTTTAAATCATTTTTCATTGAAGCAACGTATCTGCGGTATTCCCCTGAACCTTCCTGAGCAAAAGGTGGTGCACGTCTTTTGCTCAATTATGTATAGATTCCAGTTGGATTTAAATAGTGCCCGAACGGAAACGGCATCTTTTGGCCTGATACGGCGTTCTCGAAAATTTTGATCCTCGACGTAGCGCTGCTACGCCTGTGGTCAAAATTTTCTGCGGCCTTGTCTCAGGCCAAAATCTACCGTTTCCGTTCAGACACTAAATAAACAATCGCAGGACACGTATAAGAATGAGGAGTGACATGAATGCACGGACTCGGGTTGTATGGTTTGTTCTGATATCTTTGGTAATGTGGGCGTTTATAATGCCTGCACAGGCCATTGAGGTCAGCGGAAGTATCTCGTCGGATACGGTCTGGGTTGAGTCACTCAACCCCTATACCGTCACCGGGGATATTATTGTTGCGGAGGGTGCGACCCTCAGGATACAGCCGGGGGTGGTGGTGGAATTTGCCAATGCCTCAAGCTCGTCGGAAGGGTATCACATTGAGGTAAACGGAACCCTTACGGCAAGGGGCGACGTGGGTAACCCTGTGACGTTCACATCCCAGGATAAAACAAGGTACTGGGAGTACATTGAGTTCACCGAAACCTCAACGGCCTGGGACGAAGATACGGAAACAGGCTCAATTCTCGATCACTGCATCGTGGAATACGCCGGAAACGGAAGCGGCAGCACCCACGGTCAGGCGGCGGTGCGGGTGATTTCATCGGCCGGAACCATCACGAATTCCATTGTAAGATACAGCAAAAGCAACGGGATTCTGTGCTACAGCGGCATTCAGGATATCACAAGCAACCGGGTTCATGACGCCACCTGCGGAGTCATGCTTCTTGAACCTGTGGCTGCCCGGATCACCAACAACTACCTTATCGAAAATCAGCAGGGCATTTCAGTGGATTCCGCATCCCATGGCCTTGAGATATCCCGGAATACAGTGGTGAACACATCCGGCGAGGGTTACGGATCCTGCCTTGCCATCTGCCTGATGTACCATGACCGGCTGGCGTCTTATTTATGGGAACAGATCAGCGGAACAACGGTGACGCTGTCAGATTCGGAAGTGGTTTCACCCACGTTTACAGTTCCTGTTGTGACCGACGATGAACCCCCCCTTATTTTCCAGTTGACCGTGACCAATGAGGAAGGGCTTGTTTCTGTGGATACCGTGGCGATAAACGCTATCTGGGAAAACCAGAAACCCATTGCCGACGCTGGAGATGATCAGAATGTGGCGAGAAGTGCCCCGGTTATTCTCGATGCATCGGATTCGTTTGACGCTGATGACGGAATTGCCAACTGTGTCTGGCTCCAGACATCGGGAACTCCCGTTGTTCTCACCCAGTCATCTACGACTAAGCTGGTCCGGTTCACTGCACCGGCTGCTGATGACGTGCTAATTTTTCAGGTCACAGTCACCGATACAGGTGGTCTTGTGGACAGAGACACTATTGTCATTCGCGTGAAAAACTCCACCGTTTATGCTGATCCGGTAGCAGACGCGGGAACCGTTCAAACCGTTGCCGAAGGAACACCGGTGACCTTGCACGGTTCCATCTCCAACGATCCTGCCGATAATGTCAATGTGGTTTCCTGGCTCTGGAAACGGACAGAAGGGGACTATGTGGTTTTAAACAATGCCACCAGCCAGAACGCCACTTTCACTGTGGCTGATGTGGCAGCGGAAGGGGAATCCTACACTTTCCAACTTACGGTCACCGATGATCAGGGTCAGCAGAGTACGGACACGGTTATCGTGAACGTTACGGATGCGGATGCCGGATCGCCCAATCAGGCCCCAGTTGCCGGGGCACAGGTTTCAGCAGCCACGGTTGTTGAAGGAACTACCAACGTGATTCTTGACGGACACACCGGTTCCACCGATCCTGAACTGAACATCGAATCTTACGCTTGGGTTCAGGTGTCCGGCCCCACAGTCACCTTGTCTGCCACGGCCACCACGGGCGAGAAAAAATTTACAGCTCCCAATGTCACCAAGGATGAAACCCTTGTTTTCCGACTCACGGTAACGGATGTGGGCGGCTTGCGGGATGTGGACGAAATCAGCGTGCTGGTCACCTGCGTCAATCAGACACCGGTTTCTGATGCCGGTGATGATCAGGAGGTTGAAGAAGGACTCCGGGTTCTTTTGGACGGATCGGGCTCAAGCGATGATCAGGGCGTTTCCACCTACCTGTGGTCCCAAATTTCAGGAACGGCCGTGACGATTTTTAATAATACCGGCAGCAAAGCCTATTTTGCCACACCCAATGTGACCGAGGATGAGACCCTTGTTTTCGCTCTCATGGTGGGTGACGGGGCCTTTGTTGCCCAGGATCTTGTTCATGTCAAAATTATCGCTGCGGACGAAAAACCCGTGGCCAATGCCGGAACTGACAGTGTGGTTGCTTACGACGCTGCGGTGACCCTTGACGGCAGTGCCTCCACAGATGCGGTAACAGGGATAACATCCTACCTGTGGGAACAAACCGGAGGACCGGATGTGACCTTGCTTGACGCCACTTCTGCCCATCCTCATTTTACGGCACCTTCAGCCGGTGAGGGAGATTACATCAGCCTGACATTCCAGCTCACTGTAACAGACGGCAAAGACCAGACAGCCATGGACAGCGTGGTGGTGAATGTAACTGCCAATGCTGATGGAACAGCGCCTGTGGCCAATGCCGGACCTGACCGGCCTGTAGCTGTCGCCACTGTGGTTACGCTGAACGGTAAAGGATCGAGTGATCCCAATGCTGTGCCTACACTTACGGTTATGGCCAATGATTTCACTTCCGATGACAGCACAGGCGAAGCCAATGCCATCGCCATCACCCGTGAGGCAGACGCCAATGCGGCGCTTACGGTTGAAAATAATAATTTCCGTCAGATCCAGGGGAACTATCTGGTTTATCTGTACGATTTTGACAATACGGTAAACGCCGTGGATATGGCCGATAACTGGTGGGATCTTGGGGCGGCAGAGGAACTGGCAGCCTTGATTTTTGACAGAGCAGACAACAATCTTCTTCCCCTTGTTACAAGCAATCCTGTGCTTTTGTCTGCCTTTGCGGAGGCTGGTTCCACCTTGTCTTATCCGCCCATGGCTGACGTGGGTGATGAAATGACCGTAGACCCGGACGCCCATGTGACGCTGGACGGATCAGGCACATACGACCCGGACGACGTGCTGACCTATCTCTGGGAACAGACAGCCGGAAAAACCGTTGAAATCGAAGATGCGGACAGCCCCTCGGCAACCTTCAACGCCCCGGCGATCACTGATGAGGACGATGAAGATGCCGCAACCCTCACGTTCAAGTTGACCGTGAGCGATAGTTCGGGATTTTCCGATTCGAAAGAACTTAAAGTGACCATCAACACCGAAGAAGACGAGGATAAAAAGAGTTACAGCTCGTCAGGGTGTTTTATTGGAACGATAAAAGAATAAGGGCGCATCCATGAAACAAAAGTTATGTCCTCTGACTATTACAACAACAATTATTACGACGGTCATTTCCCTGGCCATCCTTCTTGGCGCTTCTCCTTCCTTTGCCTGGTATTATGCCGTGGGCGCAAGTGACGGGGGCGATGCCGACGCAAGCGGTTTCACCCTGGAGATCGGTAAAAAGGATGTGATGATTTTCGATCATTCCTTTCTTTTTGCCGCTGCCGTTCCCGTGATTCTTCACAGCGACAGCCATGTGCCTTCGGGAACCAATCCCGGACCTGTTCCCCATAACGATTTCACCCTTCTTGGTGAAGAAAATGACGGAACGGAACGTGGGCTTATAGGTAAAATCGGCATGGAAATCCAGGACTACGATGTTTTTGTGAACCTGATCCTTGGCGCCACAAAGGCCAATACCGTGACCGTGGCCAGGTCCAATACCACTCAGGAAACTTACATCGAGGATCGCGGGGATGAGATGAACGGAGTCTACGGCCTCGGTTTCAGCTATTTCCCTGAATTCATGGACGGCACACTTAAAATGAATTTCCAACTGGATATCGATAACCGAAGAGGTGTCACCGGGTATGTGGGCTGGTGCTGGTGATCATGAAAAACTTCCTATCGATGATATGGGGTATTATGAGGACAGTAACGAAGATTATCCCGATCCTGTTTCTGGTTTTGACGGCAGCATGTCCGTCATGGTCTGACGGGGAAAACGTTCCGATAGCGCCAGCTGCACCGGTGGTGGTGGACTCTGCCAAAGTGGTTTCTGCTGAACTATCCCCTGCGGCTGTACCGGCTGCCGTGGCTCCTGTGGTTTCAGAGACTAAAGAGGCTGCGCCTGTGGAGGTAAAAAAACCTTCCGCAGATCCTGTTAAAAGTAGCCTGACGCCTTTCCATGTAACACTGGACGGTTTTATCCGTCTTGTCATGGAAAGAAACGAAGCTGTTCTTTCGCAGAATCTGGACTTTCAGATCAGCCGTGAAAAAATTAACAACGAACGGGCTGTTTATGAACCGGAATTCGTGAATTCCTGGCAGCGAAGTGACGATCACGCCAAGTATTCCAACGAAGACAAGACGTCCATCCTGTTCGCCTCGGAAAAAGACGAACGGACAGCCGATGTGAGTGCCATGATTGAGGGGAAAATTCCCACCGGAGCCAAATTGAAAGCTGGCTACACTTTGCGTGAATACTCGGACAGAGCTGCAAGTGATCCGGATGAACAGTACAAAAGCTATCTTGGCGTTGAAATTACCCAGCCACTTTTGAAGGGTGCTGGTGATACATCGGCCTCGGGCATTGCTGTGGCCAAAGCGGATTCAAAGCTGACTTTTCAGGCCATGCGCCAAAAAAGGATGGAAATCTCCATGAACGCTCTGGCCGGTTGCTGGGATCTTTATGCGGCCATGGAAAAACTATCCATCCGCAAAGCATCGTCCCAGATTGCCCAGACCATACTGGACGACAATCATGTGCGGTTTAAATTAGGGAAAATGTCCGAATCAGAAATCCTCGAAGCGGAAGCCGGGCATGCCAAACGTAAATCACAGGAAAGCCGGGCCAAGCAGGATGTGATTACGGCCATGAACCGGGTACGGACCTACGTTTCCCTGTCCGATTCCAACGTACCTCTGTCCATTGATTTCAGCGCTTATCTGAAATCAGAACGGATCAAGCCGGAATTCAGTGATACCGTGGCGGAAGCCTTTAAAAACAGGCCAGAATACCTGGCAGCCAAAATGAAAATCGACCGGGAGGACGTCCTGATCCGCTACGCTGAAAATCAGCGCTGGCCCCAGCTTGATCTCATCGGAAGTTACGGACTGAATGGTCTGGGAGACAGCCCCGGCGATTCCTGGTCTGATGAAACAAACGGCGATTACCACACCTGGAAAGTGGGAGCGAGTCTCACCATTCCTTTGATGGGTGGTCTTAAAACACGAAGCGAGCTGTCCATTGCCCAGCACCATAAACGTCAGGCCATACTCGAACTGAAATCGGCTGAAACGGATATTGTGAACCGTGTGGATACGGCTTTAAAGGAAGTGTTAAGCGCTTATGAACAGGTGGATTTCTCCACCCGCGCCCGTGAAGTTTACCAGCGTCTGCTGGGTTCGGAAATGGTGATGTTGAACGCAGGACGGAGCAACAGCCGTTCGGTTTTAGATAAGGAAGAAGATCTGAACTACGCAAAAGAACAGGAAGTTGAAAGTTTTGTTTACAGCAAGAAAGCCGAACTGGCCCTTTCCATGGCCCAGGGTCTGCTGCTTGGCCGTTATGGCATTGATGTTTCGGAGGAACGTTTTGAATAGGTTTAAAAGAAGGATGGGAGCTTTGCTCCTGGTTGGTTTGTCGTTTGTAGTTATACCGTTTTCAGTTTCAGCAGACAGCACGGCAAAAGTGGCAGGACTCACAGAGCCTGTACGCGATGTGGTTTTAAGTTTTGACGTGGATGGAACCTTAGACAATATTCGCTTTAAGGAAGGCGATCGGGTCAAAAAAGGTGAAGCAATTATCGAACTGAAAAAGGGTTTCGAAGAACTTGAGGTCAGGCGCAATAAGATGATCTGGGACAGCAAGGTGGAAGTGGAATCCGCAAAAGTCCGCTCCGACTCGCTTAAAACGGTTTACGTTTCAACCCAGTCTTTGTTCGAGCGTACCGGCTCGGTAAGCAAGGAAGAGCTGGAAAAGAAGAAACTGGAATACGATCTGGCCGAAGCCGAATACATGCGCTTGGTGGTCACAGAAAAACGCGAAGAAATGGAATTCAGAATGTCCGTTGAAAAACGTGACAAACTGATCCTGAGATCCCCCATCAACGGAACCATCACCAAACTGTTACTTGACGAAGGTGAAAGCTGCGAAAACCGCCAGCCTGTGGCCCATGTGGTGGACACACGGCAATGTATTATCGTCTGCAACGTCGAAGCTCCCCTGGCACAGAATCTGAAAAAAGGTCAGAACGTGAGTCTGTCCATTCCCGTGGGTTTCAAAAGCTTGAATGTTACCGGACGGCTGATTTATGTGGCTCCCGTTGTGGATAAAGCCAGCGGTCTGGTAATGGTGAAAGCCGCATTCGACAACGCAAGCGGCGCTGTGCGTCCCGGTGTGACCGGAGCGATGTTTGTTCCGGTTAGGTCGAAGAAGTAGGTTTGTTTGGGATTTATGGTGTTTAGGAACGAAGTGTAATTGAAATGAAAAAATAATGAACAAGGATCGGTCCATTTGTCGGGTTTCGTGCCTCTACCCGACCTACGATGGACTTTCGCATGGTAATAACACAGATACCAAAGGCCCTTTCTGTGCTTTCCGTGTTTTCCGTGGTTAAAAAAATGATGATGCGCAACGTCCGTAACAGGACGTTCTTTTTTATACAGTGATACAACCGTAACCGTTAACACAAGACGTTAAATTATGCCTTTTGAAAACAAGGAACAAAACCCGGACATCCAGGATACCATCCGGGCGTTCGATGATTTAAGACGGTTTGAAGGAAGCCCGCCGGAATTCTGGGCTGCCTATATGGATGCAGCAAGGCGTCTTGCCGGTGGTGATTTTGCCGTGCTCCTGGTGGCGGAAGCCAGCGATGAATCCTGGAAAACCATGGGGGTCTGGCCTGGGGCAAAGCGGAAAGAGGCCTTGTCACCCGGCTTTGACATCGAATACGGAATGGCGGCTCAGGCTGCGGATTCCCAAGGGGCCTTTTCCCTCAAATCATCCAAGGGCGGCGTTCTTATCGCCGTGAAGCTGGACTCGGGCGAGGAAAAAACACGGGCCGTGGCGCTTTTTTATCTGGCGTCGGTTTCAGCAGGGCTTGCCGTGGATGAACGTCTCACCCGTCTGGCCCTGGTGGCGGACATCCCCCTGGTTTACAAATTAAGAAAAGATTCGGATCAGGCCAGAAATGACGTGATCCGTTTTGCGGATACTCTGGATCTGCTGGTATTGCTGAACCAGGAAACACGTTACATGGCGGCGGTGATGACCTTTGTGAACGAACTGGCCGCACGGTTCCACTGTTCCAGAGTAAGTCTGGGATGGCTGGACCGTGGTTATGTCCGCATGGAAGGCATCAGCCACATGGACCAGTTCGAAAAGAAAATGGACGCGGTTCAGGCCCTTGAAAAAGCCATGGATGAAACTCTGGATCAGGACGAGGAAATCGTTTATCCGCCGGTTGAGGGCATGACCGCCGTGACCCGCGCCCATGGCGAGTTTGCCGAACGTCAGGGCGGCATGCACATGGTGTCTCTGCCTTTGAGACCCGACGGAGACCCGGTGGCTGTCCTTGCCTGCGAACGGGATAAAGATCAGGCCAGGTTCACTGAAAACGAAATCCAGGGACTTCGGTTGTTCTGCGATCAGGCCGCCCGGCGCTTGAGTGATCTCCGGCTGAACGACGTATGGCTGGGAACCCGTCTGGCCCGGGGAGCCAGAGAAAAGCTGTCCGGCCTTATCGGTGTGGAACATACCTTTACCAAAGTTCTTGGTGTTATCTGCTTTCTGCTGCTCGCCTTTTTTCTTTTCGGCAGACTGGAATACCGGGTTGAAGCTCCTTTTATCCTGAAAACCGATGACGTTGCTTATCTTCCAAGCCCCTTTGACGGGTACATCAAAAGCGTCCATGTGCGGGTGGGTGATGCGGTTGCAAAAGACCAGCTTCTCCTCACCCTGGACACCCAGGAACTTCTCATCGAAGAATCCTCAGCCATTGCGGACAGAAGCCGCTACAACAGCGAGGTGGAAAAATCCAGAGCCAGTGGCGACCTGGCTGAAATGAAAATCGCCGAAACCTTGCGGGATCAGGCCGATGCCAGACTGGAACTGATCCGCTACCATCTGTCCAACGCGGAAGTCCGGGCTCTTTTTGCCGGAATCGTGGTGGAAGGGGATCTGAACGAAATGCTTGGAGCCCCGGTCCGCAAAGGGGATATCATGTTCAAGGTGGCCCGGATCGAACACCTTTACGCTGAACTGAACGTGGATGAACGTGATGTCCATGAAATCAAGGCCGGAAACATAGGCCAGATCGCCTTTGTCAGCAAACCTGAAAACAGCTATCCAATGAAAGTCAGCAGGGTGGACCCCGTGGCCCTGGCCAAGGAAGCGGGCAATGTTTTTCCGGTGACCTGTCAGTTCCAGGCCAAACCCCAGGGCTGGTGGCGTCCGGGCATGAGCGGCATCGCCAAAGTGGACGTGGGCAAACGCAATGTCTGCTGGATCGTCACACATCGCACGGTGGATTTCCTCCGCCTGTATTTCTGGTGGTGATATGGCAAATTCAGGCAGTACCTTCAGTGAATCATGGCACCGTGTGGCAGGACTCAGGCTTTCTTTAAGAGCCAGCGTTGAGGTCCGTATGCAGCGCTTTCGCGGTGAAAAATGGTATGTTTTAAACGACCCTTTTAACAACAGCTTTTTCCGGGTCAGGCCCATGGCCTATGATTTTCTGGTTCGACTTACACCCTCCCGAACCGTTGAAGACGTCTGGGAACAGTGCCTTGAAATCAGCCCTGACACGGCTCCGGGACAGGAAGACGTGATCCAGCTGTTGACCCAGCTTTACCACGCCAACCTTCTTTACACCGAACGGACAGCCGACACCCAGGCCCTGTTCGACCGATTCAGAAAACGAAAACAGCGGGAAATCCGGTCACGGTTTCTCAGCATCATGTTTATGCGGATTCCTCTGTTCGATCCCAACCGGTTTCTCTCTCGAATTCTTCCCCTGATCGAGCGGGTTTTAAGTCCCATCGGCGCTCTTGTCTGGTGCATTGTGGTGGGCCTTGCCATCAAAACAGCCATTGATCATGCCGCAACCATCGGTCAGCAGGCTCAGGGTATTCTTGCGCCGGGCAACCTTTTTCTTCTTTATGTGGCCCTTGTTTTCGTGAAAACACTCCATGAGTTCGGCCATGCCATGGTGTGCAGACGTTTTGGCGGAGAAGTCCATACCATGGGTGTGATGCTTCTTGTGTTCACACCTCTTCCTTACATGGACGCCACATCAAGCTGGTCTTTCCGAAATCCCTGGGAGCGGGCGTTTGTGGGCGCGGCAGGCATGATCGCCGAGCTTTTCATCGCGGCACTTTTTACTTTTGTCTGGGCTTACACCGGTCAGGGCGTGGTGAACAGTCTGGCCTATAACATCATGTTCATCGCCTCGGTATCCACACTGATTTTCAACGGCAACCCTCTGCTGCGGTTTGACGGGTATTACATTCTTTCGGATCTTCTGGACATCCCCAACCTATCCACCCAGGCCAACCTGCAACTCCGGCACATGGTTGAACGATATATGTTCGGTTGCGTGGATTC
>JBAZWJ010000034.1:0-4442 GCA_041660385.1 Desulfobacteraceae bacterium | reverse complement strand
AAGGAACAGCCCAGAGCGATAAAGAAGCGTTCTGGCTCAGCACATTCGGCATTCTCAGCGGTCTTTACCGCATTCTGGTTTTCACCGGCATCGTGCTGTTTGTGGCGGACAAATTTCTCCTGGCCGGTATGATCATGGCCCTTGTCTGTGTTGTGTCCTGGGGCATCGTGCCACTTTACCGGTTTTTCAATTATCTGACCACCAATCCCCGGCTGGAGCGAACCCGGAACAGGGCCTATTTTGTATCCGGGGCTTTTATCGGCAGTGTTCTTTTCATCGTGATGGTATTGCCCTTTCCCAACCGTTTCCGCGCACCGGGAATCCTTGAGGCAGTTCATTACATCAAGGTGGTGAACGATTCACCCGGCTATCTGGAAAAACTCCATGTGCCTTCGGGAACGTATGTGGGGGAGGGTACAGTTCTGATGACCTTTTCCGACCGGGAACTGGAAATCGAAACCGTGAGGGTCAAAGCCCAGAAAGATGAAACCGAAGCCCTGATTATGAAGGCTATGAGCGGGGAAATTGCCGATGTGAAACCCCTTGAGCGTCGCCTTGAAACCATCGAAAACCGCCTTGCGGATCTGGAGAAGCAGAACAGTGATCTTGTTTTAACCGCAAAACAGCGGGGCATTTGGGTGGCCCCCACAGCCAGAGACCGGGTGGGATCGTATCTTCCAAAAGCCTCGCTTGTCGGAGAAATCGTGGACCCGGCATCATTCCGTTTCACCACCACCGTATCCCAGGATGATGCCGCCAGTCTTTTCGGAGGCAACATAAAAAAAGCCGAAGTCCGCATTTCAGGTCATGCGGGAACGTCCGTTCCGGTCACCGGTTACAGGATTATCCCCTATGAACAGAAAAAACTTCCGTCCGCTGCCCTGGGCTGGTTTGGCGGAGGGGAACTTGCGGTAAGTTCCAAAGACGAAAGCGGCACAATAGCCGCCGAGTCTTTTTTCAGCATTGAGGCGGATCTTCCCTTTGCCAAAGGCGTTTCCTTCTACCAGGGACGAGCCGGAAAAATCCGCTTTACCATGGCACCGGAACCTTTGGTCGTTCAAGGATGGCGGGCACTCAGACGGCTTCTCCAGAAAAGATACCGGGTTTAAAAACGGGACAACACATGTTTGTCGGGCTAAAAAAGATGAGGGGAAAACCTCCGGTGGGTCTGCCGACGGCCAAACTTTTGAAAAGTTTGACAAACGGGTATGGTATGGGCAACGTGCACCTTTGCTGATAATAACCAAACCTGTTTGTCCAGATTTTTAAAATCTGGCCCCTGGAGGGCTTAAAATGCTGTAAGGCTTTTTCCCTTTTTTTTCTTAGCCTGACGGCTATGCCCGGCAGGGCCGCCGGAGGCTGCACACACTGGAAGCCAATCAACATTATTTTTAATAGAAGGTATTTAGGTTGTGATCCTGCCCGCTGCTGATTACAGAAAAACACGAATCAACGACCCTCGGAAACTCCACAAGGGTCTTGATGCGGTGGTTTACGGATTTCTGGGCACTTACCAGAGGAGGGCCGCTCTTCGTCTGGATCTTTTGAAAGAAGCTGAAACAATCCATGACCAGTCGGAGCGTTTGAAAACCCTGGCCTCCAAAGAACTGGAAAGTCGCCTGCGCAGTTTTAAAAACCTGTTCCGACGGCAGGATGAAATCGATGGGTCTGTGGTGTCCGAGGCATTGGCTGTTCTGGTTGAAACAGCCAGCCGGACCGTGGGTTTGAGACCCTATCCGGTGCAGGTGGCCGGAGCGTTGGCCATGCACCGGGGATATCTGGCTGAAATGGCAACCGGTGAAGGAAAAAGCCTTACGGCTTGTATGCCCGCAGCTTTGTCTGCCTGGACAGGAAGGCCCTGCCATATTGTCACGGTAAACGACTATCTGGCCTGCCGCGACGTCGCAGAAATGAAGTCCTTTTACGAAGCCTGCGGTCTGACCGTTGGGGCCGTGACTGCTGAAATGGCCCAGACCGAACGGCGGGCGAATTACGACAAAGGCGTGGTGTACACCACCAGCAAGGAACTCACCGCCGATTTTTTGAGGGATCGCCTGACATTAGGCCCGATTCAGAACCCCTCACGGCGCTTGATACGCGGGTTTCTCTATCCCCAGATCCGGGCCAACGAAGGCATGGTGATGCGCGGTCTTCACACCGCCATTGTGGATGAAGCGGACAGCGTGCTTATCGACGAAGCCGTAACGCCTCTGATCATTTCCCGCCCGCAGGAAAACAGACCTTTCGTGGATGTGTGCATCGCCGCAGGCAGCATGGCCGACCAGCTTGTGCCTGTTAAAGATTACACCTGCAATATGCGTTACAAGGACATCCGCCTGACCAGAGAAGGGGAGAAGAAACTGGAAGGCCTGGCTGGAGATCTGAAAGGTCTTTGGCAGAGCAAAGACCGCCGGGAAGAATTGATGCTCCAGGCCCTCACGGCCCGGGAGTTTTACCGGAGAGACAAGCAGTACGTGGTTCAGGATGGTCGCGTGGTGATCGTGGACGAGTTTACGGGTCGCCTCATGCCCAACAGAACATGGCGTCAGGGTTTTCATCAGGCTGTGGAAGCCAAGGAAGGTCTTGAGGTTACCAATCCCAGCGAAACTCTTTCCCGATTGAGTTTTCAGCAATTTTTCAGGTTGTTCGAAAAAATGTCTGGCATGACCGGAACAGGTCTGGAGTCGTCCCGGGAGTTCTGGCAGATCTACGGGCTGGCCGTGATGACCATCCCCACCAACCGGCCCTGTATCCGGGAACAATACCCCAGCCTGATTTTCGCCACATCCGCCGAACGCTGGAGCGCCGTGGTGGATGAAGTTCAGGAACTCCACCGTGTGGGTCGCCCTGTTCTTGTGGGAACACGGAACGTAGCTGCCAGCGAGAAAATTGCAGACCTTCTGGCCGAAAAAGGTCTGGCCTTCAGCCTCTTAAACGCCGTCCACCATCAGGAAGAAGCGGGGATTGTTCGCAGTGCAGGGCAGGAAAGCCGCATCACTATCGCTACCAACATGGCAGGCCGTGGAACGGATATTAAACTTGGCGACGGCGTTGCCGAGCTTGGCGGCCTCCACGTCATCGCCACTGAGGGTCACGAATCCGCCCGTATCGACCGCCAGCTTTTTGGTCGCAGTGCACGTCAAGGTGACCCCGGAAGCTCCCGTGCTTTCATGAGCCTTGAAGACGAACTGATCGTCCGCTTTGTCCCGGCTCCGGTCCGAAATCGCTTGGCCATGTCCCTTGCCCCCAACCATGCCTCTGTCCGGGCTTTTGCTGAAAAAGTTTATAAACGCGCCCAGACCGCCGCCCAGAACATGGCCTTCAAACAACGCAAAAGCGTCCTCCGCATGGACACCTGGCTTGAAGAAGCCCTGGCCTTCACCGGCAAAAGTGTGCTTGGTGGCTGACCCTCCCCGGCAATGCTGTTAACTTAAGCTTTGGCCCAAAAAAAATACTGAACGTCCAACTGGGCAATGGCATATCTTTTTTGAACATCGAACACCCAACAACACGTCATTGTCGATACCCCTGCATCAATTAACAATCCACCATGGAACAGCAAGAACATCTTCCGACAGCATCTGTGGTGCTTCGATAGAACATATGACCAGGCCGGTATGACATTTTTCTTTGGGGAAACAGGCTCGAAATGATTGAAAACCTTTGATATCATGGCCGGTAGGGTTGCTTTTCATCTTGATTTCAATGGGGTAAAGTGTGCCGTTCAATTCCATGATCAAATCAACCTCTGCCCCAGCAGATGATGCTCGACCAGGCATAATAACAAACCATCTTGCAATACACATGCATGATGATATAATGTGTATAAATATTTTCAGGAGGCATGCATATGAAGCGCACGAACATTGTACTTGATGAGAAATTGGTCATGGATTGTATAAAAGTTACAGGAATTAAAACCCAGAAAGCTCTCGTTGACCACGCTTTACGTGAACTACTCAGACATGAAAAACAAATTGAACTTCTTGAACTGAAGGGTACAATCAGCTGGGATGGAAATCTGGAAGAATGGCGACAGGATCGCAATTTATGATGGTTCTTGTTGACACAACGGTATGGATTGATTTCTTTTCATCAGCCGATCTTCCCCATGTTAAAACTCTTGAGAATCTGATTGTAGCAAGGGAGGATATTTGTATTTGCGGCATCATTTTGACTGAAATTCTTCAAGGGATAAGGGACGATTCCCAATACAAAAAAACCCGTGATTTACTGGGTAATGTGGTGTTTCTATCCATGCCGTATTCCATTTTTTTACGTTCAGCAGAGATCTATCGTAATCTTCGTCGAAGAGGAATCACCATACGAATGACCATGGATTGCTTGATAGCTTCTGTTGCAATAGAACATGGCTTCCCCCTTCTTCACAACGATAAGGATTTTATTCCCATCGAGAATCACTTCGGACTATAACGATTCGA
>JBAZWJ010000033.1:0-65586 GCA_041660385.1 Desulfobacteraceae bacterium | reverse complement strand
ACACCTTTTGATTTAGCAAGGGTCACAGCGTGTTTCAGGTGATTTCCCATATCATCTCTGTCAGATTCAAGAAGCCGGATAAAACGTTTTTCAATGCTGTCTGTCCCATCAATCCTTTGAATTGCGTGAAATACCGCCCCCATATTTCTGCCTGATGGTGCACTATCAGGATGAAGAGCAAATAGAGCCGCTACGAGAAAGCAATGTTCCTGCATCCACTGGCTATGGGGAAGAAAACGAACAACATAGGGATACATATCCGGTGTTCCCATACGTTTACCCAGTCCCCTTCGCAATTTGGCCATGGCTGCACGATCATCCCTGTCTCTCAATTTTTCAAGAAATTCCACCAAGGGATGTTTTTTTTGGATCATTTTTGTTCACCTCCTGTTTGTAGTCGTTTTGAAAGACCTGATTCCAATAACCCTGAAGCCTGAACCCATGCTCGGTAGGTTCGTGCTGATGATGAAAATCTCTGCTCGATGCTTGTTTTAAAAGCTTTACGCGCAGTTGTTTTGATGTGTTTTTTTAATTCCTGGAAGGAAGAATCCCCTTGGTCCACCTTCAAGACAAAATTTCGAAAGACGGATTCCATTTGATCCCAATAGACTGTCATATAACCGCATGATTCGGCTTTAGAACGAATCTCAGCTTCTTTTGAATTTTCAGGAAGGCATTCCCGGATGTGACTTTTTCCTGCAAAATCCAACACATTTGCCCCATCTTCTATCAGGCCTAAACCCATACGAAGGCAGTCCACCAAATATTTTTCTGAAAGCAAATCAGTTGGTATGGAAAGAATTTCTTTTCGCCATGTAAGAGGGTTCGCTTTGTCATTTGCCAGAGCATAAACGGCGCAACGATGACGTTCAGGCAACGATACCAGACGTTTTAAACGCGCATTTCCAACATGTCTGAACGCCTTTGGTCTTTCATCGGCAGTAGGACTAAAAGCAAAAAAAGCTGCACTGTCTCTCCAGATCATTCTGTCTGGTTCAAGTTGCACAGGGTAAATTTCTCCCTTTTTGTTTTCTCTGATAATACCAAAAGGATTGCGTACTCCTTGGAATGATTCCCCCTGTGCAATGTGAAGCCATCGAACCATTGTGAACCCGTTATCCCCTTGTTCAGGTATCAGACAAATATGACGGCTTTTGCATGTGAGATAATCAAGATAGCCTTTTGGCGTTGTAATTCCATCTGTCCCCCTATCATTTCGTTCCCATACTGGACAGTCATTGGGCTGTGACGGAATTGGCTCTTGGGTATTAAATATAAGCAGATTCAAAGTCAGAGTTTGAAATAGATTTTCACCCATAAGCAGGCAAAATAATCCAGTTACCATACTCCCATGAAGAAAGCTTTGTTGATATTGGAAATGGTTTGTTGTTTTTTTATTCAAACCTCCCATAAGATACCCTTGTGCCGATAGAAGGCCCCGGGCCGATACCTCGGGAGAAAGAGGCAATACTTCGCTGTCCAGAGAATGGTCAAATAGTGTCTTTGTGTTTCCACTTGCTTTGGCTGTTTGAATTGAAGAAATAGGGATAGGTGATATTTTATTATCTTTATCTATAATTTCGAGCTTCGCAGTTTGATAAAATGGATGCTCTTCTGAAAAAAGATCAAACCGACTGTGCCATTTATCTAAATAAGCAGTGACTTTGCTTCTGTTAAACCCTTCTGACTGATATAAATCTTTCCACTCAGCCATATCCTTTGGCCCATCCACGATTCGGTGAACCAACGCAAGCAACATTCGATAGAGAGCAGCTTCTTCAAGTGGATTTTGGAAGTCAAACCCTGAAATATCAGGGGCTTTAAGAAGAAGTTCTTTCAGTCCCATTTCTTTGTAATCGCCGGACCGCATTACGCAGGGTATCCACGGCTCGTCGATCAGGTTGAATGAAAATACCCCCATACACGTCACCTCCTTGTTGTTTCACAAAGTTCAAGTCCAGTTTCATCGTTATAAAAAAGCCCTGGGCATAAAAGAGCCAGACCATCTTTGATGATCAATGGTCTGGCGTTCCTCAATTGAGGAATCTCAATCCAATTCTCCGGGATTTCCAGATTTTTAACGGCATTAACAATTTTCCGTGTAGACACATCCACGCTAAGTGGCAATAGTTTCCTGACGTCATCCCTGTTCGAAGGTTTAATAACATCACCTTCAAGGATAACCAGAGTCATTGATTCGTTGCCCAGTCGTGTGGAAATGATCTTATCTTCGTCAAAATCATTTGAAAGATTCAAAAGATAATCTATGTCATCCAGGCAGTTGTGGACAGAACTCAGGGTATTGGTCCGTGCAATGAATTCCTGGGCTTTTTCTTCACCTTCGCGTTCATTTTCCCAGTTCGCCATAATGTTGAGAAGGTGTTCCGGTATGGGGCCAGACTCATTGTAAACGGTTTCGATCCAGTCGATACCGTTTCCTGGCAGAGATACGACTACCTGTGTTTCAGATCCTGATGGTGATAGCCACAGCGCTGTGCGAGTTAAAATATCTTTTTCATACACATACCCGCTATCACCATAATCAGGCGTTTTGTTCTGATAATCAGGTATGGTCACAACCATTGTCCGTGTTTTAAGCTTTTCCGGGAGGGGATCTGATCGTTTATGTCTATGCAGTCGACCTGCCCGCTGTAAAATCAGATCCGCTGGAGCGAGATCAGAAATCATCAGATCGAAATCGACATCAAGACTCTGTTCGATAACCTGGGTTCCAATCACAATACCTTTTTCAGGTCTTTTACCATTTTTCCCCCATGTCGAAAGAATCTGCTCTTCGATGGCAATTCGCCGTCCTTTAGTAAATCTTGAATGGAATAGAACGGTTTCAGCATCGGCCAGATCTTTTTTCACAAGACGATAAAGATCCTGTGCCTCTTTCACTGTATTTACGATACAAGCCGCCGAACCTCCATTTGAAAGACGGTTCTTAAGGACATCAAGAATTTTTTCTTTTTTTGTGTCATGATCCGTGACTATGAGTTCTATATGGATAGGATCTTGTTTCTTTTCAGAAATGGGGGTGCTGACTATTTTCTTTTCATTCAAGTCGATACCCGTAACACAAGGATAATTAATGGAATCCTGTAAGTTTACTCCCGGAATAAAAGCTTGAAAAAGCTTTTGGCGGAGAGAGCGGGTCAACGTTGCAGAAAGGAGAATAACCGATGTTTCACATTGACCCAACCAGCCGATTAGTGAAAATATTTCTTCCTGCATATAAACATCATAGGCGTGAACCTCATCAAGGATAAGGACTTTCCCGGAAAGACCGAAAAGCCGGACAAAGAAATGACGGACTTTCAACGCAGCCATTAATGCCTGATCTATGGTTCCAACACCATATCCGGAAAGAAGCCCTCTCTTTCTGGACATAAACCATGATGATGCTGTGACATCTCCTTCACCGGCATTGATAGAAGAAAGCCTCAGGGTTTCGTAATCCCGGTTTAAATCAGCATTACCGTGAAGAAGATGTAACTCTGCACCACCCGATGGTCGCATGTTTTTTATAAATTTTTCCATTCTGGGCAACATGGCGTTTCCGGTGGCCTGGGTGGGAAGAGCATAGAAAAGGCCGGCGACACTGCTCTTACTCGCGATTTCTGAAAAAGCAGCTTGTGCTGCCTCAGTCTTTCCACTTCCCATCGGGCTTTCAACGGCAATCAACATGGGATGAGAAAGCTGTTTGGCCAGTTTGATCGTTGCAGCCTGACATGCATTGGGGCTGTCAAAACCAAACAAATCTTTGAAACCATGTGATTCGATTTTATTATTTGTGAGCTTTAAATGTTGAACAACACGTTTTGCAATAGTGTATCGTTCGTTAATGTATTCTGAAAGAGGATCTGGTGTTCCGGATGTATAGAAGAAATTGTCTTCACAAGATGCGATCCAATCAGCGACACAAACGAGCCCCGCAAGAATCATTAAAACGGGAACCGAAGGAGTATTGATTCCATTAAGAGAAGATACTTCAAAGAGTTCTGATAGATTCCTTATTGAAGCCAAACGGGCTTCATTCCAAAGTCCCTGTCCTGAGCTGAAGCCCTCCTCACCAGCAAATACACCGTGGTGTGCAGCAAGAATACTTGAAAAACCAAGAGCCAAGTCTTCAGAACAGTTGAATTCATTCATTAATAAATCAGGTAAAACATCAAGGGTGACTTGACCATGGAGTGACTCTGATGCTACTGGAAATTCATATCCCAATTCATGCAATAGAGCGCAAAGATTAAAATTTTTCTTTTGAAACCCTGGGCTGATTTTTCCGATATCGTGAAGGGCTGCAAAAAAAGCCAACAGATTGAGAAGATTCTTTTCTGGAAGTTGGAATTCACCTTCTAAACGTTTTTTAATGGCATAGGGTAAACCTTTTAATAATTCATGCGTCACAATTCCAACATCAAGCATATGGCAAAACACAGGATGCCATGATCCTTTATTATATTTTCCCCAACATATAAAAACGGTGTCCTTCATATTTCGATAAACCCATTGTGAAATTAATAAAATCTTTCAGACAAAAAATTCATCGCACCATTTGAAACTTCGGAACGACTATAATTAATCATATACATCGCAACCATGACAAAAACGGTCCTATTTGCAGAAAAAATTTAACCTCCGCTTAAAATAATTTTCAACTCATCCTCAATCTCCCGCTTCAAATCCCCAGGCTCCAGCAACCGTGCCTCTTTTCCGAAAGACATGATCCAGCGTTTGACGTCTCTTCGGCCGGAGGTGGTCATGGTGAGAGTGAGGGAGCCGTCGGGGTGGGGTTCCATGTGCTGGGTTCTGGACCAGGTTCGGGCTTGGATGTAGCGGGCTTCGTTTGGGGTGAAGAGTATTTTGACGGTGATGGGGTCGCCGTGGATCAGGTCGAAGGCGGAGTTCAAGGTTCGTTCGGGGTCGAAGGTGTCGGGATAGGTGATGTCCTGATTTCCGGGTTTGATGCGGCTGATCCGTTCGATGGCGTAGGTTCGGACGGTTTTGTCGCTGAGTTTCAGGGCGAAAAGGTAGAGGCCGCCGTCGTTTTCAAAGAGGTGCAGAGGGCCGATGTCTGCGGTGCTGATTTTGTCGGTGTAAAAGGCGTGGTAGGTGATGGTGGCGGAGGTGCGGTTCAGGATGGATTCGGTCAGGATTTCGATGATGTGTTCCTGACCGGCGTAGTTTTTCGATCCCATGGTTTTGGAGATGAAGATCCGCTTGAGTTTGGCGAGTTCGGTCTGGGTCTGTTCGGGGACGAAGTGCTTGAGTTTTGAAATGGCGGTTTCGATGTGGCGGTCGATTTCCGTGCCTTTGAATACCACCGATTCACCGGCCAGCATGCACAGGGAGATGATTTCGGAAAAGCTTAAGGCCAGCTTGGGCAGGTTGAGGTTTGGCAAACGGTCCAGATAGGAGGGTTCGATGTGCCAGCGCTTTTCTTTTTCAAGGGGAATGGCTTCGTTGTAAACGGGAATGCCGAGTTCTTCCAGGGTTTTGAAACACCGGGATACGGATCGGTCTGTGATGTCGAGGTTTTCGGCAAGGTCTTTCCGGGTGGCTCCCTGGGGCCGGGATAACAGGCTCAGGGTTTTGATAAGCTGGATCAGGTTTTTTCCCCTCATGGTCGGCTCCTTGTGCTTTGATGCTGTTGAAAAAAGTATTCACAGCAAAATAGTGTGAATTGATTTGACTCTGTGAGTAAATCGGGATTCACTGGTTATTCTATATGTTAGCGCACACAGCAGTTTTTTTAAGGAGAAAGAAAGCCCCCCGGCTTTTGTCTTTCATGGTTTGAAAGATCTATCGAAGAACGGGTGGGTTGTCAATATCATTTCATTGGGGTGACATTGGATTACCTGGAGGGTGAAAGTGACTATTTGGATTGTAATTCCGATTTGCATTTTTCATGACATGATCACCGGGGCGGGTTTGGAACCCGCCGCTACAGAATAGACCATCTTTGGTGATATTTTGATTATGAAATGGATTAAACGAATATCTGATTCTTTTAAGGATCGGGTCATTTGTCGGGTTTCGTTCCTCTACCCGACCTACGAGGGTTTGATGATTTTCTTTTCAATCAGCTGTTTTCGCAAGTTATAAATCCGCAGACGATTAACACCAAGATCAAAAATGGCAAGGGTTGAGGATGACCGTACGGAGATCGTATTTTCTACGGGGTGAAGAACAAGTTCAAGATGATCAATAAAGCGGAATACCCGTGTTCTGCATCTGGCGTGTATATAGGTGTCGCTGACTTCCATAATTTCTGTACGCGGGATGTTTGAAATGATCTCTTTGATCATGGGCCATGCTTCATTGCCGGGTATCGACAACTCAAATGGGGAAGTGCTGTTATAGAAAGCCCATGCGGTGCTTGACACGCAGTTCGGAAGAAGTGAACATCCGTCGAGGGTAAGTGTGTTGTCATTCTGAACGATCACATGTTTACCTGAGCAGCCGAGAACCATCCATATCCCGATAACAAAGATGAATATTATTGGTTTATGTCTTATCATTCAGTCATCTTTTTTAAGCGATTAGTATCATTAGGCGTTGGGGCAGGCTCCAAACATGCCCATGGTCTGGGGTCCAACCCCATCGCACAGCTGACATGGATTCCGGGTCGGATAAAGCCCCGCCCGGAATGACACAGCGGGGTCATGGCGGTTCTGGCAAAACCCTCCGTGTGCAGTCTGATTCCTTTAAGGTATGTGGCCCAGGGCCTGGGAGGCTTTTACATTTTCACGACAAGAACGGCCGTGCCTTCAAGTGCTCTAACAAGTTTGATGCTCACGTCGCCCATCACGAATTCTTCGGCTTTCGACATTCGCTTCCGGCCGATGATCACCATAGTAGGGCTAAAAAGGCGAACCTGTTCGATGATGCCTTCTGCGATGGTTGGGTATGGCTCGGTCACAAGGACGTTCTCAATGTTCTCCGGGAAAAAACCCTTGTTCACCAGATATTGCTTGGCATCTTCAAGAACGGCTGAATATTTTGCCGGTTGCTGGTTCATGTATTTTTTGCCCATCAGCTCTTCACCGCCCGATGGTTTTCTGAACACATGGAGAAGAATGATCTGTAAATCATCTGGGCACAAGGAAAGATTGCCGATATAATCCAGAACAGTTCGCGAGCTCAAGGAATCGTTCAAGGCGACTAATATTTTATTTCCCATGAAAACTTTCCTCCACCTATCGTTTCTAAATCCCGCTGACCATCCGCAATGGCAGATTGCTCATCACAGCACGGACTTCCTCCAGAAAGTTCTTGAGTCCGTTGTTATCGATGACAAGGCCGAATTGCTCGGATAGAACAAAGATGGAACTCTTGTCTTCGTCATGGATCATCCATGTGTCGTTGTTATAAAGTTTCAATAAACCCACCACATTTTTTCTACATTTGATGGGGAAGGACAACATGGATACGATCCCCTCCTGCTGGATGGCTTCTTTAAATTTCACTCTGGGATCATTTCTGAAATCTTCAAAAAACACCGGTTGCCCCGTGACAAATTCCTGGAGAAAGTTCTCTTCAAATTCGGGCTGTTTTCTCAGGTATTCATCGGACAGGCCATGACTGCACACGTAGTACAGCTTTTTTTCCCGATCATCGAAAACAAGAACCGTGGCGGCCATGATATCAAAGGACCGGCAGATGCTTTCCACGATATGCTTGCCGAGAAGAACCACATCTTCATAGGTCGATATGGCATGGCTGATCGCCCTGTACTGAGCCAGATTGATTTTTCTTTCCGGAACGTAAACCATGTACCCACCTCCATGAAAAAAACGTTTAGCCCTTATGCAACGTTAAAGGAAGAACAAGATGAGATTTTGATATCTGGGTTCTAAATTTGAGATCTATGCTTTTAAATTACTCTATTAAAGCAAGATCAGTCAACTTCATTTTATAACACAGAAATGGGCAAGGTATCTTGGATCAAGATTTTTATCAGCCACAGAGCCATATTCTTTCTCGATATCGCGAAATAAATTCTCAAGCAATGACCCCAGTCTTTTTGATATTTCTTCTTCGGTAAAGCCTGATCTTCGTGAAAGGAACCCGAGAAAGTCCTTTTTTGCAGATTCCAGAATCACACCCCCTTGATCCACCCCTCTTTCACCTGTTTCCCAAAGCTCACTAAAAACATTCTTGAAATCAGAAAGAGAAACAGGGCCTTCGTTATGTTCAGCATGACCGGCTCTCCGGTGCGCCCACACTGTGAGCAGCACATTGGCGTAGGTCAGGAAAAAACCACTAAATTCATCTAAGCGTGGCGCGATCATGGAAAGCAACTCGTCAAATCCTTTGATGTCTGCAAGGGCTCTGCTCGTTTGTTCCACATCGCTCAAACGTTCAAAGTCCCTGTAAAGGGGGCCTGACCCAGCCTGGGTGTAAAACACTGGCCGTTTCACAAGTAGCCCGCCAAGGATACCAAGATACGTTTCTCCCCAGAACGACAAAGGCAGTTTGTTCCGGACAAACCAGCTGTCGCGGCTCAATCGTTCGGCCTGATGTTTCAATTCCATCACCCTGCTCACACCCAGCCTGAACAGATTTTTAAGAGAATGTTTCATGATGAGAGATTGAAGAATCGGACCGTCTTCTATCTGAGCAGCCGTTCCAGTGCCCTCAAGGATTTCAAGGCCGATGCTCACATAGGCCCCTGCTTTTCTGACCACCTTTGAGAGTGTTTCTTTTTCGCGGATGACGTTCTGCTCAGCTGAGATGATCTGATTGCACAGAGTGGCGAACTCCATTTCAAATTCACCCAGATCAAACATGCCGTCAACGAGAGTCAAGGCATCGGTGAACTTGTTCGATCCTCTGATTTCCGCCACATGGACCAGGGGAAACACAACGTCCTCATCCTCTTCAAATTTTCTTGTTTTTCTTATAACGGTCATCTCTTCGATCTGTTCTTCCGTAAGGGGGCTGAAAACTTCAAGAGCCTCGTCAAACGGTAAAAAACCTTGCTCTGCGAGGCGTACATTCCGCATTCTGAACACCTCTTCTTCGATTTCAGCTGCGATAACCCCGACAGCTTCCAGCATGATGCTCTGGTAAAGCCCGTGATCAATTTCCAGTAGTTTTTCAAGGAGTTCGCGAACCACAACGTCAAGGTCTTCCTGGGAAATCATCTCGTCGTCACCGCGATCCGGAATAACGTCCGGTTTTTCCTTGATCCTCACGTAGAAATAGTCGTCCACGGTGAAGAAGTCATCTCCGAAATCGGAAGGGTCCTCATTTTCTTCCCGTACGATGACCTCAATATTTCTAAAAAGGTACAGTTCAAAAAATTCCTGGCGTTCCATAAGAAGCCAGCGAAGAAGACGACGTCCGTCGGCAACAAGCAGGATTCTTAACCAGCGGGTCACTGCATCTATATCAAGTGTGTCTTTTTTCCAGACTTCCACGTCCAGCATGTAGCCCCATTGTTCCGACGTGGACAGGGCGAGAATGGGAAGGGCGTCGTTAATCCCGATGCCATGGGTAAGGAAATACAGGTCCTGTTCGGAAAAAGATTGAATGAGACGGGCCGGAAGATCTGAACTCAGAATCATGTCAAGGGCTTTTTCCGGCTCGGCCGCAAGAATCTCCCGCCTCTTTTGAAGAAGGATCGCTTCTTTTGTCTGTCTGTTTTTATCTATAAATGTCATGTCTGTCATGATTTCGTACTCCTTTATTGGTGTTTCAAACCCAGGTGTTTTCCGGCAAGCCAAACAAGAACAAGAACAGGAAGTCCCAGGATCGCTGTTATAAGAAAAAACACCGGATACCCCATTTTATCCACCATGGTTCCGGCATAGCCACCGATGATTTTGGGAATTAAGGTCATCAGCGAGCTAAAAATGGCGTACTGCATGGCCGTGAATGAGATATTTGTAAGACTTGATAAAAAAGCGATGAATGCTGTAGCGGCTATTCCTCCGGCAAAACTATCCACTGAAATGACACAGTAAAGCAAAGGCATGTGATGAACATGGACTGCGAGAACCATGAAAAGAAGGTTTGTGGCCGAGGCTAAGAGCCCGCCAAGGAAAAGGATGCGAATCACACCATAACGAAGGGTGAGGATACCTCCCACAATACCTCCCACAATGGTCATCACTACCCCGAATGTTTTTGAAGCTGCTGCAATCTCCGTTTTGGAAAAGCCCATATCCTGATAAAACACATTGGCTATGACACCCATAACCGTGTCTGAAATTTTGTAAAGACCTACAAGGCAGAGTAGAAGCAGCGCCAGTTTAATCCCGTAACGCTGAAAGAAATTCCGGATCGGTTCCACGTATGTTCTTATAACCATTTCACGCTGGGCAAGACCTGTTCTTATACAGATTTCCGATACGATAAAGGCCACAGCCACACTTAATACAAGGCGAAGTGTTTCTAAAATAAAACCGGTAAGCTCAACGTTGCCCGTTATCATCTTTATTCCGGGTTCCAGACCCATGATGATATTGTTGCTGTAGGTGAACATCAGGAAAAAACCCGTAACTGCAAAAAGAAAGAGGCCAAGAAAGCGTAAGTTGTAAACAGTATCCTCGCGTTGTCCTCTGTTATTGTTCTGTTCCGGTTCCCCGATGACCAAGGTGGTAAATACCCCCACCAGCATGATTCCGGCCATGATCAAGTATGTGGTTTTCCATGCGGAGTAACTGTAGATACCCTTTGAGGACCCAAGAATCTCTGCCAGATAAAGGGCGCCAGCCCCGGCAACGATCATGGCAACTCTGTAACCGGCCACATAGGCGGACGCCATCATGGCCTGGAGTTCTAGCACATCCACCTCAATCCTGTAGGCATCGATCACGATATCTTGAGTCGCAGAAAAAAAACCAAGCGCCACAGCACCTAAAGCCATCAGGATCAGACTTCTTTCACCGAACGAGGGTGAAGGATCGACCATTGCCATGAAACCGATGGAAATGATAACCGCAATCTGAGACAGAAGCATCCAGCTCCGCCGACGTCCCAGAGTCTTTGTTAACCAGGGTATGGGTAATTGGTCAATTAAAGGGGCCCAGATGAACTTGAACGAGTACCCTAATGAGGCCCAGCTGAAAAAAGTCACGGCTGATCGTTCGATACCCGCCTCACGCAGCCATAGTGAAAGAGACGAGAAGATGAGCGGAGTAGGAAGCCCTGCGGAAAAGCCCAGAAACAGCATGGCCAGAACCCGTGGATGAAAAAAGGGGGCCACGGCATCTTTCCATGGTCTCGTGATCGTCTGGCTGTGATTCATCAATTGTTTTCCTTGAATCAATTGTTTTTTTCAACTTATTAAACCGGCAATTTAATATGCCAATATGCCGTCAATTCTGATGGGTTACGCTAAAGCTTCACCCATCCTACGGGATTCAGAATGTAGGATGGGTGGAGCCAAAGCGTAACCCATCGCAGGTCGGGTTGAGGCACGAAACCCGACAAATGACCCGATCCTTTAAACTATCAGGTGCCAAAATCATCCATGAATATCATCTGTCATGACAAGGTTGCAACAACTCATAAAAAAAGGAGGGGCTTTTATGCACCCTCCTTTTAAATTTTAATTTAAATCTGAAACAGATTTAAATGATCAGCAAAGATCCGCAGGCTTCACAACAGCTCCGCATCTGGCTTTCAGATCAATCAGACCTTTTTTCTGGTCGTTCAACACGGTCATGCACGCATCGGGCAAGTTCTTTTCGCTTGCGTATGCTTTAATCTGGAGATCAATCCTGTTCACGATGTTATCCACATACAAGGAAAACTGACGTGTGTAGAGATCTTCAGCGTATTCCTTACCGATGATGTCGTTGAAAAGGGCTTTCAAATCTCCAAACTTCGGAATAAAACCGATGGGGGTTTCAATGGCTCCAACTTCATTATGGAAACGGCGTTCCAGCCAGGCCAACCAGACTTTCACATCCCGTTTCTCGCCTAAAAGTTTCTTTGTGCTTCCGCCACGGGCTTCGTCGGTGAGAAAATAGTTCAGACCGGCTATGATGGGACGTCCGCCGTTGGCGTTGAGCTTGGGGTTTCCGAAAAATTTGAACTGGGCATCCATATAATCACCCAGTGAGCCCGGAATAAAAGCAGCGTTGGCCCAGGGAGCGCGTTTCACTCCGGTGGCTCCGACCTCGGTGGCTGTTGCAGCTGAAACAATGGAGGCTCCGATGATCACACCCTGCTCCACGGTTTTAGCAACCCACACAGGAGGCATGGTGTCGCTGTCTCTTCCGCTGTATGTGATGACGCTTGTCTGCACGCCTTTTGGATCTTCAGATGCTTTGGAATAGTTGTCAAGGGCGCTGGCAACCAACGTTGCCCTGGCATTTGCATGGGAAGGCGGCGCACCATTACCGTTGGTCCATTCACCCTGAAAATTGAATCCTTTGGGGGGAAGGGGTTCGCCGTTGCCTGTCCAGTGGGGTATGCCATTATCGTCAATAAGGACGTTGGACCAGATCACTTCCGTTCCGGGGTTTCTCAAGAGTTCCATGAGTTTGGGATCGCCTTCCCAGTTCACATCCTCCACAATGCCGAAAATCCCTGATTCGGGGTTAATGGACCGGATATACCCCTGGTCGTCAATCCACATCTGGGCCAGATCATCACCTACAAAATGATTGCCTGCCATGGCGGTGGTGGTTTTTCCGCATCCGCTGGGTGCGGCTCCCGCAAACCAGGTTATCCGGCTATTGGGGCCTGAAATTCCTGTGATAAACATATGTTCGGCCAGTTCATTGCCCCTGTTTGTGTACACCGCTTTGTCGATGGAAAACCGATGGTTCCCTTTTTTGAGAAGCAGGGTGTTTCCTGCGTATGTGCAGTTGATGCTGTATGTGGTCTGTTCATGACGGTCCATGTAGACCCTGGCGTGGGGCAGGTCTTCCGCTCTGTTTTTACCCTGGGAGTGGATGTTGGTGTAATAATGGCCCAGGCGTTTCACTTCGGAATCAAAGGCTGAGTAGCAGTTTCTGTAAAGCATTTCGGCACTGTGGCAAACATAGAGGGAACTGGTGATCTCAATAGCGGGGTTGGCTCCAACTGCTCCCACAGGCCCTCTCATATAAAAACCAACCACCATGATCTTTCCTTTCATGATGCCGGTCATCTTTTCTTTGACATCGTTCAAGGCTTCTGTTCTATCGATGCGATTAGCAAGTGAGCTCACTTCGTCTCCGGGTTCCGCCATATAGAACGTGCGGTCCGTGATTCTGCCCTGCTCTTCCTTCAGATCAAAATGGATGGTGTGCCCATCCATGGCCAGTTTCTTTTCCTCACCTTGTTTCAAGGCCATATCACGTATAAACTGTTTGTCCTGCTCAGAACCTGTGTTTATAAAAATCGAATCAGGGTCACACATGGCAGCAGCATTAGCTATTTTAAGCAAAGCGCTTTCCGTCTTTATGCTTTTGATCTTGTCCAGATTTTCTTTATCCATACGGGCTTCAAATAGTTTCATCGCTTCGGAGATCGTTGCGACACCCCCAATCATCACCTGTTTCTCTGCCATTTTTTCCCTGCCTTTGTTAGCGTAAATGAAATTGCTTCATTTACATATCGTTTGGTTTTTAAAAAACTAATTTTCGTTATTATATTTACCAGTTAAAACTCACCTGATGGCTATGGAAAAAGGCCCATAGGCAAGGCATAGTGTTTGGCCGATTGTTACGGCGTACATAAACGTACGTCGAACGTCCGGCCAAACACTATAACGCCGCATATGGGACTTTTTACGACGCCATCTTTATTCGCAATCGGGTGAACCGGCCATACATCCCTGCTTTGTCAAGTTTGGCATACACTGCTCAATCCAGATCAAAACCTTTTCGAATTCATTGACCATATCTGTCAAAGCTTTTCCCCGGTGACTTACAGCACCCTTTTCCGAAAGACCTATTTCAGCAAATGTTTTGTTGGATTCCTGGTGAAAAAATACAGGATCATAGCCAAAACCGTTGGTCCCGGCTGGAGTCTCGGTTATCACTCCTTCACAGCGGCCTTCGTAGGTCAAAGCCGCACCTGATGGCACAGCAAGGGAAACCACACATTCAAACGCTGCACTCCGATTTGTTTTCCCTGCCATTGCAACCAGCAGCTTCTTCAGATTTTCTTCATCCGAAGCATCCTCCCCGGCATAACGTGCCGAATAAACTCCAGGTGCCCCGTCAAGAGCGTCAACAACCAGACCTGAATCATCGGCTATGGCCGGAATTCCAAGAACTCTTGCTGTGAAACTCGCTTTTTTATAAGCGTTGTCGTCAAAGGTCTCCCCGTCCTCCACCACAGAGGGGATGGGTCCAAAATCATCAAGGTTTTTGAGATCCACTGGGAATTGTTTCAAAAGTTCTCTAATTTCCTCTGTCTTGCCTTTGTTTCGAGTGGCAAGAACAATCATCGTTCGCTTTCCCATGGTATCCTTTCAACGCATTAATAACGATAAGGTGGAACAGTGTCGGCTTCAGTGCCATCGGCGTTCATTTGTATTTCATTTTAACAACCGATTTCATTTCCCACCCTATGAAAAATCATGACAATTTCTCAGAACAACCCGTATAATCCACAATTCATTTTTTGTAAAGGCTTTGCATTCAACGCGTTACATCTTTTCACAAATGAAAATCCAAACCCGTTCATAACGAATACAGGTCGAACATATGTTTTATTTCGAACATTATCAACGTTCGAAAAAGATCATTTGAGCAGTTTGATTTGTTTCCCTAATAAGAACAATCAGCATAAATGTGCCAGCTACTGATTACCAAATCCATTCTGACCTCCGCAATCCGGGCAGTCCCATGTGATTCCGTTGCAGGTGATACCCCAGAAGTTTTCTTCCATGCAATTCTGACACATGGCAAAACCACAGCGACAGCGCCAGCAAAAGTCCGGCGCAGCTCCGCAACAATGGCAGGGAATCTCCCGTGTTTTCATTTTCTTTTCTTTATAAGCTGAAATTCTTTTTTCCTTTTGTACCATCTTCTCCCCCTTGATCATCCGTTGCAAATCTCCCGTTTGGCTTGTCGTTTACGAACAATCATGATAATACGCAAAGGACATAACACCCTTGAAACACGTTCAGACCCGGATGTTTTTTAAGGCGGAAATAATAATCTATACCTGATCCAAAGTCAAACACCACAACCCCATTGGAGAGATACAAGGCCCATGAACCCGTCAAAGACCATCTACCTGATCGACGGAAGCGCATATATTTACAGGAGTTTCCATGCCCTTCCCATGCTTTCCAATTCAAAGGGGCTACCCACGAACGCCATTCTTGGATTCACACAGATCCTGATCCGTCTGATCAAAGAAAAGAAACCCGATTATCTGGCCATGTTTTTCGACTCCAGAGGTCCGTCTTTCCGCCACGACGTTTTCCCGGAGTACAAGGCAAACCGCCCTGCCATGCCTGACGAACTTTCGGTTCAAATACCTTATATTAAACAAATCACCGAAGGTTTTAAAATCAAGTCTTATGAAAAACAGGGTTTTGAAGCAGATGACCTCATTGGAACGGCCGCTGTGGAATCGGAACGCCAGGGATATCAGGTGATCCTTGTAAGTGGTGATAAAGATTTCATGCAGCTTGTGAACGATAACATCCTTATTTTCGATCCCATGAAAGAAGCGATGATCGGGAAGAATGAGGTCAAGGAACGAACAGGTGTTTTCCCTGAAAAAATTATTGATGTGATGGCTTTGACAGGTGATGCGTCGGATAACGTTCCAGGCGTTCCCGGAATCGGAAAAAAAACAGCCCCGACGCTCATTGAAGAATTTGGAAGCCTGGACGCCCTGTACGAAAACCTGGACAAAATCACCGCAAAAAAACAGAAGGAAAACCTGGCCAAGAACAAAGACCTGGCCTTCTTAAGCAGACAACTTGTCACCATCGACACAGCAACGGCAATGGATTTTCAAATCGATGACTGCAAAGTGAACGAACCGGATGGGGGAATCCTCAACGAGTTGTTCACCGAACTGGGCTTCAAAAAATTCCAGCAGGATTTCCCCAAAACCTCGGATCTCTCGACAAAAAACTATCAGGGCGTCCTTACTAAAGAAGCCCTTGAAAGCCTTGTGGCAAGCCTTTCAAATGAAACATGTATTTCGGTAGATACGGAAACCACGTCCACCGATCCCATGCGTGCCGATCTGGTGGGGCTTTCGTTTTCTGTGAGCGATAACGAGGGATTTTACATCCCGGTGGCCCACACTTACCCTGATGCACCTCCCCAGCTCGACATGGATCTAGTTCTTGAAACGTTGAGACCTGTTCTGGAAAACCCTGCCATCGGGAAAATCGGTCAGAACATCAAATATGATCTGATCGTTCTCAAACGGCATGGAATCGACCTGAAAGGCGTTGCTTTTGATACCATGATCGCGTCTTATGTGCTCAACCCGGCCAAACGGGCCCATGGACTTGACGACATCGCCATGGAAGTGTTGAACCATAAAACCATTACCTATGAGGATGTGGCTGGCAAAGGAAAAAACGCCCTCCTCTTCTCCCAGGTTCCCCTTGAAAAATCTGTTCCTTATGCTGCGGAAGACGCTGACATCACACGTCTTATTTATAAGCATTACAACGAAGAGCTTGGGAAATCACCCGGTCTTGTATCCTTGTTCGAAACTGTTGAAATACCCCTCTGCCTTGTTCTGGCCCAGGTGGAAATGAACGGAATAAGGGTGGATGAGCCAACGCTTAAAGGTCTTTCAGCCACGTTCGAAAATGAACTTGCCAACATGGAAGAAACCATTTATTCACTGGCAGGAGAACGGTTCAACATCCAGAGTTCCCAGCAACTTGGAACCATTCTTTTCGAAAAACTGAATCTTCCGGTACAGAAAAAAACTAAAAAGAAAACAGGTTATTCCACGGATGTGGACGTTCTCACCATCCTTTCCGAACACCATGAACTGCCTGCAAAAATTCTTCGATACAGAACCGTTGCCAAACTGAAATCGACCTACACTGACGCCTTGATCGGCCTGGTCAACCCCAGCACAGGAAGAATACACACCTCGTTCAACCAGACCGTCGCCGTAACCGGAAGGCTAAGCAGCTCGGAACCCAATCTCCAGAACATCCCCATCCGGACAGAAGAAGGCCGTTTGATACGAAGCGCCTTCATTCCGGACGATGATTACGTTCTCATATCAGCAGATTATTCCCAGATCGAACTCCGTATTCTTGCCCACTGCTCGGACGACGAGATACTTATCGAGGCGTTTAATAATAATGAAGACATCCATACCAGAACGGCAGCCGAGGTGTTCAACTACCACCCATCCCTTGTCACCGATGACCTGAGACGTCAGGCAAAAGCCATCAACTTCGGCATTGTATACGGAATGAGTCCTTTCGGTCTTTCACGGGAACTCGGCATCAGCCAGAAAATGGCAAGGACATACATCACCCATTATTTTGAAAGGTATAACGGGGTTAAACGTTTCATGGATCAGGCGGTCGTCGACGCAAGGGCCACTGGGCAAACAAGCACACTGCTTGGCCGGATCCGCACACTCCCGGAAATTCACAGCCCCAACATAGGCATCAGGCAGTTTGCCGAACGATCAGCCATCAACACTCCTATCCAGGGGACTGCGGCTGACCTGATCAAGCTGGCCATGATCGGATGCAATAAAGCCATCACAGAGGAAAATCTGAACGCACGAATGCTTCTCTCCGTTCATGACGAAATCGTATTTGAAGTGGAAAAAACAGCGGTTGAAAACGTCTCAGCAAGAATCAGAGACATCATGGAGCATATCTGGGAGCTTAAAGTCCCGTTGAAAGTCAATATTGCTACAGGAAAAAATTGGGCGGAGGCTCATTGAGAATCATACATAAATCTTAATTCCTTTTTATTTCTTCTTGTCTTTAGCCTTGGGTGATTCGGAAGCAGGTGCAAGGTCCGTATCACCCTTGACTGCCCCTTTCACTGTTTCGTCGATGGCTGTGAAAACATCCTTGAAAGCGCCTGCAAACGATGTGGGTGAAATCTTTCCCACTTCAATAAACTTCACGATGATTTCCTTGCTCGCTCTCAGTATCTGTTCATCCATGGATGAGGTTGTCATGAGGTTACATCCTTTCATCTGGGTGCACTTACGATCAGTCACCCATTTGTATGCTGCAATCAGCTTTCGGTGCTTGCCTTGTTAAGATCGTTTTTACTGCTCCGGCTCTCTGAATTACCCGATCCAATAGCCGGGCCTCCGGATGCACCATCATCTTCTTCTCCATCGCCTTCGGCTTTTTCTCTGATTTCTTTTTTAGGTTTGACACCGCTTTTAAATACACCTTCAAACCGTTCCCCAGTCGGAGAAATAAAAACCCCGGGGCCATCATAAAGGCCTGCCTTGAATTCACCTTGATATGATGAACCATCGGTATTTTTAAGCGTCCCTTTTCCATTCTTTATTCCCTTGATAAGGGTTCCCGTGTATTCACTGCCATCAGGATAGGTAAAAACGCCTTTGCCGGAAAGACGGTATTTTTTGAATGCGTCTTCTTTGAATTTCCACTCTGTTTCTGTTGAAAGCCAGCCCTTTTTCTGTCCGCTTGAGTCTCTCACATCCAGATGACCGACCATTTTGCAGCCATCAGGAAAGGTCCAGGCGCCTCTTCCTGACATCACATCATCCTTAAAAGGACCTGCATAGCTGATTCCGCAAGGATAGTACAACGTCCCTTTGCCATTGTAGAGGTTGTCTTTGAATTCACCCACAAACCGCGTACCGTCTCCTCTTATCAATATTCCTTCACCGTTCATCCTCAAGTCTTCACTGAGATCTCCCTGATAAAGGGTGGTATTCGGAAAAGCCAGGGTGCTCGCTCCTTTGATCACTCCGTTTTCAAAGTAACCCGAACACAAGCTGCCGTCAGGAGCCGTCACAGCACCGTCTCCATTGAACGTGTTTTCCTTGAATTCACCGGTATACTGATCACCCGTTGTGTAGATCATGGTCCCTACACCCTCAATTTTTCCGTCCCTGTGTTCCCCTATGTATTTCATACCACTGGCGAAAACGGTGGTCCCGAAACCGTTTTTTCTGCCCGCCTTGAAATATCCGCTGTATTTTCTCCCATCCAGATAGGTAAGGGTCCCGAAGCCTTGGTATTTACCATCCTTGAAGGCACCGGAATAATAGACACCGGATGAAAGGCTCAAAACACCTTTGCCTGTCATGTTTCCCTGGAAAAAATCTCCGTTGTAGTTGGAGCCATCGGGATAGGTTATCATGCCCTGTCCATGCATGAACCCCTGGTCAAATTCACCGGTGTATATCCGACCATCAGGAAAAGCACAGTTCCCTTGACCTTTTCGAATTCCGCCCGCAAACAACCCTCTGTAAATGGATTTGTCAGGTAGAATCATCACGCCTTTCCCATTGACACAGTCACCGCTTATACACTCGCCGGTCGGAATCGAAACCAAAGCGGACGCAGAATCCGGAGCGGACGGGGGAACAGGTTCGAGGGCTATACAACCTGCTGAAAAAAAGCAGGAAAGGGCTATCATCAATATAATATATCTCATGTATCTTATTCCTTGGATTTCCTTGTCAGCGGTTGAACCCTGCCCTGAACCCGTCGAGCGACTTATTATGCTGAACGGCTCTTCTGACAGCGATATCCAGCTGGCGCGGGGATAAAATGCCTTCAATAACAAAATATTCACCAAAAAGGCAGTGTAGTTTTCTTTGTTTACCCAGAATGGCAAGGTGCTGAAAATCGGAAATCAATCCTGAGCGTTTCAGGTAATCACCTATCATTTCCCCCTGGGGTCTCTGACTAATAGCCCCTATCAGGTCGGAACGGGTGATCATTTTCCAATCCACTGCAATCTCCCCGTATCGTGGCTTGACCCGCATGTGAAACGACACAGCGTTGATCAGATTCTGCCACGTAATAATGCCAGAATAATATAGATAGTGTCCGAGCCGAAGACGGTGTCGAGGGATTATCCCATTGTAAAAATATGACGGGGCCCTGTAAGGCGCCTGCCTCGGTCTATACCTTTGTTTTTGCTTATTTTTTTCATCGCCTGATGTTTTTGCAAACTCCTGTGAAGTCTTAGCGAACGCCTGGGCTTTCGCCTCAGTTGAACTGCTTTTTTCAGCCACAGGCAGCAAAACCTCATAAGCCTGCAACACCTGCCTGAACAGATCAGCCTGTTCAATTTCTTCACGCCCTACAACCCTGGCCCTGTCAGGATGGGTTTCCAGGGCTTTTTTCCTGAATGCATTTTTTACGGTTGAAGGATCAAGGCTTTTCACAAATGACAGAGAAAATGGCCCCCTGATGATGGACTCCGCAGGGCTGAACAGAATCTGGTATGCACGGACAACATCCGCGCCCGATAAAGTTGACAGCATATATTTCCCTCGTCCCAATTTAGATGTAATTCAATTACATGTAATTCAATTACAATCATGCGGTTTATTAAACCACGTCATCCTTCATTAAAAAAGTGTTTAAATCAACACCATATAGTGTATGTTTGTCAAGTCTTAATATAATATGTTGTACTCCCCTCATGTCTACACAAAAAATAATCTCTTGGCTTCTCCAGTCAGAAGGCATAACTCTTGTCATTCCCATTTACCTATTTTTTCATCTTTTTTCAAACTTTGAAAAAAAATTATTGATTAAACATGCCAATATATATTATTGATTAAACCATTACACAGGCTTTGTTTAACTAATGGATTTTCGGTCCATAGGTATTCTGGATAAATGAAGTGCTCCCCATATTTTAATTTGCGTTGTCTCGACGTGTATCCCCACGAATCTTGACAGCCTCCCAGGCATAACTTGATTACGGAACCCCTGTTCCCGTAAATCGGTTTGCCTGGGATTTTTTTAATAAAGCCTGACATCTTCGGAATAATCATTAACCCCCATAAACAATACAGCCCCAAGCCTTTGTCATAGCTGGCTGAACAACTTGAATGACTTCATTTTAAATGTCGTCAAACAGCGCTGAAAAATAGTTTGCTTCCTATGTACAATTCTATTGACAAACACAATTGATGCTTTTTTTTTAAAATTTTTTATATACAATTAATTCAATAATTTACGAAGATAGTTTCACAGTATTATCATGTAATTATGGTTAATGAAGGTCCTAAGGGGTTTTCTTTTCAGATTTTATCAGTTATAATCTTTTCAAAAATGAGCGACTTTGAAAATTTTGGTAATGACTCAAGTGGTTAGACAGAAAACCATCGGATGTTTTCAGGTACATTGAAACAGTCCGAACTTGAACTGTACGTAATAAAATAGGGTTTTCAATGGGCGGCCATCACATGATTCACCGCCCCAGGCAATCCAGCAGTTCTATCCACTTGCACTCACATGAAAAAGCCAGCTATGGAGAGCCCATGAACGATTCAGTGCTTGTTGTCGTAGACAACCCGAACCGCTCAACACGAGCTATTCACCTTTCAATCGTTACCCGAAAACAGGAGAAACAAGCGAGTCTGCTTCTTCTTAATAAAGGGGTTAACCTTGCCCACAGAGGTTTGATCAACAACCTCAGGACCGCAACCAAAGATATCGCTTTGGATCATATGACCCATTTGCAGGAATTCCATGTCCCTATCGTTATGTAAACGCCGTGTGACAGAACGCGGCAAATTACAGCCAACGAACTTGTAGACGCATTTCGGCTTGTTACAGCGGACGAAAATAACCAAGCTGGTATGTATCAGTCCAGTCATCAGTCTGCAAGACACAGATCACTAGCTTTCAATTTTTTAAAAAACCGGACCTGGATCAGAAAAATTTTACCGTTATATTTTTTTGCCTTGATCCCGACACAATCGAAGGATTAGACAATGAAAGAAACCCTTAAAATTCAGATCGTTAGATTTTTAATACTCACAATAGCGGCATTTACCCTTGCATCTTGTTCAACACGACAGGCTTTTTCTGTGGTTATCAATGAACGAAACGCCGAAGCTGAAATCCGCAAAACTGCCATGCACGTCGATAAAAGAGACCTGACTGCAAAACCTGAACGACCGAATGCCCTTGCTGATTTGGAAGATATGGAAGAGGAATGGGACGACCAGCCTTTTGAAATGGATGAGACAGAGCTTTCCCAGACCCAGAGTGTGATCCTGAAGGAATTCAACGTATGGAAAGGAACCCCCTACCGGATGGGCGGCAACACCATGCGAGGGGTCGATTGTTCCGGCTTCGTCAAACACATCTACAACAAATTATTCAGCCTTGATGTCCCCCGTTCTTCCAGAGAATTCATGAGCACAGGTCAGAGAATAGATAAAGACGAACTTAAACCGGGCGATCTGATCGTATTCTCCCCCCGTTCCTATCCGAGTCATGTGGGCATCTACATCGGAAACAACAAATTTATCCATGCCTCCAGAAACAGAGGCGTGTCCATGGCCGATCTGGACCAACGATACTGGAAAAAAGCCTTCCGGATGGCAAGACGACTGATCGTTCAGTAAAACCCGGAACAAATAGTCAATAACAATAAAAGGCCTGAGAGCTGGATGTCATCATACAGCTCTCAGGCCTTTTTTTCCTTTATACCCCGCCGCCGCCCTTCAGCATTGACCTATCTGTTCATTTATTATACATTTGCGGATCAAACCCATGGCTAAGAACCAGGGGCCTCACTCTTCATCTTTTCTCAGGAGGTGACCATGTCTGACAGTCTCTACATCACAGGAAACGAAGCTAAAAGCGGAAAATCGGCGATTCTATTAGGTGTCATGGAAATGCTTGAGCGTAAAATCAGCCGTGTGGGTTTTTTCAGGCCGATTATCGCGGATTCGAAAGAGCCTGACAACAACATCCATCTTATTGCAACGTATTTCAACCTCCCCTACCCTTATGAAAAAATGTACGGGCTTACGGCCAAGGAAGCCACAGAGCTGGCAGCTCTTGGAAAACCCTTGGACGTTATCGAAAGTATTATAAAGAAATACAACGAACTCAAAGAGATGTGCGACTTTGTGCTCTGCGACGGGACCAATTACGCAGCATCAACAGCGGCCTACGAGTTCGATATCAACGTTGAAATCAGTAAAAACCTCTCCTGCCCTGTGCTTCTGGTCGTTAATGCCGCAGGAAAAACCGTGGCGGAAACCCTGGGATCAGTGGAAGTGGCTCTTGAGTCCTTGAACGACAAGAAGTGCCAGATGTTCGGAACCATCGTGAACCGAATCCAGCACGAACATGCAGACATCATCATGAAGCGGCTCATAGTGAACCCCATGGCCAGGGGCCAGCTTCTATTCACCATTCCTGACAACCCGGCCATGGGACGCCCGACATTACGGGAAGTTGCCCGGGCCATCGGAGCGGAGGTCCTCTGCAGTGAAATAGAGTTATCCCGTCATGTGCATTCGTTAAGGGTTGGAGCTATGCAGATCCAGAATCTTGTAGCGTCTCTGGTTCGCGGGTCTCTTATCGTCACTTCGGGAGACAGGACGGATATGATTGTGACCGCCATCGCCGTTTCCTCGTCTGCTTTCAGACGAAGTATCTCAGGTATCGTGTTAACCGGCGGGTACAAGCACGACAAGGACATCATGAATCTGATTCTCACTTCCCCCAAGATGGTTCCTGTCATGACGGTAAAAGAAGACACGTTTCAGGTGGCAACAAAAATCAATCGTATCCACACCAAAATATCTCCCACAGATGAAAGAAAAATAACGGAACTTCTGGCTCTTTTTGAAAGTAACGTGGATACGGAGAAGCTGGAAGAACGGTTGGTTACCACACGCCAGACCATTGTTACACCGAAGATGTTCGAGTTCAACCTGATCAAACGGGCCAAGAAACACAAGCAGTGCGTGGTGCTTCCTGAAGGTGATGAAGAAAGAATTCTGAGGGCTGTTGAAGTTCTTTCAGATAGAGATGTGGCGGATCTGGTGATCCTGGGAGATATTCAGGTGATCCGGGACCGCATAGACCTTCTGGGCTTACGAATGGGAAATACCCAGATCATCGACCCCGAACAATCCGAGCTGTTCGAAGACTATGTGCAGACCTATTACGACATGCGGAAGCATAAAGGCATCACCCCTGACAATGCGCGGGACGTGATGAAAAACAGGAACTTTTTCGCAACAATGATGGTATATAAGGGTCATGCAGACGCCATGGTTTCAGGGGCTGTGCACAGTACAGCGGAAACCATCCGGCCTGCCCTTCAGATCATCCGGACAAAGCCGGGTTTTTCCATCGTGTCCAGCGTTTTTCTCATGTGTCTCGAAGACCGGGTACTTGTGTACGGAGACTGCGCCGTGAACCCTGATCCCAATGCTGAAGAACTGGCCGAGATCGCCTTAAGCTCTGCTCAGACTGCAAAAACCTTTGGCATCGATCCCATTGTCGCCATGCTGTCCTATTCTACGGGGACTTCAGGGACCGGAGCTGATGTGGATAAAGTCAGGGAAGCGACCCGAATTGCCAAGGAAAGAGCGTTGACCTTGATGCCCGGTCTTAAAATTGAAGGACCGATTCAGTACGACGCAGCGGTGGATATGGCCGTTGCACAGACGAAACTCCCCAACAGTGAAGTTGCGGGCAAAGCAACTGTCTTCATCTTCCCAGATCTAAATACGGGCAACAACACATACAAAGCCGTCCAGCGCTCAGCCGACGCCGTGGCCATCGGACCTGTTCTTCAGGGTCTGAAATACCCGGTAAACGACCTGAGCCGAGGCTGCACAGTTCCGGACATTGTCAACACCGTTGCCATGACAGCCATTCAATCCCAGTATGAAAAAGGCATTGCCTGAATATATGTAACCGGCGAAACGTTGTAGGGGCGACCTGCTGGTCGCCCAAACCGATATACAATAAACGTTTATGATTATGCGGGGAAGGGCGACCAACGGGTCGCCCCTACGGTCATCGAATAATTATATACAATTTCTTAAGGAAACGGCATTGGCATTCGTCTTTCATTCATCAGAAAGCTTATGTGTTCAACCCGCCACCCTCTTATCATCCAGCACCTTTCGAATAGTGGAAGCCAGACGACTTCGTTCAACCGGTTTCATAAGAAATGCAGAAATCCCGATCTTATCCGCCTCGGCATTACCCACAGTGTCGCTGAATCCGGTGCACATGATAATGGGAATATCCGGACGGATGGTCAACAAACTCTGAGCGAATTCAAGCCCGGTCATATGGGGCATGGTCTGATCCGTAATCACCAGCTCAAATGCAGCAGGGTCCGATTGAAACACTCTTATCGCTTCGTGACTGCTGGTGGTTGAAACCACAGTGTAACCCAGAAGGGCTATCAACTCATCCATGACCTCCAGAACACTTTCATCATCATCAACCAGCAAAATTCTTTCATTTTTCCCGCAATCTTCAGAAAGCCCGGTTTCAACAACTTCGACCTCTCCACAGACCTCCGGGAAATACACGGTAAAAACAGTCCCGACGCCCTGAGTACTCTCAACCACAATATTTCCGCCCATGCGCTGGACAATCCCATGGGTCATAGCAAGCCCCATTCCCGTACCTTCTCCGACTTTTTTTGTGGTAAAAAACGGATCAAAAATATGCCCCATGATTGAGGGGGTGATGCCATGGCCCGTATCAGAGATGGTCAATTCAATATACTTTCCTTCTGTCAGCCCTCGCTTATAAGCAAGGTTCTCATCAATGACTACCGGCCGGAGCATGATTCCCAACTGCCCCCCTTTAGCACTCATGGCATGGGCTGCGTTGGTGCACAGATTCATCATGACTTGATGAACCTGTGTGGGGTCGCCGTAAACCATTTCCTGATCACATCCCACATGCAGATCAAAAGTGATCGTGCTTGGAATGGTCGCTCGAAGAAATTTCACGGCTTCTTTAAAAATCGGCGCGATCCGGATGGGTTTCATTTCCAACTCATTCTGACGGCTGAATGTCAGGATCTGAACCACCAGATCCCTGGCACGCATGCAGCCTTTCAATGACCGTTCAAGCCACCGGGGAAGATCGGTATTTTTGGGGGCAGCATCAAGGGCCATTTCAATGTAACCCATTAAAGCAGTAAGGATATTATTGAAATCATGAGCTATTCCGCCGGCAAGCGTTCCGATGGCTTCCATTTTATGAGCCTGCTGAAGCTGTTTTTCAAGTTCCAGTTTTTCCCGTTCTGCTTGACGCCTGTTGGTGATATCAATCATCGAAGCGATACTTTTATCAGTACCGGAAATGGTTTTCACATAGACCAGAAC
Source organism: Desulfobacteraceae bacterium (assembly GCA_041660385.1). Taxonomy (GTDB): domain Bacteria; phylum Desulfobacterota; class Desulfobacteria; order Desulfobacterales; family Desulfolunaceae; genus DYJE01. The sequence goes on along the minus strand of JBAZWJ010000033.1, from coordinate 39,330 downwards.
ATCCTTCACCTGACCAGAGGAGTGTTTCAGTTTAAATTCGTATTCTCCAGGAGCCGCATCGGTACTCTGCCTTCTTGTTCTGTGATAGCCCATCATCTTCTCGCGAGTTTCAGGTTCGGCAACAAACTCGGTCCAGAACATCCCTTTCTCGATCGCGCTGCTTGGTACACCGGTCAACTCGGAACTTTTTGCGTTAGCCATCGTGACCCGCATATCCGCTTCAATAATAAAAATGGCCGTCCCGGAATTTTCAAAAACAGTTCTGTACTGTTCCTCACTTTCTTTCAAGGCTGCCTGGGCCTGGTTTTTTTCTCTGATCTCGTCTATGAGTTTTCTGTTTATGATTCGAAGGGCATTGGTCCGTTCAGCAACCTGATCTTCGAGGGTTCCGTGTAAAAGACGGAGATCGTAATTTTTATCTTCGAGCTGACGCATCACATCGGACAGTTCAATGGATTTTTTTATCAACTGAATATTCTGTTTTCTAAGCTCATCGCGGATCGTTTCAAGTTCGTTATTTTTCCTCTCAAGCTCAAAATGGAAATGGGACAGATCCCTGAATTCCGCTTTCAACATCCGGTTCTGAGCCATGAGTTTCCGGTTCCGGTGATTAATGGCAAATAACCGAGATGCTCGTTTTCTCCCTTGCCTTCCCGCCCTGTTTTCCTGTCGACTGAATTCGTTTCTTCGCATCATAGGCCAGGACTCCCAACAACCCAGACCACCATGGTTTCGTTGTGAAAACGAACCTCAGACAGATCTTCTGTCAATTTATCCACTGGCCCGATTTCACCATAAGTATAAAAACCAATAACCGGCACATCGGCTCCAAGAACTGATTTTACAGCGTCCACCTCTTCTTCCACACGGCGGCCTAATACAATTTTCCGGCCCACGCAGCTGAAAACCAGGATCAGCTCAGGCTTGTACCCTTTCAGACAATCTTTAGCCCTTTCCGCAGCTACCCTGGCACCATTGATAAGGTCTCCACGTGAACCGGACGTCAATGTCATGGCACTGCCTTGTGGAACAGAGCCTGCAACGGTAATGGTCTTTTGTTCATAATCCACGGAAAGGCCGCAACGGATTTGAAAATAAGGCGGGTTTGATGCAATAGACTGGGAGTCGATCAACCCGAAGGGGTATTCCAGACATATTTCCGGAAGACGCTTGGACCTGATTTCTCCCAGAAGATCCATATATATTTCCAAGGCAGGTTCATGGTCGATCTCTTTAATCACATTTCCTTCAGATGCCGTACAGGTCATGCTGTTTCCAATGGACGCGAAGCCGCTTCCAACACCAATGCCTGTTTTAATATCTATTGAAAGAGGAACACAGATCAGCATTCCAGTTATGGCATTCTGGTATACTTTACCATTGCAATACTGGAAGGTATGGGAAAAACGGTCATTATCACCTAAGAACCCGCCCACAATCTCAATGGGCTTTCTCATCCCAGCCTGCATCCCTTCAATCACTTTAACTCCATCCCCGCCCATTCCATCCGGAAATACAAACAACGATAACGCCGGACCTGCATGGCATTTATCCTGTACAGTATGAACAAATGACAATGCACATTCATATTCATCATCACGCATTCCTTCGGCTACGGCTGTAACAAAACGAAGGGTGTCTGACTGAACGGCAAGAACCACAACCGAATTCTCGGAAAAACCTTCGCTTGATATTTCTCCGGCTGTGGTTCCTCCCGCCATGGGGATATTCTCAGCAACAGATGCAATCCCTTCAAGCAGCGATTCATGATCATAGCCGGGTGAAGCGAAAACAAGCATGGCATCCGGTGTTCCATAAATACCCTTCATCGCCTTTTCAGCAGCTTCAACACCAGCCTGAAATGAATTAAATTGAGTACTGCGTCCTGTACCTGCTTTGATCAACGGCATGTGGTCTCCCGGTATTATTTGATTTTTTTTCCAGGCTTCTTCTCCGGTACTTTACTTTGAATCTGTGTCAAACCGCTTCGAACCGGTTTCTTGCACGAACAGTTTTCCCGGCACTTGTATTTTTTCTCAAGACTTTGTTTCACATAACTTCCCGGTGCGTCCTCCACAGCCTTGTACTTCCCCTGGCCCGGCTCCCTCTTTGCCACAAGGTTTCCGGCAAACGCCTGATTCCACTCATGCCAGTCTGTCCACCAGGAACCATCACGCCAGATGGACTGTTCAAGCCAGCGGTAAGGGTCATCCACCATGGTTTCAGCGAATCTGTAACCGTATTTGTTTTTCGAGGGATGATTCACCACTCCTGCCACATGACCGGACCCACCTCTGACAAACCGGACAGGGCCGCTGTGAAGCAAGGCACCCTTGAAAGCACCCTGCCACAACACAATATGATCTTCTTCCGTGGCCAGAAAATAGGCTGGGGTCGTGATGCGGCGGATGTCAATATCCACATCGTTCAACCGGATGCCCCCCGGGTCTTTAAGGCGATTATCAATGTACGTATTCTGAAGATAGAAACTGTACATCTTTGCCGGAAGATTTGTGGAATCGGAATTCCAGTAAAGGATATCGAACGGGACCGGCTCTTTGCCTTTGAGGTAGTTGTTCACGGCGTAAGACCAGATAAGGTCCGTGGGCCTCAGCATATTGAACGTCTTGGCAAGATGTCTTCCGTCCAGATAACCCATCTGGTCCACGTCTTCCACGATACTTTTCACCTGATTCTCATCGAGAAAAATACCCAGATCACCCGGTTCGGAAAAATCGATGAGCGTGGCCATATACGTAAGAGAAGCAAAGCGATCTTCGCCTTTTGCCGAAAGATAAGCTGCCGTTGAAGAAAGAAGCGTTCCGCCCGTGCAGTAGCCGATGGCTGACACTTTCTTTTGTTTCGTAATTTTTTCAATGGCGTCGAGAACTGCAATGTGCCCTTCCGCCATATAATCTTCGTAAGTCTTTTCCGCATGATGGCTGTCCGGGTTGACCCAGGAGATCATGAATACGGTGTATCCCTGATCCACAAGCCATTTGACCAGAGAACTCTGCTCATTGATATCGAGAATATAAAACTTGTTGATCCAGGGCGGAGATATGAGAACCGGCGTTTCATAGACGTCTTCCGTGGTGGGCGAATACTGGATCAATTGAACCAGATCGTTCTGAAACACCACCTTTCCCGGTGTGGCTGCAAGATTTTTACCGATTTCAAACGCATGAGTTGCCGTCATTTTAATGGACAAAGTTCCATCATGGCAGTCCACGTCATTCAACAGATTGTCCATGCCTTCAATGATGTTTTCCCCCATGCTTTCGAAGGTAAGCTTCAAAAGTTCGGGATTGGTGGGCAGATAATTGGAGGGACTCGCCGCTTCAAGAAGCTGTTTTGTGAAAAACTCAACACGCCGTTTCTTTTTTTCATCCATGCCTTTGACTTGAGCCACCGTATGGTTGATATGTTTAGACGAAATCAGATAGGAGTCTCTGATGAATTCGAAAAAAGGATTTTTACTCCATTCTTCGCTTTTAAACCGTTTATCCGTGACCTTCGCCGATGCAGAATCATCGTCGCCAATGCCCATGAGTTTTCTTCCGAAACGGTCAGAAAGTTTAAGCAGATCACCCATATACTCCTGCTGAGCCGACAGTAACGTTCCACTGTCGCCTGAAAGCCTCATCACCATTTCGGTAAAATCAGTCATCAACGCCAGGTCTTTTTTTATTACTGCCTGTTTCACCGGTTTTGTCATCGAGGACATCAGGGATTTCTGCTTGTCCGAGAACTTGATCATTAGATCGGATAATTTAGCCATATTCGGTTTTTTCTTTTCATTTTCTCCGGTCATCGTCTTCCCTCCGATGTGCATTCGCCATGTTATAAGAAGTGTTTTTTTCCGGTTGTTAAACAACATGGTGGAAATGAGCACCCGATGGCGTTTTTTCTAATTTTTTATTGTGGTTGTTTTACGTGTCAAGGTAAATAGTCTACAGTAAAGATGTTCAAAATCCAAATAAAAACAAAACAAGCATGGATGAACATCTAAAAAAAGCCCGGAATCCATGAGGAGGGAGTGGAGTTCCGGGCTTTTTAAGTGGTCCGGGTAGTGTCTGCTTGTGCAGTCCGGACCATATCAACTATCTATACACAATGCCGCTTCCTTTGCGTGGAAACGTTGTAGGGGTGACCTGCTGGTCGCCCAAACTTATATATAATAAACGTTTATGTTTATGCGGGCAAGGCGACCAGCAGGTCTCCCCTACGATCATCGCATAAATTAAGTAGTCTGACATTAAGCCGTTGTTGCAAGGTAGTTTTCAATTCCTTGATATCCTTCATCGGCATATTTCTTAATGGCTTCCCTGCTGTTTCTTGCCGTGTCAGTCCACTGTTTGTAAAAGTCTTTCACCGGTGCTGGAATAAACGCTGCACCTTCGACAAACGCAGTGACCTTTTCGTCAACCTGATCCTGGATCTTCACGATGTAGTTGTATGATTTTTCGAAATTTTCCTTGTTGATTCCAACGATTTTTGTGAGTGTGGTTTTAGTATCCATATTTTTTCTCCTTATTAATAACTTAGTATAATTGATCTGGGTTTTTTTAAAATAACCCGGGGTTAGCTGTTTGACCTGCTATTGTTTTTTTTAATCCCTTAAAAAAACCACCCCGGGTATCTGTTTAAGCTATAAAGAGCAATCCCTCGATTTTTTCATGGCCTTTCAGCACGGCTTCTCTGATTTCACGGCGAACACGTCTTCCTTCTTCAATCCACTTTCGTACAAGTTCCTTTCCTTGTTCCGGTACGAGTGTTGCCTGCTCCAGGGCTTTCCCTGTGAATTCTTCAGTTTTTCCGTGAACAGTTTCTGCTGCTTCAAAAGCCTTTTCAAAACCCTGTCTGCTATATTCAAAAGTTTTTTTAATCAATTCGTTTTCTTTCATGGTCGTTCTCCTTTTTCATTTGTGTTTTCTCTTGAACACAACCTAATACGCCACGGCAAACTGTCAAGAAACAATTTGTGCACTGCAATATTATTTATCTTCATTCTATACCCATATAATATCCATAAATATATGTTATTTTAATATTATTGTTATTCTGAAAATTAATCTTTATCGATATATGTTGCGTTGCAATATTTTAATTTCTTAAAATTTGTATTTACAAAGGCAAAAAAAGGCCCTAATTTTGTGTCAATCCCTTAAATGAATGACCTGCAAAGCTGACCGCTGTTTATTTCCGGTGAAACTGGCCTTTTCATCCATTTTCGCCACCCATGGACACGGTAAGCATGATCAAACAGACTTCCGCTAACGACCACGTTAAACCCGTTGCGGAATAAATGAAAAATGTGTTTTATCAAAGGGGGTTTGAATGGTTTTTGATTTTAAAGAAGTACTCAAGTACTGCTCAGAGTTGATGATCACAGATAAACCGGACTGGATAACAGAGCATGAGGTTATACAGGAAGACACGGCTTACAAATTGATCGGATTCAATATGGAGAAACGGAACGAGCGGCCACCGGTGCTGATCATCCCGCCCCAGGCTGGCCACCACTCCTGTATTGCGGATTTCGGTTCACCGGCCCAGAGCCTTGTCCAGACCAGTGCCGAAACAACGGATAACGCTGTGTACGCGATAGAATGGAAAAATTCCGTTCGGTTGAATGAAACCATAGATGACCTTGTTCTTTACTTAGATGTGTGCGTTGAAAATGCAGGAGGAAAAGTCCATCTCATAGGTCTTTGCCAGGGCGGATGGCTTGCAACAATTTATGCCTCCATTTACCCTGAAAAAGTGGCTTCCCTCCTGATAGGAGCAGCACCCATCGATTTCAGGGTTGGCAAGAGTAAAGTTCATGAATTTGTGGACCGTATCCCCATGAAAGGCTATGAATTGATGGTTAAGAGTGGCGGAGGGTTTCTGAGAGGGGATGTGATGCTTTCAGGCTGGAAACTCACCAGCCCTTATGAGCGTTACGTTGAAGATTATGTCAATCTCTGGGAAAGTATCCGGGATGACAACAAACTGGAACGGGCAAAAAAATTCAGGACCTGGTACGAATACACCCAGAACATCTCCGGGAAATGGTATCTCCAGGCGGTGTACGAACTGTTCAAGAAAAACAAGCTGATCCAGGGAACCATGCGTGTTCTTCACAGAAACGTGAACCTTAAGAGAATCACATGTCCTGTGGCCATGATCGCAGGGGAAAAAGACGATATCACCCCGTTCGAACAGGTTTACGCTCTTGGAGATTACGTCTCAACGCCGGAATCCCATTTGTTCAAGCGGGTCATCCCAAAATCGGGACATATAGGTGTGTTTATGAGAACGGACTCCCAGCCCCACTGGGCCGAGGCATTGAATTTTATCATGACATGTCCCCCCGTTCAAAAAAACGGGGAGCGTGAAATGGTTGCTGCCTGATCAGGCTAATTGCTTTGTGATGCGATTTCAGGGCGGGCTTGGAACCCGCCCCCTACGTTTGCTTAGACTGCACTATGACATGAATACTGTACTTATAAAAAATGGCCGGGACTCTGAGAGCCCCGGCCATCATCCTGACCAACCCACCCATAACGATCACAGCTTAAATTTTGACAACTGATCGTTGAGCCTGTCTGAAAATACAAGCAGATCTTTTGCGCCAATTTCAACCTGATTGCTGTTGCGAGTCATATCATCAGCCTTGACGCTCACAGAGCCCATCAATTCCGAAATGGCCTGGGACGCACTCGAACTTCTTGCCACACTTTTGTTCACATCACTGATCCCGGCTGAAACCTGACTGATATTTTCGGCGATCTCGCTAGTGGTGACCGATTGTTCCTCAACCGCACCTGCAATGGAAAAAACGATGTTGTTAACCGAATCGATAACCCTCAGAATCTCTCCCATGTCGTGAACCGTTTCGTCGGTTGAACTCTGGATACCGGCGATCCGGTGTTTGATTTCCTGGGTGGCTTCCGCTGTCTGACGAGCTAATTCTTTGATTTCATTGGCAACCACGGCGAACCCCTTTCCCGCTTCTCCGGCACGAGCTGCCTCAATGGTAGCGTTCAAGGCCAGAAGATTGGTCTGTTCAGATATTTCTGTGATCACCTCGGTCACCTTGTCGATATCCTTGGCCGATGCCCCAAGTTTCGACATTTTTTCCGAAGCGCTTCTTGCCGTACTCACAGCGCTCTGGGTCACCTGACGGGCCTCTTCTGATTTCACAGCAACCTCCTTGACACTGGAGGCCATTTCTTCCGCCGCCGCTGCCACCTGATTGATGGTGCTGGCCGCAAGGTCACACCCTGATGCCACAAAACTCAGATCGTCGCTCATAACGGAAGCCTGTCCTGTGGCGTGGTTAGTACTCTTCAGAAGTTCTTGAACCCCCTGGCTCATTTCTTTTGAAAGATCGGAAAACTGACAGGACGACAACTTGACATCCTTAGACGTATCGACGGCGTTTTTCACAATGGCATACAACTTGTCAGTAAACACGTTGAATCCACGTGCAAGATCCCCCACTTCATCGTAACTTGTGATGACAAGCCGGGTTTTGAGGTCACCCTCACCCACCGAAAGATCTTTGAACACCCGTGCGGCCCTGTGTATGGATTTTGCTGTGGCAAGAACATTGGTGAAACCCAGTGTCACACCCACAGTAAAACCCACCACAATGAAAAAACCGCTCCAGACAAAAAACGCCATATACCGAGATAACCTGTCGGAGAGATGTGCGAATGTTCCTACCACTCGTTTTTCGTCAAGAGGTGCCCAGGTAATGACCCGACTGTTCACATTATCATAGATCGAGTCGGCTTTTCCTGAATCCATATCTCTCCGGATGGTTTGGTTAAACCCCTCCCAGCGTTTGATTTCAAGGGTTTCATTTTTGGAACTGTAAACAATCTTCCCTGTTTTATCCGCAATAAAATAAGACGCTCCTGCCAAAGCAAGTTCCACTTCTTTTGATAACCGAGCCTCATCTGATATACTCCCGATATTGTTTGCATGGCGTATGGCCGCTTTGACAAGACGCATTTCCCCAAGTTTTATTTCTTCGATGGTCTGGTTGATTCCCGTATAAAACGCCGCAAAACCAAGCCATGTGGCAAGCCCCACTGAAAGCGCCACAAAACAGGTGAGAAGTTTAGGGAAAATCCTGATCCGCGTTCCTTCCACATCAAGATTCCGTTTTCAGATGCCCGGAGATGAATTCGGTGTTGGGCCCTGTGAACAGACTGACAGCTCCAAGCACCATAAACGGACAGGCGATGCCCCCGGCGATGAGCCCTCCCCAAATGGACATGGCTGAGAGCATACCGATATCGTAATACAGATAAACGGCGAAATTACTCAACCCCGCAGCCGCGATCATGAGCATATAAAAAATCGTTGCCTGCATGGCAAGCGCGCTGTTTCGTCTGGCAGCGTCCACAATCTCCCCATCTGGGCAACTCTGATTGTTTTCAAGTTTTTCAAGAACCTGGCCCACAGGTGCATAAACCCACTTGATGAAAAGGAGCTGAATCACGAGCAACACAATCCAGATGACCATCGCACAGATCATGAGCGTCATTTGCTGTTCGGGGCTGGTGGACATACAGTAAAACACGGAAACAATAGGCCCAGCAGGCTGAACAAGCCAGATTGCGTTTAAAACAAGCATCAATTGGGACAAGACTTTTTTCATGCATCCATCCTGTAAGCAAGAGTAATTAGAAAAGAATCCTTGGTTTGTATTCGAATAATAAAACAGTGAATCACTGATTTTTACGAATCTTCACGGCTGTACTGGCGATATAATATGGATGATCTATGCGTTGAATTGAATTTTTGCGCTTGAAAAACTGTATTATTATAACGGTCGTCAGATAAAATATCAAGCGATTATCATGTAGCATTTATGGCGAGCGACGAGTTGCAATCAAGATGACACTTCGAATACGTTATTCACCAGCATCATCTTGAATGCATCTGGAGTTAGAGCTTTCAACGTCAAAAAAATCTATTTATGAATCGGTGCAGAATCAGGCTTGGGCTTGATCCGGTCATCCGCATCTCCTTGCTGGTCTGGCGTGTAAACTGTCACATCCAGGAACGAGCATGCCACATGACAGGCCGGGCATTTTTCTGGAGGGGCTTCGTTCTTAAATTTATATCCACATTGTTCGCATTTCCATGTATTCATACTATTTCTCCATGTTAATTAAGGTTAACAATCACCAGACCTCGGGATAAGCTGTGTTCACGAAGGCCTGTTCCATCTTGAATTTATGTTCTTTTTCCATGGCAGCAAGATTATCGAAAACCTTACTCTGCTCTGGATCACCGCAGCCTTCAGAGAGAATCTTGTATCTCATCACAGCCATCTCTTCGCTTTTCATGGCGATGGCAAAAGCGTCAGCTGGTTTCATATCATCAGACAGCGTCGGAAACTCCATTGTTTCAGCCACTTTATAATCTTTTGACCCATCGAATTTCTTTTCATTTATCGGCTTTGAATAAATGTCTTTCAAAATGGCCTGATGTGTCCGTTCCTCTCTTGCGAATTGGATAAAAAGGTCTTTAAGATCTTTGTTATTGAGTCTTTCAGCAATACTTTCATAGAAAGACTCAGCTTCCACTTCGCACTCTATGGCAAAACCAATGATTTTTTCGTAGGCATCACGTTCCATTCGCACCTCCTGATGATGATGTAACATTAAAGGGCCAACAGTTTTTTAATAATCTGTCAGTATAATTATCTTATGGGTTTACTTAATTACGCCAGTAACAAAAAGCAAAGAACATGCCGCAATGAGCATTGAAGACATCATGAAATGATAGTTTAATATTATACTGACTCCATCGGGAGCCGTCAAAGATTTTATTATTTTCTTCTCTTTTAATATCAGCGGTTTCCTTTGACGTGTCCCGGTGCCGAGTTCTCGCTCAACACGTTCCAAATCACCTGTCACCACAAAATGAACCGAAGCATTTGCGAGACATCTTTGATCAAGGCAGGCTGACCCCATCACACCCGTTTTATCCCCCGCATCAATACAGCCGATGCTGTTCTTATTGATATCTGCAACATAATGACCATCGCCAAACCCGTCGACATCACGGACAAGCAAACCCAGTTTAAAAGCCCCATGAACCCGGCTTGTCTTTTCCATCAGATCAAATCCTTTGGAATGGACCCATCCCCGCCTCGACCGTAATCCGCATCCGGAATGGGCAACGGCATGCCCCATAATACAGGAGACACTTCTGTTTCAGAATCTACTGTAGCCTGCCATACGAAAACGGTCATGACATGTGGCCTTATGATAATCCAGAGAATTGAATGACTTTTCGTGCATTTTTATTCCTTTGGTTATGACAAGGCTATGGAATCTTTTTGCCAGATCCCAGACCGCCTGCTCATCAAATCGTTCCTTTCGGGCATCATGCTCTTCAATGATCCTATGTTGCCCTGCTCCGAGAACCTCCCAGGCTTTGGCTGTCGACACTCAGTTCTTACGCATATATGACCAGAGAATATCCATAAACAGATTTGATCTTGACAATAAACAATGCTGACGTTATCTCTTTACTACCAGATACAAAAAAAACTGCGCCTTTTTTGATTCACTGTTCGACGAATGGAGCTAAAAATCAATGAGAATTTTCACATTCGTGGCATGGGTATGTGCATGTCTTTTCATTTTATCCAGTTCGACCAGGGCTGATGATAAATCCTGGAAACTGGTCAGTGACAGAAGTGGTGTGCAGCTTTTTAAAGAAATCAATCGTGGTGTGAAACACAAAATGTTTAAATCGGTGGCTGTCATCGACTCACCCATCGAAGCGATCATGGACGTTCTGCTTGATGCCAAACGCTTCAAAGAATGGATGCCCGGTTGTTTACTCTCCAATATCCTGTCAGAAAAACCTGTGGATAACAGAATTAAAGATTACACCCTCCATATGGCCCTGGATATTTCCTGGCCTTTTAAAAACAGAGATTTCGTAGTCAACACCAAAACCACCTCCGATTTAAACAACGGCATTTTCTTTATGGAGCTCAACTCCGTTGAACGGGAAGACATCCCCACACCCAAAGGTTCATTCCGAATGATAAGCCTCTATGGGAAATTCGAAGGTGAATACATCTCAAAATATCAGACCCGGATAACCTACTACAGCGTCTTTAATCCAGGAGGTCGTGTGGGCTCCATCGTATCCAACAACTTCACCGGCCGCATCGCCCGAGGTGTCGTAGCAAGCCTTGCAAAAACCGCAGAAAAGCCCGAATACAAAAAAGCGGCTCATGAAAATTCTTATTAGCCGCCTTTTATTCAAAGCAGCTTGTTTATTTCATTTTTTATAAAGACGATTCCTTTTTTTTAAAAAACATCAGGCGTCCAACGAATTTTGTTTTCGATAAGTCCATTTATGTTATAAAATCAGGTTAAAAAAATAGACTCATTCTTCTCAATTGAAAATGGAATTTTAAGATATGAATATACCTGAGATCAACACGTGGACTAACGGCGAAAGATTTGCGGATGTGGTGAATCAAGTCATTGGCAAACAATTTCCGGATCAGGCGCCCAAAGCACTGATGGGCTGGAACGGGGTCATGATTTGGGATCGGACTGTGGATGTGGTGGCCATGCTTCACGCCTATCTCAAATCCGCAGCAGCAGAAAGTTGCGGCCAATGCACGCCATGTAGAGAGGGAACCCAGCAGTTAACACGGGTCATTGACGCGGTGTGCCAGGGCCAAGGCCTTGAAGAGGATATGGAAACCATACGGTCTCTGGTGACCGATATCAGTATAACGTCTCGTTGTGATATCGGCAAAAATCTGGCCAAACCCGTCATTGACCTGCTTGATCATTTCAAAGACGATTTCGGTGATGTGGTTCACAAAAGGCGTTCCGTAAAACAAGGTCAATATAACAGCATGGTCACAGCACCATGCATCAACGCCTGTCCATCCCATGTGGATATCCCGGCTTATCTTGAAAATGTCCGCATGGACCGCTGGCCTGAGGCCATGGGCGTTGTCAGACAAGGCTGCCCCATGCCCGGCACCATTGGCCGGGTCTGTGTGCGCCCCTGTGAAGATAACTGCAGACGAAAAGATCTGGATTCACCCATTGCTATAAGGGCCATCAAACGGTTTTTATCCGATCGGGAGCAGTTTGAAGGCATGAGGGCGGAAGAGCCGGTTACTCCTCGGCAACCAGAAAAAATCGCAATTGTGGGTGGAGGCCCTGCCGGTCTTTCTTGCGCATATTATCTTGGACGACTCGGTTATCAAAGCACTGTTTTCGAATCCCAGGAAGGACCGGGAGGTATGGCTGCTTACGGTATACCTTCTTACCGTCTGCCCAGGGATGTCATTACCCATGAAGTGGGGATGATCGAAAAAATGGGCGCGGAGATCCGCTATGGTGTCCATGTGGGCAGGGATATCACCCTTGATGAGATTGCTGCCGAAGGGTATCACGCTGTGTTTCTTGCCGTGGGAGCGCCCGAATCGTCCCCGATGCGCTGCAAAGGAGAAGATGAAGGTTACACGGGATTTATGCCGGGTATCCACTTCCTGGCACAGGCCGCACGGGGCCAAAAACCCCTGGATGGCCAAAGGATCGTGGTGATCGGTGGAGGCAACGTGGCTATGGACTGCGTCCGTACAGCCCTTCGTCTTGGCTTTAAGGATGTGAATCTTCTGTATCGCCGAACTGAAGCTGAAATGCCCGCTGATCGTCATGAAATCAAGGAAGCCAAAGAAGAGGGCGTTGCATTTCACTTTCTGGTTGCCCCTCTTGAAATCATGGCCAAAGATGGCCGGGTCAAGGGTCTTATGTGCCAGCGAATGGAACTGGGGGAACCGGATTCAAGTGGTCGAAGAAGCCCTGTTGTGGTCCAGGGTTCGGAATATGTCATGGACTGCGATGCCGTTATCCCGGCTGTGGGTCAGAAATGCGTGGTGGACAGCGTTATTCCTGAAAAAGACGTGTTGACCTCATGGAAAACGCTGGTGGTCAACCAGACCTCGTTCCAGACCGATAAAAAACCTGTTTTCGGTGGTGGGGACTGTGTCACAGGACCAGCCACACTGATTGCCGCCCTTGCCGCCGGTAAAAACGCCGCCCGTTTTATCGCCCAGTATCTTCAATCAGGACAATGCACGCCGCAGGCAAAAGATGCCTTGGAAACTCTGGTGGTGTCCGGTAAGTTGTTTAAAGAAGATGAACCTTTTATCTTTCCGGGAATTTCCTCACGAATGGAACCTGAGATCATCGATCCTGAAACACGGGTTCAGGATTTCGAAGAAGTTGAAAAAGGTTTTTCTGCTGTTCAGGCGCGAATAGAAGCGGCCCGATGTTTACGCTGTTACCGGATGCTTATGACCGTTGTCTAAGTTTGATGGCGATTTTATTTTTGATTAAAAAATATGCCTCTGGCAACCCTGCTGGGGCCAAACTTTTAAAAAATTTGACAAACAGGTATGAAAAAAAACATTGTTATAGCTCTCCCGTTTGTTGTCGACGGAACAGCCGAAATCGAAGAATTTGACGGAATCACCGATGATCTCCTGACCGGAGGACGAGGATTCAAGGGGTTTCTCGAAAAAAAGCCCCCGGCCTTTAATCAGCCCGAAACCCCGACCACTAAAGACATCAGAACCAGGGCGATCTGGTACAACTACAGGGCGCTCATGGATTTGGAAAGTCCTTGTTACGGAAGATATTACGGGCCTGGCGCAGGTTCCGGTTCGCCTGACATGATCGCGGGCAGAGAAATCATGGCCCTTTCTGACGAAGGTGTGACCATGATGATTCAGATACCCCGCCATTTTGACACCGACCATCCTTTCCTTGTCGCTGTTCCGTCATCCGGATCTCGGGGTATTTACGGCGGTATCGGTGTTGTGGGAGAATGGGCGCTGAAACGCGGTTTCGCCGTGGTTTACACGGACAAAGGCACGGGAGTGGGATACCACTTGCTTGATGATGACAACGTCATCCTCATGGACGGGCGCGTGATGACGCAAGAACTGGCAGGTGACCGTTCGCCCTTCGACTCCATCACAACTTCAGGCAGATGCAGGGAGGATATTCTCTCAGCCCACAACGCATCCTGGCCCCACCGCATTGCCGTAAAACACGCTCACTCCGGCGTCAATCTCCAAAAAAACTGGGGGCGTTACGTTCTTGAAGCCATCACATTCGGTCGAGCTGTTCTTGAAACAACCTGGCCAGGAATCGGAGAAAAACTCAAGGTGATCGCCGCTGGAATTTCAAACGGCGGTTTGTCCTCTATCATGGCCAAGGAAATGGACAACGAAGGGCTGATAGATGCCGTGGCCGTGTCCGAACCCAACGTCACGCCAATCTGTAGCGGCATGTTTTCCATCGTCCAAGGCGATGATCCTCCAGTGACAAACCATTCCAAAAACCTTGCAGACTACGTAACGCTTTTTAATATCTACCAACCCTGCGCGTCTCTGAGCCAAGAGATGGACGGAGCCCCATTCCGGTTTGATGCCTTTGGCATGACCCGCGCCATGTGTGAAGAACGCTGCTTTTCTCTGAAAGAAAAGGGCCTGCTGAGCGGACAGACCATTGACGACCTGGCAAAACACGCTCTGAGCATTATAAGGTCTTATGCAGTGAACAAGGAGCAAGAGATCCTTCTTCCATCCCACTACACCCTGGATGTTGCACGGAGCATTGCCGTCACGTACATTTCTCAGTACGCCTGCGCCAACGTTCTGGATCATATGGCCGGTTTCAGCTTCGCCGCTGTTGATGAAAACGGACATCCCAGAGCCCTTACAGCCTTTGAAACAGCGTTACTGTTCTCGGACCAGAGCGGCATTCCACCGTTCTCCATCATTAAACTGATCAACGACCATGACCCGAACGGTCCCTGCGAAGATCGGCGGTCGACCTCGCCTTCCACCAGTCGTAACGATATGAATCTGGACGGAGCATTACGGTTAAGACGCCTTGTGACAGGTTTCGATGAACAGTTGAAACCATTGACCGGAGAAGAACTGGACCTTCACCTTCAAATAGTGAAGAGTATGGAAGAAATCAAAGTCTGCGGAAATCTTAGGGGCAGCCCCACTGTCATTGTCACCGGAAGGTCTGACGCGGTTCTTCCCATCAACCATACGTCCAGGCCCTATGTGGCTGCAAATGCCATCATGGAAAAAGACAATAGTTCGCTCAGATATTACGAGGTCACTTCAGCTCATCATGTGGACGCGCTTAACATGCTCTACAAAAACCCTGAAACCTGCGACTCACCCATGGATTTCGCGCCTCTCCATGTGATGTACATCAAGGCACTTGACTTTATGGTCGACCATTTAAAAAAAGGCCTTCCCCTACCGCCGAGCCAGGTGATACGACCCACAGCCCCCTATGAAACAATGCCTGATATAGAAGAAAATCCTTTGCCGGAACACAGAATCCTTTTTAAGGATAACACTTTATTTGTTCCTGAATAACATGGTTCTGGCCTTGCCCGGCCGCACTCGATGTTGGACGTTCGTTCTTTATTCATCTCTACCCTTAACCATCAAGCGCCTTAGACACCACCTCATAAACCCCTTTGGACAGACGGTCCGAAGCCAGAATACGTTCCAGTTCCTTCTGCATCAAGACAGATCGATCCGGATCATAGCGTTTCCATTTATTGAAGGCGGAGACCATCCGGGCGGCAATGCTTGCGTTGATCTTATCAAGAAGAATCACCCGATCAGCCAGAAACATGTACCCTTTTCCCTGTTTGTTGTGGAATGCCATGGGATTGGCCTGGGCAAAGGTTCCGATAAGTGCTCTGACCTTGTTGGGATTTTTCATGGAAAAATCGGGATGATTGCAAAGGGCCATGACTGTGTCAATCGTATCGGATCGCCTTGATGCCGCCTGAACGGCAAACCATTTATCCAGAACAAGAGTATCACTTTTCCAGGAGTCATAGAAATCCCGGATAGCCCTACCTGTGAGATCATGTTCCATATCGGCAAGAAGGACTAAGGCCACCAGCTTGTCGGTCATGTTGTCCGCCTGACTGAATTCCCGATAAACGAATTCCGCATTCTGATTTTCCACAAGAGCCAGATAGCCAAGAGCCACGTTCTTCAGTTTTCTTCGCGCAATACTTTCGGAAACGATGGTATAGGGACCTTGATCCCTGTTGGTCTCGAACACCTCGCGGAAAGTTTCATGAAGATGTTTTGCAAGACTTTGAAGGAAAAAATCCCTTGTTTCATGAATGGCATCCACATCAATGGTTTCCATCCTGTCTCCCAGTTCGGTTTCACTGGGGATAGTCAGAATCTGAGCGATCAGGGCCTTGTCAGCGCTGGTGTCTGTCAGAGTTTTTTTAAAGGCATCTATCAGCTCCTTTTCAAGAACCAGTTCCCTGCCCTTGGCCCTCAAGGAAATCAGGCCGGAGATGGTATCCGACACAAGAACCTGGGCCGCATCCCAGCGGTTGAAGGCATCGGTGTCATGGGCCATAAGGAACATCAGTTCGGAAGAACTGTAGCTGGCTTCGATGTTCACAGGCGCGGAAAAACCTCTGAAAAGGGATGGCACAGGTTCGTGAGGAATATTTTTAAAACGGAAAATTTCCCGGCTGTTTTTCAGAACCAGTGTTTTCTCAACGGTTTTATCCGCTGCCCTGTCACCTTCTTCTTCAATCACCATGGGGGTTCCGTCTTTAGCGAAAATCGAAATCGTCACGGGAATCATCATGGATTTTTTATCTTTCTGGCCTGGGGTGTCCGGGATTTTCTGGTCAACGGTCAGGGTATATGTTCTGCTTGATGCATCATAGGATCGCTGTACCTTGATCCGTGGTGTGCCTGCCTGGGAATACCACAGCCTGAACTGACCAAGATCCATACCGCTGCCGTCTTCCATGGCTTTGACAAAATCTTCGGTGGTTACGGCTTTACCGTCAAATCGCCGGAAATAGAGATCCATCCCTTTTCTGAAATTCTCTTTTCCGATAAGGGTGTGGATCATCCGGATTACTTCGGCGCCCTTGTTATATACAGTTGACGTGTAAAAATTGTTCATTTCAATGTAGGACTCGGGCCGGATGGGATGGGCCATGGGGCCCGCGTCCTCCGGGAACTGGGATGCACGAAGTGTTCGGACATCCGATATCCGCTTGATGGCTCTGGAGCCTTCGTCCGATGAAAATTCCTGATCTCTGAACACCGTGAGACCTTCTTTCAGACTGAGTTGGAACCAGCTGTTCAATGTCACCCGGTTACCGGTCCAGTTGTGAAAGTATTCATGGCCAATAACACCCTCGATCAGCTGAAAATCCGTATCCGTGGCTGTTTCGGGTTTGGCCAGAACATATTTGGAATTGAAGATATTGAGACCTTTGTTTTCCATGGCTCCGGCGTTGAACGAATGGGTGGATACGATCATATAGGTCGAAAGATCGTAACTGAGACCAAAGGTTGCTTCATCCCATGCCATGGATTTTTTCAATGATTCCATGGCGTGGGCGCATTTATCCTCGTCACCGTGATCCACATAGAATTTCAATGAAACGTCTCGCCCTTCCTTTGTTGTGAAACGATCTTCCACACAGGCCAGATCTCCTGCCACCAGAGCAAAAAGATAACACGGCTTGGGATAAGGATCTTCAAAACACACCCTGTGCCTGTTTCCATCCAGATCTTCAGCGAAAACAAGATCGCCGTTTGAAAGAAGAAGCGGGTATTTATCCTTATCTGCTGTGATGGTGACGGTGTAGCGGCTCATCACGTCCGGTCTATCTGGGAAAAAGGTAATGCGGCGAAAACCTTCTGCCTCGCACTGGGTGAGGAATGTATCCCCTGCCATGTACAGGCCTTCAAGAGCGGTGTTTTCCCTGGGGTATATTTTCGTCCGGATGCGGAGAACAAACGGGCTTGCCAGAGGTGAAATCACCATTCCCTCATCACGGATTTCGTAATCTTCCTTGGCGAGCATAACATTGTCAATGCTTATGGACAGGAGTTCCAGCCCTTTCCCGTTCAAAAAAAGACCGGGTAATACACCTGAAACATCTTCATTCTTTCGCATTGAAAGTGTGGAATCCACAATGACATGGTCATCGAAAAGGTCAAAATCAAGGTTAATTCTGTCAACCAGGTAATAAGGAGCCTGGTAGTTTTTAAGGTATCGGATCTGGGGTTTTTTCATATATCCAGTATTTTATTCTGTTGTTGGATCATGTTATTGGTTTGCCTCTGGAGACCATCAGCATAAATAGTTCACAGCCACAAAAAGCATTTGCATTATATGCCGTATTCAATCTATGGTTCATGAAAAACAGACCGTAATGATAATGTCTGCCCCACAATTAATCAAGGAAATACCCATGAAAAAAACCATCTTTCTTTGTGTTCTTCTGTTGTCCGTAAGTGTCTCCTGTTCAGGGAAAAAGCAAGTCACCGGCCTTGTTAACGGCAACCTTCAGCCCTGCCCCGGGAGCCCCAATTGCGTTGTCAGTCAGGGAGGAGATATTAAACACAACATCGCACCCTTGTCTTATAAAGGCGACAGAGAGCGGATCTTTCCTTTGTTCAGGGATCTGGTGAAAACCATGGATAGGGTCACGCTGGTCGAAGAAGGCAAAAACTATCTGAGGTTTGAATTCCGAACCAGAATATTCGGATTTGTGGATGATGTGGAATTCCTGTTTCCCGATGAGTCGGTTATCCATGTGCGTTCGGCATCACGTACCGGTTATTCCGATATGGGTGTTAACCGGAAGCGGATTGAAATCATTCGCCAACTCATGTTGGGTTTGCCGCAGGAATAGGCTACAATCTATCAATCCAAAATTGGGTTTGCGACGAAGATCTGCGACTGCAATGATATAAAGCATCTCATTTCTCATACTTCGCCCGAATTCTCGCAAATACTTCATCACCTGGTATAAGTTTCACCTTACCTTCATCAATCTGGGTCAAACGTCGTTCGGCTTCCTCAACCCAAAGACGATCAACTTCATCATTCAACGGCAGGTTGAGGCTTAACATAAGCATTTCTATAAGATTCAGGCGCAGATCTGCCGGAAGGGACAAGGCTTGTTCAATAACCCTTTCATTTTTAGATGCCATCGTGCTTCTCCTTAACGATTAGTTTTTCTGATATCTTATCACAATACAAATCAAATGGTAATTCTTGAGCTTAATACCATTCTGGTGATGTTGAATAAAAAACCACATAAGAATTGAGCACGATGCTTTGTTTTATGCGGATCGAGTCATTTGTCGGGTTTCGTTCCTCTACCCAACCTACGATAGAATGTTTAATTTTCGTACAGAGTCTGTAACGCGAAAAAATAAGTAAAAATGCCCCCATCCTCACTTAAAAAAACTCTGGCCAGGCACCCTTTGGGCACCCAGCCAGAGCATGGCGAGTCCAAACCCGCCTTCCCTATGGAGATAAGGATCAGTCTTTCATCGCGTACTGGCCTTTGAGGGTATAGACCTTTTTCTCCCAGATGGACAGGAACCGGGCTTCGTTGGGAACCGGGCTCTTGATAATTTTCATGCAGTATTCCTTCTGGGTTTCGCTGTTGCTGGGTTTGGAATAAAGAGCCAGGGCGAATTTGGAGAAGTCTCTCACCATGAAATCGAAAATCTCGTCCAAGAGATCGTTTTCAATGTTGAAAATTTTACTGCTTTCAATGATCAGCTGACCATAGGCAACAAGGGTGAACAGATCACCGGCGGCAAGGAGGTAGTCGATGTCGCGGCTCTGGTTTTTGTCAGGAGTGGCTTTCACGAGAAAACGTTTGAAGGCATCGATCTGTTCCTTGAACACGTTCACATTGGGAAGATCAACGCTGTTATAAGCGATGTTGTAGTCATGAAACTGGACTTTGCTCAGGCCGCTTGTGGAACCCTGATTAAACAGGAACGAGTCGTTGGCCATGTCGTCTCTTCGGGCTACTTCCGGGTATTGGGCCGGGTTGAAAAAGAAATTCTGCATGAACTTGACGATCAAAGCCATGTTCACGTGTACTGTGCCTTCTAGCTTGGGAAGCATTCTGATTTCATGGGCAGCTATTTCGAAAAACGGTGCTTTTTCAAAGCCTTTAGCCGCGATCACGTCCCAGAGAAGATTGATCACTTCTTCGCCCTGGCAGGTGACTTTCATTTTCACCATGGGGTTGTAAAGAAGATAACGGCGATCGTCCGCGTTAGCTGTTCTCATGTAGTCCGCCGCGCGTTCCGCGAAAAGTTTCATGGCTGTAAGGCGGCAGAAAGCGTCCGTTAACAGGCGTTTTACATGGGGAAAATCCGTCACGTATTTGCCATAGACGAAACGGTTGGCCGCATGGTCGATGGATTCGTACATCGCATGTTCGCAAAGTCCGATGGCACCCCAGCCCAAGTTGAATTTGCAGACATTGATGGTGTTCAGCATGTTGTCCCATGCTTTCGGACCGCATTCAAGAATATCGGCATCTGTAATGGGGTAATCGTGAAGCGCGTATTCTGACACATAGTTCTGCTCATGAACCACATTCTGGATGCATTCGTAATTTTTGTGTTTGGAATCCACCACAAACCACACATATTCGCCAGTGTCGGACATTTTGGCGAAAGTTGAAACCAGGGCTGCTTCGTTGCCGTTTCCGATGTAATATTTGTCACCGTTGGCCACATATGTCCCGTCGCCTTTGGGTGTGAGCATCATATCTGTGGAGTAGATGTCGGCTCCGTGCTCTTTTTCCGAAAGACCGAATGCGAAAACTTTGCCTTCGCTGAGGAGTTTGGCAGTCCGGTGTTTGGCTTCTTCATTGGAACCCAGGAAAATCGGGCCAAGACCCAGCATGGAAACCTGGAAAGTGTACCAGTAGGTAATACCGTAAAACGCTGTGATTTCAGCAAATTCGCAAACACGGTATGTATCCCAGCGGGAGTCGTCCGCGCCGTAACCGGTGGGTGTCATCAGTGTGGCGAAAATGTTTTCTTTTTTCAGAAATTCTACGAAGTCATAGTTCCAGACTTTTTCATGGTAATCTTTCTTGATCTGCTTCAAACCTTTGTTTTCGAGAAACTCGATGGTTTTCAGCATGATTTCTTTGGAACGTTCGTCTTTGTAAGGGCGGCAGTGTTTTTTCGGGTTTAGAAGCATGGCTCGTGTCCTCCATGGGTTTATAAAATAAATGGTTCACAAGTCGGAAATTCCGGGACAAACCGGGACTTCACGCCGGTTTCAGCTCCGGATGAACCGTTGTGTCTTACTCATTAATCAAGCCTGTTGACATTGACCATCAGATCCGGTTATATATCCGTAATAAATGAATGGCCAGTCATAATTTACGAATATATACCCGGAGGCTGGACAAAAATCAAGAAAATTAGTAGCAGCGTCGGATAATGAATCAGGTTGCATGTATGGTTGAAAAAAAAGAATCCAGCGATGGTGTTCAGATGAAGATCGGGGAACTGTCACGGCTTTCAGGTGTCAGCGTATCCACTTTATACGACTATCTGAGAACGGGACTCCTGCCCTTGCCCGGCAAGGAAAGCCCCACCAAAGCCTACTTCGGCCAGAGCCATCTGGACCGGTTGAAAGAGATCAAACATCTCAAAGATAAAGGCTTACCCCTTTCGGTAATAAGAGAAAACTTCAGCCAGAACTGTACAACGGAAGTAGAAGCCTGGAAAACGTCGGATGATGTGAGGCTCGCCATCGTGGACAAAGCTCTGGAACTTTTTTCCCGCTTTCATTACGAAAACACGAAGATCAGTGATATCACCGAAGCCCTTGACATGGGTAACGGCACGTTTTACCGCTATTTCAAAAGCAAGGAAGAACTTTTCCTCGATTGCCTGGAACGTTTACCCAAGGCTCTTGTTCCCCGGGACGCCTGGGCAGAGGTTGATAAAGAGCCGGATTTCATCCTGCGCTTGAAAAAACGCGGATACGCCATGCTGAACGCCTTTCCCAGCTACATTGGTATCCTGAACTACGCCAAACTTTCTCTGGGAAAAAAAGATCTTACCCTGTCAAAAAAAGCGGCGGAGTGCATCCAGTCTCTTGTCCGTCCCTTACAAAAAGATCTGGAACAGGCCATCAAGGAAGGCCATGTAAGGGAAGTGGATGCGGAGCTGTGCGCCTATCTTCTTTTAGGGATCAATGAGACGTTCGGATACCTTCTTCTAATGGACCCCCAGTATTCGGTGGAGCAAGGATTTGCCGGAATCGAAGATTTCATCACACATGCCCTTGCACGAAGACACAGAATACCGGCAAAAGAAGGCATTGCCCAGATCACCGACACGTCAGGCCATGTTATCGGGCTCAAAGAACTCCGGTTCAACAGGAACGATTATCTTGAAGGCCGATATCTTGAAGGAACGCTTCAGGTGCCTGTGAGTGATATTGAGTCCGTTGAAATCCATCAAATGAATGACACACTCATGGCAAATGTGACACATAAAAAAACAGGCAAAATCAAGCTTGCCCTTTTGTCTGAAACTGAAATTTCAGGCCGGACGCCTTTCGGGGTGTTTTCCATATCCGCCTTGAAACTTAAACATATCGGTATCTTTGAGCTTGATAACGTCTCCCATATGGGATAGGGGAAATAGACCAAATTTAATGAAGTCATTTTTTCCATTGCCCAGTCCCAGGGAGCATCTATGCGATTCAGGTTTTCAACGGCGTTGTTCGTTCTGTTTCTGTTATTCTTCGCAATACAGCTTCAAGCTGAAACGATACACTATTCATCCGACGGAAAACCCGTAAAAGCAGACAGTCCGATCAAGGCAAATCAGCCAAAAGATCCCGCAGAGGATGCTTCAGCCGGAAAAAACCTCACTCCCCTTGAAAAACTGAACAAAGAAGCAGAAGAAGCCGCAGCATCCGGATTTTCAGTGGACCAGACCGTCAAAGTCGTTAATGGTATTATTTTCAAACTGCACAAAGAACCGGATACTGGAAGATACACATTCAAACTCTACCGGGTAGTCAAGAAACCGGTTGCTCCGGTGACACCGGAGAAAAAAGTCGAAACCTCCGTTCCCCCGGTCCCCAGCACAAACGACTCAGCAGAGCCTGTCAAACCCCGGATCAAAATAAAACAAGAAGACATCAATCCGCCTGTTGAGCCGGAGAAAAAGCCGGAAGAACAAGAGGAAAAGGACGAGGAAAAAACCGAATCAAAAAGCTCGTGGCTCTGGAGTTCCAGGGATAGTGAAACACCTGAGTCCCATGATATTCTTAGTGGAAATGTCAGAGCGGGATTTTTTGTCCTGGAAGCCCGGCACAGCTTTCTGAACCGAAAAACGGTGCTTAAAAAAAGAACGGTGACCACCGAATATAATGTGGAAGATGATGCCAACGGTGTGGGAATGAAAGACCTGTTCTCAACCGACATGCATGAAGACAGCCTGTTCATCCGATACGGAATCACAAACAGTGTGGAGGTATTTCTGAAGGGCTGCATGTTTTACCAGTCCCTCTCGGAATCAGGCGAAATGGAACCGGGTTACGGTGCCGGATTCCGGGTCATTATTGATGAGTACCCCCTTGCAGACGACTCATTGTTATATCTTGGCTTCAGCGGTTCATACACCGCAGGCAAAGTTAAAGGCGAATTCACCGACACCTTCGGAAGTGTTTTTAAGAAAGCATCGGACTTCACCGAAATGGAAATAGGCATAGGCGGAAGATGGGTTATAGGCCGACTTTCTGCTTACGGAACGTTTGCCTATGTGAGCTATTCTGAAGACACGGTTAAAACCCAGGTTATAGCAGCACCCGATATCTTCATCCTCAGAGACGACATGGAACAGCAGGGAAACATGGCGGTATACGGAGGCATTGACTGGCGTTTGACAAATCATATCAATGCCTACCTCGAATACCATGCGTTAAACAGACAGGGGCCTGTGGCTGGAATGGTCTACAGTTTTTAATCAGATCATGCCAACAACGGAAACAGAGCGGGCACATTTTTATAATAATTTTCGAGAGTTCTGTTAATATACATTATTTTTCCGTCTATTATGCATTTTGATTGCATTATAGACGATTAATTGAAACAAGGCCCAAGAAGTTTTTCACCAGGACCATCGCATATCTTTATGGCCCCAAAGTTGCTGAACCTCGTGGCTCTCTTTCCGGGGAGAAACCCTGACTTTACCCGATAAATATTACTGATCAATGAATGAATAAAAAAAGAATGAACGTCGAACACTGTATCGAATCGTTTCTTTCTTATTCGTATTTAGAGTACTTCGATCTCTCCTTTTTTTGGAGGCGGGGCCTCCGGTTAAACATTCTGGGGAGAATCCCCGGAACGAGGGACAGTTGCTCTACGGTTGGCTGCGTCATTTTTTATTTTTTAGTTCTCAAAAAAAGATATATGATTTCCCTGGGTTTATCTCGTGAAAGAAAAAAACACAGGGAGGGGTGAGCCTCCCTATGCTTTTTTTGTGTTATCCAATTGCCTTTTCGTACAGTCTGTTCACTTCTTCCCAGTTGATGACCTCAAAAAAAGCTTTGACGTAATCGGCCCGTCTGTTCTGGTATTTCAGGTAATAGGCGTGCTCCCATACGTCGAGGCCCAGAATGGGTGTCTGGCCAAGGCTCACCGGGTTGTCCTGGTTGGCCGTGGACAGGATGTCAAGCTCCCCGTTTTTCACCGTGAGCCATGCCCATCCGCTTCCGAACCGGGTGAGTGCTGCCTGGGTGAAAAGGGTTTTAAAACCGTCGATACCGCCGAACTTCTTGATCACGGCCTCCACGGCTTTTCCTTTCAGCGGCACTTCCTTTTTTAGGAGCTGCCAGAAAAGGGAATGGTTAAGGTGTCCGCCGCCATGATTTCGCACGACGGTTCGAATATCCTCCGGCACGGCGTCAAGGTTTACAAGCAGGTCATTCACCTCTTTTTCCTTAAGGGCCGGATGTTTTTCAAGCGCGTCGTTCAATGTGTTGATATAAGCCTGATGATGCTTTGTATGGTGGATTTCCATGGTGGTTGCATCGATAAACGGTTCAAGTGCATCGTATGCGTATTCAAGTTTTGGAAGAGTATGTGCCATATGTCACCCCCTGTTGTTAGGGTAGATTTTTATTATGTATTAAACATGTGTTCCTCTGACACAAATTAAGATATAAAAAGTTAGTGTCAACTAAATTTATTTGAATATCACAATTTCTAATAAGTGCCGGCCACCGTACGGGCGAACCTTGTGTTCGCCCTCGTGTTCGCCCTTATGTTGCCATGATGCTCGCCCCGAGTAATCAGACATAAAGAAATTGGGTGACTGAAAAAATGATGGATAACAGGGCGAATGTGTTGAGAACTTAGAACTTGAACAGCGCGAACGGGGCAAACAGGGCGAATACAAGATTCGCCCGTACACGAGCGGGGCTGGAATCCTTTACACCCTCAACTGACTTGCTGTAAAAAACGTTCTTCAATAAAATCGCAGAGCCCCAGAGCATCGTTGATGTCATAAACCGGGACATCCATATCAAGGGGTTCGTCGGAAGCAATGGCAAGAAGGGATTTGTCGTATGATTCCCCACGACAGAGAAGTGTATCGCTTCTCTCTTTCCGGTGGACTTCAATTTTGGGAAAGGTATTGCCTTTAAACCCTTCGGTGAGAACAAGATCCACATCCGTGAAATAATGAGTCACAATCTCCATCACATCGGGTTCTTCACTTTGCTGATTGATCTTCACCATGGCGAGTTTTTCCTTTGATGTAATCACCATGGTATCAGCTCCGGCCTGGGTCAGTCGCCAGGAATCCTTGTTTCTGTGATCAATGTCAAAGCGGTGGGCATCATGTTTCAAGGCTCCCACCCGGTAGCCCCTTATTTTTAGTTCGGCGATAAGTTTTTCAAGAAGGGTGGTTTTGCCTGTGCCGCTTTTGGCAACAATGGATACGATCACTCGGTTTTTCATCAACTGTTCTCCTTGACCGACAGGTACTGTTCAGGTGTGTTAACATTCAAAAGGGCGTGTTCCCAGCCTTCGGGCAGTTCTTCATAAAAAACGTAACGAACCCGGACATGGGCATAGAAATCGTTGATTTTGTATATATTTTTATCCAGCAGTTCTTTCATGTAAGGAAGGCATGTTTTCCGGTATACAGCAAAAAGAGGTTCGTAGCCTCCGGGTGTTTTCGGAACAACCACATCGTAATCTTCGCGCTGATCCAGAAGAAACCGGGCAATCCGCACATCCGGAAAAGGCATATCACAGGCTGAAACCATGATCCACTCGGTACCCGCCTCTTTAAGACCCGTATAAAGCCCCCCCAGCGCGCTTCCGGGATAAATATCTTTATAGCAAGGCACATCAGCCTTGCTTAAATCCGGGCGGTCACCGGCTATGATGATCCGCTTGAACAACTCTCGCATCATATGGAGTGTCCGCTCGAACATGCTGAGACCTGAAACATCGAGCATTGCTTTGTCACGTCCCATACGCGAACTCCGCCCGCCCGCCAGAATCACTCCGCACACATCATCCATGGGTTCTTCATCCATCGCTTCTGAACTCCTTCAGGAGTGCCTTGTCAGAATAATATGCCCTATAACAAATTCCAAGCCGTGGTCACCTGCCCATGCTCCATACCATCCATTCCTTCAGAAACAGCTATGACCGCCTGGGCCATGGCCATGGAATGAAGTCGGCTGTCCAGTTCCAGAGGCATGAACACAGGATAATCATCACCAGCTTCCACTGTTCCAAAGATAAACTGGGTCCAGTTTTTATCCCTGACAGCAATCCTTTTTCCTGTTCTGACATGAATAACCGGAAGAGCATGCCCTGTTCCGCCCTCGAGCTTTACAAGGCCCGGCAGGGCAATGGCAAGAAAAGCCAGAAGATTTGACGGAGGCCCGCCCGGAAGAACAAACACCGGCTTTCCTTTGAGTATTCCGAACCCCACAGCTTTACCCGGGCCGATCCGAATCCTGTGGAAATACTGGGTCCAGCCCAACTGCTCCAGCATGGCCGCCACCAGATCACGGTCCCCTTTCCAGGCTCCGCCGCTGGTGATCAGGGCGTCATTGTTGTCCATGGCATGAACAATCTTTTCCTTGATAAGATCGGGGTTATCCGAAACCTGCGCCATTGTCACCGACATGCCGAACCGTCTGCACCAGGCATTCAATGTGGCCAGATTGCTGGCGTAAAGTTTTCCTTCGGGCAAAGGTTTTCCCGGCATCACCACCTCATCACCCGTTGCAATCATGGCAACCCTTGGACGCCTGAACACAGAAACGTCACTGTGACCGGCCGCAGCAAGAATACCGATCAAACCGGGGGACAGCCGTGTGCCTTTCTTCACCATGCATTCACCGACGGCCACATCCTTTCCTTTTGAAAAAATATTCCGGCCCGGTTCGGAATGGTTCATCACAATCACTTTGTCGCCGTCAACCACAGTGAACTCTTCAGATACCACGGCATCGGCTCCATGTGGAATTTTGCCGCCGGTAAGAATCTTCACTGCACACATGTTTCCCATGACACCTTCAAATGGAATTCCCGCCGCTGCCGAACCCAGAAGCTTGAGTGCCACAGGATTCTCTATTGATGCATGCTCGATGTCTTTTGAACAGATGGCAAAACCATCTTTGAGAGAAGCATCAACCGATGGAGAATCCACCAGAGCATAAAGGTCACAAACCGCCACCCTGTCCTGGCATTCCGAAAGATTAACGGTTTCCGTGTCAAGGTTTGTGATGTTACCGAGCGTTAGAGCAAGGGCTTCCGAATATCCGATGAATTCACGGGTCATATTTTTTGCCTCCATTTTTATCAAAAAACCATAGCGTTTAAGATCATGAAGGTCAACGGCCATTAAGCGTCCAGCCCATGATTGTCATGGTTTCCGATTCCATGTTCAAATCACTTCACCAAATCACCTCTATAGAAAATATATATGGATTTGACCTTTGAAAGCCCCGGTGTTATACGATTTTCAATTTAAACAACCCCTATAAACAAAAAGGTAGAACCCATGGCGGAACTATCCCTTATCGACGAATTCAAAACATATTGGCGTCGTTACGAATACAACGGCAATGCCATTTATATTTCAAAGGAAGACGCCAACTGGTTTGTCCCCAGCCCCGCAGGAGACGAAGTCCTGTCAACGCTGGAAATCCGGGGCGATTTATCTCTTGATCCTGCAACACGCCTTTTCCTGTCCGGCCTACCTGCAAGACGGTCCGATCCCTATCAGGGTAAAAGCCATATCAACCATTCCGAAGGTCTTTCAGAGCTCTGGTTCCATATTACCAACCGCTGCAACCTTGCCTGCACCCATTGCCTTTTTTCTTCGTCGCCTGCCGAGGAACAGGAACTATCGAGCCAGCAGATTTTAGCCATAGCTGAAGAAGCTTACAACTCAGGATGCAGACTGTTTGCTCTTACCGGCGGAGAACCTCTGGTCCATCCTGAGATTGACAAGATTATCACATCCCTTCTGGCCATGCCCGGAAGTCATGTGGCCATGCTCACCAACGGCATGGCGATTGTGCCTTTCATCGAGCGTCTCAACCCTGACCCGGATTTTTTCCATGTTCAGATCAGCGTGGACGGCTTGGAACAGAATCACGATCATATCCGTTCAAACGGCAGCTTCAAGAAGCTTTCGGCGAACCTGTTAAAACTAAAAGAACGGTCCTTTCCCTTCACCCTTTCCATGTGTGTTACCCGGGAGAATGTGGCCGACATGACCGGTTTAGTTGATCTTGCCGCAGAAACCGGAGCTTCAAATGTCCATTTCATGTGGTATTTCATCCGTGGACGCGGCCAGAAGCACCTTGAACCGGATATGGATGAGGTGTTCGAAAACATGCTGCTTGCAGCAGAAAAGGCAGAAACAAAAAACATCACCATCGACAACCTGGAATCATTGAATACCCAGGTTTTCGCTCCACCAGGAACGATCCATGACGGATCATCAGCAGGCTGGGAGTCCATAGCCATAGGCCCTGACGGCAGAATCTACCCGTCAGCGGCCCTTGTGGGAACGCCTGAGCTTGCAAGCGATTTGACTGACAGCCTTATGGCAGGCTTTCAGCAAAGCCCTGTGCTGAGAACCATCCGTTCACAAAGCATCGTCAACCATTCGTCGGATTTCCGTTTTATTCTGGGGGGTGGCGATCTGGATCACAGTTATGTCCACAATGGGACATTCATGGGTGATGATCCATACAGAATTCTTCATGAGCGCCTGGTGCTGTGGCTGATCACCAAAGAAGCGGAAGCCGCCAGTCGATCAGAGGATAAGCCCTGCGTAGCCCTCCAGATGGGCGACATACTGGAAAGCTGCGGCGCCCATGGAGACACAGCGTTCGTTCACAGCAACTGCCTTCTGGCCACATCTCAGAATGACAGCCTTACCACCATCAAGAACTTTTACTCGTCCGCTGTTGGGGATACGAACAAAGACATACTAAACCCGGTCTGTTACGAGCCGTCATTCCTCCATCACATCCCCGAAGCTTACCGCTTCAGGGGTTACGGCTGCGGAAGCCCTGTTCTCGACGCTGCTATCACTGAAGGTGAACATGTGGTGGACCTTGGCAGCGGAAGCGGGGTTGAATGTTTCATCGCAGCCAAATTATGCGGCAAAACAGGTTCCGTCACCGGCGTGGATATGCTAGACCCCATGCTGGCCTTAGCTGAAAAAGCCAGAACAGATGTTGAAAAAAACCTTGGTTACAGCAATATCACCTTCAAAAAAGGATACCTTGAACATCTGCCTTTAAGCGATGGTTCTGCGGACACGGTTATCTCCAATTGTGTGATGAACCTTTCCGTCAACAAGATCAAAGCCTACGCTGAGATATTCCGTGTGCTGTGTCCCGGCGGTCGGCTGGTGATCTCGGATGTGGTATGCGAAACAGAACCCGGACCATCCATACGGAACAACGAAACCCTCAAAGGAGAATGCATTGCCGGAGCCCTAACCGAAACACGGTTGATGAGCCTACTCCACATGACAGGTTTTTCCTCCGTCACCCTGATCAAACGTTTTCCATACAGAAATGTGGGCGGTCACGATTTTTTCTCCCTGACATACAGGGCCGTGAAACCCTTGCCTTCAACTCTGGTAAAAGCCATGTACCGTGGCCCTCTGCCCTATCTCACCACCCATGACGGCACCGTTCTCCCCCGTGGGGCAGTGACTGAAATTGGAGCACACGACGCTGAAAATCTTGGCGATCAGATTTTCATCATTGATAACAGCGGCTTTGTCCAGAACATCCAGGCTGAAAACGCCTGCGCCTGCTATCGTCCACCGGAACAGGCCGAAGATAAAAAACCCGATGATGAAACCGTGAAACACGCCATGGGTTGCATGGTTTGCGGTTCTCCCCTGGCTTACAGCTCAGAAGAACGTTCAACCCAATGCCATTACTGTAACCAGGAATTCGTAACCGGCACCACCTGTGAATCCGGCCATTTTGTCTGTGATCAGTGTCACGCCAAAGACGGCCTTTCCGTAATCCGGCACATCTGCGTTCAGACCGGTGAAACAGACATGCTGCGCCTGTTCGAACAGATCAGACGACACCCGGCCATCCCCATGCACGGCCCGGAATACCACGCCATGATTCCTGGCATCATCCTTTGCTGTTATCGAAATATGGGAGGTGACATCACCGATGAAGTCATTCTCTCAGGCATAACAAGGGGAAGCACTGTGGCAGGCGGTTTTTGCGGATTTATGGGAATCTGCGGAGCAGCGGTGGGCGCGGGCGTAGCTTTCAGCCTGATTCTTCAAGCCAATCCTGTGAAAGCAAAAGAACGGCACTCCGTTCAAAGCATCACCCAGCAGATTTTAAAAGAAATTGCCGACCTCACAGCCGCCCGATGCTGTCAGCGCGACGGTTATATCGCATTGAAAAAAGCGGCGGAATTGTCGAAAGAGGTCATTTCAGTGGCGCTTAGAGCGGATTATTCCCTGGTGTGCCGCCAGCGGCATAAAAACAAGGAATGTCCCGGAAAAACCTGCCCGTTGTTTGCGAGAGATGAGAAGAAAAGTATGTTTGTTATGCTTTAAACCGACCCGGAATTGCTATGTTTGGAAGACTGTGTATACATTGAGTCAAGAAATGGCAGAGTACCATCAGGATCTTTCTTGACTCAACCAACATACAAGTTTATATTCTGTAATATAAACACTATTGGGGGGATGCTATGCAAGCAACAAGTAAAGACCTTAGATTCCATACAAAAGAAATCCTGGACGCTGCTATGCGAGGAGAAGAAGTTATCATTACTTTTCGTGGAAAACCTTATGTTAAAATAGTCCCCATATGCAAAACTAATCAAAATGACAAACAAAATGATTTCTGTGGTATCTGGAAGGATCGAACGGACATGAATGATGTTGAAGGCTATGTTCGTAATCTCAGAAAAGGAAGATCATTTTGATTGTCGATACAGATGTTCTGATCTGGTATTCAAGAGGGAATCAGCAGGCTATTGATGTTATTCACGGCCTTGAACGATTCAGTCTTTCGGTCGTAACGTATATCGAGATTATTCAAGGAGTAAGAAATAAAACCGAACTGAATGCTTTTAAAAAAGCTTTGGGAATACTCAATGCTCAGATTATCCAGATTGATGATCTGATCTCAACCAAGGCCATGTTCTACGTCGAGCAATATGCATTAAGCCACACCATGGTACTGGCTGATGCATTGATTGGAGCATCCTCAGTTATAAAGCAATTACCGCTGATTACTGGAAATGAAAAACATTATAAACATTTACCGGAAATCAAACTTCAACCATTCAAAGTAAACGGCTGAGTTTTACGTCACAGAAATGCAGCACCAGTCTGTAGGTTGGGTAAGAAACGATTAAAGATAAGATCATGGGTCGTGCAAAGATAGCACTCAAATTAGGAGTAAATCAAAACTCAAGCGCAAAACTGAGTCGCATTTATGCCAATGATTTATCTTACATACTTTTTCCATGTCCACTGAGTCCACTTAATCATTTATCCATCCCACTCTTCCTTTTAGACAACTCCCTGTATAGCTCCTCCCCGATCCCCAGAGCCTTTTTTGAATGGCTGATTTCCGTGGAAAGGGCCTGATCGAACATGGATTCAAAAATTTCACGCTGGTTGCCGCTGGCACCTTCAACATCTTTGGGAATGGTGCTTCGCATGGTTTTAAGCATATACGTTGTGAAAATCGCTTCAAAATCCTGGCAGGCTTTTTTCAATTTTGCGTCATCGCCGTTTTTGGAGTTCAGTTTATTCAATAATTGAGGACTTGTTTCTGTACGGGTAATAGGCATCAGATGATCTCCAGTTCCGCTTGAAGGGCTCCGGAAGCCTTGATGGTTTGGAATATGCTGATCAGATCCCGTGGCGTCACACCGATGGCGTTCAGAGCTTTAACCAGGTCTTTGATGGTGGTTCCTCTGGGAAGTAC
This sequence comes from Desulfobacteraceae bacterium, assembly GCA_041660385.1. Classification (GTDB taxonomy): domain Bacteria; phylum Desulfobacterota; class Desulfobacteria; order Desulfobacterales; family Desulfolunaceae; genus DYJE01. The sequence continues at coordinate 6,901 of JBAZWJ010000033.1, read as the reverse complement.
CATCACATGGGCCTCCTCTTCAGAAATCTCTCCGGTCCTGCTGCTTGTCACCGTTGTTTCACCGCCGGACATTGGCGCAGGCTGGGAAACATCTTTCTTATTCTGAATGGTGATGGTCAGATTGCCATGGGAAACAGCCACCGTCGAAATGCTGACGTTTTCCCCAATGATGACCGTTCCGGTTTTTTCATTCACCACCACTTTAGCGGTATTATCGGGTGTTATGGGCAGGCCTTCAATGCTTGCAATAAATTCGGACACTCGGCCTTTCATGGAATCAGGAACTGTGATGCGCAAAGCGCCGGAATCCACAGCTTGGGCCACTGTCTTTTTCGTTTTTTTGTTAATTGATTTAACAATACGGCTCACCGTTGTGAAGTCCGGATTGAAAAGAGACATCAACAGTTCTTCCTTATCGTTGAAATTGTTCGTCAGCTCTTTTTCAATACTGGCTCCCCCGGCAATCCGGCCAACCAGAAGATGGTTTTTCGTCGTCCCGCCACCGCCTGCACCTCCCACAACAACCGCCCCTTGAGCCAAAGCATAGACATTACCGTCCACGCCGCGCAGAGGCGTCATCAATAGCGTCCCTCCAACAAGGCTTTTCGCATCACCCATGGATGACACCATGATATCCACCTTGCTGCCGATTCTGGAAAAAGCGGGCATCTCAGAGGTGATCATCACTGCGGCAATATTTTTTGGTTTGAGGCTTGATGCGTTCACATGAACTCCCATATGCTCGATCATATTCCCCAGAGACTGCATGGTAAAAGCGGTCCCCGATTTATCGCCCGTTCCGTTCAACCCCACCACAAGGCCGTAACCCAGAAGCTGGTTGGACCTAACCCCTTTGATGGCGGCAATATCCTTGATACGGACAGCAGAAGCCGGAATCACGGTTGCTGCCAGAATAACGCAGCAGACGAACCACCCGACCCAAAAGTTTTTTATTATTTTATGTTTCATGGCATTTATTTCCATCACTAAAACGGCCAGACATTGTCGAATATCCGCGTCAACCATCCCACTCTCTGCTTATCGGCTATGACACCCCTTCCCGAATACTCGATCCGGGCATCGGCAAGATAGGTTGAAGCCACATGGTTCATGGAATCAATATCACCCTGTCTTATTATTCCTGAAACCGTAATGTACTGGGTTTCGTTGTTTACTTTCATTTCCCGCTTTCCCCAGATGGCTATGTTTTTATTGGGAAAAACTTCAACAACACGGGCGGCTACGGTCGCTGTAACCTGACCCTTCCTGTCACTTTTCCCTTCGCCTTTGAAACTGTTCGCAACCGATGCTCCGATCAGTTTGCCGTTGGGATCAAGATCAGGATGTCTTCGTATGAGTTTGGTCATGACGCCCATGAGATCTGTTACGCCTGCGTCCATACTGGTGTCTTTGCTTGTTTCCGTATTGGCGTCAAGACTGGATGAGGTGTTTTCAACGATATCCACAATCACCGTATCGCCCATCATCCTTGCCTTGATATCTGAAAAAAGAATGGGTGACGATTCGGTCCACAGAGAGCCTTCAGAAGGAATGGGGGGTTTGACAAACGGCATGACTCCCGGTTCTGTCTGCATGGCGGGAGATAAGGGCGCAGGCTGAATCTTCGGAAGCATGGAGCATGCGGATAAGGTTAGACTGAACAGAACGACACATCCGGGAATCCATATTTTTTTCATAACAGTACCTCTTCTTTGCCTTAGGCGGGTTTGGAACCCGCCCCTACAGATGGGCACCATGAAATTAAAACAATACTTCCACGGCTCCCGGTCCCACCACAAGGGCAGGGATGTTCTTATTTGACCGGATATTTTGAACCATGACCTGCTGGCCCATCCGCCCCTCTTCTTTGGAAATGCCCTGGGCCACCACGGTGAGTTCACCTGATTTTGCGACTATTTTAACCACATCACCTTTTCTGATCACCGGAGCTTCGGCAATCATGGAATCCCTGATCATCGTCCCTTTTCCAATGCGGGATTTGGCCACGGTCCCTTCGACCTCTTCCGCCGATGTCATCAGCCCCGGAGGAGACTTGGACAGATTTTTCGCTGAAACGCTGATATCCTCCCGCTTTATCCGGTTGCCTCTGGGAATATCACGCTCGGCGCAGACCACCTCGTCAAACAGATCCACCCATCCTGAAATATAAATGGGTGATGCTTTTTCATTTTCCACCAGTGGCCGCACCGTGATATTCACCCGGCCCTTAAGACTTGAACCCTGTTTGTCATCCACGGCCAAAACTCTTGAGCCCAGAGGAACAAACCTGTTGCCCCTGATTTTCACGTCTTTAAGTCTGAAAGGCCGCCCTTCAACTTTTTTTTCAATATGGGAATAAAACAACGCTTTCAGTTCCGGTTCGGTAATTTCCTGACCTGCCCTTTCAACCACAAAGATTTTTGGAATAGACATATTCATCGCCTTATTATTTTGAAACAACCTACGTATTTTTGATTCGACCATGGAACCCGGAATTCTTTTCTGCTTACCGGGCAAAGGAGCCGCTCCGATCTTGATACCCCCGATTCTTTGCCTGACATCGTCCGACCCTTTGATCTCGGCCACATCATTGAGCGTCATGTTTTTTCCGGCCAGACGACTGAACGTCCTGACGGTGACTGAAACACCTTCCGCTGTTTCTCCCCTGCCCATGGATGGGTAAAAGCATAAGATGATGAACGCAAAGGCGACGATAATCACAAGCATCACCTTCCTGTCATGATCACCTGCGTCAAAAAACCGTCTGGTCGTATGTTTATCCTGACCCGATGGTGTGTTGTATGGAGTTCCAAAGCTTTTCATCTCATATTAACCTCAGATTACCGTTTAAGTCCCGTGGCTGTTTCAAGCATTCTGTCGCCGGTGGTCAGGGCTTTGGAATTGGCTTCATAAGCTCTTTGACCGACAATCATGGCCACCATTTCTTCCACAATATCCACATTGGACATTTCAAGGGTCTGGTTAGTCAGAGAACCAACCCCGTTGGTTCCCGGAACTCCTTCGATGGCTTCACCCGAACCTGCCGTGGGTCTTAAAAGATTCTGACCTGCGGCAAAAAGCCCGGAAGAATTGATGAACGTATAAACCGGAATATCCGTCTCAAGAAGGACACCGTCGTTCTGACCATGAGCTGTCAGCCTTCCGTTTGCCTGAACCGTAACCAGAATAGTGCCTTCTGGAATGGCTATTTCAGGTTGGAGTCTGTCACCTGCGGGAGTGGTGATAAAACCTTCACTGTCCAGGGTAAAATTCCCCGCACGGGTGTAAAGCTCTTCGTCACCATGGTTCACCCTGAAAAATCCGTCACCTTGAATGGCCATATCCAGATCGTTACCTGTCTGAACGTAATCACCCTGTGTAAAGATTTTCTGGACGCTGGTGGGCCGAACACCCATGCCCAGCTGGATTCCAGCCGGAATCTGCCCACCCCCGGGAGTGATGGCACCCGCGATTAGCTGGGTCTGGTACATGAGGTCCTCAAAATTGGATCGACTTTTCTTAAAACCTGCGGTGCTGGAGTTTGCGAGGTTGTTCGCCACCGTATCAATGGTGAGCTGCTGAGCTGACATGCCTGTGGCCGCGGTCCAAATTCCTCTGATCATAACCATCCTCCTGTTGTTTCATTTTTTCAACCAGAGCCATTAGCCCTGATTCAGATCCAGTCACCCACGATTAATCGGCTGTCCCCATGGTGGTGGCTTCGCCGTCAAGCTCGTCGATGGTTCTCATCATTTTATTAATACTTTCGTACATCCTGTGGCTTTCGATCATCTTCGTCATTTCTGAAACCACAGTTATATTGGATGACTCTATAGCGCCCTGAATAACCTTGACCGGCTGGGCTGCTATTTCATCCTGGGGATTTCCTTCATAACGGTAGTTGTTGTCCCCTTCTTTGAGCAACTGGGCGTATGAGGGGAAATTCGATATGGCAAATCGCCCGACCTGAGCGCCATCTGAGAAAATTTCACCATTTTCATTGATGAAAATATCATTTCCAGGAATGGTTATGGGACCGGCGTCACCCAGAACTCGTTGCCCCATGCCGTTCACAATCTGCCTGTCGGTGTTCAGAGAAAAAATCCCGTTACGTGTGTAGCGAACTCCCTGGGGTGTTTCGATCTTGAAAAACCCTTTTTCTCCCAGAGCCACATCCAGCTTGTTTCCGGAAAGCTGTGGATCACCGATGGTAAAGTCTGTGGACAGGGTGGCTTTCATCACCTGATCAAAAGAAAGCACATCCTTTTTGAATCCTGCGGTGGATGAGTTGGCAAGATGGTTGGAAATCACTTCGTACTGCCTTTCCTGCCTTAATCCTGCCTGGGCTGCCCGTGACATTTCAAGAAGCATATGAAAACCTTATTCTTTTGTGGTTTACCGGAAAAAACATGGAAAAGAATGCTTCAATCCAGGTTTATCAAGCGAATTTGCAACTTGAATGCCAAGGGGAGCATATGCGACTTGAACGTTCGGCTACCCACAAATTTAATAATATGATTTCAGATAGATATATAATTAATCGCCTCTTTCAAACTGCGGTATAGGCCATCAAACACGAGCCTGACCGTCAATTCCATGACGCGCACAAAAACAGCCAGACGGAAATATTTGCCGGTTTAACACAACGCCTGTCTATCTCCCAAAGGCCTAATGTTCGATGTTCAAAAAGGCCTGTTGTTATTGTTGCGATTATAATATTAACCCGGCAATAAAACACATCCGTAGACAGGCTTTCGCCCGACAATGACGTCGGGCGAAAGCCTGTCTACGGCCATGTCGCTGGTAACGAACCCCAACAATATAAAACGAACGCTCGTTCGTTTTATATTGACAAAAAAACTCATAAATTCTAATATCATTCACATTGAAGACGAATAACGGTGATAGGCTAACAAAAGAAACCAGCCCTCATCGTTTTTATTAAATGACTTATCAAAACGGGAGAACAAAGATGAACATCGAAGATATCCGCCGGGTACTGATTCTCGGCTCCGGCACCATGGGACAACAGATCGGGATGCTTTGCGCACTCAAAGGATTTGATGTGGTTCTCTATGATCTGAATCAGGAAATCCTCGATAAAGCCATGGAGCGTATCGGGCGGAAAGTCAAAAAAATGGTGAAGATGAACCAGTACTCCGAGGATCAGGCTGCCCAGGCTTTAGCACGTATCACATCGACAAACGATCCGGCAGTAGCGGCCAAGGATGCCGATATCATCAGCGAATCCGTCCCCGAAGATCCCAAGCTGAAAGGTAAAATATTCTTGCAGTTCGACGGATTATGCCGCAAGGACACCGTGTTCACAACCAACACATCCTCTCTTCTTCCGTCCCAGTTTGCGGCAGACTGTGGCAGACCTGACAGACTCTGCGCCCTTCACTTTCACGACACCAGCATGACCAACGTGGTGGACGTCATGCCCCACCCCGGCACCTCGGCTGAAACCGTGGAACTGGTGAAAGCCTTTGCCGAAAAACTCGATCAGGTGGCCATCGTGCTGACCAAAGAACACAACGGTTATGTGTTCAATAACATGTTCATGGCTCTTCTTGATTCGGCACTGAGTCTCGCGTCCAAGGAAGTGACCTCTGTCAAGGAAATCGACAGGTCGTGGATGGGTGTGATGCACACCTTCATTGGCCCATTCGGCCTGATGGACAGCGTAGGCCTTGATACGGTTTACAAAATCACTGACTACTGGGCACAAAAGCTGAACAATTCCAAAGCCCTTGCCAATGCCGCTTTTATCAAAGGATATCTGGATCAAGGCAAACTTGGTATTAAATCAGGTGAAGGGTTTTACACCTACCCCAATCCCGATTACATGAAACCGAATTTTGTTTCAGGAAAATAACCCCACGTTCCCTCGTTCCCGGGGCGGGTGTTGAACCCGCCCCACAATTTCCCCTCAATACCACCGCTTAATCCCCTCAATTTACACTTTTATAATAACGCTCCGAATGATAGAAAGATTTAAGGTCTTATTAACCCGGCAACAAAATATATCAATGTTTCCTTAAGATATATGTAACCAGCGAAACGTTGTAGGGGCGACCTGCTGGTCGCCCAAACCGATATACAAAAAACGTTTATGGTTATGCGGGGCAGGGCGACCAGCGGGTCGCCCCTACAGTCATCGCATAAATAAAAATGAGCGATGTATTCTATTTCTTAAGGAAACGGTATTAGGTTTATATTTTTGAAATCAACAGGATAAACAGGAGCCCACATGCTTGTCACCGGATTTATGGGAAGTCCGAGAAAAAATGGAAATACGGCTTTTTTGTTGAAGCGGTTTCTTGAAGAAATTCAGAGTTTAGGTGGCCAAACCCACCAGATCCATGTGCCGGATTTAAAAATTCGCCCCTGCACCGGATGCTCGATGTGTGAAAAAAAAGGCCACTGCCATTTTGACGACGATATGCAAACCACCGTCTTCCCGCTTTTGCGCAATTCCCAGATTGTGGTCATGGCTTCTCCCATCTATTTTTACACCGTGCCCACAGAAATGAAAGCCATGATCGACCGTACCCAGACGTTATGGTCCAGAAAATTCAAGCTTGGGCTCAAAGATCCTGAGGAAACAAAAAGGCAGGGATTTCTTCTCTCGGTTGGAGCGACCCGGGGCAAAGACCTCTTCGACAGTATCAATCTCACCATGAAATATTTTTTCAGAGGAATTTCCACTGATTTTAAGGGTGGCCTGACCTATTCCCGGATCGAAGCGCCCCATGAAATGAACAAGCACCCAACGGTTGAGGCTGATATCCGCCATGCCGCCGAAAACATCATGTCCGGCTTCACTCAAAAACCCTCATGGCTTTTCCTTTGCAACGACAACAGCCTGACAAGCCAGATGGCCGCCGCCTTTGCACAA
>JBAZWJ010000032.1:0-66343 GCA_041660385.1 Desulfobacteraceae bacterium | reverse complement strand
CCTTGGACGTAAACGAGCTGTCAAGCCTTGTGGGAGGGAGTTCCGGCCAGAAATCCATCTGGTATTGTTCGCCCACGGCCTGAAGAAACTGGGCCTCCGTGACCACATTTTTCTTGATCAGCACCTCGCTGACTTTAAGGTTCTGCTCCTTGCCCAAATCCCGCGCTTCATTAAAGGTTTTGGGCGAAACATTGAACTTCTCTTCGAGGATCTGTGACAGCTCTTTTCTCATAACCGTTTACTCTTTCCGGGTATCCACGTTCAGATCTTCGACCACGGGTCCGATATCAATGACTTTGTGTTTATCGGTCTTCTTGCCTTTTTCACCGGGATACATTTTGATGGATTCAGGCCTCAATGAGTTTATTTCCTTGGATTTCTTTTCGTACATATCCTTGGCTTCCTTGCCGTTTTTCACCACATGGGATGTGAGAAACACGTAAAGGTTGGTCTTGGACTGAGACTGGCCCAGTGAGCTGAACAGATATTTTATTATGGGAATATCTCCAAGGCAGGGCACTTTGTACCGGGTATCGCTTTGACTTTCGTCAATGAGTCCGCCTAGAACCACGGTGTTTCCGTCGTCCACGATCACCGTCGTGTCAATGGCACGTTTCAATGTGGAAGGTGAAAGACTCGCAGCATCACCCAGAACACGGCTTGTCTCCTGAGCAATTTTCAGCCTGATCTTTCTGTCTTCGTTGATGTGGGGTGTTATTTTCAGAGAAATGCCCACGTCCTTGTACTCGAAGTTATTGTAATCGGTTTCGCCGGTTGCATTTTTGGTGAGATAGGGAATCTTCTTGCCCACCGTGATACTGGCCTCTTCGTTATTTGTGGTGAGTATCTGAGGTGTTGAGAGAATCTGAACATCTTCGTCTTTTTTGTAGGCTTGGATAACTGCGCCCAGGCTGGGAAACGAAATATCACCTATTTTAAGTGCTTCGGCGAATACGCCCATGGCGAATCCAGAGGGAAGAACACTTACGCCAGGTGAGGTCGTGCTCAAACCGGCAAGCCCCGCCGTATTGGCGTAACTTGTCCCGCCATCAAATCCCATTCCCACACCAGCGGCTTTTCCGTTGATGGTGGTGTCTTCACCCACAGTCCATTCCATGCCAAGGTTGAAGTTTTTTTCCACATTGACTTCCATGATCAGACATTCGATGTACACCATGGTTCTTGGGATATCCAGCTGCTTGATTACGTCTTCAAGGACTGAGTAATCGCTTTTTTCCGCCACGATGATCAGACTGTTCGTCGCCTTATCAGCGGTGATCTGAACCCGGTCACCTTCGATGGGTGCTTTTTTACCTTTTTCAGCATCTGTGGCGGGTTGTTTTTTGGAAAGGTTGAGAAGAACCGTTGCCATATCTTCTGCTGAAGCGTTTTCCAGATAATACACGTGAATTTTTTCTTTTCCCGCAGGGATTTCCTTGTCGAGAAGTTTCACAAGGCTGGACACTTTTTCCGTTTCGCCTTTGCTGGCCATGACCACCACGCTGTTGGTCCGCTCATCGGCTTCAAACTGAACGCCTTTGACAGCCTTGGCTTTCCCCGGTGCCTGGGTTTTGGTGAACACGGTGTTCAACAATGCCGTGAATTTGGTGCTATCGGCATGCTGTAGCGGGATGACCGTCACTTCCTGACCGATTCCAGCCACATCAATCACACCCAGAATCTTCATCAGGCGTTTGAGGTTGGAAGCAAGATCGGTGATGATCAGCATGTTGGTGGGTTCATAGGAAAGAATGCTGCTGTTTCTGGACACCAGAGGTGTCAAAAGTCGCTTGATTTCTTCGGGTTCAGCATATTTCAGAGGAACGAGCTGGGTGATGATCCGGTCGTCCGATGGTCCTCCCTCCCGCTTAAGACGCGTCAAAATGTCTCGCTGCTGGGCGTCTTTGGCTGGAATGATCTTGATCAGTTTGCCCGATTTCACTGCTGCGTAATCATGAACCTCAAGAACCGACTCAAACACTCTGTAAGCTTCATTGATGGATACGGTTCCCGGTGACACGATAGAGATTTTACCTGTCACTTTCCGGTCGATCACAAAATTCTTGCCGGTGATTTCACTGATGAACTTGATGAAAACCCGGATATCCACATCATTAAAATCAAGATGGACCTGGCCGTTTTTAATCTCCTGTTCAGGTGACCTTATGGGACCACGGGCTGTTGCAGGTCGCAAGGGTCCCTTTGCCGAAGATGACGAAGAAGGGTAGCTGTTGTAACTGGAGTTATCAGCCGGCATGGGATCTGGCTCAACAGGCATCATGGCTGGGGGGGCTTCACTGGGTTCCGGTGTTTCCACGGGCGGTTGATCCGGGCTTAAAGCTCCCATGGGGTTGTCACCTGCGGGACGCGCCCGCCTGACCTTACCCGGAAAAGGAGAGTCCGCAAGTCCAGCTCCGATTAGCATAAGAAAAATGCACAAGGTCGCCACAAGGGTTAAAACCCGCTTCTTTTTCATCGCCGTCGATCTGCTTTTTTCTAGTGTCATGTGTGTCATAGCATCCCACGTTTTCATTACTTCACATTGTAATCAAGGGTTTGAACTTGACCCCTTCGTTTAATTTCGATTTTCATGTTCTGCATGTTCTTGAGCCCGCTGTACAGCTTCATGGCGTCATCCACGGACTCAATTTTGCTTCCGTCAACACCCATAATAATATCACCGTTTCTCAGCCCAAGCTTCTTGAACGTCGAATCGCCCCTTATTCCACTGACAATCAGACCATCGGACTGACCGTTGCTGAAATGGGGCCTTATTCTCACATCCTTCATCAAGCTGTTTACGTCTTTCAGCGACTCGTTGATCGTATTTTTGTCCACAGTAATTTTTCCAGACCCTGGTTCACCGGAGCTCATAGGACCAGCCGTTCCACCGCCACCGGCGCTGTCTCCTTCAACGGTTTCAAGAATCTGGTCTTTGCCGTTCAAATTAAGAACCACTTTGTTTCTGAACACATGGGTGAGTGTTGCATTCTGAACGGTATCCCCCACTTTATATAAACCCTGGTTGCGTGTGGCTTTGTCTTCGATAATGGCCCAGGCCATATCACCGGCTCCGGCAATGGTTCCCCATAACGTAAGCTGTAGTTCTGTCCGTTCAAGCTCATCAAGGCTCAACGCCGAGTTGGAACCGCTGATGGCCATGTCACTGACTTTGAACAGATTCCTTCCGGCTACCTGTTCGTATTCGGTTATAACCTTGGGCTGAGATTCTTCAATGGGTAAGTTGTCAGCTACTTCCGTTGGCACAGGTGCAGATGTCCCTTTGTCAATGAACAAGGTGGCAGCTTTATAAAACGTTCCGGTGCTCAAGCCGACGAACGCCGTAATCAGAATGACATTCACAAGGGTAAAATAGCGATCAACCATAGATATGAAACCTTTTCATTCTCTCAACTCATTTACTCAACGAGTACCGTGGATCACTGACCATTCCGGAAACTGTAAAGGGTATTTCTCCATCCTCGTTCATCGAGCTTCCAACCACAGCCTCAATGGGCATGGTCTGACTGAGCTGATCCAGCAATGTCTTTTCCGGTTTTAAAGTACCGGTCAGCCTCAATGTGCTTCTGTCAAAAGGCTCCCGCATGAACACAGACCCTTTCATGGAACCGTCGATCTCTTTGCCTTCAATGACGCAGTTTTCTATTTCCATCTTTCTGTTCTTAATGTCCATGCTCGCTGTGACATCGGTGAAATTCAACGTCGTGATCGTAAAAAGCGGTTCAGCCGGCTGGATAATCAAGTTTTTGATCGAGAGGTTCAATAAGCCGTTACCCCGTCCTTCAGGACTGTAACCGCCGTCAGCATTGAGTATCCCCTGAATGGTCACATTGGGCATGAATCCTTTCACCTGCTCTTTGAATTTGGCCAGATCAATATCAACAAGCGTAAGTTTCTCCGCGCCTGTTCCGCCTTTAGGCGACTTGTCCCACCGGATTCTCCCTTTGACACTACCGCCAAAAACTTCCGCTTTGAAAGAGACAGCAGGAGTTTTTCCCAGAAGAGAAAAATAGCCCGGTCTGACATACAGGTATCCGGCCTCAATACGCGTGTTTTCGCCCTTGGAGATGACTACCCCTTTCATCACAAGCCCCAATGTCAACGAAGGCCGGGCGCTTTCTATCTGCATTGTCATCCCGCTGCCGAACTGGGATGCCACCGTTTCCAGGTAGTCCGCAAAGTCATCCGTAGGAAAAAGAACCCACAGGAAAAACAAACCGGCCACAAAACTGTAAAGACAGTAATAGAGGTTTCGTCGATTTATGTTTTTCAGCTTTTCGAACTTGTTTTTAATCAATCCCTTAACCCCATCAACCTTCGTTCTCCACCGTTTCTATCTGGAGAATTGCCGTCAGAAGTCCCTGTTCCTTGCCTGTTTTCGTAAGAGATACTCCCCTTACAAACACAGCGTTGGGCGATGTTTCCACCTGAAAAAGAAAATCCATCAATTTTTTCATATCAACACCCTGAAGTTTTATTTCCACAAGAGACAAAGTAACCTGGGTGTCTTTCTGAACCGACTTGGACGGCTTCATATAGCTGATGCTTTCTTTGACCCCCGTCTGACCGGCCAGTTGCTCAAGAAAGGCGAACAGCGTAAAACCAGCGTCTTTACCGGCAGCCATTTGTCTCATCGAAGCACCTTTTTGCATCATACCCATGTACTCACCCTGCATAGCCCTCATTTCCTGGACCTGGAGGGCCTTTTCCTTGATCATCTTGCTCTTCTTCTCTTTTCCTTCCAGAAAAGGCGAAATCATCAGCTGATAAACAATGAAGAAAACGATGAAAACAGCGGCACCTCCCACTGCGTAACGTTCACGGGTATTCATGCTCTTGAACTGGGTCGTTAACCGTTCGACCGGAATCCGGCTGACCAGACGGTCAATTTTAAACTGACTCGCAATCCGCCCTAACATTTATTCCGCCCCTTTGAATTCGATGGTGAGTTTGAAACGAACGATCTTGTCACTCTGGTCACCGGTTGTTGATGTGATCACAACAGTCTTGAAATAGGCTATCTTTTCCAGCCTGGTTTTCATGGCATCCACTGTGGAATATGTATCTGCACTCCCCGATATTTTGAGATCATCAGCACCGAGTACCAGCCGCTCCAGCTCCACATTCACAGACGGATCAATGTTTTTGCTGATATCGTTCAACAGATCAATCACCCGGATGTTTCCGGCGTTGCTTTCGGCAAAATTCGACTTCTTTTTTTCTCCGGCAAGCTTTGCTTTCAGCTCGTTGTAGGGATCGACCACTTTAGAAGCGTTTGGAAACACCTCCTTGTAGATCTCCACCATCTGTTGATCGTAGGATTTCACCTTGCTGTTCATACTGAATGAATCAAACACCGTATGAACGAGAAGCATGATGAAAACCATGGCCGCAAGGATACCGGTTCTGTTCAACCTGTGTCTGTATTCGGCGATGTATTTACCAACGGCGATAAACCGCTGGCTCAGAGTTAGTCCGCGGACTCCATACAAACCTCCGTAACAGAGGGAAAGTGCTCCTGAAAAGATATCAGAATCCCATTCCTCTTTGATCCGTTCGTCCAGGGTAATACCCACCGTCTCGAAAAAACGGACGGGCTCCACAGGATAACCTGTCACTTTTGCCAGGGTTTCATATGTTCCGGGGTTCTTGAGGGCAGGCCCTGACACAAAAAGAACTTCGGGCTCGAACCCCACGTCATGTTGTTCCGAAAAGGCAAGAACGGTCCTTGTGATGTTAAGTCCCACATGACGACCTTTGTCCGGGCCTGTCTTGAACGACCTTATGCTTGCGATCTGCTTGCCCTGTATCAGAAAAAGGGTGCTGCTTTCCTTGTCCATGTCGAGGAAAAGGTAATTGTTACACTCGTCGAGCATCTTGCAAAGATACCCGGCCAGCAGGGAGCCTCCAGGGACAACAGCTTCGGCGGAAACCCCTCCGCGCTTAAGACACGATTCGAAAGACGAAAGCAGAGATCTGTTCACCGCTGCCGCAACAAGGCTGGTTTCCTCTTCCTCCTGAACCGAATCCAGGGTCATGAAGTCAAGGGTCAGTTCGTCCACTGAACCCGGGATAAGGGGCTCCAGTTCAAAAGGCAGAATCTGTTTGATTTTTTTCTTGTTTTTAAAAGGAACGACGAGGCTTCTGTACGACACGTCACCGGAAGGAAAAGACACGTAGCAGTCTGCACCGGTAAAATCCATTTTCTGAGAAAGCAGTTCGAGCATCTTCAGAAGAAGCTCACCCCTTGCGTCTCCTTCAGTGTTATTCCGTGCGTTTTCAATAACTTCAGACTGTTCACCGTCAGACTCAGATATTTCTTCAGCTTTCACAGCGCCCAGAGGCGGTTGTATTTCACTCAAATCGACGTATTCAAGGTTTTCAATGGTCTGCCCCTGAAGGTTTCCGTCGATCATCACAGCAGCGAGCGAATCACGCCTTATGTCCAACCCCAGAATTTTTCTGCTCATAGTCCGCCCACAGGTTTAATAACCCGATGAATGTAACGGCTTTTTTCTGCCGCCACAACCGCGCCAACAACGTAAAACGAAAAAGATACCGTACAGCTGTTCAATCCGTATTCCAATTCAGAATCGTGTATTTACCGTTCTTGTCGTCCCGGCGGATCACGGCGCTTACCGTAAAAGCCGATTCCTTGGTTGCGGCTTTGCACACAATCGAATAAAAATCACTTGTCGTCGTAATGATATCGGTTCTTATTCCGCTGTCCTCACAGCCTTGGCATTTAAGGTACCACGTGCCTTTCAAGTCATTTACGAAACCGTCTTCCGTTCTCTCGCTTCGGTAATCATAAATGGCCTGGGCTGCTATGGAATTTTCAAGATCCGATTTGTTATCAGGCATTAACGCCATGATAACAGGTAGGTCTGAAGTATTTATATTTATTTTTCCCGGATAAGTAAACAGAGATTTTTTTTCTCCTTCTTCGGTTTTCTGTTCCGGCTGAATCATTCCATACACGGTCAGGAGATCTCTTGCCTTGTAGCCCATCTCCACCCGTTCCACCATTTCTTCAGTGATTCCCTTGACGAGAACAAGTTCATCAAGATTGCGCAAAGGACCGTTTACAGGTTTGTACGGTGGGTCCAGGCTTTCGTAGTAGTCTGTTTCCACGCCGTTGATGCCTGTTGTGGCATCGTCATCACCGAAATCAAGAAAATCCTTCAGGCAGTTGAGGATGTCATCGTTCTGGCCAAGGCTGTCCACAGATTCATCCGGTGGATTGAGAAGCTTGAGAAACGAATCCCAGAGACTTTTCTGTTCAGCGTTAAATTCCTTCCCATCGGGATAACTCACCAGGGCGTTCACCTGAATTTTGCCCATCTCATCAGTAACGGTCAACGTGGTTTCCCCGTCACCCAGAGCGAGCCCCGCGAGAAGTTCCTTGACCTTTTCCTGATCAGCCCAGGCTTCCTGAACCGAATCTTCTTCGGTTGTCCGTTTGTCTTCCATGAGCAGGGCAATGCCGATGTAAACACCGGATGCAGCCATTTCTCCAAGCCTGGCCCGCTCCATCCCCATATGCGCCCTGTCAATGGACGCCATCACGTTTCTGTTCACCTCGGAAACCAGAGCCACAATGACGAAAAGAACCGTAATTGTAATAAGAAGGGCAACGCCGTTCTGGTTGAATGAGATGGTTTTTTTCATATGTTTTCAGCGTGTCTGCTTTGTTTCGTTTATGGCTTATCAGTATTTCAGTGTGTCAGCTGTTTAGTTTTTCATTGTTTGGTTTGTATTAGCCCTGCAATAAAAAAACCGTTACTTTCGGAATCCATCAACCGGTTTTTTCTCTGAAAGGTCTTAAAACAATCCGAGTTTCAAAAGGAAGAACCTTTTCATCATCAACAATTTCAACACGAATTTTTACCGATGACGGTGTGGCGTATCCGGCATCATCGGATTCAGAATCCCAGTCGTCATGTTCTCTGCCTTCCTCATCGTAATAGGTCACCGCCATGGATTTGATTTTACGTAAGATCACCGGATGGGTTTTCTTCTTAACAAATTCCTCATCGAAAATCACCCGGTCCGACCGCCTGAGAATGGTTCCGTATTCCTCACTCTCATCAGCATAGTACACAATCTCCGCAATGCCTTTCCTGTTGTCCCTGTTCACCGGCAAATGGCATTGGGATGTGAAGCGAATCATCGGCAAGGATTCGCCGCCTTCCAGTACTGTTTTAGCTTCAAAACGGAAGGCATCCTTGTCTTTCTGGCTGTCGGGGCTGACATAAAAAGGTTTCTGGGTGACGTGTATGGACGCCAGATCCCTTCGCATCAGTTCGAAACAGCCGTATGCCATTTCATAGTCGTCGTTGCTTTTGTTGACTATACCGGCGCTGAAAGCGATCTCCCGGAAACTGATGAACACCACGGAAACAACCAGTGAAAAAATAAACATGGCCACAAGAACCTCGACCAGGGTGAAACCCTTGCCATTCCTGATCATAGACCGATCATTTGTCCGTTGGTTCTGCATATCTGTAAGCCGTGATGTCGTAAGTGTTTTCACCCTCATTCAGGATGATCTGAAGTTCAATCTTTTTCATCTTTTCCGACGTAGTTCCGAGTATTTCGTTTGTCACATCGCTCACCTTCATTTTCCAGGTGTAACCTTCGTAATCTTCTCCGAAATCACCCGACCCGTCAGCCATGTCTTTCACGCTCCCCTCGGCTTCAGCAAGCCGGGTCTGAGCCAGGAGAGGCGCTTTGATGTAGAAACGTACATCCTCGGCTGCGGCAAGAGTCTGTATATGAAGAGAATACACCGCAAAAAAACCAGTGGCGATGATAGCCACAGATATCACCACTTCAAGCAGCGTAAACCCCCGAGATGACTTGAGGCTTTTCATCATGATTCCATTCACCTCACTCGTCGAAAAGGACAAAACCTTCGTTCAGCCCCACAGGGGGAAGAAAAGGCTCAATCACAAACGACAATTTTTCCTCATCGTCGTCCTGCATATGTATGATGGCATGATCCGAGTATCCCCGGGGATAGAACGTGATATCTGACCGTTCCTCGTCTTTAAACGATTGGGCTGGATAGATAATATCCATAAGCTTGATATCCTCGGGTAATTTATATCCACCATTTTTAGCTTTATCCAGAGACTCATCGTCCATACCCTGTTCCGAAATCCAGAACATATTACCCTTGATGTCCACATGAAGCGTATAGGCAACCTGTCTTTGAATCGCCTTGTTTTTGAGCTGTTCCACATTCACAATGACCCAGCGTGAAACCCGGTCACGGTTATCCACATAAAGAAACCCGTCCATCTTCGGCAGCGCAAAGGCGAACATCATGCTGATCAGGACAATCACCACCATCA
The DNA here is from genome assembly GCA_041660385.1 of Desulfobacteraceae bacterium. GTDB lineage: Bacteria > Desulfobacterota > Desulfobacteria > Desulfobacterales > Desulfolunaceae > DYJE01. The sequence goes on along the minus strand of JBAZWJ010000032.1, from coordinate 56,963 downwards.
ACTCGATCAAGGTGAATCCATTGTGGTTTGTTGTGGTATAGTTCATTTTCATCCAGTCAGGGCATCCGGTCAATTTTTATTCCAGGTCCCAGCTGTTGACATCCTTATCTTCGTCTTCTCCGCCAGCCATGCCGTCCTTGCCTAAAGTCGAAATATCGTAATCCCCGTGAACACCAGGACAGATGTAGATATAGTCCCTATCCCAGGGATCTTTGGGCACACCTTTCTTTTCAAGATATCCGCCTTTTCTCCATTTTTTAGGAGCAGTGCCTGTGGTGGGCGCTTCCACAAGAGCCTGGAGCCCCTGTTCCGTTTCCGGATAGGAGCCGTTGTCAAGCTTGTACATGCGCAAAGCCGTTTCAAATGACGAAATGTTCGATTTGGCTGTGCCGGTCTTGGCATCACCCACATTGCCTATAATTTTCGGCAGAACCATTCCCGCAAGCAGTCCGAGCACCACAATGACCACCATAAGCTCAATCAGCGTAAAACCCTCGGCACCCTGTACTATCGAATTTCTTGTCCTGTTCATGGTATTTCTTTCTCCACATCGTGATATTTTCCGTTTATCCACGGAAGATTCGTCAAAAAAACTCCCGGCATAAACGTATTGTTGACACAGGTAAATCATAATCGTTTCGGATATAAAACATAGATACTCTGTTCTCTGTTCCATATAGCATCAGCGGCCAAAGATCAAGCATGATCAGAACCATTCTCAGAGAATCATCACGGACTTAGACCTGTGAATTTAAACTTCTCCATGAAGTCTTGAAGCAAATCTGATTTTCGGATGGCGTTCCCTCTTTCATCAACACTGCCGGGGACCGAATAATAAGCAGTGCACCTTTTAATACATTTGTAAATATCCATCACTTTAACGCTATTCACAATACAGTGCTGTGCCCTGATTTTACCCGATAGATCTATGCACAGCACATATGCGTCAGACTCTCGTAGGTCGGGTAGAGGAATGAAACCCGAACAAATGACCCGATCCTTAAAATAATCGGTTGTTTATTTTATTGACGGTGCCATCTGTGAATAATTCCATGTTTTATACTGAACCTCCGACTTTCTACTACGCCACCACATTTGTACATTAAGCCTATTACGCAATGCAAGGCCAAATGCAATAACTGTGCAGAACCAAATAAAAAAGCTCTCCGGCAACAGAGAGCTTTTTTATTAATCCGGCAAATCATGCCAGCGACACAGCCGTAGGGGCAGGTTCCAAACCTGCCCTGCACCATGTTCGCCTAATATTCCGGGCGGGTTTAGAACCCGCCCCTACAACACAATGCGGGTTTGGAACCCGCCCCTACAACACCATTCTTAATGAAACGGCATTGGGGTTAAAGTATTCTTCAATCAATATGTCAGCTGTCGACCACAGGATTGTTTCTGTTCAACAAAGACGTCAGGGAGCCACAGTATTAAAAACCAGACCTGTCAGCGCCTTGGGATAAAAATACGTGGTCTTCCGAGGCATGGTCTGACCGCTTTCTGCAATCTCTCTCACCTGCTCAATCCGTGTGGAATTAAGGATAAACGCCGCATCGCAAGCACCGGAAATCACCGCATCAGCCGCATGCCTGTCACTTTCAGAATAGGTGATCAGTTTTTCCTGATCCATGGCATCCGGTGAAAAGCCAAGAAGTTCAATAAACAAAAGCCGGGTAAGAACGGTAACGTCAAGAGCCTTGAGAGACGATGGAATAGTGTCTCCAAACTTCTCATCCATGACCCCGGATTTCAGGGAGAACAGGTGGTACGCCTTTGTGTTTTTTAAAACAACGCCAATGGAGATGGTGGTAACCGATGCTTTGAGCTTGTCCTTGAAGATTTCAAAAGCAGCCTTTTCATCCGAACCAAAAGGAATGGTTTCAATATGGAAAAAGGGCGCTGATTTTTCTATCAAAGCACCAAGAGCCGCAGGATTGACCTGATTCAAAACCCGGTGGGTGGGAAGAATCACAAGTCCCGGATCTTCCATGCTGCTCAGATACATCATGATTTTGTTGGCCGGATGATCCGCTGAAAATAAGCTGTCTGTCTCCGCAAGAAAAGCCCTGTACGCCAAGGCCGTTTCATAACGGTGATGGCCGTCGGCGATATACAGTTTCTTGTCCGCCATCTGTTCGACCACAAACCCGATCACCTGTTCATCGGTTATTTTCCACAACTGATGACGTTCGTTCACATCATCCACCAGATCCATGTCCGGCGTTTTTCCTGCAACAGCCGCTTTGAGGGCGTCCAGAATCCCGCTTCGGTCAGAGTAAATGGAAAAAATCTGGCTGAAATTCGCCTTGCAGTTTTTAAGAAGGCCCAGCCGTTCGGATTTTACTTTTGAAAATGTCTGTTCATGGGGAAGAATAATCCCTTTATCAAAAGGTTCCAGGCCCACCTGACAGATCAGACCGTAGCGGGTCACATCCTTTCCCTCAACAGGAAAGGTCACGGAGGTGAGGTAAAGAGCCGGGGTTTCATCACGGACAAGAACGTTTTCTTCCTGCCATGATTTGAAAAACCGGGCTGCCCGCGTGTGGCTGTTGTTCTGCTCTGAGTCGCCCTGCTCCGGTTTTCCGAAATCCAGGCGCACCACATTCTTCTCATGACGATCATAGAGAACCTGCCGTTTTTCTTCTGAAATAACATCGTAAGGCGGTGAAACCACCTGGGCTGTCTCTTTGATCTTCTCTTTATTGTATACTATCCCTTTGAAAGGAACAATCTGAGCCATAACGCCTTTTCCCGGATTCGTTTATATGTTATGAATTTTCATCGTTCCACGATGACACGGGCAGGTTTTAAAGCCCGCCCCCACAAACCACAGCCTCACGCTACAACCGCGCCATGGTAAACACCGCCTGATCAACTAACCCGCTCTCCAAAACCAAACGGTCTGCCACTGATACTAAAAAGCCTGTCTATGTTCAAGAAAAAATTAATAAAAACAGCCCTTGACAAAGACCTTTCCGGAAGTTAATGTCTTTGCCCGTTCGGCAAGAAATTTATATTGCCAACGAAAACGTGATATGAATCAAAACCAGGGAAACCTGATTCAATTTTTTGTATCTGAGCATAAACTGCAGATTTTGGCCTGAGACAAGGCCGCAGGATTTTTTAGACCGCAGGCGTAGCAGCGCTACGTCGAGGATCTAAAAAATCCGAGAACGCCGTATCACGGCAAAATATGCATTTTATGTTCGAACAAAGATGTATTGCCAAACAAAAATGAAGCTGGTATAAGTTTTTTTCTTGCGGAGAGATGTCCGAGAGGCTGAAGGAGCACGCTTGGAAAGCGTGTGTACTCAAAAGGTACCGAGAGTTCGAATCTCTCTCTCTCCGCCACAAGAAAAACATCCGGTTCGTTACACTGTGTGTACACATGCGGAGAAGCTTGAGTCAAACCCGGATTTCCTTTGGAATTCGGGTTTTTTTATTTGGGCGTTCGATGGTCGGCGTCTGATCACGTTGTTTTCTTTTTAAATTGCGATGGACTAAAAAACCATGTCCTATCTCGTTCTTGCCCGAAAATACAGACCCCAGACCTTCGAAGAAGTGGTGGGGCAATCCCATGTGACCACGACCCTGGCCAACGCCATCACATCAGGCCGTCTGGCCCATGCCATTCTCTTTTCAGGGCCACGGGGAACAGGAAAAACAACGGTGGCAAGAATCCTTGCTAAAACCGTGAACTGTGAGACCAACAGAGAAACACCCTCCGCCGTGCCCTGCAACGTATGTCGGTCATGCATGGAAATCACCTCGGGAAGCGCCGTGGACGTGTTTGAAATCGACGGAGCTTCCAACAACAGCGTGGATCAGATCAGGGAACTGCGGGATAACGTGCGCTATATGCCCGCCCACAGTCCTTATAAGATATACATCATCGACGAAGTTCACATGCTGAGTCTGGCCGCATTCAACGCTCTGTTGAAAACCCTTGAAGAACCTCCGGCCCATGTGAAATTCATGTTTGCAACAACCGAAGCCCACAAGATCCCCATCACCATCCTTTCCCGCTGTCAGCGCCACGACATGAGACGGGTGGATATGGATCTTCTCACAACCCACCTTGCGTCACTCTGCACCAAGGAAAACGTGACCGTGGAAGAAAAAAGCCTGGCCCTCATCGCCCAGGAATCCGGCGGTTCAGTGAGAGATTCTCTAAGCCTTCTGGATCAGGTGATGGGCTCAACTATAGGCGAAGTGAGCCACGATCAGGTTCTGAGCATTTTAGGAACAGTCGACCGGCAGAATATCTTCGACCTTTCGGATGCCATACTGAGCCGGGACATCCCCTGCGTGCTTGATCTCATAGACGGGATTTACGACAGGGGCCATGATCTGAAAAAACTTTACGCCAGAATCACCGAACATTTCAGAAACCTTCTGGTGGTTAAAATCACCAAAGACAGCAGCCGTCTGGTGGATGTGACCGTCCACGAGCGGGAGCAGATGGCAGCCCAGGTTAAAAACGCCTCTCCGCTTTATCTTACTCAAATCCTGGACCTCCTGTTCGCCGAGGAACCCCGGATCAGATACGCAGTTCAACCCCGGTTTGCCGTTGAAATGACGTTGATCAAAATCCTCCAGGTGGCCCCTGCCCTTTCCATTGACACCCTGATCGAAAAGCTCGATCAACTCCAGGCAGGCGTCCAGCCCGAATATCCGGCTCAGAATGGCCCCGCCCGCACAGGTGGGCGAAACACGGAATCCTATCGGGGCAGTACTCAAGCAGGTTCGTCCCCTGCCCCAACGGCGACTCATTCAGTCAACGAAAGTTTATCCTCTTACCCAACAGCTCAGACGGCAAGTCACGGTCAGCCCGGTAGATCACATCAGCCTGATCGCCAGGACAATTTTACCGCTCCGCAACAAGGAAATCAGCCCCGGCAGCAGGACTATTCAGACCGTCAAGCCCAGCCTGTTTCATCCGGCTTCAAACCATCGGAACCCAAAGAACAGTCCTGGGCCAGATTTCTCGGCTGGTTTTCTCCGTCAGCCCCCCAGCTTATGCCTTGTCTTGATCAAAGCGCGTTAAAGGAACTTTCGGACAAAACCATGGTGGTTGAAATCGGCGGAACAGCTTTCAATCTCCAGCGACTCAGTCAGGACAAATCAAAAACCGTTCTTGAACAGGCCATGCGGAATTTCTTTCGTAACCAGGCTGTTTTGAATCTCGTTTCTGCGGCACCGGCAGCCATGGACTCCAACCGTGAACGAAAAGAGCGGAACGATCATATCAAACAGGAAACCCTCAACAACCCCGTTGTGTCGGAAGCAATGAAAGTCTTTGACGGCAATGTGGATATAACCATTCTTTAAACTAACTTTGAATTAAGATCAGGAGAACACAGCATGAAAAACATGGGTGGCATGGGCAATATCGGAAACATGATGAAACAGGCACAGAAACTTCAGGCCAAAATGGTGGAGATGCAGGCGGAACTGGCCGACAAAACCGTGGAAGCCACAGCAGGCGGCGGCATGGTAAAAGTGGTGGCCAACGGCAAACAGCAGATCGTTTCCATTTCCATTGAAAAAGAAGTGGTGGACCCAGAAGATGTGGAAATGCTCCAGGATCTCGTGACTGCTGCCGTGAACGATGCCCTTGCCAAATCACAGGAAATGGTATCCAGCCAGATGAGCAAAATAACCGGCGGGATGAACATTCCAGGCCTGATGTAGGACAAATAAATGAACCATTACCCCAGGTCGGTTCTGAACCTGATCGACAGTTTCTCCCGGCTTCCGGGCATTGGAAAGAAAACGGCTGAGCGTCTGGCCCTTCATGTTTTACGGGCACCCAGAAGCGAAGCCGAAAACTTTGCACGGCACATCCTTGATCTCAAGAACAACATGCGCCTGTGCTCCCGCTGTTACGCCCTGAGTGAAGACGAACTGTGCGGCATATGTTCAAACCCATCACGGTTACAGCACCTGATCTGCGTGGTGGAAAAACCCTCGGACATGGCCGCCGTAGAGCGGTCAGGGTCTTATAAAGGTCTTTACCATATTCTCCATGGCGTCCTGTCGCCCATGGACAATGTGGGGCCTGACGACATAAGAATGAAAGAACTGATAAACCGGGTAAGAGCTGGCCAGGCGTCCGAAGTGATCATCGCCCTCAGCACCAGTGTAGAAGGGGAAGCCACAGCCAGCTACCTGATCCGGCAGCTCAAAGCCTTCCCCGTAAAACTCACACGTATCGCTTCCGGTATTCCCGTGGGCGGTGATTTGAAATACGTGGACCCGGTAACACTGAAAAGAGCCATGGAGGCCCGACGTGACACATGACAGCAAGACAGCCGTAACAGCAGACGACCTTTTTCAATGTAAAACCTGCGGCGACTGCTGCACCGGTTACGGCGGAACCTATGTCACGGAAAAAGACATCGAAAACATCGCCGCCTTCATCAGCATGGACAAAGCCCTTTTTGTGGAAACCCATTGCCGCATGTCCGGCGGAAAACCCTTGCTCGCCTCCGGCCCCAATGGCAAATGCGTCTTTTTCGATCCCGACCGCCAGTGCACCATCCATCCGGTAAAACCCAAAATGTGCCGAGCCTGGCCCTTCATCGAAAACCTTCTCAAAGCCCCCGGCAACTGGGAAATCATGGCCCAGGCCTGCCCCGGCATCCGCACCGGTTTTACCCACGAGCAGATCAAAGCCTGCGTTCGGAAAGAACTGGACGCTCTCAAGAAATCACGCAACGACGAACTTTAACGCCACAGCCGATGCTGACACTGATAACTATAGGTTCAGGGCAGTTGACTGTTTGAAAACCACAGAAAAAAATAAAACACCTTCGTCGTCCAAATTCCGGTTGATGTCAGGTTCAACCTTTTCAGTCATTATTGCACAAACGTCAATCCACCAGCACTTCCCGTGTATTCCATTCAATAAGCACTGTTTTTTTATTCACTTCCCGCCGCACAGCACACCCGGGCACGCCAATCTCCCGATTGGCACACACGAAAGCCATAGGCTTTCAAAGACCAACAAAAATCAAACATTAAAAACCCCATAAATTTATCAAAAAATATCAAAAAAAACGGAGATCAACTCTTTATCCTTCGTTCCTTACTTATCATGAATGTCCCCAGAATTCCGACCCGGAATTCATAGTGTTTTGGAGACGGGGTCTGAACTGATTTGAACGGCTCTTCACATGAACCGGCAAAAAAACCGGCAATAATAAAATTGATTCTATTAGCAACTTACTGATTTATAGTGTATATAACATAAAAAAATACCGGCAAAATAAAGATGAAAAAATCCTATGAAAACAACCGAAAGCATAACAATGATGGAGCCGATGCTGCCGCCGGATGGCGAAAGCAGACTGGAAGACCTGGCCCTTGATATGGCAACAAGGGCCAGCGGATTAGCAAGTCAATTGCCGTTGGCTGTCAGGAGGGGCGTGGGCGACCTTGTCCGGTCCATGAACTGTTATTACTCCAATCTCATAGAGGGACACGATACGCACCCACGTGATATTGACCGAGCCCTGTCCCATGCCGACTATTCAGCTGATCCGCAAAAAAGAGCCCTTCAACTTGAAGCCGTTGCCCATATCGAAGTTCAGCGGCTTATTGATCACAACGAAGATTTACAGGTTGAAACCACATCTGTGGACTACCTCGTATGGCTACACAGGGAGTTCTGTCAACGCCTGCCGGAAGAATTGCTCTGGGTTCAAAACCCGGACACCGGCGAACGCCTGCGCGTGATAGCTGGCGAACTGCGAACAGGATGGGTACAAGTTGGAAGACATATCCCGCCAGGTGCTGAAGTCCTGCCCCGTTTTTTAGACCGTTTTGCCCAGGCCTATGACAAAAACCGGCTGTCAAAAGTACGACAGATTATTGCCCTTGGCGCGGCGCATCATCGATTGCTCTGGATACACCCCTTTTACGATGGAAATGGCCGTGTTGCCAGGCTCATGTCTCACGCCTCACTTCAGAGGTGTGCGGTGGGAAGCAGCCTCTGGTCGGTTGCGCGAGGACTGGCACGAAACGTCGCAGAATATAAAGCCTTACTGATGGCAGCCGACCAGCCACGATTCGGAGACCTGGACGGACGAGGAGCGCTATCAACAAAGACGCTGATAGAATTCTGTAGATTTTTCCTGACCGTCTGTATCGACCAGATTGATTTCATGGCGTCCCTGCTTGAACCCGGTGACCTGCTCAGACGGATGCGCCTCCATATCGAAGAGGAAGTCCAAGCCGGAAACCTGCCCAAAGGTTCATTTCCCATACTGCGCGAAGCCCTGTTAACAGGCGAAGTGCCCCGTGGCCGCGCCGGAGAAATCACCGGTTACGGAGAGCGCATGGCCCGAAACGTCGTCTCAACCCTCATTAAAAAAGGCTACCTCAAATCCGAAACAACCCGCAGCCCGCTTGTTCTCACGTTCCCGATCAACTCTATTGAACGATGGTTTCCGAGGTTGTATCCTTCTGTATGATCCGGGCGATTCAGGCCATGACATACCTGTGTCATAGTTCCAAAAAGATACGCGATTGCCCTGCTCCACTGCCAGCCAAACCTCAGCAAATGATGAAAATTCACCCAATGATAAAAAGCTGATCGTCTATTGACAACAGGAATTCTAAATCATATGAAATTGAACGCACAGAAAAACTTCCGGGGGGTGGTTCCTGTGCGTTACCCGCGAGAAGATATCACATCCTGGTGCTGCTTACCGTCATGGCTTCCATGACGCTGTTAATTGCGCCTGTCGGCGCAGTTCACGACACCGCCCGTTGGACGGTGTCATAAACGTTTGAATATATTATTCTTAGAGGGTCGAATGACTGTATTTAACAGGATTGAATACCAGACTGTTTATTTTGCGGCACTTCTCCACGATATTGGAAAATTTCTGCAACGTGTCAAAGTAATCAAAAAATCTATTCCCAAAACCCCCCATGAGAATCTTGGGGCCGATTTTGTTACAGGAACAGGCTTCTTCAATGAAACCGGAATGTTATTTAATCTCAGAGGTTTTTCGACAAAAATCGATAGATCATGGATAGATATTGATAAACTGAAAACATCCATTGAAAAGCACCACAGCGGCAATGGGTACTGGGGTGCAATGGTCCACAAATCGGACAGCTATTCCACCAAAGAGCGATTTGAGGAAGGCGAAGGCGTTACGACTTATCCCCCCAACAGTAGCGGTCTGATCCCTTTGAAATCCATTTATTCAGCGATCAATCTGACAAACAAACAAAAAGACGGATTGTTCTGCTACAAACCGGATGCCCTTGACACATTCAATGCCTTCCCAATACAAAACCTGAAATCCCTATCCGAAGACGATTCAAACAACGTTTTCAGTGATTTCATTGAAGAATTGAACACCATTGACATGACGAACCCGTCTTTCGATATGTTCTTCAATACGGTTCATTCAATTCTTGAAAAGCATCTCTGGTGTCTCCCTTGCCATACGCACCCAGATATTGCCGATATCTCCATCTTTGATCATTTAAAAACCTCAAGCGCCATTGCGGCCTGTCTTTATCACTATCACCACGCTCATCAACGGTGGCTTGTAAAAGACGTCAAGGACGACACTCTGCCAAAGTTTATTCTGGTGGGAGGCGACATTTCGGGCATACAGAAATATCTGTATAATATCTCGACGATTACAGGTGAAGGCGGTGTGGCAAAAAGACTGAGGGCGCGATCATTTTATATTACTGCCCTAGTTGAAGTCATCATAACCAGATTATTACAGGAACTTGACCTCCCCATTTCCTGCGTTCTTCAATCCGCAGGTGGGAAATTCATCCTTCTTGCCCCCAATACAGAGAAATCAAAAAAAATTCTTGATAATGAATACAACGACATTTCCCGATGGCTCTTCAACAGGTTTTCCGGGGAAATTTCTTTAATGATGGATTGGAGCGTGACCCTTCAAGGCCAGGACTTTTGCAGAAAAACGGATTTTACCATACTTGAAACCCACGGAGAAGATGAAGAAACTCTTGAAGAGAAGGATTCGGAAGAACACCGTGAATGCAATTTCAGAGACAGAATCGACGAGGTCTGGTTAGCCATTGAAAAACAGAAAAATGAAAAATTCAAATCTGTTCTTCAGGCGGAAGGGGTATGGAATGAGACGGAATTCGTCAGAAAATCGTTGTACGATTCCTATCTCCACGGGAAAACGGATTGCCGGTCATGCAGGAAGTTTCCAGCTGACTATCCAGACCCGCACGATACATCAAACAGTGAAGACGTTTTTTGTGAAAAGTGCCTTGAGGACAAGATCATCGGAAGAAAACTCATTGACGCGGAATTCTTCGCCATTGGAAAAAGAAAACCGGATCAAAGCGGACAAATCGCAAAGACCAATAATCAAAGAAATACCATCACGTTTTTTAATGACAGCTATTTCATAAAAATTTTAGACACATACACAAGCCAAGACTGGAAGGACGATTACATTGTCGTTCAAAAACTTCGGGACCGAAAGAACCGGAAGGAACCCATTCCGGCAGGTTGTGTGTACCGCTTTATCGCCAATTACACCCCGTTTTTCACGAATTTCTCAAAGGAAAACGATTTATGCGACCAATGCAAGGAGGGGAAACCCTGTGAACAAAACGAACGGATGGCCCGTGAATCCGATGAAAAACATCTGATGACATTCAGTTGCATTGCGGCTCACTCCTCCACAGCAATCGACACTGAAATTGAAGACGGGCGTGAATTTCGAGGTGTCCAGAAAATCGGTGTTCTGAAAGCCGACGTGGACAATCTGGGTTTGATATTCAGCGAAGGTCTTGGAAACAGAATTACCCCTTCACGCTACCTCACATTGTCCAGGATGACCGAACTTTTCTTTTCCGGCTGGATGTATCGTATTCTGCAATCCGAATTCCGTCATACCTACACGGTTTATTCGGGGGGCGACGATCTGGTGGTGATCGGCCCCTGGGAGGAAATCATCTTTTTCGCTGAAAAGCTGAACCGGGAATTCAGGCGGTTCACATGCGGCAACGGCGATGTCACTCTTTCCGCAGGCATCGCCGTTGTTGACCCCAAATACCCTGTTTCAGAAGCTGTCGCCCTCGCCGACCAGAACCTTGAATCCTCAAAAGCTTCCGGGAAAGACAGAATAACCCTTTTTGACACAACGGTGAAATGGACGGTGCTGCCGGACATTATCTGTGAAATGGAAAAGCTGGACATGGGCCACTGTATGTTTCCCAAAATTCTGACCGCACAGTTTTTACACCGCCTCCTTCATTACAGGCAGATGCACTGGGATGTAAAAATGAAAGGGGAAGTCAGAAAGCTGATATACCATTCCCATTTGAATTACGACGTCAGACGCAACCTGAAAGAGAGATTGGACAATATGGAACGTAACAGCCAAAAAGAGAACACGGATATTTCATGGTTCCGCTCAAACATTCTGGGACAGATGATGGAAATCAACAAATTCAAGGCCAACCATAGGATGGACTGGTTCAATATCCCGGTGAACTGGACGCTCTACCGGAACAGAAAGATCGGAAAAGGGGGAAATAAAGATGAATAATCAGCAGAATAACCGTCAGAACCATGGGGGTTCCAATTCTAAACGGTATAACGAAAACAAACCGGAAGACAAAAAAGACGATAAAATAGAAGAAGTAATGAAAAAAATAAAGTTTTTAGATAATGACCGTATCCCAATCAGCCTTCTCGATGAAGATGCAATGAAGATAGCCAAACTCATTAAAAAGGCTAATACAACAACCCATCAGGTCCGCCGCTTTTTTGACGAAGTCAAACAATTTCAGAGATTGCTGGAAAACAAGAAAAAAAACTTCGACGATCTTTTGCCCTTGATCATCATGCTGAAATCCAAGGCCAGATATGCCGCGACGAGAAAAAAAGAAATGCTCGTCTTTTATGATTTTATCGCCGCTTCGATAGACAAGATCAAAGAAGGGAACTCCGAAAAGAGTTTCGAGGTCTTTTGCCTGTTTTTCGAAGCTGTTTACGGATTTGCGGAACTCAAAGAAAACTAAGGGAGAAAACATGATGAAATACGTCAAAACATATAAACTCGAAGGAAAGATAAAACTGGTGACGGGGCTTCACGTCGGCGGAAACAAGGATAAGGTCGAAATCGGCGGCATTGACAGCCCTGTGATTAAAAACCCGATGACCGGCCTTCCGTATATCCCCGGCTCATCCATCAAGGGGAAAATGCGGTTTCTTCTTGAATGGGCGCTGGGGAAAGTCAATATCCAAGGCAGCAAAGGAGAGCCGCACACCTGTAAAACAAACAGTAACGAATGCGAAATCTGCCGTATTTTCGGGAGTACGGAAAAGACCAGAATCGTCGGACCGACGCGCTTGAAAGTGAACGATTGCCCCTTTATTCTACCCCCTGAAAAAAAAGACGAATTCGAAAACGGGAACTGGAGTCCTTACGAAGAAAAAATCGAAAACAGCATCAACCGTTTAACGGGGACTGCGATACATCCCCGGCGGATCGAACGGGTTTGCGCGGACTCATGCTTTGATTTCAAACTGACTTACTCTATTTATGAGATTGACGAAACGGATAAAAAGGAAAACGTGGATGAGAATAACTGGAATTGCATTCTCACAGGGCTTTATCTTTTACAGGAAGATGCCCTGGGTGGTTCGGGAAGCCGGGGTTATGGCCGTTTCGAATTTCAGGATCTGAAATTCTTCGATGGGGAAAAGTGGGACCAGGATTTCAAGGAAATCCGTAGAGCCGGAAAAAAAATTGCGCTTGAAACCTGTCGCCGGGAAGCAACAGAGGATCAGCATGAAGAAGCTTAAGATTACCATTGCTCCGGAGTCCGCCGTTCTAACCCCGTTTCATTCGGACACCCTATGGGGCCATATATGCTGGGCCTTACGGTACATCTTCGATACCGGCATTCTTTCACGGTTTCTTGAATCCTATTCGAGCAAAGCACCTCCCCTTATCATCTCAAACGCTTTTCCGGAAGGATATCTGCCCTTTCCAACATTGCCCCCAGCAACGAAAAACGATCTTTTTAAACTATCCGAAGACTATTTCGGTTCAGATCAAAAGATTTCGGGTGTAAGTCGAATCAAAAGGATATTCCGGTTACCCTTTCTTTCAAAAGATGTTTTCAAGGCGTTTGAAGGCGACCCGTTATCCCAAACGGCCCTTATGCGTCATGTATTCGATCATCCGGCATTCTGCCCCGAAACAGCCGGATACCTGCACGACCCTTGCCGAGATAAACGTAACGGAAACGGTTTGATCACCTGCCCTTTTTTCGATTCCACACAAAAACCATGCCTCAGTTTTGATCAGAAAACCGTTCGGTTCACTCCCATGTCAGAACTCACATACCACGTCAGAATCGACCGTTATTCTGGAACTGCCCAAGATCAGGCTCTTTTCACCACAACAGACACTTTCTGGCCTCAAAGACCCCTTGAAGCTTACTGCATGATCGATGATAAGCTTTTCACTGAAAGCATGCTTCGAGAATGTCTGGATTACATTCACGCCACCGGCTACGGAAAAGATAAATCATCGGGAAAAGGTTCCGTCACATTCCGGCTTGAGGAAGGCAGCCCCGGCGATGCCCCAGACCAATCCAACGCCTTTATGTGCCTTTCCAATTATGTTCCGGTGAAAGGTGATCCCACAGAAGGATGCTATAACATCATGACAAAATACGGGAAACTCGGCGGCCATTACGCCAACTCATCGATCATACCAGGAAAGGAACCCATTCCTTACAAGTACCCGCTGATCATGTTTCAGCAAGGTTCCATTTTTAAAACGGTCCAGAACAAACATTTTTACGGAAAAATCGTCCAGGAAATCCATCCGTCGGCCAATCCGGTGATTTCCCATTATGGAATGGCTTACCCTTTTCACGTGAAGGCAGGGTGGTGATCATGAACTTCATTGAAAAAAGAACTCTCAAAGTCAAGGTGATTACCCCCGTTCATATCACCGACGGCCATGAAGGAGCCATCCTTCCCACAGATTACGTCATTTCCCAGGACAATATCCTTTATCGGATCGACCTGACCCGGTTTATTTTTATGATGCCTGAATCACAGAGAAAAGACTTGTACAGCCTGATAGAGGCGGAGAATATCAGGGCGGTTCGCGGTTTGGTCAAGGACTGCTGGGCCGAAAATCCGGGTCTCTACAGAGCCGCAATCTTATATTCACTTGATCCGGGTGACCTTGCCGTCGATTATCGGAACATGGATGAAGAAAAGGAAAGCAGGCTTCAAATTACTCCTTTTCAAAGGTCTTCGGGAAATCTTCTGATTCCGGGAAGTTCCGTTAAAGGCCCCTTGCGAACCGCTCTGCTGCACAGGCGGAATTTGCCGGATGGAATTGATATCCCCCTGAACGTGCCGAAACATGATATTCCCAAACAGAAAAGAAACAACGATACAGAGGCGAGAAAACTTGAATCAGAATCGTTCGGTTATAAGATGTACGATCCTTATAAGAAAAGGGATAAAACCGTGGTCGCCATGGACCCGTTCAAGTGTCTGAAAATAAGTGATGCATTGATTCAAAGCTCTGGACGAATCCGTAAAGTTCATCCGGTAACCCTTGATGAATTAAAAAAGGAAAAGGACGGCAAGAAGGAGAAAGATATCGATATCTTTAACGAGTTTATTGATAAAGACACGGTTTTTCATTGCAAGACCGATCTTGACACGCGGTATTTTAAAACGGGCAGCAACATTGGAAAGTTTTTTACATTTAGCAATATCGTTTATGCGTGCAAGATCTTTTACAACGACCTTATCCGCCATGAACTCAGTGAATTCGTGGACGAATATTCAAAGATAAAAGGCGACTCCACTGTGTGCGACCTATACAGCAACCTGCTTGAAATGAATGAGTCTGCCAATTCCTTTGTCATGCGTCTCGGACGATTCGGCGGAATGAACAGCAAGTCTCTGAATATGATAAATAAAAAAAGAAAAAATCCGAAATCAAGAAACTTCATCAACGTTGGCGGGGTTTTTCTCCCGCCGGGCTGGGTTCATGTCACAGTTGAGTCATAGAGGGGTTATGCGATACGGCAACTACAGGATTTTATGCACCTTGGATCATGACGCCATGCTGCCTTTATTCAAGGGGTCGGCGTTTCGGGGTGGGTTTGGGCATGCGCTGAAGCGGACGGTGTGTGCGGTGGGGCGGGCGGGGTGTGAGGGGTGCCTGCTTGGGGAGACGTGCGTTTATGTGCGGGTGTTTGAGCCGAATGGATGGGGGGTGGAGGAGCGGGTGATCAAGGATCAGGGAGGGTTGCGGCGGAACGCCCTTCCCCATCCGTTTGTCATTGTCCCTCCCCTTCATGAGGAAAGATGGGTTTCCAAAGGGGCGTCGTTTGATTTCGGGCTGCTTCTTTTTGGGGAGGCGAATGATCTTCTGGCCTATTTCATCTATGCGTTCGAGCAGATGGGGCGGGCGGGAATCGGTGAACGGACGAATGGAAAAAGGGGCGGGTTTTCTCTGGATCGGGTGATGAGCGGGACGACCACGATTTTCAGCCGGGATGCGGGCAAACTCAGCAAACCGGAAACCCAGACGCTTGCGGTTGAACCGGCTTCGGCGGATGGGAAGGTGCGTCGCATGAAGGTGACGCTTGAAAGCCCCTTGCGGCTGAAGTTTGAAAACAGGCTGAACGATGGGCTGCCCTTCCATGTGCTGACACGGGCCATGCTCCGGCGGGTGTCCACGCTGTCGGCGGCCTTTGGCCAAGGGGAACCGGATCTGGATTACAAAGGTATGGTCAAACGCGCGGAACATGTGATGATCGTTCAAAACAGGCTTGCGTGGCTGGACGTGAAACGGTATTCTTCACGTCAGGATCAGGCCATGCTCATGGGGGGCATCACGGGGTCGGTGACCTATGAAGGGGATCTTGACGAATTCATGCCCCTTGTTGATTTCTGCACCCAGGTTCATCTGGGCAAACAGACCACCTTCGGGCTGGGGAAGATTCGTGTGGAAACGGTGTGAAACGGTCTTAAAAACGGTTCTTTGACAAACCGGACAAGCACCACAAGATATTTTTATGATTTATCAATGATATCAGAATGTTTTCCAGCTTTTTTTCGCAAGGCGAAATAAAGGGGGGTTAACAGGAAACTCATAATATTCTGATTTCAATCAAGAAAACAGGTGTAAATGTGATGACGGCATATTACGGTGTGTTGAAAAAAAGAGAAAAAAATGGGGATTACAGTTTCTTGTCTTGGAAAGGCTTGACATCATGGCTTTTTCAAGGGGTACTCTATCAGAACCACTGACCCGACCGAGGGGATTGAGACTTTCTATAAGCTGCGGTATACCATTGAGCTAAGTTTACTATCAGAACCACTGACCCGACCGAGGGGATTGAGACCCGTATACCTGAACAGCTTCATTTACCTGATCCGTACTATCAGAACCACTGACCCGACCGAGGGGATTGAGACTTCAATTGACGTTTTAAGCCCGTTCTTCTGTTTTGTGGCTATCAGAACCACTGACCCGACCGAGGGGATTGAGACCATGCCGTTTGCTACATCCTGTACGGTGTTGACAACTATCAGAACCACTGACCCGACCGAGGGGATTGAGACCATTTTTGGTGTTTTGTACTCTCTGGTGAAGAGAATCTATCAGAACCACTGACCCGACCGAGGGGATTGAGACGCTTTTTTGTCTGTACAAGAAGAAGTTGTTCTTACCATTAAAACTACTGACCCGAATAAGGGTATTGAGAAACGGATAGTCAGGTGGGAAAAAGCACCGCTTTTCACTATCAGAAACACTGACTCGAACGAGGGTAAAAAGGCCATTTCTTTTTCTCCTTTATGTTTGGTTGATTTGTCTATTAAAACCACTGACCCGACCGAGGGGATTGAGACTTCCATACCCTGGCTCGCATATTGCCAAAGTCATGAATCTATCAGAACCACTGACCCGACCGAGGGGATTGAGACCCAAAACGCGGAGATCTTGGGTTTGAGGCACGAAAGCTGAGGAGTGGGGGGCATGATGTAACGTTTTTTTTCGGTTTTGGATCTGTTGATATGGCAACCTTCCGATTCTTTTAAGGATCGGGTCATTTGTCGGGTTTCGTGCCTCTACCCGACCTACGACAGGCTGTATCTGGTTGGAATATCGGAATAATTTCAATGTGAATGGGGTTTGTTTCTTTAAATGAATCAAGACCACTGACCCGACCGAGGGGATGAGGAAAGAAGTCAATCGACACTCAAAACCATAAATGGAGGTGATCCATGGATATTGCCTTGTCGTCGTTGCGGTTTGCGTTTCAGTCGATGAAGGAGAATCAGGGGTGCGCCGGGGTGGACAGGGTCAGCATTCGGATGTTTGAGGAAAACGAAGGCGTGAATCTCCAGGTGTTGCAGGATGAACTTTTCCGAAAGGTTTACAGACCTTACCCTTTGATGAAAGTCCTGATTCCGAAAAAAGACGAAGAAACGCCCCGCGCTCTCTGCATCCCCACCGTTCGCGACCGGATCGTTCAGAAGGCCGTTTTAAACCTCATCGAACCCATCCTGGACAAGGAAAAAGCCACACCGGTTTTCCCGGCTCCTTTTGACATCAATGCCTGGCGCTGCGGCACCCAGGAAAGGCGGTGACCATGGCGAATCTTTACATCACCGAGCAAAACTCCATTTTACGGAAAACGGGAAACCGACTGATTCTTGAAAAGGACGATCACGTGCTTCTGGATGTGCAGTGTCATAAAATCGATGCGGTGCTGATTTTCGGCAACGTCCAGTTCACCACCCAGGCGGTGAACGAGCTGTTTGACCAGGGCATTGAGATGTCCATCCTTTCCCGGAACGGGCGGCTGAAAGGGCAGATTTCCTCGCCGTTTACGAAAAACATCGAACTCCGCCTTATGCAGTTCAAACTGTACTGGGACGAGTCGTTCCGACTGAACGTCTCCAAAGCCATCCTTTCCGGCAAAATTCAAAACTCGCTGAATATGATCCGGCGCTTTGCATACAACCACGCGGAAATCGGGCTTAGCGAGGAGCTTTCGGGCATAGCGGCGATTCAGAAGATGATTGATGCCGCCACCCTGCTAGACCAGCTTTTCGGCATGGAGGGAAGCGCGGCCAAATCCCACTTTAAAGCCCTGGGGAAAATGGTGCTGAAAGAATTCGCCTTCGAACACCGGTCCAAACGGCCCCCGAAAGATCCGGTGAACGCCCTTTTGTCCCTCACCTACACCATGATTTACAATGAGATTTCTTCCCTTCTGGACGGTCTGGGCTTTGATCCTTATCTCGGCTATTTCCACCACCCGGATTACGGCAGAGCGTCTCTTGCGTCGGACCTGATGGAAGAATTCCGTGCGCCGGTGGGCGATGGGTTCACGCTGAACATGATCAACAAAGGCATATTGACATCCTCTGATTTTTACAGCGAGTCCGGCGGAGGATTTCTTCTTAAACGTGACGCCTTGAAACGGTATTTCGCTGAATATGAAACGTTCGTGAACCGCGAATTCGACCATCCGGCCACAAAAACGCGGACCAGTTTCAGGAAAGTCTTCCGGTCCCAGGCTGAAACCATGGCCAAAGCCATTCGAACGAACGGGGAATACACGCCCTTTATCATGGAGGTGTGATCATGTTCTATCTGGTTTCCTACGACATCCCGGACGACAAACGCCGAACCCGTCTGGCCAAAGCGATCAAGGATTTCGGTGACCGGGTTCAGTACAGTGTGTTCGAATGCCTTCTTGATGATGCGCTTTTTGAACAGATGACGGATCGCATCACCTCCATCATTGACATGAATGAGGACAGTGTGCGAATTTATAGGATGTGCGGATCATGCGAAAAAAAGATTCAAATCATCGGCCAGGGCGATATCAGCCGGATCGAAGAGGTGTACATCCTGTGATTCATTTTTTTTTAAATGAATCATAATGATGACGGACTGTTATCCAGCTTTTTTTCGCAAGCCCAAAACAAGGGGGGTTAACAGGAAACGTATAATATTCTGATTTCAATCAGAAAAACAGGTGTAAAAGTGATGACGGTATGTTACGGTGTATTGAAAAAAAGAGAAAAAAAAGGGGATAACAGTTTTTGGCCTTGGAAAGGCTTGGCATTAAAGCTTCTTCAGGGGGCGCTCACCCAGAACCACTGACCCGAACGAGGGGATTGAGACTGAATCAAGACCACCCTTCAATGCCTGGATATCCCACCCAGAACCACTGACCCGAACGAGGGGATTGAGACTGTTAATTGTTGTTGTTTGTGTTCACATTCATAATGCACCCAGAATCACTGACCCGAACGAGGGGATTGAGACACACCATGCCTACCGCTGCGCGTTGTTGGTCTGTGACACCCAGAATCACTGACCCGAACGAGGGGATTGAGACTGTCTGGAATTCTTTCATGGGATCTATCTTGCTAAACACCCAGAACCACTGACCCGAACGAGGGGATTAAGACATCTTCCTTCTCTTTTCTTCTCCACCCGCATCGAACCCCAACGGGATTCCGTATCATAGCCCAGGGTTGCGGCAACACCGCTACCCTGGGATCACCGGCGAACATCCCCAACCCCAACGGGGTTGCGTCCGGATATGGGCGATTCATGGGAATGTGACGCATCCCCGTTGGGGTTGAAAATCATAATCGGCAATATCCCAGGGTAGCGGCTTTCGCCGCAACCCTGGGCTTTATGACGCAGCCCCGTTGGGGCAAAAAAACTGATTTTTACCTTTCACAAGACAAAGTAACGTCACCGGATCGCCCACGGCTATGTCATTCCGGGCGGGCACCGAATCTGATCCGAACTTTGCAGCGACAATAATCTCTGCCAGGTCTTGACCTTCAAAACCCGGGGCCGATCTGGAATCTATGATTTTTTTAAAGATGGGGTTCGAACTGATTTGAACGGCTCTTTGTTTGCGGGCATGGATTCCGGGTCGGAAAAAGCTCCGCCCGGATATAAAGTTGAATATTCCCGTTTATAGGGTGTTGGCACAATACCTTCGGCTATTAGTAAGATGTTCTCGGAATTCCGGAATTCCCTGAAACGCCAGTTGAAGGATACCCTCAACCCAGCGTGCTGGCATTCAATTGTTTTTTGGAAAATATTTAACGCCGTCGATATTTTTAAAATCTGAATCGAGAGTCCAAACAACGGCATTATATAATTTTGCTGTTGCTAATATAATACTGTGGGCCATTGGCAGCTTGTGTTTCAAACTGAGTTTAGAGGCAGATAGTGCCAATGACTGAGTCAAGTCAACCACTTTACCCTTTTTCATGGCGGCAATAGCTTGAAATGCCTCGTTTTCACTTGCTTCTCTTAAAACCACTTTGAAAACCTCATAAAGTGTTATCGTCGGCACTATAAGGGTATCCGGTTCATTTAAAATGCTCAGAAAATGTTTTGATTGCGGTTCCCCTGCGAAATATACAAGCCAACCAGAGGAGTCGATTATATTCATAACCTGTCGTCCTCTCTTTTGAACTTTGTATTTATGCCTTTCAGAAAACCATGAAGCATTTTTATGTCCAAGTCCGGAATAAGCTCAATGCGTCCATCGAATTCGATAACCTGCAATTTTTGACCAGGACGAAGCTGCAACGTTTCCCGGATTGATTTTGGTATTACAATTTGATATTTCGGTGAAACTGTCACGAATTGCATACGAAACCTCCATCGATAATGTTTTTGTAATACCGTAGTATGATCGATAAATAGCGTCAATTTTTTAAATGCCAACGCACCGGCAATAATTCGAATTCGGGGCAGGGGCAGAAAACTGGTTTCAAAATTGGGCAAAAAAATCATCCACCTCTTTATCTGAAGCGTAATCGCCTTTGTCTGCCTGATCCAGCCCTTTCTTTATCGCGTCTATCTGCCAGATTTGATCTTCAATATAGGCTATAATGGCTTCTGATACCAGGAATGACCGGGATCGGGACGTGGCTTTTGACAATAAGTCTAATTTCTGTACAAGGTCATCGTTAATTCTTGCAGATACAGTTGTCATGCATTGTCTCCTTGGCTATGTATGCATTGTTTACAAACGCTCTGCATTTTTTGGGCTTGCCATCAAGTAAGCCGTTTCTTCGTATGCCTGGAAATCTTCAAGAGACATAACAACCGCAGGTTTGCCGTTCTGCCTTGTGATAAGAACCGGTTTGTGATCGTCATTCACTTTATCCAGCGTATGCGCCAGATGAGTTCGGAATGTTGAATAGTTCATGGTATCCATGATGTTCTCCCTGTTTGTTTTTCTGCCTGATCGATAGTGCACTTGTACTTATTATTGTACGCAATCTTTTTTTTATGCATTGTTGATCTTATCCCGAAAATATGATTTGAACGAATGTCTCTACCCTTTCCTTCAAAGGGTTATACAAAAAAATCATATAATATGGAAGGAGTTCACCATGATCGGCTTGAAGGATCTGCTGTCCCATCTGGATTACAATCAGGCGGTAAAATACCTGGGGCCTTCTGGAAAAGAATGCCTGACCCAGGGCGGGAAATACGATATCAACATTGATGACCAGATCCGGTTCACCGATTCCATGTTCATGCTGACCTTTGACGATTGTGTGGTGACCCTCTCCCTTGACGATGCAAAAGAAGGCCGTCTTCGGATAAACTGTTCGCGCTGCGATACCCATTGTGAACACATGGGAGCGGCCCTTTCCCTGATTCTTGAAGAGAAAACAACCCTGGGACTTGCCGAAGCTCCACCGGAATTCGTGGCGGCTGAAAGCCTTTCGGAAGAGGCCCTGGTGGAACAGGCGATTCAAGAGAGATCGGAACGGGCCAAAAAAGAAAAAATAAGTCTCACGGCCTTAACTCCCGACGTTCTCTGGTCCGATTACATCGTCTCCAGCAAAGAATCGGGAAAGAGTTACAGAATTTCCCTTCGCGGGTGGAGCCGGGGTGAATCGTACTGTTCCTGCCCGGATTACCGGAAAAACACTCTGGGAACCTGCAAACACCTGCTGTTCGCTCTGGACAAAGTCAAAACACGATTTAAAAAAGCAGAACGGGACAAACCCTTTGAACCCGACACTGTGTCTGTGTTTTTAAGCTATGGAAACGATCTGGAACTGCGTGTTCTTCTCCCTTCCGATGTTCAGGAGACGACCAAGGTTCTGCTTGAGCCCTTCACAGGAAACGCCATACACGATGTGGTCGGTCTTATCAACACCATCGGCGACGTTCAGGATCTGGGAGAATCGGTATTGATCTACCCGGACGCCGAGGAGTATATCCAGGAAGAGATCTTCAAAAACCGCATGGCTGCGCGCATCGCCGAAATCCGAAAAAATCCTGCAAAGCATCCGTTGCGCAAAACCCTTCTGAAAACAGAACTTCTTCCCTATCAGCTCGACGGCATCGCCTTTGCCGCCGGTTGCGGCCGGGCCGTTCTTGCCGACGACATGGGGCTTGGAAAAACCATCCAGGGCATTGGCACGGCAGAGATGCTGGCCCGTTTCGGAGGCATCAGAAAAGTTCTGGTGATCTGCCCGGCTTCGCTTAAATCCCAGTGGCGCATCGAAATCAACAGGTTC
Organism: Desulfobacteraceae bacterium; assembly: GCA_041660385.1. Taxonomy (GTDB): domain Bacteria; phylum Desulfobacterota; class Desulfobacteria; order Desulfobacterales; family Desulfolunaceae; genus DYJE01. The sequence goes on along the minus strand of JBAZWJ010000032.1, from coordinate 34,348 downwards.
AGCGACAGAAGCGTCAGCCTTGTGATGGGATCATCGGCTGAGCGTGCGGAATGTTACGATGACGACACGTTTTTTACCGTCTGCAATTACGAACAGGTTCTCCGGGATTTTCTATCTATCGAAAAAGTAAACTGGGATCTGATCATTCTGGATGAAGGCCAGCGGATCAAAAACTGGGCTGCCAAAACAAGCCGGATCATCAAATCCCTGAAATCCCGGTTTGCTCTTGTTCTTTCCGGAACACCCCTTGAAAACAAGCTGGACGAGCTGTACTCGGTGGTGGAATTCATCGATGACCGCCGTCTTGGAGCGGCATTCAGGTTTTTCAACCGGCATAAGGTGGTGGACGAACGGGGAAAGCTCCTGGGTTACACCAACCTCGACGAACTCCGTGAAAAGCTGAAACCCATTCTATTAAGGCGGACCAGAAACCAGGTGATGAAAGAGCTTCCGCCGCGAACAACCGATGTGTTAAGAATTCCACCCACCGATGAGCAGCTTGAAATTTCACGCAGTCACCGGCTGATCATCCAGAGCATCATCAACAAGAAGTACATTTCGGAAATGGACCTGCTCCGGCTTCAGAAAGCCCTTCTCATGTGCCGGATGGCGGCGGACAGCACCTACCTTGTGGACAAACAGACGCCCGCCTACTCCAGCAAACTGGATGAACTGGCCCAGCTTCTGGAAAAACTGTCCCGGGAAGAGGACCGTAAAATCATCATTTTCTCCGAGTGGACCACCATGATCGATCTGATCCAGCCCATACTCGCAGAAAAATCTCTGGATTTCGTGCGGCTTGACGGTTCGGTTCCCCAGAAAAAACGCCAGGAACTGGTTCACCGCTTCCAGAACGATCCGGCCTGCCGGGTGTTCATCACCACCAATGCCGGATCAACGGGTTTAAACCTCCAGGCGGCCAACACCATCATCAATGTGGATCTTCCCTGGAACCCGGCCATTCTGGAGCAGCGGATCGGCAGGGCACACCGCATGGGCCAGACAAGGCCCGTTCATGTGTTTCTTCTGGTCACGGAAAACACCCTCGAAGAAAATCTTCTTGCAACCCTTTCAGCTAAACACGATCTGTCTCTGGCTGTTCTCGACCCGGATTCGGAAAAAACTCGGGTGGATCTCCAGTCCGGCATGGAAGAACTGAAAAAACGTCTGGAAGTGCTTCTGGGCAAAAAACCGGAAGCCCCGGAAGATGTGAGCGCCCGGACCAAAGCCGAACAAGAGGCTGAACAAGTGCGGCGGAAACAGATCTCCAAAACAGGTGGCGTTCTTCTGGGTGCGGCTTTTGATTTTATCGGGGAAATGTTTGCAGCCAAAGCCCCCGGCGATCAGGAAGCCCGCATGGCCGAACTTCTGAAAGAAAAACTGAAAAGCTGTATGGAGACGGACGAGGACGGAAACCTGAAACTCACGCTGACCCTGCCCGATGAGTCGTTTCTCGATAAAATGGCATCATCACTTGCAAGGCTGTCAGGGCTTTGATGTATGACAGACAGAACAGATGAAATAAACAAATTAACTCTCACAGATAAGCTGTCTTTGATCGAAGACGTTTGGGATTCCATTGCTCAAAGCCATTCGACACTCCCTATGCATGAATGGCAAAAAAAGGAACTTGATCAAAGATATTCGGATTACAAAGCCGGAAAACAAAGCCTTCATGATTGGAACTCTGTTCACGATGAATTATTGAATTAAACCCGAACGCTGCGTTACAGCGCCGAATGGACTTTTTGCGTGCCAGCCTGATAGCGCCTTGTTGGCGTTAATTCACTGGTTTTTTTGGAAGTTGCGCCCCATGCCAAACTGCAATGATCCAAACCACATCAGCTTTGATTTTATAAAAGAACCGATAGGGTGCAATTATTACCTCTCGGTATGGAAGCTCTGGGAATTCTGGTATAATTCTTCCGGATTCAGGAAAGTCTTCAAGTCTTCTTAAAATTTTTTCAACACGATTCCGAAAATTTATAGCTGCTGATGGTTTGTCATTGTGGATATAGGATAATGCAGAAAAGAATTGGGTACGGGCAGATGGTGTAAATAGAATTTTCACAAATGCTCCTTGATTAAAAGAGCGTCGGCTTCAGCTATGACAGATTCCAAATCATACCCCTTTCCCTCCTCTATCTCCCTTTCTCCCCTTGCTAATAAACGTAGAATTTCTTTTTCATGTTCATGTTTCTCATAGGCTTCAACACCGAGTATTACGGCTGTTACCCTTCCTCTTTGGGTGATAATTAAAGGTTCTTTTTCATTTTGCAATTGTTTTAAAAGCTTGGCCGCATCATGCCTTAAATCGCTCACGGGTATTATATTTGATAGTTTGCCCATTTTTTTCTCCTAATTGTATTTCTGAATGTACAACTAAAGATACCATGCGGCAAGCTGTTTTTATAAGGGGCTTGGAAAATATTAAATTACCTGGATCGCGCCCGGATTCAGAGGCAGATTTTGCACGGGCTTCGCTCTCAAGACCGCAGGCGTAGCAGAGCTACGTTGAGGATCTTGAGAGTGAGGCTCGGGCAGAATATGACCTGAAGGCGGGATGCGTGATGGTAAATTAATATTTTCCGAGTCCCTAAACCAGGTATCATTAAGAATTCTTTTGTAGGGGCGGGTTTGGAACCCGCCCCTACAGGATACCCATTGTATTGTATAATGTAATATTCGCCCGTTCTCAAATTTTTGGTGTGTTATACAACTTTTCTTTTTCGATGGCGTAGATAGAGAGTATCCGTTTTAAACTCCGGTGCTGGTTTTCAAGGAGTTCTTCGGCGATGGTAATGATTCCGAGATGTTGGAATTCCATACTTTGGTTCAGATTATGATTCTGAACCTAATACGTTTCAAATTCACTATCCTGTGTGTCATCTGCTAAAGCGTTTTTGCCCAAATTCAAAACAATGCCCTTGTTGGGAGACATGTTTTGGCCGGTTTTGTTTGTTCCCATCCCGGATTTCTTCAAACTGCTTATGGGTGCAATTTTTGTCTTCTTGTTTTCTCTATGGGTAAGGCTTAACCGCGCTATTTTTTTTTCTGCCTGCCCTTCGTTATGGCCTATATTGAAGAAACGGATGGCATCTTCGAGTTGAGTCGCCTGAGCAGCCAGTTCTTCTGCCGTTGAAGACATCTCTTCCGATGCGGATGCGTTTTGCTGGATAACCATGTCTAACTGCTGAAGTGCCAGATTAATTTGTTCAGCACCTGAATTCTGTTCATTACTTGCTGCGTTTATCTCCTGGACGAGTTCAGCTGTTTTACGGATATCGGGAACAATTTTTCCAAGCATCGCCCCTGCATTTTCAGCAATTTCCACGCTGGACAATGATAGTTTGCTGATTTCAGCGGCAGATGCCTGGCTACGTTCCGCAAGTTTTCTAACGGCATCAGCAACCACAGCAAACCCTTTGCCATGTTCACCGGCCCTGGCTGCCTCGATTGCTGCATTTAATGCCAGCATGTTTGTTTGACGGGCGATTTCTTCAATGATTGAAATTTTCTCTGCAATCTGCTTCATGGCAACCACGGTTTTTAAGACAGCCTCACCGCCTTTTTCGGCATCGCTTGCAGCTTGAACCGCAATCTTTTCAGTCTGCCGGGCATTTTCAGAATTTTGCCTGATATTGGCGGCCATCTGTTCCATGGAGGATGAAGCTTCTTCTGCCGAAGCAGCCTGCTCTGTCGCCCCCTGTGATATTTGTTCTGTTGCTGCACTCATTTCCTGGCTGCCCGACGCAACATACTCGGATGCATTCGTGACTCCCGCGACGACCTCCTGAAGTTTTTTCAGCATGAGGTTTAAGGCCTGCATGAGTCTGTCTTTAGGGGATCGTTCATTCACATCAACCATCAGGTCGCCTTGGGCCATTTTTTCGGCGACATCTGTGATTTCATCCATAGCATCTATTAATACATTGATATTGTTTTTAATTTTATTAAAGTCACCCTTGTAAACATCTGTAATTTTTTCGGGCATATCCCCCTGTGCGATCTTTTCGATATATTCAGCCGTCACATTAAGCGGCTTGACCACGGCATCAAGTGCCTCATTGACCCCCACGACGATACGCCTGTAATTGCCTTCGAATTTGTCAGCTTGAGCCCGTGTGTTAAGAACCCCATTTGCAGCGTCGGTTGCCATTTTCAGGACGCCGTTGGTAATATCCATCTCTTTACTGATATCCAGAACATACTCCAGTCCGCCAACGATATTACCATTGGAATCTTTGATAGGAGCGGCCGAGTAGCGAATCGGCAATTCGCCTGATGGGAGTTTTGCGATAGTGTCGCTTGTAAAGACGCAATTGTGCTGCATAGCCTTGGCAACCTGGCAGTCCGGTGTGTTGCAATGACCTGTGTTAAACAGGTTGAAACATTTACTACCGACACATGCCTCCGGAGTCTTGCCCACCACCGATGCCCCTGCCGGATTTAAGAACTGTACATTATAGTCCTTATCCACGACCATAATTGGGGTTGGAATATTATTCAGGTAGTTGACTTTTACATCGGAATCATTCAAGGCCTTTTTAGTTTCAGTGATGTCGACGATATACTCCAATGCCCCGATAATATTGTTTTCAGCGTCCTTAATAGGCGACCCTGTATACCGTATTGGTAGGTTAAGCCCCCTCGGATCCACCACCGTCTCACCTGTTGCGATTTCGCCCCTGCTCATGGCCTGGCTACACCGGCATTCGGGAGTTTTGCAGTGGGATGTTTTAAAAAGATCATAGCATTTCATTCCCATAACCTCTTTGGGCGTCTTTCCTGCAACTCCCGCTCCGGCAGGGTTCATGTAAGTAATGTTAAAACTCTTATCAATCGTCATTACCGGAGTGGGAATGTTGTTAATATTCCCCACGGATTTCATTGCTTCATCCAAGGCATTTTTTATTTCGGAGTTGTCGATAACATACTCCAGAGCTCCAATGATCTTACCTTTTGAATCCTTGATCGGTGCGGCAGTATAACGGATAGGGACACTATGACCATTCAGCGACGCAATGGTCTCCCCGATAGCCACTTCGTTTCTTTTCATGGCTTGGCTGCATCGGCAATCAGGCGTCCCGCAGTGAGGTGTATTGAAAAGGTCGTAGCACTTCATTCCAACAACATCCCCGACTGTCTTCCCGACAATTCCCGAGCCGGCAGGGTTCATGTATGTTATGTTAAAATCTCTGTCTATCGCTAAGACCGGGGTGGGAATAAGGTCAAGATAATCGTCTTTTCCCATGTTACGAAATCTCTTAAATAGGTTAGTAATTTTCATCTCTATTTCTCCTGTTTTATTAGATTGAGTATCCTTTCGCCGGATGGTTGTTTCAATACAACAATCAGACATAGTTAACCATGTTCACGCCAATAAAGCATTGTTTTAATGGATGATGTACGTAATATATAAATATCGAATGGTTATTTCAGGAACCACAACAGATAGCGAACGTTGAATGATTTGTTTTTATAAAGGTTTATTTGAAAACAATTCAATAATTTTAATAGTATATTAAAAAAATATATGTTTTACAAATCATTTTAATAAATCATTATATCGTGCTATTTTCAGCATCTGAAAGCCTTACGGCTTTCGCAGAGCCAATCAGGAGATTGGCGTTCCCAGGGGGGCAGATGCAAAAAATTTTCCAGAGGGGCTGAGGACCAGACCTTGATTATTGATTTAATAATGAATCATCAATAACCAAGGCTTGATACTTTATCACGACTCTCCTCACGGTCTGCCATATGGTCGAGGAGCCGTTTGGAAATCACTATCCGTTTCACACTCACTACCGACGTTTTTCCTGTGCCCATTCTCAAAATGCCCATGTCCGGTATTGTTACACAATGTAAAATAAGCGGACAGCCTGCAACACGTTTCAATCCGCATGGCCTGAACACATCCGCTTTGGATGCAACAGGCTCTAAGCATTTGTCCGTTTTCACGAACACATGGCAATTCATAACAGCGCTGGTACATTTCTTGATCTCATTTTGTACTATGGGCAAAATCTGAATCCTGAACCATTTTTCCATCTGAATCTGCTCACGAAGGCGAGGTATACTAAGTGCCTCACGCAATAAAAATATGCAGACCCGGATGTCACATGCCATCACCAGAAACAGAGGGTGTTGCATCAGGTCCGTGGTGAGTTAGCCAAAAACGTATATGAGAAAAAAACGCATCGGTTATGGGATAAACGAGATTCAAGGCATAAGAATAATGATAATTGACAAAGTGTCTAATTTGGACTACCTAATCGGGATGCCATGAAAAAACAGGAAAAAAGAGCGCCACAACTGAAACTGTTCGACGTTGTTTATGGCTCTCAGAAGCTTACTTGCAATGGGCGCAGTAATATTCCTTATACGTTGTGATTAATGGAAACGGGGGAAGGCTTATTGTTTTGTTTGCCTGATGACACGAGCTGGCAAAACAGTAACTCTGTGCGGCAGAAGCAGTGGTTTATCTTTCAGAGCTTTATTGATGAAAAATGATATTGTAATTATTGAGAGGGGTTACGAAATAACTCCGGTTGGACAACATAAAGCCTCACCCAAAAAATGCTGCGGTTGTTCGAAAAACGAGACTCCACTTTGTTTCCCTTCCACCAGTTTCTTCATTCTGGCCAACTCTTCGAACGACGGTTTTTTTATCAGTGATGACCGATTCGAGGTCCTGTTTATAAACACGACGTTAAAAGCTGTTTTAAACAATGGGGCCGGAGAGCGGGAAGCCCTGGCAACCCATTCTGTTTGTGAATTTCTTCATCCGGACGACCTGTCAACCTATGCTTCAACCTGCCGTTCCATTCTTTGCGGACACATGAAAACGTCTTTTCTTGACATCCGTATCCTTAAAGAAAATGGGGCAATCCTCTCTGTCATCCTGCTGATGGAAAGTATCGTATACAATAACAGAACAGTTGTTTTAAATGTATTGCATGAAAAGTCCCCATCTTCATGTGAGAAAACGGTCTATCAGAAAATGGTGGACGCTTACCCTGAAATCGCCCTTGTTATGGATAATAAAGGCGGTGTTCTGGCCGCAAACAACCGCCTTCTTGCAAAGACGGGCAAAAGTTCTCAGGAAATCATGAACCAAGGTTTGTCCAGCTGTATTCCAACGGACAATGTCGTTGAACGGAAACTCATGGTGAAAAAAGCCATTTCAACCGGAGAACCTGTTTCATTCACGGATTGCGAAAAAAATCAATGCACTATTGAGCATTTCATCGCCCCGATCAAAAATTCAAAAGGTGACATTGAACAGATCGCCATTTTCTGCCGGGATATTTCACACCATATTGAGGCGGAAAAATCCAATCAGCTGCTTTCAAGACGCCTGTTGTCCGCTATTGAAGAGGAGAGAAAAAAAATCGCTTATGAACTTCATGACGAATGCGGACAGCTCGTCACAATGGTTGGGCTTGGTCTGTCATCAATCCAGAAAGCTCTGCCGGATCATCTGGAACATCTGAGGTGCATGTGCGGCAAATACATGGACATCGTTGAAAGACTGGGAACCCACATCAAAAACATGTCGTCCGATCTTCACCCCGACCTTATCGACAACATCGGGCTGATTCCGGCCATATCGTGGTACCTCAGGACGTTTTTCACAGGCGTTCCTTCAATTGTCCATACATTCAGATGTACAGTTTCGGAAAAAAGCTTCGGACCTAAAATAGATATTGCCCTTTACCGTGTGATTCAGGAAAGCCTGAACAACATCGTCCGTCACGCCCACGCAGGCCACGTTCTCATCGAACTTGGCAAGACTTCCGGGATTCTGCACCTTGTCATCGAAGATAACGGAGCGGGCTTTCAACTTCATGACTATGGGCCATCCATCGGATCAAAGCGGATGGGATTGGGCCTGCTCAGCATGAAAGAACGGGTGGCCTCGGTGGATGGACGTTTTTCCCTTGAATCCTGTCCTGGGAAGGGGACAAAAATCACCGTGGATATCGTTCTTGCTGAAAACGGTTCAAAGGATGAACATCCATGAAAAAAATCCGTCTGCTCATCGCCGATGATCATCTTATGATCCTGGAAGGCTTAAGGGAAATATTCGCCAAAGAACCGGATATCGACGTGGTCGCCGAAGCAAAAGACGGCAATGAAGCTGTCCTGATGGCTAAAAAAACAAAACCCGATGTCATGATCGTTGACATCTCCATGCCTTTTATCAACGGCCTTGACGTCATTCGGATGGTCAGACAGCCCCTGCCTGAAACCCGGGTTGTGGTTCTGACCATGTTCCACAAAGAGCCGTATATACGACAGGCCTTTGAATACGGGGCGCTGGGTTATATTTTAAAAACCTCGCCCACAGCCGAACTGCTCAAGGCCATCCGACTGGCCTACAGAGGTGAATACTGCCTGAGTACAAAAATCAGCAGTACCGTCATCCGGTCCTATATTCGAAACAAAGATTCAGGGCAAAAGGCGTCAACCTCTTATGACCTTCTGTCTGACCGGGAAAAGCAGGTATTCCGGATGCTTATCAAAGGCCAGAACACCAAGTTCATCGCGGATATATTGGGTATAAGCCCAAAAACAGTGGCCAAACACCGGGCTCATATCATGGAGAAACTGAATGCCGGTGATCTTGTGACCCTGATCAAGTTCGCCCTGAAAAATGATGTGATCGATCCGGAAGAACTGGCTGACGCATAATCGCCCACACACACCTCAAAATCCCCCCAGTGAATGCGACTTTATCGCATTTACAACCCAGCCCAAACCCTTATAATCGAACCATTTCTTATCGTATGTTCCTGTACGCCTTCTCCCTGTCCAGAAAAAAGCCGGAAAAATGAGCTCGCCAGAGCCATCCGGCAATGACAATTATGGGGAAATGCCATCTGATCCTGAAACTTCCGTCAAAGGAGAAAAACGTGAATCAAATGACCGTTATGAAAAAACTCATGGGTTTGACAATTCTGATGTCCTTGTTTATGGCCGGGATTTCGATTTTCTGTTTTAACCGCTTCAGTGCATTGTCCGAATCGTATCACCACATCGCCGATTTCAGGATTCCACAAAGTCAGGTTGCCGAAAACATGAACCATTCCCTGCTCCAGATCCGGCAAAATGTCCTTGAACTATACGGAGTGGATAAAAACCTGGATGTTTTCGGTGAATACAAAAAGCAGTGTCTTGAAGGGATAAATCGTTTCACAGTTCTTCAAAGCAGCATACTGAACGGCAACAGCCAGCTGAAAAACCAGATTCCGGAACTTGAAGGTCTTGTTGTGCCCCCGTGCAAACAGGGAGGAGAAATTGAAAAACTCACAAAAGAATCCGGGGTTCTGTTCGAAAAATTCCAGGCTCATTGCAGTCAGATCATTGAAGAAAAAGAAAAACAACTGGACCTGATACGGCAGATAGGCTGGTTCGACAGCGACAAAGACAGCGACGGTACCATGAAAGAGATCGTCCTTCTGGGTCGGAAAATGGAAAACCTGGCTGACAGACCGGTTGAAAAACTCCTGATTCTCGATATCCGGAAGCAGGAAAAAAACATCCTGCTCCGTGCTGATCAGGAGGCTGTTGACGGCCTGAACCATTCACTGAAGGCCCTTTCACATGAAGCTGCGGGAGAACTGCGGAACACGGCGGACGAGTATTCCCGGTTGTTTAACGGAATAGTGTCGCAGATCATTGACGAACAGATTCTGCGGCAAAAGCTGAAAACCCTGGTCCGTACTGACATGAAAGCCAGTCAGTCCCTTGTGGAAAAAGCGGTGAACGCGATTTCAGAACGTGCGGGTGACCAGATGAGTGAAGCTGTTCAGCAGGCTTTTGAAATGGAAAAAACTGCAAAACACATGGTTCTGCTCTTTTCTGCGTGTCTGATCCTGATCTGCCTCGCCACCGGTTTTTTCATCAGCACAGGCATCAACACCGTCATTTCCGGTATGGCGAAAAGTCTGAAAGACGGCTCAAACCATGTGGCCTCAGCGTCCTGCCAGATATCGTCAGCCAGCCAGCAACTGGCCCAGGGCGCCGGAGATCAGGCCTCTTCTCTTGAAGAAATCGCCTCATCCCTTGAAGAAATGGCTTCCATCACCCGAAAAAACGCGGACAACACCCTTGAAGCCAAAACCCATACTGAGACTGTAAACCGGGTGGTCATAAGGGCCGGTGAATCCATGGAATCGTTGAACCATTCCATGGAGAGCATCACCACGGCCAGCCAGGAAACATCTAAAATCATCAAAACCATTGATGAAATCGCTTTCCAGACCAACCTTCTCGCCCTTAACGCTGCTGTTGAAGCTGCCCGGGCCGGAGAAGCGGGCTCAGGTTTCGCCGTTGTGGCAGATGAAGTCCGGAATCTTGCACTTCGTGCGTCGGACGCGGCAAAAAGCACGGCCCAGTTGATTGAAAACACCATTCAGCGCGTGAATGACGGATCAGATATTGTGGGACGGACGTACACAGATTTCATGGAACTCAACGATAAAATCCATAAAGTCACGGAAATCATCAACGAAATAACAGAGGCATCCAGGGAAAACGCCCAGGGTATCGATGAAATCAACAAGGCCATGTCCGATATGGACAGCGTGGTTCAACAGAACGCCGCGTCCGCTGAAGAAAACGCCAGCGCGTCTGAAGAGATGAACGCCCAAGCAGAGCAGATGAACGGCCTTGTCAAAGGCCTTATGGATCTCGTGGGTTTCAGACATGAAACGGAACAATCGGCTGTTTATTCGGGAAAAGCTGTTGATCTTCGCCTGACGTCCAAAAAAATCCCTTTACCGTCTTTGAAAAAGAATCGTCCGAATCCTGAAAAGCATGGCGCCATTCCCATGGACGATGATTTCCAGGATTTTTAACCTGTTCCGTTTCATTGCAAACACCATACACCACACGGAGGAAACCATGGATCAGACTCAGCCAGCACCCCACACGACGATTCAGAATCTCACCGGAAAAATGAGACCACTTATTTCAAATACAGCCGATACCCTCTGTCGGAGCCACCTCAGATCGCTCCTTGACAAATCTGTGGAATACATCAGTTCAGCTGTCTGGGGTGCTGACAAACATAAAGAACTTGACGGACTGCAAAACGAAATAAGCCGGGCATGCGGCTCACTTGAACGGGAGTTGTTCGATCTGCTGGATATCCGGGGACTCAGCCCTGAACAGGACTTTGCCATTCATTATTTCATAAGAGAACTGCTGCTGGTTAAAATCTGCTTTGCCGTTGAATACGCGAAGTATTACACGCGTCAGCTGCTTGAAACAGCTGGAGAAACCTGGGCCTGTGAAACCATGGGAAACGCATAATCCAATGGTTTCACATTTTTTTAGGCCGTTATTCTGATGATCGAGGTGATATGACATGACCCATCTAAAATCTCTGTTCTTACTCATTTTCCTGTTCGGCGTGTCCCTCGCAGCCGTGTCCGCACCACCTTTATCTACCCTGAACCAGAGCGGAACCGTTCCATATGGTCAATCCGGTGATCCGGCCAAAGAACCTGGCCCCATAAAAACAAAAGCTGAAGCCCGGCCGATCAGTCCATATGGCTCGAAAGCGGCCACGCTCAAAACTGTCATCATGAAAAATTTCCCGCCCTACACGTTCATAAACAGCAAGGACAAGCCGGACGGGTTCTCCGTTGATCTGGCAAAAGCCGTGACAGAGGCCATGAACATGGAACTTTCTATCCGTGTGGATACCAGGGAGCATGCCATGGCCGATCTTGTCTCCGGCCGAATCGATTTCCTTCCCATGATGGCCTATTCCAGTGAAAGGGACGGGGTTTTTGATTTTTCAAGTCCGCACACCATTGCCTACGACGGCTTGTTCACCCGGAACAGCGTAAAAAAGCCCCGGAGCATCACCCAGCTTGAAGGTGAACGGATCATCGTCATGAAAAATGATCAGGCCCATGATTATGTGGTCCGATCAGGTCTGGACCGGAAGAACCGTGTGATTCTCAGTGACTCATTGACAGAAGCCATGCATATGCTTTCATCCGGGAAAGGGGATGTGGCCCTTGTACCCAAGCTGGTGGGGCTGCTTTACATACAGGATTCCCGGATTGACACCATAGCCGATTCCCCGAAGATCATCGACGCTTACAACCGTCCCTTCTGTTTTGCCGTTCAGGAGGGGAATCAGGTTCTCCTGGAAAAACTGAACCAGGGACTCAATATCATTAAGGCAACAGGGGAATACCGGGCAATCTACGACAAATGGTTCGGGAAACTCGAACCCCGGGGCATTTCAGTTCGTGATGCCGTCACATACGGACTCACAGGCGTCCTGATATTCATGATAACCGGTGTGGTGCTGCTGATCTGGTCCGTTACGTTGAAAAAGCAGGTCAGGGCCAGAACAAACGATCTGAAAGCCGAAATAAAGGGACATCAGCTCACGGAAGAAGCTCTGAGAAGAAACGAAAGCATCCTCCGCAAAATTCTGGACACATTGCCGGTGGGAGTATGGATTGCCGACGATAAAGGCAGAATCACCAGCGGCAATCCTGCAAGCCGGAGGATCTGGGGTGGGATTCGCTACGTCGGCCCGGAAGATTTTGACACATACAAAGGAAGGTGGGCACGTTCAGGTGAAATCATCAAACCAGAGGATTGGGGTGTTGCCCGTGCTGTTGAAAAGGGGGAAACATCGTTTGAAGAGGAAATTGAAATCGAGTGTTTTGACGGGGCAAAGAAAACCATCCTTCACTGGGCAGCGCCGATTTTCGGGAACAGCGGGAATCTCGAATGTGTGATCGCTGTCAATCAAGACATCACCGAACGGAAAAAAGCGGCTGAGGAAAAGCAAAAGCTGCATGAAATGCTGGCCCAGGCTCAGAAAATGGAGTCCATTGGTCGGCTGGCCGGAGGGGTTGCCCATGATTTCAACAACATGCTCAGCATTATCATGGGATATGCGGAAATGTCCCAGCTCCAGCTCGCGCCCGACGATCCGGTTCATGACAACATCCAACAGATCCTTTCAGCCGGAAACCGTTCAAAAGACGTGGTCAGGCAGCTTCTGGCATTTGCGCGAAAACAGACCATCGCCCCCAGGGTGCTGAATCTCAATGAGACAATCGACGATTTTATCAAAATGCTCAGACGGTTGATCGGTGAGAATATCGATTTGCACTGGAAACCCGCCCCTGATCTATGGCTGGTTAAAATGGACCCTTCCCAGATCGACCAGCTGCTCACCAATCTCACGGTGAACGCCAGAGATGCCATTACGGATGTGGGTCTTGTCACCATTGAAACAGCCAATGTCGTTTTTGATGAAAACTACTGTGAAACCCACAGAGGATTTAAACCGGGAGAATTCGTTCTTCTTGCCGTCAGCGATAATGGCTGCGGAATGGACAAGGAAATCCAGGCTCATGTTTTCGAGCCTTTTTTTACGACCAAGGAAACAGGCAAGGGAACCGGCCTGGGTCTTGCCACGGTATACGGAATCATCAAGCAGAACAACGGGTTCGTCAATGTGTACAGCGAACCTCAACAGGGCACAACCCTGAGACTCTATATTCCCAGGTGTGATTCACCTGTTGTAAAAAAAGGAAAAAGATCCTTATCGTCAGGCCTTCCTGCCGGTGTTGAAACGGTTATGCTGGTGGAAGACGAACCGTCAATCCTTAAACTGGGGAAAGCGATGCTGGAAAGGCTGGGCTATACCGTTCTCACGGCAAATTCGCCCACCGATGCCATTCGTCTGGCCAGAACAAACAGCCAGGAAATCCATCTTTTGATGACAGACGTGGTGATGCCTGACATGGCCGGTTGTGATCTGGCAAAACAACTCACATTCCTGTGTCCGAAGATCAAAAACCTTTTCATGTCCGGTTATACAGCCAACTTCATCGCGCATCACGGTGTTCTGGACAAAGATGTCCACTTCATCCAGAAACCGTTTTCCATCAAAGATCTTGCCGTCAAGGTCAGAGAGGCTCTGTGCTAAAAAAGTCAATAGGCCAGACCTATAACGCCGCATACTGAATCCTGTAGGATGGGTGAAGCTTTAGCGTAACCCATCAGAATTAGTAGAATATTGGCATATTTAATTGCTGTTCTTTTGAGGAAATCGATGGTTTCAATATGAAGACCGTTTTCGCTGAATCAGAAGATCGGGCGTTTCAGGGGCTGTTCCTGTCGTTGCCGTGAACTGGGTTTTGTAGCCTTTTGAACTGTCAAAGGTGTGAAGGGTTTTGGTGACACGGTAGGTTCTGGAATAACGCTGGCCCACACCCGTAACGAAAATGGACGTGCCTGTCTGAATATCAGGATTTCCGTCGGTCTGGCCCGTGCATTGGATCGTGTCGTTTTTTGACGTGATTGTGGGGTCGAACTGAAGAAGATCTGCTCCGTAACTCATTTGAATAAGATTGGTTTTTGCGGGTTGTGCTGATCCTGTTGCGACAAAGGTCAGCGTGGATGGTTCGTATTGGTTAAAATGGGGTGTGCAGGTGGACAGGATTCCGTCGAACAGTTTGACCTGCTGGGATTCAGGCCCCATGAAAAGGGAGATCTGAACACCGGGAATAAACTGGTTTGATTCGCTGTATTTGTACGAGGGAGTTGATGTGTCCCAGTTTTTCAACGTCACTTCCAGTCTGTTCAGGCTGTTGTCATAGGAAACCGACACGATGTCCATAGTAAGTTCCGGTTTTGTGGCACCATTCACCGCAATCATGGGGCGTCCCGGTCCTGACAGATTCAGGGCCGATGACGGATCGGATGCTGTGAAACAAAAAAGAAAAAATACAATGGCCGTGTTGAATGTTTTTTTTACCATGACTGACCTCCTTCAGGATTAAAAACTTAAATAATGCAGAATTTCTCAATGTCGGGAGGTTGCCGCAGGCCAATCAGGAGATTGGCGTTCCCAGGAGGTCAGATGCAAAAAAATCTCCAGAGAAACTTATGAACAACAACTCTGTGGCTTCCAGGCTTCAAAGCTATCCGGCAAAAAGAGGCCCCTGAAGTTATGGGGATAGATCTTAACCAATCAAGCAGTAGGGCGGGCTTTCGCCCGCCATTGCTGTCGGACGTGAGCCCGACCTACAGACAGTCACTGGATGTATTTTATTGCCGGGTTGATACTACAGACCACAATCATTCAGTAAAGGTTTTAATGCAGAATCAGGATTTCTTTCCGAAATATTTGTTCCAGTTGTTCACAATGTAATCTTTGTGCAGCCAGAGATGAACACCGGCAAGAATCATGAAGAACAAGCCTACCCACTCATGGATATCCCGGAAAAAATGCCTGAGTGTAATGAGAAAACCATAACTGGTTTCACTTCCCTTTGGTAGAATCCACCAGTTGATCAGACCGGTTAAACTCAGAACGGCAAAAAGAACGAGCATGGCTGCACTGACATACAAAAGCAGATCTTTTTTTTTCATTTCCATAATTAAATCCCTTCAGTTTTATTAATTAAAATCAAATATTGACTACCAATCCGAATAGCCATCAATCATCCTTTGATACGCCCGTTGAACTCATATAGTACGCGCCGTGTGCCTTCCAGGGTGGTTTCTTTCAATAGTGACTGGGCATGGCGTTCAATATCAACCAGAGACAAGGAGACAATCCGTTTCTGAACCTGGGGCAGGTCTTTGGCATTGACGCTCAGACTACGGATGCCAATTCCCAGAAGAAAGGGAATGTATTCGGATTCGTGGGCCATTTCACCGCAGACCGACACATCGATTCCTGCCTTTTCTCCGGCTTTGGCGATCTTGGCAAGGGCTCGCAGGACAGACGGATGATAGGGGCAGAAATAATCGGCCACCCGTTTGTTGCCTCTGTCCACGGCCAGCATGTACTGAACAAAGTCGTTTGTTCCAATGGAAAAGAAATCCGCGGCCTGGGCAAATTCATCCAGTGTTTCCATCACTGCGGGCAACTCCACCATCATACCCACTTCAGGATGGTTGTGATGGGCAAGGCCCTCTGTCTCCAGATTTTTGATGCATTCGATTACCACATTCCGCGCCTGGTAAAACTCATCCAGAGATGAAATCATGGGAAACATGATTCTGAGTTTCTCCTGTCCGGCTCCTGCTCTTAATATCGCTCTGATCTGATGATCGAAGATCTCCTTGATTTTAAAGGAGAACCGGATGGATCTCAAACCAAGAGCGGGGTTGTCTTCCTTTTTGATTTCCGAATAGGCGAGGATCTTGTCACCCCCTGCATCAAGGGTTCTGATGGTGACCTCCCGGTCTGCCATATGGTCTAAAAGCCTTTTATAAACCACAAGCTGCTCTTCTTCGGTTGGGAAATTAGCCCTGACGAGAAAGGGAAATTCGGTGCGGTACAGCCCAATTCCTTCGGCTTTCAACTCTAGGGCCAGAGGAACTTCGGAAAGAAGGTTGATATTTGCGTATAGAGAAACCCTTGTTCCGTCCTTTGTCCGTGTTTCCGGGAGCATTTCGTTTTTGATGGCATCGGCTGTCTTTTTCGTTTTCAACCGGTCTTCATGGCTTTTCACCACGTCCGGTGAGGGATCGATGTAAATATTGCCCACATCTCCGTCCACAATGGCCATGGTCCCGCCTGGCAGAGACAGAATTCTTTCGTTGTCCGTGATCATAAGAGGGATGTCCAGGGACCGTGCAAGGATGGAGATATGGGAGGTAACTCCACCGCCCACAAGAATAATGGCCATGACCTCGTCCGCCGCCAGTTTCAGAATGTCTGACGGGAACAGCTCTTTGGAAATCACAATCCGTTTCTGACCGATGCTGGGTTCTTTGGTGTTTTTACTGATCAGATTGCAGAGAATCCGGCTGCCCAGATCTTCCACATCATTGGCCTTCTCTTTCATGTAGGCATGGGGGCTTGAGGCAAAGATCCTGATATAACTGTTGGCGATCCTTCTCACCGCATCGGGCGGGTTTATTCCGTTTTCAATGAGGTGCGTCATTTTATTGATAAAACTAGGATCTTTGAGAATCATGAAGTGGGCTGTAAAAATAAGGGAGGCACTTTCAGGCAACCGTTCCACAAAGGCACTTTCCATTTCTTTCAACTGAAACACAGTCAATTTCAGTGCTTCATTGAAATCATCCAGAGTGTACAGCGCTTCATCCTCTTTCTGCCCATGATCCGAAAGCATCTCACCATGGGTTTTCTTGTACACCGCGATCGGCGCATAGGCGTATCCCCCTGAGGCTGTCAGACCACGAACCAGTTTGAGGTCTGATATATCCGGGGATTCTCCGTTCTCTTTACCATTGCTCGAATGCAGTTCCATCATCAGCCTGGCACTTTCAATGGAACCGGCCAGCTGGGAAGCTGAAGCTCTCAAGGCGTCGGTGTCGCTTGGCTGAAAAAAACTTTCTTGCTCATGCTGAACCACAAGAACGCCTATTTTCTCTTCACCACGCTGAATGGGCACGGCAAGAAAAGATTCGAACCGGTCTTCGTCCGCTTCTTTGAAGTATTTGTAATGGGTATCAGCCGAAGCTTTATCAACCGTCAAGGGTTTTCTGCTTTCAAGTGTGGTGCCCACAAGCCCCTCACCCAGCTTCATCCTGATTTTCCCCACGGCATCAGGGTTAAGCCCCACCGTTGCAGCAAGGACAATATCCTCGGTCGTTCGCTCATAGAGGTAGATGGAACATACATCCGCATCCAGATGGCGGGCCACCATCTCCACGGTGCGCTGTAAGAATGTAAAGATATTTTCACTGCCGGCCAGAAGGTCGGCAAGTTCCCCGATATTGCAAAGAAGACTTAAGTGGTCTCTGTTCGTTCGTTTCATGGCGTTCCTGATACAAGCAGCCTTACGGTGTAAAAAAGTGACGCGATAACCGTCAACGGTGTTTAAAAAAAATGTGCCTCTAATTTAAGCCATCCCTTGCCGATTGTCAAAGACTCACCGTCTGCTGACCACGGTAATCGCATATATTTTTGTTTTAATAGCCAAAAAAAATGGTGATGCCAGCCGCATGGCGCAATAGTCTGCCGTTCCGGGGATTCTCCCTGACTTTACCCGATAGATTTTTGCACAACAATTATGCATCAGACTATCGTAGTCGGGTAGAGGAACGAAACCCGACAAATGATCCGATCCGTAGTGGAAATCGTCTTGACTCATGGTTCTATTGATCGTAACGTATTTCAACTCTTCAAGATGTTTCCGGCTTGCCTCTTAGGACCGGACAAATATCAAAAAAATCAGCTTTAATTGAAAGGAGATCCATGGCTTATCTGCATGAAACCGCCTCTTCCCAGGTGTCCTTGTTTTTCAGTCTGGCAGAAAAATACGGCAATGATGTGTTCATGTGCGCCAAATTCAGCAATGGCGAGCCCTCAAAAAACTGGGAGAATATCACCTGGCGGCAGACAGCCGAACAGGTCCGCCACATGGGTGCTGGCCTCATTGCCATGGGAATCCAGCCTGGGGAACGAATCGGGATATTCGCAAACAACCGTCCCCGATGGATCATCAGTGATCAGGCCATTCAGGGTGCTGGAGCTGTTGGTGTTCCCATTTACCCAACCAGCACAGACAATCAGCTGAGTTTCATTCTCAACGACTGCAAGGCCACAGCTTTGATCGCCGGTGATCCGGAATTATTGGGACAAGCCTTGAGAATCAAAGATGAAACGCCCCATTTGAAGTTCATTGTCTCCCTGGCACCGGTCAAAGGAACCGTTGATCCATGTGTAACCGGCTACGATGAATTGCAGGAAAAAGGAAAAAATGATTCTGTCTCATTGAAAGAATTCGAAGCCAGAAGAAACGCCATCAAGGAAGAAGACCCAGCCGCCATCATCTACACATCCGGCACAACTGGAAACCCCAAAGGCGTTGTTTTAACACAGGAAAATTTCAAAGCCCAGACAAGACTGGTAATGAACGCCCCCATCACACGACGACTTCTGGATCGGGGCATCCGACTTTCCACATTAAGCCATCTTCCTTTGTGCCATATCATGGGCAGGGCCAGTGATTACCACGCCCAGATGACCATGGGGTCCGTGATCTATTTTGCCGAAAGCATCAAGACCGTCCAGAAAAATCTTCTTGAGGTCCGGCCCCAGGTTCTTGCCTCCATTCCGCGCCTATACGAAAAGATTTATGAAGCGGTCAATCATTATGCCAGCAAGCTGACCGGTTTTAAGAAAGAAGTGTTCAACTGGGCCATGGAAGCGGGCAGCAAAGCCTCGGATTATATGATCCGGGGAGAAAGGCTCCCTCTTAAAATTTCGATAAATTTCGCTCTTGCCAATATCATGGTGTACAGGCATATCCGTAAATTCGCAGGACTCGACCGCCTTGTATCTGCCATAAGCGGAGGCGGCCCGTTATCTGCGGACATCATCAAATTTTTCCGTTCCATGAATATCATCATTGCTGAAGGTTATGGCCTGACGGAAACCACCTCTTCCATAGCCTGGAACGGACCTCGGTTCATTGAGCCGTTGCCGGATGACCCCATCCACCGGAAAGCCTTTGAATGGCTGATCGACACCATGGTGGTGATGCAGAGCCAGGGCCAAAGCCCGTTCACCAGTTTAAAGGGATTCCTGAAAATCGTGGTTGCCTCCAAACTGATCATTCCATATATGGTGATCAAGCCGGGTTACGTGGGCAGGCCCCTGGACGAAACGCTTATGAAGCTGGGAGACGACGGTGAAATCCTGGTCAAAGGCCCCCAGGTTTTTTCACCGGGTAAAGGCTATTATAATCTTGAAGATCAAACAAACGACATGTTTACCGAAGACGGGTTTTTCAAGACAGGAGATATCGGAGAATTTGATGAGGACGGCTTTCTTAAAATTACGGACCGTAAAAAGGAACTGCTCGTCACATCCGGCGGAAAAAACATCGCTCCCCAACCCCTGGAACTTGCCCTTTCCCTGGACCCGCTCATCGATCAGACCTGCGTGGTGGGAGACAGCCGAAAATACATCGCAGCGCTCATTGTACCCCAGTTTGATTTCCTGGAACAATACGCACGGGCCAACGCCATTTCTTTTATAGACAGAAAAGATCTCATTGAAAACCCGAAGATCATAGCGATGTACACGGAGAGGATAAACGAAATCAACAAGAAATTCGCCCGTTACGAGCAGATCAAGACATTCAGGCTTCTGCCCGAACCTTTTACCGTTGAAACAGGTGAACTCACTCCCACCATGAAAATGAAACGCAGGGTTATTAAAGAAAAATATGCGGATGAGATTGACTCGTTGTATGATCAGGAAAATCCGTCGATTTTTTAAGAAATGGAAGTATGCAGCAAATAATAAACAGTCCGTGATGTGCGACGTTGGAGGCGGAGCCTCCGAGGGGCGCATTCCGGGGAGAATCCCCGGAACGAGGGACGATGGTCTGACGCAATCTTGCTATGCATAAATCTATCGGGTAGAGTCAGTGATTCTCCCCAGAACGAGGAACAGCAACTTTGGAGCCATAAAGGATATGAGATTGCCCTGAATCGCCTATCTTAGCTTGACGCTCATGGAGTGAATACGTATAATAACGCTACTGAAGCAACTTTTTTAAAATGCCTCACTGCTTTTGGGACAGCACGTCCCGATCTTCTTTTCGAACATATCGCGCCTTAACCGTTGTACATGTTTTTTTATCTGACGTTTTTAGTCTTGAACTGTTCACTTTTTAGGGGCTCGGAAAATATTAATATACCTGAATCGCGCCCGGATTCAGAGGCAGATTTTGCACGGGTTTCGCTCTCAAGACCGCAGGCGTAGCCCAGCTACGTTGAGGATCTTGAGAGTGAGGCACGGGCAGAATATGACCTGAAGGCGGGATGCGGGATGGTAAATTAATATTTTCCGAGTCCCATAGTTGTCAAACAACAAAGGAGGGATTTTCATGGTCGAAATGATATTCAACATGCTTCACATGGTCGGATTTATGCATCCGGTTCACCCGGCAATGACACATATTCCCATGGGTATGGTGATGGGGGCATTTTTTTTCGGGCTTGCAGGGATCTTCCTGAAAAAACCCGATTTCTTCAAAAGTGCCCATCATTGCGTGGGGTTAGGTCTTATTTTCATTCTCCCCACAGCCTTTGCCGGCTATCTGGACTGGGAGCACACAATGGATGGCCAGTGGGAAACCCTGATTATCGTGAAAATGGTGCTTGCGGTTATTCTGACCCTTCTTCTTGGAGTGGCATTTATCTTGAGACAAAAGGAGATCGCAAATAACAATGTTATTTTTGCTCTTTATGTCCTTTGTCTGATGTGCGCCGTGGGGCTGGGGTATTCAGGAGGGTCACTTCAATACGGATAGCCGGAAATACCTCCATCTCATTTAATGTCGATCTGATATCAACCACTATTACAGATTTACCGGAAAGGAACGAATCATGACAACTGTAAGCAAAACGATGATAGGCGTTTGTATGGCTCTTGCTTTTATAATTATCGCAAGCACTTCTTTTGCAAAGGATTTCAGCCATAAAGTAACGAACAAGGGGATGACGTTTGAATGGACAGTGAATGGTACAAATCTTGATGTGCAGATAAGTGCTCAAACCAAGGGATGGGTGTCCATTGGGTTTAACCCCAGCCATGATATGAAGGATGCCAATATCATCATTGGGTATATGAAAGATGGGCAGGCTAAAATCAGCGATGAGTTCGGAACATCGGACACAAGCCATGAAAAAGACACAAAAATTGGTGGCATGGAAAATGTGAGTGGTATATCCGGTAAAGAAGAAAATGGAGTGACCTCCATTGCCTTTACGATCCCGCTCAAATCCTCAGATCAGAAAGACAAGGCCATTGATGTGAACGGCGTAACAACTGTTATCATGGCTCATGGCCCACGTGACAGCATGAATGTCAAACATACGGCGCGCGTCATGTTCAAAGTCAATCTGAGTACGGGTAAATAGTTCTGGGCACAGAATGTGAGGCAAAGGAATGAATCTGAAGGTATATGTGTTATTTGCTCTCTGCTTTCTTCTTTTCATTACGACATTGACTGGCGGTCAATGGCCGGTCCCTGACGGTTTTTGCCATAACCCGCAAGTGGAAATGTTATTGCCAAAGCCGGTTGATGATCCGTTGAACAGCAATGCGAAAGCCGGGGTGGACGAGAAACCGGGACAGATCATTCCCCTTGATTCCGTCTTCAAAGATGAAAACGGTCGAACACTACGTTTAAAAGATATGATTGACAGGCCGGTTGTTTTTATTCCGGCCTATTATCTTTGCCCTAAATCGTGCAGCCTGGGTCTGTCGAATCTGGCTTTGGCTCTTGGAAGCGCACCTGTGGTTCCCGGAAAAGATTATCGCGTGATTTCGCTGAGTTTCAATGATGAAGAAACCCCTGCGATTGCAAAGAAAGCCAAACATGACTACATGGGGCTCCTGCCCAGGAATTTCCCTGAGAATGAATGGTTTTTTCTGACCGGGACTAAAAAAAACATCCATGCTGTGCTGGATGCGCTTGGTTATGGATTTAAAAAAGATGCATCGGGAAGTTTTGTTCATCCCAATGCTTTGATCATTATTGCCGGTAACGGTAAGATCATACGGTATATCTACGGATCGACATTCCTTGGTGCTGACATTGCCATGGGGATCTCCGAAGCCCGGAGCGGAATCCCTTCCATTTCCGTGAAAAAGATTCTTTCCTTCTGCTTTAATTACGATCCGAAATCCAACCGGTATGTATTCAAAACCCTACAAATAAGCGCTATCATCATCGGTATCTGTTTTGCGCTGCTTGTGCTTTTTGTTCTGCGAAAAAAGAATCAAGCAAAATGACAAGGACGTGACGCGTGAATGATGTGACATCATTTTATAAAACCCCTTCGCCGCAACACCTGAAAGGCGTGTGGGCCTGGCTTTTAACGCAGGACCATAAACGGATCGGCCTGATGTACATGTGGGCCGTTCTTTTCTGGTTTATCGTTGGCATGCTCATGGGACTTCTGCTTCGCATTGAGCTTATGCAAGCCGGAAAAACCATCGTTGACGCCAAGGTGTATAATTCACTGTTCACTCTTCATGGGGTGATCATGATATTTCTGTTTGTGATTCCGGCAATACCTTCCATCTTCGGTAATTTTATCCTGCCCATTCAAATCGGTGCAGACGATGTATTTTTCCCCAGGCTCAACCTGTTGTCATGGTATCTGTATATGCTGGGAGGACTATTTGCCATTATTTCCCTTTTTTCAGGAGACTTTCCGGATACAGGATGGACCTTTTATGTCCCGTTCAGTGTGACGGCTAAAAGCAATGTGTCACTGACGGTTCTGGCCGCCTTTATTCTCGGCATGAGTTCAATGCTTACCGGGTTAAATTTCATAACCACCATACACCGGCTAAGGGCCGAAAAAATGGGCTGGATGCAGATCCCCCTGTTTACCTGGAGCCTTTACGCAACAGCCTGGGTTCAGCTGCTTGCGACTCCCGTGGTGTCCATCACCCTTCTCCTTGTTGTCATTGAACGGCTGTTTTCCTTGGGCTTGTTTGATCCTGACAAGGGGGGCGATCCCCTGCTTTACCAGCATCTGTTCTGGATATATTCCCATCCGGCGGTCTATATCATGATTCTTCCGGGTATGGGGGTGATTTCGGAGATCGTTCCTGTATTCTCCAGAAAATCCATTTTTGGTTATAAAGGCATTGTGTGGTCAGGTATGGCCATTGCGATTGCCGGTTCACTGGTCTGGGCCCACCATATGTTTACAAGCGGTATGAGCGATGTGGCCGTATTTGTGTTTTCCCTTCTGACGTTTCTGGTTGCCATTCCCAGCGCGGTGAAAGTATTCAGCTGGATTTCAACCATGTACAAGGGTTCAATTGAAATGTCGCCGCCGTTCTTCTACGCGCTGATCTTTATTTATCTTTTCTCTCTGGGCGGACTGACCGGTCTGGTTCTTGGCTCAGCCGGAACAAACATCCAGGTGCATGACACCCATTTTGTTGTGGCCCATTTCCATTTTATGATGTTCGGAGGAACGGGTTTCGCTTTTTTTGCAGCCCTTCATTTTTGGTGGCCCAAGATGTTCGGGATCCTTTATGATTTTAAAAAAGCATACATTGCTGCCATTCTAACCACCACCGGCTTTGTATTTCATTACATACCCATGTTTATTCTTGGACTTCAGGGCATGCCTCGACGGTATTATGATTACCTCCCCAGGTACCAGACCGGTAATTTTCTGGCTGGCCTGGGTGGGATTGTTCTTGTTCTGGGCATACTGATGATGATCGTCAATCTTTTATCCAGTTTCAAAAAGCGTGTTCCCGCTTCGTCCAACCCCTGGGGTGGAACCACTCTGGAATGGACCGTACCGTCTCCTCCACCCTTGCATAACTTTATTCACGCACCTGAAATTCCGGCTTACCCATATGACTTTTCACAGGTGAACAGAAATGATGAAAGCGGCTCAGGATCATAAGGGCAAAACCATTGGCATGTGGCTTTTTTTGTATTCGGAAATCATCCTCTTCGGAGGACTTTTTGTGCTGTATGCTGCTTATTTCAATCGATATTCGTCCGATTTTATAAGCGGAGGCCATGAGCTCAACCGGATTATCGGAAGCATCAACACTCTGATTCTTCTCACCAGCAGCTTTACCGTGGCCGCATCCCTTACGGCAGTTCGCAGGAACTCGAACAGAACGGCAGGGCTTCTTCTTGGTTTTTCCATGGTGTGCGGTCTTGTTTTTCTGGTGAACAAATATTTTGAGTGGAGTCATAAATTCCATGCGGGGATTTATCCCAATTCAGAACAGCTTGTAAACGGACCTCCCGGAGTTAATATTTTTTTCGGGATGTATTACATGATCACAGGCCTTCACGGTCTGCATGTGATCATTGGCTCTCTGCTTCTGGGTTTCAGTCTCCAAAAACTGGTCAAAAGAAAAATCACGGCTGAATCCCATGCCTTTTTGGAGAATTCAGCTCTGTACTGGCATCTCGTGGATCTGATCTGGATTTTTGTTTTTCCCCTGTTTTATCTGGTGCTGTGATGGCTGCCATATTCAATTACAGTAATAATGTGAGGATGCATGAATAACAACGAACCCACACATATTCAGTCTTACTCCCGGCTTTTTATGGTTCTTCTGGGATTGTTTCTGCTCACAGGCTTGACCATCGGCGTTTCCTATATCCATATGGGAAAGCTGAATGTGTGGATAGCCCTTATCATCGCGTCAACCAAAGCCACGCTGGTGCTTTTATATTTCATGCATCTGAAGTATGAAGACCAGTTGATCCGATTTTCTTTTATCAGCACCGTTCTTTTTCTCGTTATCATGATAAGTTTTATCTTTTTCGATATTTCATTCAGATGAGGTTATAAATGGAAAGCATACCCGATACAGTTAAACATGTTGATCAGGCTTTCTGGTACATTCTGAGTTTTTCCTTTTTTTTTCTGATACTTATAACAACCGTGATGATTGTGTTTGTAGTGAAATACAGACGTAAGGCTCACCCGGTATCCGTTGACATCAGAGACAACTGGAAACTGGAACTGGCCTGGACTCTTATTCCCACACTGATTGCTCTTTCCATGTTCTACTTCGGTTGGTCTTCCTATCTCAGCCTTCGGAATGTCCCCCCGGGAGCTCTGGAAATCGATGTTGAAGCACAGATGTTTTCCTGGCTTTTCCTTTATCCTGATGACAAGGAATCAAAAAACGTTCTGGTGGTACCGGTGGGGAAACCGGTAAAGCTCAACATCACATCCCTTGACGTGATTCATGGCCTTTTTATTCCGGCTTTCAGAGTCAAGGTTGACGCGGTAAAGGGTATGAAAACCTATGTGTGGTTTTATCCTGACAAAGAAGGGGAATACACCATTTT
Organism: Desulfobacteraceae bacterium; assembly: GCA_041660385.1. Taxonomy (GTDB): domain Bacteria; phylum Desulfobacterota; class Desulfobacteria; order Desulfobacterales; family Desulfolunaceae; genus DYJE01. The sequence goes on along the minus strand of JBAZWJ010000032.1, from coordinate 8,498 downwards.
TTGTGCGGAATACTGCGGAACGGAGCACTCGGATATGAGAGGAACCGTGAAGGTTGTCAGTACTGTCGCGTATGCAGAGTGGCTGAAAAGTGATGATGATTAATATGGACGTTATGAAAAATATTGGGCCTGCAATGGAACTTGCCAAAATCCGGCTTGGTTTGTTTATCGCTTTGTCTGCACTCTCAGGGTATATGATTCACAGGCCTGTCCCATCTTTTCATGGCTTCTTGATTGCCTTTGCCGTGTTTATTCTGAGTTGCGGATGTGGCAGCCTCAATAACCTTCAGGACAGAAAGAAAGACCACCTCAGTCAGAGGACGTGCGGTCGAGCCCTTCCCGAAAAACGATTAAACCCCGGCTATGCCGGTATTCAAGCTTTTTTGCTGATCTCGGCAGGCCTTGGTATGTTAAATCACCTCTCAACCGGAGCAGTTACCGTCATTCTGGGATGCCTGTCGATCATTCTTTACAACGGGTTGTACACACCTTTGAAATCCATCAGTCTTTTCGCACTTGTCCCTGGAATAATGTGCGGAATGGCAGCTCCACTGATTGGCTGGGCTGGGGCAGATGGAGGCGTGCCGGATCTGAGATTGTGGAGCATCATGGTTATCATCGCGTTGTGGCAACTTCCCCATCTTGGGTTGCTGCTTTTGTTACATCTTGCAGATTACAGTAAAGGAAATACATATTGCTTTTTAAGACACGTTCGAAAGGACGCTCTTGGCCGTATGATTTTTTTATGGGTCCTGAATCTTACGGCAATGATGCTGTTTCTGATTCTTCAAGGCGTCCTTATTTCACAACCCGCCCAGGTTCTTATGGTGGTGGATGCTGCACTTCTTGTTCTGATGTTTAGTATAAAATTTTTGTATAGCCGGAGTCCATCATATCGATATTTGTTTGTTCATCTGAACATGACTCTTCTTTTTGCAATGATTTTGCTTGTTGTTGAACGAGTTTTTTTATTTTCATGAATACATTAAATTATAAATCAAACTTCTGCGCAAAAGCGCACTCGACGATTTTTGCTGCCTGCTCAGGCACCTTGATATGATCCATGTTAATCACCAGATCAAATTCGTAGGGTAAAGCATCTTTCTTCTGATACACATCCTTGAAGAAATCCCGCTGTTCTTTGTCGATGACATCCAGCCGCTTCTTTGTTTCCGCTTCGGTGGTTTTCATGATACCGGACAGACGATTGATCCTGTATTCGTCACTGCATATCAAACGCACTGCAAGAACCTGATCCCTGGGCAGAATCAGATGGATGCCACGACCGACAAAAATCGAGGGTTGCAGGTTCGCAAGGGCAATGACACATTTGGCCAACTCTCTGTAATAATCACTTAAGATAAACGATTTTTCATTGAAAATCATGGCTGAAAGTTCGCTCATCATCCCAGGATATCGTTCGTCAAACAGTTCAATGGTCTTCTGCGCAATAGATGAGTCCTGGGCCATTTGCTGGAGAATTTCGCGATCCACCACTTTCAAGCCCGTCCGTTCAGACAGAATATCTGCGATTTCAAGGGCACCCACACCCACTTTTCTTGAAAAACAGACACTGGGAACAACGAGCTTCTCTTTCTTCATCTTTTCCTTTTCGCTCTTTTCGCTGTTCCATTTTTTGATGTGAGCGTTGAGCCAATCGGATGGTTTTATTCGTTTCTTTCCGTAGTCACCCGGTTTATAATCGGTTAAATCGTCTATGGTCATAACAGCCTCCTTTAAACCCTGCTATTGATATGGATAACGTTGTTTCATGAATTCCGAGGTGTGATTTCAACTCTGTTACCCTGTCGAAGCCTCAGATACGAAACCTTCACCAGACAAGATTGATCTATTGATGAGCAAGAGATATGCCACTATGAGTAAACAGGAGTTCTTAAAAGAAACGTGTGCAGCAGATGAGTCCGTAGCCTTTTTTACCACAAACTGACGACACATGACGTCTTAGCAATGTCAGTATTTTTTACACCTTGTAAACAGATGAATCTTTCCCTGAATCAAGAATATCCCGGATCACTTCGGCCATATCGCGAGCAGGAACGGGTTTGATAAGAATGTCACGGATGCCCGATTCCCTGGCTTTCTCGTCAGGGAAATACGTGTTGTAACCTGTGCAGAGAATGACAGGAATTTGGGGCCTCAGACGGTGAATCTCTCCGGCAAGTCGTTCACCGGTCATCCCCGGCATGGTCAGGTCGGTGATCACCATATCGAAACCATCGGGGTTTTCTGTGAATAAATGGAGTGCTTCGATTCCGTTAACAGCGCCTATTACACGATAGCCCATGGTGCCCAGAGCTTCACGAGCCATTTCCACAATATCCTTTTCATCATCCACGAAAAGAATGCGTTCATTCCCGTATAATAAGCGGTCCGCCGGATCTTTTTCTTCTTTAACCATACTTTCGGATGCAGGAAAAAGTAGTTTAAACGTAGAGCCTCGCCCCAATGTGCTTTGCACCGTAATTTTCCCACCGCAGCTCACAACGATTCCATGGACAACGGCAAGCCCCATACCCGAACCTTTACCCACATCTTTTGTGGTAAAGTAAGGTTCGAATATCTTTTCCATGATTTTCCCATCCATTCCGCTGCCTGTGTCCGAAACCGTCAGCTGGACGTAATACCCAGGAGGCAGATTCATGGAAAGAGCTTCCTTGGTTTCCAGACGATTTTCCAGAAGGCCAACCTGGATCACTCCGCCTTGGTCTTCCATAGCATGGGCAGCATTGGAGCAGAGGTTGATCACCACCTGGTGAATCTGTACAGGATCGGCAAGAACCGGGCGGATATTGTCCTCAAAATCCGTCACGATGGTGAGGGTTGAGGGCAAAGATCCTTTGAGTAGTTTAATGGCCTCAATAATGATGGGCCCCATCTGGACCGGTAGAATACTCGGTTCACTCTGCCTGCTGAAAGCCAGGATCTGGGACACCATATCCTTGGCTCTGAAGCTGGCTTTTTCAATGCGGGATAATTTTTCGTGGGCTGTTTTATTCTCATCCGGAATATAGAGCCGCGTAAGCTGGGTATAACCCAGGATGGCCATAAGGATATTATTAAAATCATGGGCGATCCCACCGGCCAGAACCCCGATGCTCTCCATTTTCTGAGCCTGCATCAACCGGGCTTCAAGGATCTTTTTTTCTTTTTCAGATCGTTTCCTGTCGGTGATATCCCTTGAAACACCAATTAAACTATCGGGCCATCTGACATCATCAAGCATATGGGCCGAGACCTCAACCCAGATCCGGGTTCCATCCTTACAGATGTGTTCCAGCTCCATGGTCAGAGTTTCTTCAGCATTAATTATCCTGTTATAAACCAGAAGATTGGCCTGCGTTTTAAGAATATAAGCATAGGATTCGGGGGTTAAAAGCTCATCAAGACTTCTGCTTATGACTTCTTTCACGGAATATCCGGTGAGTCGCTCAATCGAAGGACTGATGTAACTAAATTTCAGATCATGAATTCCAACAACCCATATGATGTCGATAACGTTATCCGCAAGAAGTTTGTATCGTGCCCAGTTTTCTTTGACCTTTTCTTCCGCCTGCCTTCTGACGGTAATTTCATTGGATAATGTCAGAGTTTTTTCTTCCAGCCTGTCTTTGAGACCAGTGATGGCCTGATAGACTCTTGAGTTGAAAAGTGCGACGGAAACAAACCCGCTCATCTGATCGATAAAACGAGCCTCTTCCTTGTTCAGAAGTCTTTCCGGCGATTTATCATGGAGAAATGCAAAAGCCATAAGGCTTTCATGCTGTGCCATGGGAACGATAAACTGAACCTTTTTTTCATCAAAAAGTTTCAGCAACTCACGCCTCAAGGGCCTATCCATGGGATTGTTTTCCACCATATGACCTTCCACAAGGCCCTGTGATGTTTTGAACCAGTCCGCCAGAGCTGATGTGATATGAATAATATCACCCTTATCGTTTTTAAATGTTCCCTCGTCAGAGTTCAGGTAAAAATCCACATCTCTGAAGCCAAGACTTCTTTTTACCACAGAGCGAAATTCATTGATAAGCTCCGGGGTGTTCTGGAGTAAAAGCATGCTCTCAAAAAACGATAGTCCCGCTTTCTTCAAATCATAACTGCTTTTATCGAACATTCTGTTTATATAGGGTTGAAGTCTGATGACAAAATGAAAGTTGACGAAAAACCACAAAACAAGAAGCCCGAAAAGCGCGGGTGGAGTCAATCTATAAATAAAAGGCCAGATCATATAAAAAATCAGCATATTGGGGATAACAATGAGAAGCGAGCTGAAAAACAACAGAAGACTCTTATGAAGAATGGTCCTTATACCGAGGATTCTGTATCTTAAAAGCCCATACCCCAGAAAGCCCATGGGAATGAATATAAAATTACCTGGGGGATAAATGTCAAACCCTGCCATAGCCGCCCCCGAAAGCAAGGAGAGGGTTGCAGAAAAAGCAAATGAAAAAACAATGTATTTGTACTTGATCCGCCTTATCAGAACAGGTTCGTTATTTAACTCACGCAATAACAATCGTGTCACATAGATTGTCGAACTGAAACAATAGGCAATCAACACAAAAACAAGGGGGCCGGCCTTGGCGATGTATCCCCAGGAATACTCATACAGGCCATCCATATAGTACTGTGTGAAAACCGCTATAGAAAAAAATACGCTCAATAAGAAACTTGTAACCAGGAGTCTCTTATCTTTTATCTCCAGGAGTTTATTAATAGAAAGAATATAAATAAACGGATAATAGGCGAACAGAAAATGGGTGATCTGTTCGATGAAAAAAACGGTCTCCCTGCTGTCAGCAAAGTGCCTGGCGACATAGCTGATGGGCACCACAGACCAAAGCAGACACAATAGTGAAAACAAAATATTATCAGCCTTGATCCTCACACGATAGATGCCCATTGCAGCGATATAAAAACTCGTTGCAATGGTGACCAACGGCGGAAGAAGAATGATTGAAAAGGTATCGAGCATGGAAACCCCGGTTATGTTAAAAAACGTATGGTTAATGTTCAAAGTTATTATGTCAGAGCGAAAAGGTATCTTTTACAGAGCAGATGGAGTAAGGCCGTAGGGGCAGGTTCTAAACCTGCCCTGCACCATGTTCGCCTCATAATTCCGGGCGGGTTTGGAACCCGCCCCTACACACTATTCTTAAGGAAACGGCATTGGGTCTACACTTGTACGATGGTGAAGCTCTTTTCAACGTCCAACGTTCATCTTTCCACAGCCAACCACTACTGTCCCTACCTGCCGAACTCTTGACAAACCACCATTCACCATTCGATGTTCAGTGTTCGATGTTCGATGTTAAAAAAACCACCGTACCTCCTACATTCCCAGTCTATCTCAACTCATCGGCAATTCGCAATTTTTCTTTAGCTTTTATAGGTGCTGGCTTCGCATATGGCAGGAAAAAAGTCTGTCATCCGCCTGCTCCAACCGAGGAACGGTTGTCCGGCAAATGGTCTGACATTCAGGGCAGCGGGGATGAAACGGGCAGCCGTCGGGTGGATTGGCCGCTGATGGGGTTTCGCCTTGAAGGATGATCCGTTCCGTCCGTTTACCGGGAACGGGAACGGCGCTGATCAAAGCCTGAGTATAGGGATGAACAGGCGACTCGATCACATCGGCCACCTTGCCGTATTCAACCATTTTTCCCAGATACATCACAGCCACATGATCGGCGATATGACTGACCACAGACAGGTTGTGGGAGATAAAAAGATAGGTGAGGCCGTATTTATCCTGAAGATCCATGAGAAGATTCAGAACCTGGGCCTGGACCGATACGTCAAGGGCACTCACCGCCTCGTCCAGAACCATGAAGTCCGGCCTCATGGACACAGCCCGGGCGATACTGATCCGCTGACACTGGCCGCCTGAAAATTCGTGGGGGTAACGGGTCAGAGATTCTTTGGACATCCCCACCTCGCCGAGAAGGGCCATGGCTGTTTCTTCCGCCTGATTTTCCCGGATCATGCCAAAAGCTCTCATGCCTTCGGTGACGATATCGCGCACCAGCATCCTGGGATTCAATGAAGAAAGGGGGTCCTGAAAAATCATCTGCATCCGCCGCCGGATCTCCTGCCGTTCTTTTGATTCCATGCTGAGGATATTTCGACCCTGAAAAAGGATCTCTCCCGCCTGGGCCTGTTCAAGACCCACAAGGGTTCGGCCCAACGTGGTTTTGCCGCAGCCTGATTCGCCCACAAGTCCAAGGGTCTCGCCTTTTTTGATGGCGAAACTCACATGATCCACGGCTTTCACCTGCCCCACGGTTCTGGCCAGAACGCCTCGCCGGATGGGATACCATGTTCTCAAATTCCGGATTTCAACGAGGTTCTCCGGGGTATTATTTTTTTTATCGTTGTTGATCGCCATGGAACTCATGCTTCCGCTCATGATTTTTCCCCCTTCCCTTCCAGCAGAAAGCAGGCGGCTCTGTGACCGTCGGCCACGCTGACAAAACCCGGTTTTTCACGGACGCACCGGTCAAACGCTTTTGGGCAACGGTCGTTGAAACGGCAGCCTTTGGGGTAGTTAAATGGTGACGGAACCTGACCTTTGATAGAATCAAGACGTTCGCTCCTTCCTCTGCCCAGACTTGGAATGGATTTCAGAAGGCCAAGGGTATAAGGATGGGCGGGGTTAGTGAAAACGTCGTCTGTTGTCCCCTCTTCCACAAGTTCTGACGCATACATTACCAGAACCCTGTCACAGATGTCGTACACCACACCCATGTCATGGGTAATCAGAAGCATGGCGCTTTCATTTCGTTTCATCTCACGGATAATTTCAAAAACCTGGGCCTGCAAGGTCACATCCAGCGCCGTGGTGGGTTCGTCGGCAATGATCAGATCCGGCTCATTGAGCAAAGCCATGGCGATCATCACCCGTTGCTGCATTCCCCCTGAAAGCTGAAACGGATAAGCGTTCATTCTCTGCTTCGCGTCAGGAATCCTCACCTTGCCCAACCACGATTCGGCAAGTGCCTGGGCCTCTTTGTCATCCATCTGCCGATGGGCGTTGATGGCCTCTTTAAGCTGCCACCCGATGCGGTGAAGCGGCGATAATGCCGTTGTCGGGTCCTGAAAAATCACCCCTATTTCATTTCCCCTGATGGCCCGCATGTCTTTGATATCAAGCGCCAGAAGATCCCTGCCCTTGAACCGGATCTCCCCATTTTCAACACGTGCCGGCGGTGACGGAACAAGCCGTGGAATGCTCATGGCGCTCACGGATTTCCCGGCACCTGATTCACCCACCAGCGCCACGGTCTCACCCCGCCGAACGGAAAAAGACAGATCCGTAACAGCCTGAATGATGCCGTCATCCGTGGTGAAATTCACCGTGAGGTTTTTTATGTCGAGAAGAAGATCTGTCATATTTTTTTATAATAAATTGAAAATATTAAATTTTAAAAAGATGAACGTCCAACATCCAACGCTCAACGTCCAACGTTCAATGGGTTGCAGCCCCAGCAAGTAGGTCGGATAGAGGAGCGAAATCCGACGGGTGTTATCATTGAGGCAGCGGCACGGTTCTATTCACAGATGGTCGCCTCGACAGCATAAACAGCCGATTCTTTTAAGGATCGGGTCATTTGTCGGGTTTCGTTCCTCTACCCGACCTACGAGTGACCGCCGCATTCAACCCACAATCCAAAATGCCCCCATCCTCAATTGGACGTTCGACGTTGAGCGTTGGACGTTCAAAATCCCTCCCACCCATCGCACCCACCCGCCCCAACCCCAGGCCGAGGCTAAGCGGCTCCCACATTCGATGTTCGATGTTCAGTGTTCGATGTTCAATCCAAAACCACCTCCATCCTCACTCCAACCGCGAGTATCGCCTCGGATCAAACGCATTCCGTATACCTTCCCCGATAAAAACCCCCAGAAGCATCACAATAAACAAAGCAAGGGACGGATACAATATCAGCCACCAGGCCCACCGGTATTGCTGGGCCTGAGATAAAAGCTCTCCCCAGCTCGGCGTGGGCGCGGGCAGACCAAAACCCAGATAATCCAGAGCGGCCAGCGATCCAATGGCTCCCACCAGGGAAAAGGGGAAAAAGGTGATCACCGGAACCATGGCATTGGGCATGATGTGGCGCACCATAATCTTCCACGATGATATGCCCATAAGCTGGGCCGCTTCCACAAACGCCTGTTTTCTCAGACGGAAAAACTCGGCACGCACATAATAGGAAATACCGATCCAGTTGAAAATACCGTAGCAGAAAAGAAGCAGGATAAAACTCCGGCCAAACACGGAACCCATGAGAATCATGATGTAAAGAAAAGGCAAAGCACTCCAGATCTCGATCAGACGCTGGCCTGTGATATCAATGATTCCGCCGTAGTATCCCTGAACAGCTCCAGCACCTATGCCCATAACCATGGAGCAGAAAACAAGGATCAGACCGAAAGTGAGGGATATCCGAAGACCGTAGAGAATCCGGGCAAGCACATCG
>JBAZWJ010000031.1:0-68518 GCA_041660385.1 Desulfobacteraceae bacterium | reverse complement strand
CGACCCCGAATTCATGATAGAACTGGGATTTCACTATGATGGAATAGGTCGTCGTCATAAATTATAATAACACCCTGTGTAATCATCTCGATTAACATTCATCATGACTCAATCATAAGTCGGGTTTGGAACCCGCCCCTACAGATTGAGTGTCATCTTGATTAAAAAATCAAAACATCAAAATCAACTGAATACCCCTAGGGCAGGTTCTAAACCTGCCCTTTACTTTAAGATTTCGGACAAATTCTTGAAAAACAACACTAATTCTATCATCCTTACAATAGACGTTGAAGACTGGTTCCAGGTAGAGAACTTCAAAAATAGTATTTCCTATGATTCATGGGAGAGCAGGGAGGTGCGGATTGAAAAAAACACCCATATCCTACTTGATCTTTTTGATTCCATAAAAACTGGCACAAGCACAAATCCCCAGAATCCAAAAGCGACTTTTTTTATTCTTGGATGGATCGCCGAGCGTTTTCCGCATCTTGTTCAGGAAATTGTAAAACGGGGTCATGAAATAGCTTCTCACGGACATATGCACCACTTGTGCAGTAAACTTTCCGTGAATGATCTGGTGTCCGATCTTACAAAGAGTAAATCGCTTATTGAGGACATAGCCGGTCTTTCTGTTAAAGGTTATAGAGCCCCGAGTTTTGATATCAGCATGGACACATTGTCAGTGATTGAATCCTGCGGGTTTCTATATGATTCGAGCTATAACTCATTTTCAGGGCATGGCCGTTATGGGCAAGTTGATTGCTTGCCATTTGAAAAAAAGGGGATAGCAATAAAAATATCGGATTCATTCTATGAACTGCCGGTGAGCAATCTGTCATTGGTTGGCAAGGTGATCCCCTGGGGCGGGGGGGGGTATTTCAGATTGACTCCTTCTTTACTTTTCCATCTGGGTGTTCGAAGAATTATTGAAAAAGATGGTGTGTATTTGTTTTATACTCACCCTTGGGAGTTCGATCCTGATCAGCCCAGGGTCCAGGATGTGCCAGCTTCTTTTAAATTTCGCCATTATATCAATCTGCACAATACAAAGAAAAAGCTTTTCGGATTTATAAACGAGTTTAAGAATTCGGAATTTATAACATGTGAAGATTATCTGACACGTCGGTTATAAATGAAAAAAGACAGACATTACGAATAATTAAATCAAAATGATGAAAATGAATAGCTGGATAATTAAAATATCAGTTTTAATCAATATAATTGTCGGTATTTCGATCTTTTATCTTCTGCTCCATTATGAAATTCCAAGAAGAATTACCGAGTTTTTTTTTAATGTCCCGCATATTAACTGCATAAATAATACGAAAATTGTCGTCATGGGTGATTCGAGAATCAATGTCAACTGGAATAAACTCATGGGCCGAAACGACATGGTATCGATTCGTGGAGGGCAGATTGAAGACATCCTTGAGCGTGTTGACTTCGCATCTGAGTTAAAGCCGGAATTATGCTTGGTCATGATCGGCATAAACGATATGTTCTGGATGAAAACACCTGAAAAAACGTTTGATGATTACAAAATACTGATAGATAAAATGCTGAAAAAAAATATGAAGATTGTCATCCAATCCCTTATATATGTTGCACCTGTGAAATTATTTTATAAAGAGCAGAACAAAGAAGTCGATATGCTGAATTCAATGCTGAATCAATACTCAAAAGAGAAGGGTATACTGTTTCTTGATCTTAATTCTAAACTTTCCAAATCAGGTCATTTGATCATGGATTATTCGTCTGACGGCGTCCACATGAGTGATAAAGGGTATCAAGTGTGGAAGAATGAATTGATCCCCTTACTTAAAACAATGAATCTGTAATGCTTTTATTTTTTAAAGTTGCATAGCATATGAATATAAAATCCTGCCTTGTCTACGTTTCAATATCGTTAAATATCTTATTTCTTTTGATATTCTGCTATATGCTTTTCCACTATCATGTCCCTGCTAAAGTATTGAAAAAATACTTTGGTGTTAAAAGTCTTTTGCCAGCCCCAAAAAAATATATGGTCATGACAGGTGATTCTTTAATTAATAATAAATGGAGAGAGTTATTATCGAACGATGATATCCTGTTTATTGGAAGCCGGGGCGGCAGCATCGACATTGTAAACAAACATCTGAATGATATAATCAGGGCAAAGCCTGAAATATGCATCATCACTGCAAATGGTTTTGATATTTATCTTGGTGACAAACCTGAACGTGTTTTTGAAAAATATAAGTATGTTATCGAACAATTAAGAGATAAAGGTATTACCATAATTGTACAATCTGCCTTGATTGCTGTTCCTGATAAATTTGATATGGAAGAGTATGCTGTCAGTGTTTTAAAATTAAACAAAAATTTGAAAATTTTTTGCACTGTTAATTCCATTAAATTTTTAGAACTGAACGATATATTGACGAAAGACTACCATTATATTCTGGAATATTCTGATCGAAATGGTGCTTTTCCAAATAAGGCTGGATATGAGTTATGGTCAAAAAAGCTTGTTGATGCCCTTGGAACAAGTAAATAGAATTGTCCTGGATGTTCACTTTTATATGCTTTTCTTATTATGAATAATAAATAAAGGGAATAAATGACTCATAAAAGATCATATAAAATTAAGCAATTTTCAACTGACGTCCAAGGAGAAGTCGATCGCCTTAAAGCTCAGGTTGATTTGTTTTGGGAAAAGGAAATAAGGTGTTACAGGCAATTTGGATTGACCGACGGCATGTCCATACTTGAATGTGGCAGCGGTCCTGGATATGTCACAGAAAAGATTTTGAATGAATTCCCAAACTGCACTTCAACAGCCATTGAAATTGATTCATATCTCGTTGCCATTCTCAAATGTGTTGCTGAAAAGAGAAAAATAAAAGTTTCGCAGCAGTCAGTAACACAACTGGGCTTCAAAGATAACTGTTTTGATTTTGTCATTACGCGACTTGTTCTGGAACATCTGCCGGAACCGGAAGAGGCTGTCTGGGAAATTAATCGTGTGCTCAAGCCCGGCGGTATTGCGGTTTTCGTAGATAACGATTTTGAAATGCATTTAAAAACCTTTCCGGGAATTCCTGAAATAAACACATTATACGAAGCGTACTGCAAGTCAAGAATCAGTGAAGGTGGAAACCCGAAAATCGGACGGCAATTGCCTAATTTATTAAAACAATGCGGTTTTAAGAATGTTGATATGGAAATTATTTGCGCCCATAACAGTCTTGTTGGAGATGACATTTTTTTAAAATCAGAGGGTGTGGGTATTCCAGCCAAACTGGTGAAAGATGGATTTTTAGATTCGCGTATCTTAGATAAGCTCGCTGTAAAATGGCATCAGGTTTTGAAAGCGGATGACCACGCAATTTATCGTCAGCTTTTTGTTGCCGGGGGTGAAAAGATCGAAACCGCAAATGCTGGTTGCAGATCAATTGAAAATAAGAAAGAAAGACAGGGCTCAATAGATTCGATTCATCTTATTTCAAATGATGCCACGAATTCCCCTGAAAAAACAGATTTGACGGCTAAACGTATTGAATCCATGAAAAGCAGGACGGATATTGTGGATTATATCCGCAGATTAATTGCTCAAGCATTTCGCATGGAAGAAAATGATATACTACCTGGTTCGCGTTTTATTGATCTGGGTCTTGATTCGTTGATGGCTGTGGACGTGATCAGTACAATTGAATCGGAACTGGGAATTCTTTTGTCTCTCATGGATTTTTTTGAGGGTCAGAGCATCGCAGACCTTGCTGAAAAAATCGAATATTTAAGTAGTAACGCAACAACTCATCATGATGAAGATTTTTTGAAAATGACGCATGGAATTGCAGACCAGGAATCGAACACGGTGATGGTATCACATATTTCAAAAACAGAACCTGTGGAATGGGAAGAGGGAGAAATTTGATGATTTCACAGATTCTTGAAAGCTTACAGGAACGGCATATCAGTTTGTGGGTTGATTCCGGAAAATTGAAATACCGGGCGCCAAAAGGCGCATTGACGTCTGATCTTCATCAAACACTTTCTCTGAATAAATCGGATATCATCCGTTATCTCTCAGCTGAGGATGATGCTGACAGGGTAAAAGAACTCTTGTCATATAATCAGCAATCACTCTGGTTCATGCATCAGATTGCTCCGGCCTCATCGTGCTATCATATCGCTGCTTCCTGCAGGGTTGTTTCTGAATTAAATGTGGAGGCATTATCAAGTGCGGTAAACATGCTTGTTGACAGGCATGGTATTCTTCGATCAACCTATGCCTATGGAGTGGGCACTGCAGGTGATCAGTCATTCATGATCGTAAATAAAAATTTAAAACCTGTACTATACCCAATCGATGCTTCCGGCTGGCCGGAACATGAATTGAAATCCAGACTTGAATTGTATTATTCCAAACCCTTTGACCTTGAAAATGATTCCGTATTCCGACTGCATTTATTTAAAATAAAAACAGACGATTATATTTTGATGATAACCATTCATCACATTGCCTGTGATGCTTATTCTCTTGGAATGCTTCTTAACGATTTGAGTTTGTTATATGCTTCGGAGAGCAGCGGAAATAAAATTCAGCTACCCGAAATAAACGGTAAGTATAAGGATTTTACTTACTGGCAGAATGATATGCTCAAAAAAGAGGTTGGGCAGAGACATAAAACGTACTGGGTTTCTCAGCTTGGAGGAAGCCTTCCGGCACTTGACCTGCCTTCTGACTTTAACAGACCCCATGCGCCAAGTTATAAAGGAAGTTCATTATATTTTAATTTCAGTGATGAACTTTTCAAAAAAATCGAAGTGTTCTGTCATCAGGAATCGGTTACAAAGTACACCTTTTTTCTTGCATTGTTTCAGCTTTTTCTGATGCGCTACAGCAGAAGCGAGGATATCCTTGTTGGATCGCCGGTGATAGGTCGTGGACGAAATGAATTCAAAAACATCTGCGGGAATTTTATCAATTCGGTTGTGATGAGAGCCAGGTTTTCCGATTCTCAAACATTCAGGGACCATCTTTTTAAAACAAGGCGGGTTGTTCTGACTGCCCTGGACCATCAGGATTATCCGTTTCCTGTTCTGGTTGAAGATTTAATGCCGGCGAGGGATCCTTCAAGGTCCCCCATTTTTCAGGCCATGTTCAATTTACTTGATCAAAAAACGCTCGGTTCGGCGTCGCAATTTCTCCACGGGGCTTCCTTTGACACTCCTGTTGATTTTGGTGGTTTGAAAATACTGCCATTCCCCATCGATCAGGAGGAAGGTCAATTTGACCTGACTCTCGAAATGATTAACACGGGAGAAAAATTCGCCTGTGCTTTTAAATACAACACCGATATATTTTCTGAAAAGACAATTGCTGTTTTTACAGAATCGTTCTGTGAATATTTGGTCCGTGCCATTGATGAGCCTGAAACGCTTGTTTCTGATTTTCCTGTAAAAATTGAAAAAGATATTCAATCACAGGAAGAAACGGGTTTTGATGAAAAACAATGTATTGCTATTGCGGCGACTTATACAGCGGATTTACTGAAAGACCCTCTGGATTTCTGGGTTGACAAGCTTGCTTTTAAAAAATCCGTGCAGTTCGCTCCATACAATCAGATTTTTCAGCAGCTCCTGGACCCGAGCAGCATGTTCAGAAAAAATATCAAGGGGGTCAATGTTATTCTGGTCCGCCTTGAGGACTGGATTAAGGACATACCCGGCATATCACATGCCGTGGTTGACGATGGTAAAGTCAAACAGACTCTTGAGCAGAATAAAGATGAATTCTTAGGGGCAGTTCAGGCTTTTGTTGCAGAGTCCAGTGTTCCGGTTCTGATTTGTTTCTGCCCGATTTCTCCTGCTCTGGCAGAAAATCCCTTGTTGAATCGAATTGAGAATGACTTGGCTCTTTCTCTGAACAGCATTGGGAATATCTACCCTGTCAGCAGCCGTGAAATCCTGGGCCCAATGGGTGTTGAACAGTACGACGAACCCCTTGGTCTGGATGCCGGTCATATCCCTTATACCGATGAATTCTTTGCAGCTCTTTCATACATCATTGCAAGAAAATCTTTTTCCATTCTCGGAAAACCTTATAAAGCGATTGTTCTCGATTGCGACCAGACCCTCTGGAAAGGCGTGGTCGGCGAAGATGGTCCCCTACGTGTCACGGTTGATCCAGCCAGAAAAATGCTTCAGGAACTTATGGTATCCCAGCATGAAGCAGGAACGCTGATTTGCCTGTGTAGTAAAAATTCAGAAGAAGATGTGCTGGATGTTCTCGATAAAAATCCCGAAATGATTCTTCGAAGAAATCATATCTCATACAGTAAGATTAACTGGTCTCCGAAATCACAGAATATTGCGGAACTTGCAGAGGAGATCAATATTGGGCTGGACAGCTTTATCTTTATCGATGACAATCCTGTGGAATGTGCGGAAGTTCGAGCGAACTGCCCGGAAGTCCTCACGCTTCAGCTTCCGTCTGATCCTGAAAAGATAAAAGATTTTACGAAACATATCTGGGCCTTTGACCATCTTAAACTGACAAAAGAAGATCGTGAGAGAGTTGATCTTTACCGCAAGGAGAAAGAAAGAAGCAGCTTGCTGAAATCTTCAACGACATTTGATGAATTTCTGAAAAATCTTGATTTGAATGTTTCAATATCTGAGATAAAAGATGCTCAGATTCAGAGAGTCTCCCAGTTGACTCTGAGAACAAACCAGTTCAATCTCACAACGATAAGAAGAAATGAATCTGAAATTTCAAGGCTCAAGCTGTCTGAAAATCATGTCTGTCTGGTCGCTGAAGTATCGGATAAATTTGGTGATTATGGCTTGGTCGGCCTGGTTATTTACGAAAAGCAAAAAGATCAGATAAGTGTTGATACCTTTCTTTTGAGCTGCCGTGCACTTGGAAAGGGTGTTGAACATGCATTGCTTAATCGTCTTGGAAGAAACGCCATAGATCGAGGTTTGAAATCTGTCCGCTTAAATTATTCGCCCACAAATAAAAATCAGCCAGCATTAAATTTCCTTTTATCCCTTGGCGAGGAATACAAACAACAGGAAGGCGAAGGGCTGTTTTTTCTTTTACCCTCTCAAATCGCCTCAGAAGCCTCTTTTAGTCCTTCTTCAGCAACAGAAAAAACATCCGAAGACGGGGAAGTCCGAAAAACAACTGATAAAGACACGGGTGTTTCTTTGGCAAACGCCCTTGTCATGCAGGAAATCGCCGACACGTTTTCAAGTCTGAAAAGCATTATGGCCGCCGTGGATCAGAGAATGAAGAAACAGGCATCCGTACAGTTGCGATCAGATCAGTCAGTTGTCTTTCCTGTTTCCCAGACTGAAAAAAATGTGGCTTCTGTCTGGGCTGAGGTTCTATGTTTTGATGATATCGGCATGAATGATAACTTTTTTGATATTGGCGGACGTTCGATTCTTATGCCGGGCATTGTGATTCGCCTGTCAAAAATGTATGGAATGAAGATATCGATTGTCGATATGTTCGAGAATCCCACCATACAAATGATGTCGAATTATATCATTCAGGCTAAACACACTGGTCTTTCTGAACCTCATGATCTTACGAGTAAAATTCCCTGTATGGTAAGAGATACATGGGCACAGCCAGGAAACAGATCAGCAGATGTGGCCATTATTGGAATGGCCGGTCGATTTCCAGGAGCCGATGATATATCCCTTTTCTGGCGTAATATTGTAAACGGCATTGAGTCTATCACTGATTTTTCCGACGAAGAACTTCTGAAATCAGGTGTCCCGGAATATTTAATAAAAAATCCGAAATATGTTAAAAGAAGCCCTGTATTAAATAATTCAGATTGTTTCGACGCAGGTTTTTTTGGGTATACACCTCGGGAAGCTGAAAAGATTGATCCCCAGCAGAGAATATTTCTTGAATGCGCCTGGGATGCTTTTGAAGATGCGGGTTATGTTCCAGATCATTATACAGGCACAGTGGGAGTTTTTGCTGGATGCGGCATGAACAACTACCTTATTAAAAATCTGCTTGAACGCCCAGAATTGATGGAGTCTGTTCTCAATTTTCAGACATTCATCGGTAATGATAAAGACTTTCTTTCAACGAGGGTTTCCTACAAGCTCGGCCTTAAAGGCCCGAGTCTTTCGGTTCAAACCGCATGCTCGACTTCACTTGTCGCAGTCCAGCTTGCATATCAGAGCCTTTTGACATATCAATGCGATATGGCCATAGGCGGGGGAGTATCTCTTCAGGCCCCCCGGTTAAGAGGCTATCTCCACCATGAAGGAGAAATTTTCTCTGATGATGGGTATTGCAGACCCTTTGACAGTAAAGCATCAGGAACGCTTTTAGGGGAGGGTGCAGGTGTTGTTCTTTTAAAACGCCTGGAAGATGCCATAGAAGACCACGATCATATTTATGCTGTCATAAAAGGGGCAGCATTGAACAATGACGGCAATGTGAAAGTGGGATATACAGCGCCCAGTGTCCAGGGGCAGACTGAAGTTATTGCCATGGCCCAGAACATGTCCCGCGTTGATCCTGCAACCATAGGTTATGTCGAGGCCCACGGGACAGGAACACCACTGGGTGACCCGATTGAAGTTAAAGCTCTCACCCAGGCTTTCAGAAGTAAAACAGATAAAAAGTCTTTTTGCGCCATTGGTTCTTTAAAGTCCAACATCGGGCATCTGGATGTGGCGGCTGGTGTGGCTGGTCTTATCAAAACGAGTCTCATGGTCAAGCATGGCGTCCTGCCCCCCACCCTGAATGTGACAACTGTCAATCCTGAGTTGAATATGGAGGGAAGCCCTTTTTATGTAAATAAAGCCTTGCGTTCATGGGATGATTCCATGTCGCCGAGAAGGGCCGGTGTCAGCTCCTTTGGTGTGGGGGGAACCAATGCTCATGTCATTCTTGAAGAGGTTCCCAGAGAAGAGCTTAAAAATAGACAAGGTCAGCCATGGTATCTTTTCACGCTTTCAGCTCAATCGGCGCAAGCACTTGAGCAAAGGCGCTCTCGTTTGTGCAGCTACCTTTCAGAAAACCCTGCTCAGAATGCCGGTGATGTGGCTTACACTCTTCAGATAGGAAGAAAAGCATTTCGGCACAGATCAGCATGTGTGTGCAAAAACGTGGCCGATGCTGTAAACGCCTTTTCTTCAACTGATCCGGGAAAATTCATTTCTGGATCATGTTTAGCCGACAACAGAAAGGCTGCCTTTATGTTTACGGGGCAGGGGGCACAGTATGTCAACATGGCCAGGGATCTTTTTGAAACGGAGCCGATTTTCAAACAGCATATGATGGCCTGTTCTGAGATACTTGCACCGGTTATCGGCTGTGATCTTACGGCATTGATTTATCCTGAAGATAATGATGGCACATATTCTCAAAACAGACTGAATGAAACGGAAATCGCTCAGCCCGCGTTGTTTGCACTGGAGTACTCCCTTGCACGGTTGTTTATGGAATGGGGAATTTATCCCCATGCGATGATTGGTCACAGCCTGGGTGAATATGTGGCAGCCTGTTTATCCGGTGTTTTTACCCTTGAAGATGCTTTAAAACTTGTTGCAGAAAGGGGCAGGCTTATGCAGCAGCAGCCGCATGGTGACATGCTCGCTGTTGCCCTTTCTGAAAAGGACATTCTGCCTTTTGTGGACAACCCCGTTTCCCTGGCCGTTATCAATTCTCCGGGCCGATGTGTGGTCTCAGGCCCTTCAGATGACATTGCCAGGCTTCATGAGACATTGAACAGCAAGAAAGTACAATGCACGGTTCTTCATACCTCCCACGCCTTCCATTCCCAGATGATGGAAGGTGCCATTGATCCGTTGAGAGAATATTTAAAGACAGTGCCGTTGAATAATCCTCAAATTCCTTTCATTTCCAATGTAACGGGAACATGGATTACAGAGCGTGATGCCACTAACCCGGAATACTGGGCGCGTCACCTTCGTCAAACCGTACGTTTTTCAAAAGGTATCCAGACCCTTATCGAAGAGCCCTGTGTTCTTCTCGAAGTCGGTCCCGGTCAGACGTTGACAACGCTTTCAAGGCAGAACATCGTTGATAAAGAAAAATCCGTTATGATTTATTCTTCAGTTAAGCACCCGCAAAGTCAGGGTCATGATGGGGCCTTTCTTTATAAGACACTTTCACAGTTATGGATTACAGGTGTTCATATTGACTGGAGTGCATTTAACAAAGGGAAGGGGTGCGGGCGGGTTCCCTTGCCAGGTTATCCTTTTCAAAGACAGCGTTTCTGGATTGAACCCACAGCCCAGAAGGGCTATCAGATTTCTTCCAGTGTGACAAACGAAGGCCATGAAAGACCCGAAGTGGTTCATATCGAAGCGTCGTCCTTGTATTCCCGACCTTCAAGTGTTTCAAGTGATTATGACCGGCCTTCCTGTGAAATGGAACATATGCTTGTTCGCATCTGGCAGGACGTCCTGGGGATCGATCAGATAGGTGTTCAGGACAGCTTTTTCGAATTGGGTGGTGACTCGCTTATCGCTGCCCAGATCATATCTCGCATCCGTGAACAGTCAGGATCTGATCTGTCCATTCGCAAAATATTTGAACTCCCTACGATTCAAGGCCTTGCCGATTACCTGAGCAGGGAGCAGAGTTCCGGTGCTGAACGTAAAAAAATTGAGACCATTGTGCCTGAGTCTGAAAATGAAGGTTTGCAACTTTCGCTGGCCCAGCAGCGTTTATGGTTCATTAATCAGCTGGAATCCCATAGCCCCGCTTACAATATCGTTCAAGCCGTGAAACTTTCAGGAGATCTGAATGAGGAAATACTTCAGAAAGCTTTTGATCATATCCTGGCCCGTCACGATGTGTTGAGAACCGTATTTATAAAAAGGGATGGTCGCCCGGCGATAGAGCGTGTTTCGCTGCAATCGATAAAAATCGAAAAGATAGTCTGCACAGATAAAGATGGGGAGCAAGGCGAAGAATATGCCCGCCGGTTGATCGCCAGAAAAGCCCCTGTTCTTTTTGATTTGGAGAACGGCCCGCTGCTTAGAGTCTGCATCCTTCAAACTGGAAAAACAGAGCATATTTTTGCAATCATCCTGCATCATATTATCGCCGACGGATGGTCCATGGGTGTATGGATGAAAGAGTTATCGGTTCTTTATCACGCTTTTAAAGAAGGCCGACCATCTCCATTGGAAAAACTCCCAATCCAGTATGCGGATTATGCCATTTGGCAGAAAAAATGGCTTATAAATAACGATCTGAATGAACAAAAAAAATACTGGAAAGAACGGTTAAAAGGAGAACTTCCTGTTATCCAGTTGCCAGCGGATTATCCTCGGCCCATGTCGCCCCGATATACGGGCAGGCATCAGGCGATATGTCTTTCAGCTGAATTGACTCGAAGTATTCAGAATATGGCAAAACAGGAACACACAACGGTTTACACCGTCCTGCTTTCAGCCTATTTTTCACTTCTATGCAAATATTCAAACCAGAATGGTGTGGTCGTGGGCACACCCTACGCGAATCGCGACAGGGTTGAAATTGAAGGTTTGATAGGTTTTTTTATCAACATGCTGCCGATTCGCCTTGAACTGTCCGAAACAACGGGTTTCAAGGATTTGGTCAAACAGGTTCATCAACTGATTCTGGACGCCTTGTCCAATAAAGATCTTCCTTTCGAGAAACTTGTTGAAATTCTACAGCCGGATCGTTCTCTCAATCACCATCCGATCTTCCAGGTCATGTTTGCATTCCAGAATTTTCCTTTACCCTCAGATGACTCTGCGGAATTGAATTTTTTCCCTGTTGTCATGGATAGAGGGGCAACGGAATTTGAGCTATCGCTGTACATGTGGGAGGAACGTGATGAACTGCGAGGCGTCTTTGAATACAGTGATGAAATATTCAAAGATGAAACCATTCAGCGCATGGTCGACCATTTTCAGACATTACTCCAAAGTATGGTTGAAAACCCGACATTGCCTATTCAGAAAATCGGCTTGCTGACAGAACCGGAAAAAAGGCTGATGCTCATCGACTGGAATGAAAATCATCTGGATTATCCTGGCGATGTCTGTATTCATGATATGTTTGACATGCAGGCTGAAAAAACACCTGATGCCGTTGCGATTGTTCATAACCATGACAGGATGAGTTTCAACGAACTGAAACAGCGCTCAAATCAGCTTGCCATTGAGTTGATCCAGATGGGTGTGGAGCCGGATGTTCTGGTGGGGATCTGTGTTGAAAGATCCATGGACATGATTGTTGGAATGCTGGCTGTGCTTAAAGCGGGCGGTGCGTATGTGCCTCTTGACCCGGGTTATCCCGTTGAACGCCTCAAATTCATGATGTCCGATTCGTGCAGTCGTGTAATCATCACCCAGAAGAAATTTGAAACGCTGTTTTCCGATTCAACCGCAAGATTGATAACGCTGGAGGCCCTTGGAGAAAAACACTCAAAGGCATGCATGGAGTCTCCTTCTTCAGGAGCAACCCAGAAAAATCTTGCTTATATAATCTACACTTCAGGTTCAACTGGCGTTCCCAAAGGCGTTGCAATTGAACATCGCAGTGCGATCGCACTTATCGCCTGGGCAAGGACAGTGTTCACCGGAGATGAAATTGGTGGGATGCTTGCTTCCACCTCCATCTGCTTTGATTTATCTGTTTTTGAGATTTTCTTGCCCTTGTGTTCGGGAGGCAAGATTGTTCTGGCGGATAATGCCATGGGATTGAAAAACCTGCCTGACGTATCAGAGGTCAGGCTCATCAATACGGTTCCTTCAGCAATTGTTGAACTGCTTCAGCTCAAAGCTATCCCCGCGAATGTCACGACCATCAACCTGGCAGGCGAACCCCTTAAACAGGAAATCGTTGACAGGTTGTACAATATAAAAACAGTTCAACGTGTTTTCGATCTTTATGGGCCATCGGAAGACACAACGTATTCGACCTGTGCTTTAAGACAGAAAAACGAGATGGCCACAATCGGGAAGCCGATTTCAAATACCCGCATATTTCTTGTTGATCCGTTCCAAAATCCAGTGCCTATTGGCGTTCCAGGTGAGCTTTATATTGGAGGCCACGGACTTGCCAGAGGGTATCTCAACCGTGCGGAACTGACATCGGAAAAATTCGTATCTGATTTCATGAGCGATGATCCAGCATCCAGGTTATACAGGACAGGTGATCTTGCAAAATATTTTCCCGATGGGACTATCTGCTATCTCGGGCGTATGGATCATCAGGTCAAGCTGCGCGGGTTCAGAATAGAACTGGGTGAAATTGAAGCGGCTCTGGCTGAACACAAGGGAATCAAACAATGCGTAACACTGGTCAGAGAGGATGTCCCTGATGATAAAAGGCTTGTTGCCTATATTATTTCACGTACGGGTGTTCAAGAAAAAGACAGCGACTTGCGGCTGTACTTGAAAGATAGACTGCCTGAATACATGATTCCTCAACATTTTGTAAACCTTGATTCCATGCCGATGACATCTAACGGAAAGATCGACAGGAATCGTCTTCCGAAGCCCGTGTCAACGCTTATTACCGAAGTCCAGCAGAATACGCAGATCACCGAACTCGAAACGAGGATTTTAAAAATCTGGCTGGATATCATCGGCCTTGAATACATCGGGGTCAATGACAACTTTTTTGAAGTCGGAGGCCATTCAATACTGTCTGTTCGCATATTCTCCGAAATTTATAATCTCACAGGGATTAATCTGCCTCTGGCGGAGATTTTTAAATCACCGACAGTCCGCGAACTTTCGAAGACCATTGAAGCATCAGGCGGCAGAATTAAAGATAAAAAGAATGGCAATAAATTTCTGAATCGCTTTTTATTTGCATCATCAGAAAACGAAAAGGACGAGAAATCAGGCTGGTCCCATCTTGTGGCCATTAAGCCAAACGGAAGTAAAACGCCCATATTCTGCATGCACGCTATTGGAGGTAATGTCCTTAATTATTATCCTCTTGCATCAGGACTTGACGCTGATCAACCGGTATATGGACTACAGGCACGAGGCCTTGATGGCCTGTCTGAACCCTATTCATCCATAGAGGAAATGGCAGGTCACTATATTGCGGAAATGAAAATGATTCAGCCATCAGGGCCTTATTATCTGGCTGGAGGGTCCATGGGCGGGTTCATTGCCTATGAGGTTGCCCAGCAGTTGAAACATGAAGGCCAGGATATTGCACTTCTGGCCATGTTTGATACCTTTGCCCCAATTTATTTTAAGAACAACCCGTCATTTTCAAATGATACGATAGTGACCAAAATGGTTAATAAATTTAATGCTTTGATTTTCAGCAAGCGACATGGCACCACTTTCAAGGAGCAATTCAAGAAGATACTTGAAAGCATTCAAAGGAAAATAGTTATTCAGCTGAAGTTCTGTCTCTGTAATTTTTATCATTCCATACAGAGACCGATCCCACACAAATTGAGATACTGGTATGTTGAACAGAAACACTGGAAGCCTGTACTGGCTTATACTCCAAGACGATATGACGGAGATATGGTTCTATTTGCTGAGCCACAAGCACATCATGGTTTGAAAATTGATATGGATAAAGGGTGGAACAACTATATTGTTGGTAATATTGACGTGATTGATATCCCAGCCAAACATATGGAGTTTATGGAGGAACCGCTTCTCGTGGAAAAATTCTATGAATATATGCAAAAATATTATAAGTAATTGAAGAAAGCTGATTCTAAAAAGTATTCAATACAAACCATAATTGAAAAGTAAGATTTTCAATAACTTAAAGGCAATTAAAGATCTGTGAATAAAATTATAAGTGATAATAAAATACTGCTTGGTATTTTTACTGCGGGATTCATTATTTTATTTTTTCCTGTACTGAAAAGTCTCATTCAGCTCTGGATGAATTCAGATGATCATTCCTACGGATTGTTTATTTTTCCCATCAGTCTTTACATTATGTGGCAGAAAAAAGATCATATTGCCAAAATACCTGTGAAGCCGGAAAAAAGCGGGCTGCTTTTTGTTATTATGTCCCTTATCCTTTATCTGCTTGCGAAATATGCTGACATACAGACCCTGGCCCCTGTGTCCATGGTTTTGTTTCTTTTCAGCACCGTGATTTATATTCTGGGCTATGGTTTTGTCAAAGAACTGATTTTTCCCCTTTGTTTTCTTTTCTTCATCGTACCGATTCCGTCACAAATTTATTCCGCTCTGACCATTCCTCTCCAGTTATTTGTAACTCAAGCCAGTGTGTTTATTTCCGGTCTTTTTGATATCCCGCTTTTAAGAGAAGGGAATGTCATCCACCTTCCCCATCGAACACTTCAGGTTGTCCAGGCGTGCAGCGGTCTCCGTTCTCTGGTATCGCTCCTGACACTGTCCGCTGTTTTTGGATACCTGACCCTTTCATCAAATATATTGAGAACCATTCTTTTTTTATCAGGTTTTCCTGTGGCGGTTTTTGTTAATATTTTCAGGGTTCTGTTGATGATCCTGGCATTTCATTATATGGATTTTGATCTTACTGAAGATAAAATCCACAGCATTTTCGGCCTGGTTGTTTTTGGTCTGGCATTGCTCCTTATCGCAATTATAAAAAAGGTATTATCACATTGGGACAACTCAGCAGTAAAAGAATAGTATTATTGATCGTATGCATGGCCCTTGCCGGTATCCTTGTTCTTTTCAAGCCGGTTTCCCACACTCAGCACAAACAGACGAAACTCGCGTCGGCTCTGACTTCATTCAACGGATGGGAAAGGGACAATGTCTCAAAGTTGGACCAGCCCATAATAGATGCGCTTGACCTGGATGATTATATCAATCAGAGCTATTCTGATGGCGAGGACACTATCATGCTGTACGTCGGCTACTATTATTCAGCAAAAAAAATAGGTGCAGCCCATGATCCCATGGTGTGCTTCCCCGGCCAGGGCTGGAAAATATCAAATTCACAGACCAACCAGCGTGTCCTGGCGTCAGGCCAGCGAGTTTCATATTCCGTGATGACAGGAGAACTTGGCCAGCAAAAAGAGCTGATCACATACTGGTTTCAGGCACACGACAAAACAAACGCCAATACATTTTCTCAAAAAATCGCATTATTATGGAAAAAACTTAGGGGACAGGGTGAAGATAATGCCTTTGTCAGGATAACAATTCCCATTGGATCCAAGCCCATTAAATATTACAACGATAAGACGTTTCAATTTATCGAAGCTTTTTATCCGGTATTCCATGAATTCATTATTAAATAGTTGCCTGGGTTCTGCCAACGAACTCAAAAAAGCAATAAACTCAAACAACCTACAAACCCAATAACCCAATAATACATCCACCATGCAAATAATATTCTTTTTGTCATTGATTCTGCTTTTTTATGTTTATGTGGGATATCCATTAGCCATCTATGTTCTGTCTCTCAATAAAAAAAGACATGTTGATAAAGATGAAACCTTTACTCCATTCGTCACCATTATTACTGCGGCTTACAATGAAGAAAGCGGAATTGAAAAAACCATTCAGAACAAGCTTGAACTTGATTACCCCCATGACCGGCTTGAAATTATCATTGTGTCCGATGAATCAACCGATGGCACAGACGATATCGTAAAGAAGTTCGAGTCAAAGGGTGTCCGGCTTATACGTCAGAAACCAAGAGCCGGTAAAACATCGGCCCTGAATCTTGCCGTGCCTCTGGCAAAGGGCGAAATCATCGTTTTCTCTGATGCCAATTCAATTTATGATCCTGATGTCGTTAAAAAATTAACCAGAAACTTTAAAGATCCCCATGTGGGTTACGTCACCGGAAAGATGATCTACACGAACCCTGACGGATCAACAATAGGTGATGGATGCAGTACGTATATGAAGTATGAAAACATGCTGCGGAAATTTGAAACAGCAATGGGATCTGTTGTGGGTGTGGATGGAGGAGTTGACGCAATTCGTAAAGATTTGTACAGGACGTTGAACCCTGACCAGCTCCCGGATTTTGTTCAGCCTCTTAAAGTCGTCGAGCAGGGATTTCGTGTGGTATATGAACCGGATGCCATTCTTAAAGAACCGGCGTTGAAAGAAGCCTCAGATGAATATAGGATGCGCGTTCGTGTTTCATTACGAGCTTTATGGGCATTGAGTGATATGCGCCATCTTCTTGTCTTCCCATCTAACAGACTCTTTTCCTTTCAGTTGTGGTCCCATAAAGTGCTTCGTTATCTCTGTTTTATATTTTTAATAACAGCTTTTATCTCAAATGCTTTGCTGCTATCTGTACCTGGCTTTATTTATAAGGTTTTCTTTATCATTCAGATATCAGCCTATACTGGTGCATTCCTGTCCCCAGTTCTTGAGAATAAAGGATATCAATCAAAATTATTGTACCTGTGCCGGTATTTTGCCCTGTTGAACATCGCCTCTGCGCACGCTTTTATGAAATTTGTTTTGAGACAGAAGCAGGTTGTCTGGACACCGAGAAAAGGATGAGAAGCTGAGAAGTTCAGCTGGTGAAATAATTTGAAGTGTCAGAGTGCTAAGAGTTCACATCATAGACAGCGGAGGCCTTTACGGTGCAGAAGTCATGCTGCTGAATCTTGTTGAAGAACAGGTCTTTCGGGGGCTGCTGCCTGTTATTGCGAGCATTGGAGAAAAAAATATTTCCGAGAAACCATTTGAAACCGAGGCATTGAAAAGGGGGCTTTCATTAATAAAATTCAGAATGCTGCCAGGCCCGAATATCTCTGGAGCCATTGATCTTTTAAAGTACGCACAGAGCAACGGTTTTCATGTGATTCATTCACATGGATACAAAGGCAATATTTTACTTGGCTTTATTCCACGTGTAATTCGCAGGCTCCCTATGATTGCGACACTTCACGGATACACAAGCACAAGCGGTTTAACCAAAATGCGACTTTATGAATGGCTTGACACCATGAGCCACAGATTTATTGACTCCGTTGTACTTGTTAATAAAGGAATGCTGAAACATCCAAAACTCAATAAACAAAAACGAATAAAATTCCATATCATCAATAATGGGATCACAATTTCCAACAGAACCGAAAAGTCTGAAAAAACACAAAATGAAATCTTTACTATCGGATCAATCGGCCGTTTCTCAACTGAAAAGGGCTACAACTATCTGATTGAATCGTTTAACTTGCTGTTAAAAAAGGGCGTGGACTCACGCCTTATCCTGATCGGTGAGGGACACGAAAGAGGACGGCTGGAGCAATTGATCAAACATTACAAATTGGAAGACAAGGTTGAGCTCACGGGTTATAGAGAAAATGCCAGAAAATACATTCCCGATTTCGATGTTTATGCTATATCTTCCCTGACAGAGGGCTTGCCCATAACCTTGCTTGAAGCTATGCAGGCACGAACCCCTGTTGTGGCCACGTCAGTTGGGGGTATCCCGGAAGTTATCCAGCATCTTGAAGAGGGTCTACTTGTTGATCCCTGTGATCCGGCTGCTATGGCGGAAGCTTTTTTGTTATTGAATAACGACCCCTTGTATTCTAAAGAACTGGCTGATAAAGCATACAACAAGATGGTAAAGACCTATTCAAGCCGGACAATGGCGAATAAATATTTGACATTGTATTCTGATGTTATTAATAAAAGAACAAAAATATATCAGGTATAATAAAATTATGGAATTTAAAATGAAGATTCATCTTATTGCGGCTGCAAGGCCTAATTTTATGAAAATTGCCCCACTTTTTCATGCGTTGAAGCAAGAAACCTGGGCAGAGCCGTGTATCGTTCATACAGGTCAGCATTATGATATCAACATGTCAGATGCTTTTTTCACAGATCTAAAGCTGCCTGCGCCACATATTCATCTTGGTGTTGGGAGTGGGACGCACGCTGAACAGACCGGTCACGTCATGATTTCCTACGAAAAGGTGATCATGAACGACAAGCCTGATCTTATTGTTGTGGTGGGTGATGTGAATTCCACCGTTGCTGTAACTCTCGCTGCTGTGAAACTGGGCATACCTGTTGCCCATCTTGAGGCCGGTCTGAGATCATTTGACAGAACTATGCCAGAAGAAATTAATCGGATCGTGACGGATTCCATAGCCGACTACCTCTGGACACCTTCGCCGGACGGCAATGAAAATCTTCTGCGTGAAGGAATTGACGAAAAGAGGATCATAAGGGTTGGGAATATCATGATTGATTCCTTAGAGATGATGCGAGATATTATCGAAACTCAGAATACATATCAAAAATACAATCTTGAAAATAAAAAATATGGGCTGATCACGCTTCATCGCCCCTCAAATGTAGATAATCCGGATGTACTGAAAACACTGTGTCATATTTTGTCGAGAATATCGGAAAGTATACCCCTGATTTTTCCGGTTCATCCCAGAACGAGAAAAAACCTGATCCATCACCAATTGATTGAGACCCTTGAACATACAGGAAACATTATTCTGACCGAACCGTTAAATTATATTAATTTTATGAATTTAGTATTCAACTGCCGCATCGTTATTACCGATTCAGGTGGGGTTCAGGAAGAAACAACCTATCTGGGGATTCCCTGTATCACAATGCGGAGAAACACGGAGAGGCCAATAACAGTAACACAAGGGACCAACGAACTGTGCCGTGTTGACAATCTTGAAAAACGATCGAATGAAATTTTAAATTCAGAAGCGGTTAAGCATTCAATACCGGAGTTGTGGGATGGCAAGACGGCAACCAGGGTTGTAGAGTCAATAAAAAATATTTTAAAAATCAATTAAGATTGAGAATATCAGAGTGGATTATCTTCGGGAAGACATCAAAAGATATTTTAGAAAAAATGATGGACTTTTATCTAAAACAAAAAAGATTATACTAACGCAAGGGATCTGGGCAACGATAGTCTACCGTGCTGGATCATGGTGCCATCAGAATAAATCCCAAATATGGCCGAGAATTATTCTGCCTTTTTTAACTGTTTTTAAAAAAATGGTAGAAATAATGACCGGTATTGATTTGCCTTTTACAGCCCGAATCGGTAAAGGATTGTACATTGGTCATTTCGGCTGCATAATTCTTGGTTCAAAAACCGTGATGGGTGAATACTGTAATATTTCCAATGAAAACACGATAGGTCAGGCAGGACGTAATGGAATTCAGAAAACGCCCGTCATTGGTAACCGTGTCTATATTGCCCCAGGAGCAAAAATATTTGGTGGCATAACCATCGGAGATAATGTGGCCATAGGTGCAAATTCTGTCGTAACGATAGATCTCCCTGACAATGCTGTGGCCGTTGGAATCCCTGCGAAGATAATCAACTTTAAAGGTAGTCAAGATTTTATTGTTACTAATAAATGACCTTTAATATTGCTCAATAGTGAAGGAATTAGCACATGCTGAAAGCTGTTTTGATAAAATCACCTTACAGATTCGAACGATTTCTTGAGGTGTTGAAAGAAAACAATGTTGACGTGAAAATATTGGATTTCAAGGATCAGGAGTGGCTGAGCTACGATTTCAGCGACACTGATTTTTTAATCCATTATCCGGTTTTCAATCATTCTTCAAACCATCCTCAGGCCCTTCAGGAAGTTTACGATAACCTTACTTTTCTGAATGAAATGTGGCCACATATGAAAATGTACCCCGATCCCGGAACAGTGAAATACTACAACGACAAATACCGGCAGTTTCT
This sequence comes from Desulfobacteraceae bacterium, assembly GCA_041660385.1. Taxonomy (GTDB): domain Bacteria; phylum Desulfobacterota; class Desulfobacteria; order Desulfobacterales; family Desulfolunaceae; genus DYJE01. The sequence continues at coordinate 47,832 of JBAZWJ010000031.1, read as the reverse complement.
CTTTTTAAAACACCATAATTATCCTGTGCCTGAAACCGTTCCACTTTTTTCCGAAAAATCAGTGGATGAGGCATCGAAAAAACTGGGCTTTCCCCTTGTTCTGAAAAACAGATACGGAGCAGGGGGCGGGCAGGTGTTCAAGGTTGAAAACAGGGAAGATCTTCTGGGATATTACAAAATGTCCAAAATGGATTTTTTCAATGCTCCTTTTTTAAAGCACTTCTTCAAAAAAATGCTGGGAAAACGTATATTTTATTACTGGCTGATTAAAGGTAAAAATTCGCTGTACCCTTTCTTTTCCTCACCCCTTCTCGCTCAGAAATTTCTTCATATTGATAAAGACCTGAAGACCGTTACAGGCCAAAACAAAGTGGTTGAGGCTCATTGGCGTTATCAGGCTGACAAAACCATGTGGAAGATGAATATTGACGGTGGCGGCACCGGAGTGTGGGAATATGTCCCAAAAGATGCCATGGATCTTTCCCTTCGTCTTGCCAAAGATCTGAACGCTACGTGGTTGAACATCGACCTTATGCAGTGCAACGGAAAATTTTTCATCAGTGAGTTTTCGCCGGTCTGGCACCACTATGGATACAAGGAACATCCGAGTTTTATATACAGGGACAACTACAACATCGATATGCCCCTTGAAAAATCACTGGAGCTTGAACAGATTATTGTTGAATCCCTCGTAAATGCAACTCAAGAGAATATCGTAATTCAATGACTTTATATAAGCTGTCTGTCTCAACTCAAGTCAATCCTGAAGACTGGGACAAAGATGTAATTCGATTAAATGGAAACAGCCTTCATACTTACACTTGGAGTTGTTACAGTGCTGAAAATAATTCTGCCACACCTTTATATTTTCGTTTGAAAGACAAATCCGAAAACATTATTGCTGTTTCGTTCGGCCTTTTAACCGAAAAAAAAAAGGGTATCAGGTTTTTCAGCTCTCTATCGTTTGGAAGCATGGCGGCTGCCAGTATCCCGGACAATACAAGAGTGATGGCATACGAGATTCATAAGTACTGCAAGAATAACAATATCGTTGTTCTCTCCATGAATTCATTCGGAACTCCATGTGAAAGTGATGTGATTCCTGAGATCGGGTTTTCAAGCAGCAGAAGGTGGGAATTTGTTCTCGACATCGGGATAACGGAAGAAGAACTATGGGAAAAACTCCACAGCAAAAAGCGCAACCTGATAAGAAAAGGCCAGAAAGAAGGTCTGAGGGTTGTGAACGAAAAGGGGTTGGACAAGCTTCTTAAATTCAGGCAACTGGCTGTGGACACATACGAAAGAAAAACGCGCCAGGGCATTCCATACCCAGCACCTGGAGAAAACTCAATATACAACCGGATGCAGAAACATCTGGTTGATTCCGGACTTGGCAGGCTTTACCTAACATACAGTGATGATCAAGTTGTTGCAGGCGCTTTTTTCGTGGCATTCAACAAACAGGTCTATTATATGTTAAGCTCAGCCAGTGACACCGGGCTGAAAATGGCTGCTCCAGACCTGATTTTATGGACATCCATCACAGATTATCAAAAGGAAGGATGCACGCTCTTTAATTTTGGAGGTTTATCTGAAGGTGAATTGAACGGTTCGCCATTGGAACAATCAGGGCTTTATCATTTCAAACATCGTTTTTCTCCGCAGGTTTATCCTTGTTTTAAAGGAAAACTTATCCTCAGGCCCCTCCACCATCGTATATATTCATTTGTAAAAAAATTAAAATCAATGACATGATAATGAATCAGATGCTTTCAGCCCCATGAAATACTTTTTTGAGAAAATAATAAATAGAACCAGACGGTTCTTCAGAGAGTTTTACAAGGTACCTTATTGCGTCCCAGCCTGGGGACTGGCGGAGCATCTTGCCATTTTTTTTTGTGTACTATCCGGCCGCATCGTCCATGGGAAAAAGTGTTTACAACTGTATGAACAGATAAAGAAAAAAACAGGGAAACCCCATGTTTTCGGTTTTAACAGCGGTCGTGAAGCCATTCTGGCAGCGCTAAGGGCAGGAAACATTGGCGATGGTGACAAAGTCATCATGCCGTCCTATTGTTGCGAAACCGTAGCACAGGCAGTTGTTGCTTCCGGCGCGACAATAGTGTTTTGTGATATCGGTGATGATTACAACCCGGATGTCGAGCATATCCTCACACTAATCAATCCTGAGGTGAAGGCCATTATATTCCCCCATATGTTTGGAAATCCCGGCCATATAGATGTTCTTGAAAATGAGCTGATAAAACGGAATATCCGTTCTGAAATTTTATTAATAGATGATGCGGCCCAGTCATTCGGAGCCAGGCTGAACGGAAAGCTTGTGGGCACTTTTGGTGATGCCGGGATTATCAGTTTCGGGCCGGGAAAAACCATGACAGCTACCGGGGGCGGATTGATGATCACCGACAATGAAGACCTTGCCAAAAGGATTGAATGCCTCCTAACAAGCCTGTTACCCGTTTGGAAAAAGTTCAGAAAGACGGTTTACTGGCTTGTATTCAGACGCTGGCGGCGGTTTACACTTCCTTTTTACCCTTTTTTGAAGTTTTGTTTCAAAGACCTGAATGGCAAAAACGAGACAATCTATTCGATGTGTAATGTTGACGCCGCCCTCGGGTTGAAACAACTTAAAAAACTTGACACCATGCTGCACATAAGGATGGAACGGAAGAAAACGCTTGATACCTTGATTCTGTCAAGACTGTCAGATTGTATCATTCTTTCGGCGGACATCGTTCATCATGATGCCACGCTGCATGTCGCAACAAAATATCCTGTGATGATTTCACTGGACTCAAACAATCCCCAGAATAAATTTAAAGAACACCTTGCAGACCATGGTTTTGAGTTGCAGAATCTTTACACCCCCATTCATTTGATCAAAAATTACGGTTATAAAAAGACCGACAGTCCATTATCCAGAACCGAAAATATCTGGGATAAACTTGTGCATATCCCTATCGAACCTTATTTTAATGACATGATGTTCCAGTTACTCTGCCGATGTGTAGAAGACTTTGCCACCAAGGAGAGGGGAAATTCAAATGCCCTCTCCTGAGTCGATCCGGTTGATCTTGACCATATTTGCCCTTTGTTCATTTGTCGGCATGCTCAAACGACCATTCTGGGGTGTTGTGTCGTATCTGATGATCATGATGCTTCGGCCCGGACTGTATTATCCAACCCTTGCAACGTATCGAATCGAAATGCTGGTAGGGGTTCTTGTGATACTTTTTATTTTTGTATCCGGTAAGATAAGCAGGATGGATTATACGGAAGATATGGTGATCAAATGGATGTGCATTCTGTTTGGCGTCATGACGCTCTCTATGGTGCAAGCCATGGATTTTTCGGTGTCCTGGAACTGGATGAACGATTTTTTAAAAATCTTTCTTTTTTTTATTATGGTTGTCTGTCTTACAGATTCAGTTCAGGATTGTGAAGTGTTGCTGATTGTTTTTTGTATGCTCACATCCATCATTGCCTACGAAGCAATATTCAACTACATGTCAGGGAATTTGGTTGAATCCATGGATGAAAGCTCACGAATGACCTATGCCGTGGCAGATTCCGGTATGGGTTCAGGGCATGTGGCCTTAGCCAATATGTGCAATCAAGCCCTGGCTGTGGCCTGGTATGTCGGGGCGTGCCACAGGAATAAGATAATAAAATTGTTCGGTTTTGTCCTGTTCATCGTTTTGCTTGCCGGGGTCGTGGTGAGCGGTTCAAAGGGCGGTTTTTTCGGTCTTGCCACTTTTTTTGTCTGTTGGATCGTATTTGCGGACAATAAGTTGAAGATGGTGTTTTACGAGCTGGTGGCCATTGCCGTTATTGTTATCATCAATCCAGATTACTTAAGTTTTATGAAAAGCGTCAAGGTTGTTGGTAGTACAGATTCATCCGCAAATTCACGTATTTCGGGTCTTAGCCATGGCTTCCAGATGTTGCTCAACAGACCCATTCTGGGCGTTGGGCCCGGATGCTATCCTGTTGCGCGGCGGGCCTGGTTTGGATGGGGACTCTGGGCCCATAACCTGTATGGTGAACTCATGGGAGATCTTGGCGTCCTGGGTGTCATTGCAAGTTATAAGTTTTTAAAAAATTATGTATTGAAAGCCCACACATTAATGAAAAAATACACAGACGACCCCATGGTCGGCAATATCTGCAAAGCGGTTCTTGTTGCTACGATTGTGCGGCTAGTTTTGGGAATGGGTTCACACAGTCTTTATATTTTTTTCTGGTATTTTCTTGCAGGGGTTGTGGTGGTTATAACCCGGAATTTTCAAACAACCCCATAATAGCATCGCAAAGGTTAGGTAAATGATTGGATTAACAGGTATTTTCAGTTTCAAGAATCAAGTCGACAAACATGTCCGGGAACAGACCCTTCGGCGCATGGTTGATCCAAAAAATAGCGATTACTCGTTAAGCGTGTTAACACATGATAACATGACTTTGGGGTTGATAGGTCGGGCAAACGGAAACAATAAGGACCTTTCACATAAAATATCGGAAAATTGTTTGGTCGGATTTTCAGGGTATGGAAAATTCAAGGGAGAAAAGAAACTGTATTGGGCCGAGGAGATGATCAATCGTATTCTAACGGCTTTTCTGACGCAAGGACCGGATTGCCTGGTTTCAATCGAAGGCTCTTTTTTGTGTGTGATATATTGCAACGGTGAACTCTTCATTATTTCAGACAGGATGGGCAGTAAAAACTGTTATACACACAACGATAAGGAGATGTTCCTTTTTGGCCCCAGTGTTTCAGGCCTTATGGACTCCGGCTTGGTCAAGCGGCATAAGGATATTAACGGTGTGATCCAGATTCTTGTCTCAGGCTTTTTTCTCGATAACAGTACTCTGGTTGAAGATATTAAACGTTTTCCTGCCGCTACGGTATTTAGAAGGTCAACAACCGATCATTTTCCGATTGAAATGAAATCATACTGGTCGATGCCAAAACAGGAAGGCGAACAGGCGATTCTTGACCAGGACACAATCAATGTATTTAACGAAAAAATGCAACGCGCCATTGACGAGCTGCATGCCCTTGAATCACACTCTGTCATTCCTTTGAGCGGCGGTCTGGACTCACGAGCCATTGCCTGCTTTATCGCCCGAAAACAAAAAATAAAAACAATAACCTATGATTTTGGTGATGAAACAACCATTGCAGCGAAGGTCTGCAACATACTCAAGGGGGAGCCCGCTTTCTTTTCCAAGAAAATAATTCAATCCCCATCATTTCGTGAAGGGCTGACGCAAATGATACGTCAGCAGCAGAATCATTCGGTTGTGAATCAGTATTTTTATGCGCCTTTGTTTTCAAGGTTTTTTAAAGAGAATCCTCAATATAATGCTATCTATGATGGTGTTTACATGGATATTCTTTTTAACTATGCGTATATATACATTGATTTTGATTTTAAACGTTTTTTGAAAACATACGGGGGGGCGGTTCAGTTTGTCGAAAGTTTTTCACATTCCATGGACAGGCAGTCGCTGGATCTCTTGATGCGATCATTTTACAGTGGCGTCCTGGCCGGTTACGAAACCTGCGATGGTGTTGCGAAGAGTCAGCAATGCTATGCGTCAGGGAGACTGCGCCGCTATGTCAGTGAATCTTATTTGTCACGGGAAAATTATTGCTATGTATTTAAACCGGGCTTCAATTATGATCTGATGGATTTTGGATTTGGCCTGGACTTGAAGCTCAGAAAAGGATTGATTTATACCACATTATTAAATAAAGAGTTCCCGGATGTGATGAAGGTACGATACAAAGATTCTTACAATAATCGAGAAAAAACGGCGCTGGAAAAAATGGATCAAAAATATGGTCGGTTTCGTTCACGTCTTTCTTCAGCGTCTCAAGGATTAATCAAGTATTATCCGTTCCAGGCAGATTATTATTTTTTACATGAAAAAGGACTGGATGCGTTCAAGGATTTGTTTGCTGGGAAGAATTATATTCCAGAAGTCTTTGATAATGAAACGATATCCTCCATATTCAATAAAGTGAAGCGAAAACAGTATTTGGTGAATTATTTGCATCGGATACTGTTTTTACAACAATTCTATCAGCGGAATAACTTTTGACCCTGATAATTGATTGGGTGAACCCACTTTTTGAACTTTTCAAATAGAAGCCAGGAATAAAATACTTATATGGCAACGTTAGGTAAAGAACTTAAAACATTATTTAAACATGGGAGCGTTTATTTTATTGGAACGGTCTTAAGCCGACTGGTCGGTTTTATCATGATTCCTGTTTATACATTATATCTTAAGGCTGAAGGATATGGAATCAACGAACTGGTGGGTCTGTCCATTGAAATATGCGGGATAATAATCAGTACGGGAATTGCGGGGGGGATCTACCGTTTTTATTACGAATTTAAAGACCCAAAAGATAGAAATACGGTTATCAGTACAGCAAGCCTGGCGGTTTCAGGGATGTCATTTGTTTTTATCGGAGCATTATGTCTGATCTCACCCTATATTTCCGCCGTTGTCCTTGATGATAAAGGCCTATGGATTTATTTTTGCCTTGCCTTTGGGGGTCTGTTTTTTGGTCAGCACACGCATTTGATGTATACGTATCTCAGAATTAAAGAGTTCTCAATTAAATACCTGGTCATTTCCCTGTTGAATCTTGTTATTTCATTATCTTTGAATATTTTGTTTATCGTTTATTTAAAGATGGGCGTTTTGGGGCTGTTCTGGAGTAATTTTATTTCTGCTGCGTTTTTTGCGATTGTCTGTTATCCGATGTTGTTATGGAAAGTCGGAACCCTATTTTCATCGGTTATATTCAAAAACATGTTGCGGTTCAATCTCCCCATAATTCCTGCAAATCTTGCATCACTTATTGTCAATGCCTCGGACAGGTACTTTATCAAAGTGTTTTTTTCCATCGCTGAAACAGGTATTTACAGTCTTGGCTATAAATTCGGAAATGTCGTTTTTTATTTTGTCCGTGTTCCGTTTATGCAGATATGGGAGCCCCGGCGCTATGCCTTGTACCAGGAAAAAGCCCCGGTTGACATTTATGCACGTGTCGCAACTTATTTCTGGTTTGTTCTTGTTTTCACAGGATTGGGGATTTCCATCCTGATTCAAGACGTGATCAAAATTGCGGCAACCCCAGAATTCTGGGCAGCAGGTTACTACGCCCCGGTCATTGTTTTAAGTTATGTCATCTATGCCATGGACAATCATGTCGGATTTGGTATTTTAGTACAAAAAAAAACAGAATACTGGACCTATGTCAATTTTGCCATGTGTGGAGTGAATCTGGTCTTGAATTTCGCTTTGATACCGACCTATGGTAGCTGGGGAGCCGTCGTAGCCACTTTTTTCTCTTTGTTGTTTAAGGTGGTCACTCTGCATTTTGTGAGCAGAAAATTGTTTTATATCCCTTTTGAGTGGGGGCGAATGGGGGGCATGCTTTTAGTCGCCATCGCCTTGTATGGATTCAGTCTTGTCGTGCATCCAGAAACGCTTGTAAACGCCCTTTTGTATGACCTGGGTTTGACCTTTCTTTTTCTTCCAATCATCTGGTTTTTTGGTTTTATTTCAAGAGATGAAAAGACAGTGGTCAGGAAATTTTTATTAAAATTCAGAACAACGTAATGAGTGTTTAACCTTATGAAAATGATTATCACAGGAGATATTGCCTTAGCCCGTGGCATTGATAAGAAAATGCAAAACGGCGTGGGCGATGAGATCCTCAAAGAAGACGTCATCGGATTGTTTACGGCCCAAGATCTGCGTCTGATCAACCTGGAATGTCCGGTTACAGATTCAGAAAAACCCAATTGGTCTCACTTTCCCACCTTAAAGGCCAGTACTAAAGCATTTCAAATCATCAAAAAGCTTAACGTTGATGTGGCGTCTCTGGCGAATAATCATATTCTGGATTATGGCGACAGGGGACTTTTTGATACAATTTCAATTCTTGAAGCCCATGGAATAAAATGGCTGGGTGCCGGTAAAACGCCTGATGAAGCCAATACTTCGATTGTTTTTGAAAAAAACGGGTGCTGTTTTGGCATCCTTGCCCTGGCGCAAAAGGAAATATCATCCGTTGGCAAAGGCTCACCCGGAGCCGGGCTGCTTGAAAAAAAACGAGCAGTTCAGTCAATTCGCGATTTGAGTGAAAAAGCCGATATCACCATTGCATATCTGCATTTTGGCCCGGAATTTTATGAATATCCGGCACCGGACCAGATTCGTTTGAGTCGTGCATTGATTGATGCGGGAGCAGATCTTGTTATCGGTCATCATCCCCACGTGGTTCAAGGTTACGAATATTACAAACATGGATTTATTGCCTACAGCCTTGGAAATTTTCTTTTTGATATGAAACCCATTGGTAGTTCATTATCGAGAATCGGCATGCTTGTTCTTGCTGACGTTGAAAACAAGGCGATTAAGGGTATTCAGGTTGTTTGCGTTGAGACGGCCAACGGTAAAACGGAACTGTTGAGCGGTGACAAAAAAAACGAGGCTGAAAAACATCTGGACTATTTATCATCTGTTATTTCGAACCCTGATTTACTTGTCGAAAAATATTATTTTACATGCAGAGATCATTTCAAAACGTATCTTTCTGCATTTATAAGTTTTTTATTAATAAAAAGAAATATGAGGAATTGTTATGACTGGGTTGTCCAGGAATTCTGGCCTCAAATTTTTAGAATGCGTATGGATTTGTTGAAATTCGTTCTTTCAGGTCAGGCCCTTTTTTATGAAACAAAAAAAGGAAAACCGGAAGAAGGTGTTTTCGCCTATCTCTGGCGTGGAGTGTGTTATCTGGGTAAAGGACTCAGCTATTTTGGGGGTCGTATGTTTCAAATTGTATTACGATAAATTAAGGTGAATCATGAATTTGAAGTATGCTATTTTGAATAAATTCTGGAAATATCTGCCCGTTGATAGCGAAACGAAAAAAGAAATAAATCGGGAATCATCCACTGCATCAATGGCTCAATCAGATGATCAACATTTAAATAAAACAGTTAGATGGCTTTGTCTTGCCCAGGATTCAACACCGGATAAGGGCGTGTCACGGTCCTATAAGTCAGCTTCATATAAAGGTTACGGACCTTCGGGGTGGCAGGCCTCTTATCCTGAAACAACCGGCTATATCATGCCAACAATGATTGTGGCAGCCGATTTTATCAGCGACGCTTCCCTGAAACAGAGAGCCCGGGACATGGCTGACTGGGAAATCCAAATACAAATGTCTTCTGGAGCTGTTATGGGAAGTGTTGTGACTGCAAAGCCCACCCCCGCTGTTTTTAATACGGGACAGGTAATTTTCGGATGGCTTGCTGTCTACAAAGAGACAAACGGAAAAAAATATATTGAAGCTGCAAAAAGAGCGGGGGATTATCTTGTATCTGTTCAGGATTCAAACGGATTATTTGACAGTGGAGATTCAAATTTTGCGTTGAAAGGTGCAACAACATACAATGCCCGTGTTGCTTGGGCCCTTGCTGAATTAGGAGATGTTACGGGAGAAAAAAAATACAGTGAGGCAGCCCGCAAAAATATTGAGAACGCATTAAGAAAACAAAATCAGAAGGGCTGGTTTGCAGATAATTGTCTTAACGATCCTGAAAAACCGTTGTTGCACACTATTGTTTATGCAACCCGGGGTGTCCTGGAAACAGGGATTCTTCTGAACGAACCCCGCTATATTTCAGCTGCAATAAATACTCTTGATGCTTTATTGGCCTGCCAGCGCCCTGACGGCGGCATTCCCGGCAGACTCGACAAAGACTGGGCATCAAAAGCTGATTGGGACTGCCTTACCGGTGATGCTCAAGCGTCCATCGCATGGCTGCGAGCCCATTCAATCACATCAGATTCGAAATACAAATCAGCTGCCAGAAAAGCCATTGACTTCATTAATAAAACTCAAAACTTGACCCATAAAAACCCAGGAATTCTTGGCGGTGTAAAAGGCAGCTTTCCTTTCGATGCCGAATACGGACAGTTTGAACTCCTGAACTGGGCAGCCAAATTTTTCTGCGATGCCCTGATGATGATAAATGATGATTCCGTTGCCAAAAAAGGAATTAAAGGATGATCGGGTTACTTGGGTTGTAAAAATATCAACAAACTCAATTAATCCAAAAAGCTCACATACCCTACTAACTCAATGAAGCCTACTAACTCAATGAACCCAACAAAACGCCTCCTGATGATAAGCTATCCGTTCCCCCCCAATCCAAGTGCCGGAGCTGTTCGCTCAGAACGTTTCGCACGGTATCTTTCTGAATATGGGTGGAATATTGATGTCGTAACCATCAAGCCCCAGCAAAATCGAACGTTGAATGATTCAGACATGTTTGACAAAAAAATCACCATCCACCGAACAAGGACGCTTGATCCCTGGCTGTGGTTGTCAAACCGGATTCCAAAAAATATCATCCTTCGAGGGATCAGAAGTGTTTTGATGCGTCTTTTTTCTTTTCCAGACCATATGATTCTCTGGCTTCCCTTTGCTTTACTCCGTGGGTTAAAAATATGTAAAGAAAAAAAAGTCTGCGCCATATACACAACCTCGCCACCCCATTCATCTCAGATTATCGGATATCTTTTGTCTAAAATTACGGGGATACCCTGGGTTGCAGATTTCCGTGATCCCTGGACGCTGAACGCATATAGAAATAGTGGGGTTATCAATGAAACATTAATTAAAATTTCTGAGGTTATGGAAAGAGCTGTTTATAGAAATGCGTCTTTTGTTCTGGCGAATACACAGGCGAATAAAAGAAATTTACTGGATGCTTTTCCAGAGATAAATAAACAGAATGTGGTTTTCCTCCCAAATGGATGGGAGCTATTTGAATTTGATAAAGCAGAGATGGTTTCAGAGAATGAAACGTTTACTATTGTGCATGCCGGAACATTCTATCCGCGATTCAAACCCTATGCGCTGTTTTATGCAATAGAAGCATGGAATAAAGGATTGCAGCCCAAGGGCATTCCTCCTCTTGATGAAATGAATGTGAGAATTAAACTCTATGGTTCTAAAGACCATGAAACAAAAAAGCTGGTCAACGATCTTGATCTTGATAAGTACGTTGAAATCATTCCCTGGATTCCCCAGGCCGAAGTCCGAATAAAGATGTGTTCCGCAGATTTGCTGTGGGTGACCCTTGGAACCGGGCCTGCAAGTTCAACTTATGTCCCTTCGAAATTATTTGAATACATTGCAGCGAAAAAACCAATTATTGGTTTTTTCCCCGAAGGTGAAGCGGCAAACATTATAAAGATGACAAATACAGGAAGAGTTTTTTCAGACGAAAGGGCCTCTCCTGTGATTCAGTTTCTTTATGAATGCATACAGTTGAAAAAGGAATCCTCTGAAACGGTTTATTCGCCAGATGAAACAATGATTGAATCATATAACGTGAAAGCTATTACGCAAAAACTATCAGTTATTTTATCGTCATTATGTGTGTCTCACAATAAAGGTGCTTAACATGATCAATGAAAAATGGTTACGAAAAAATATTACCATTCCTCTTTATCAGACGATCAAAGGAACGGGATATTATGAGGAACTTGATTTTATTACATCGTTTCACAGAAAAAATCAGGATGAGATAAGAAAATTTCAGTTTGAAAAATTAAAAAAATTAATTCATCACGCTTACACTAATGTCCCTTATTATTATGATGAATGGCGACGAATAGGTCTTGAACCGAATGATATCAAAACCCTTGAGGATTTTGAAAAAATACCGGTGTTGACAAAGACAATCATCAGAAACAACACAGACAGGTTTTTTGCTGATAATATTGATCAGAGCAAATTAATAAAAAGCGGAACAGGGGGGACAACCGATTCCCCCATTACGATTTATTTTGACAAGAAAAGGGCCAAAATCAAACAAGCGGAAATGCAGTACTTCAGGGAATGGTTTAAATGGTATATCGGAGACAAGGTGGCCTTTCTTTGGGGGGCACCTCAGGACATCCCGAATATCCAGAATCTGAAGTACAGGGTGGTAAATCGTTTGACACACAATAAGCTGCATCTTTTTTCCTCTCTTCTGAATAATGAAACAATGGGTGGTTTTGTAAAACAACTTAATGATTTCAAACCTGATATTCTTCAGGGTTATTCAAACCCTGTACACATTATGGCGCGATATATACTAAAACATTCGATTAAGATTCATTCTCCCAAATCAATTGTTCTTACAGCTGAGCCATGCAATGCCTCACAACGAGAAACCATCGAAAAAGCATTTAACAGTGAGGTTTTTCTGTTTTATGGTTGTAGAGAAGGGGGATATGTCGGAGTAGAGTGTAACAAGCACACAGGTTATCATATCAACTGTTCCAGTATATACATGGAGTTTTTGAATAATGGAAAGAAAGCTTTGCCAGGAGAACTAGGCAATGTTATTTTTACTGATCTGTTCAATTTTGAAATGCCTTTTATCCGATATCAGATAGGGGATTTGGGTATTCATTCAAACGATAAATGCTCATGCGGTTCTTCTTTGCCCATGATGAATTTTTTTGCTGGTCGTGAAACCGATGTTTTTGTTACACCATCCGGTTCTTATGTCCCGGGTGTTTCTCTGTGTGATCGTATCATCGAAGATTGTAACGGTATTCAGCAATTGCAGTTCGTACAGAATGTGATTGATGAAATGACGGTGAAAATCGTCAAAGGACCTGATTTTTCGGATCGAGATATGAAACAGCTTGATGAACGTCTGAATTATTATTTCAAAGGTGAGTTGAAAATTATTAAAGAATATGTGCCTGATATACCGAAAGAAAAATCGGGTAAAACGCGTTTCTGCATATCCAATGTGTCAAAGGAAATATAAGTTATGGGCTCTGGCTTCAGTATATGTGCAACAGGTGATGTTTCTTTTTATGGAAGTCATTCCGACACCCCTTTGATTGAAGTGTTTTCTTCTGTTACACCGGTATTCAAAAATTCTGACCTATCTGTTATTAATCTTGAAAATCCTCTGATAACCTGTGACTCAGGTCATCCTGTTCAAGGGAAATGCACACTTAGAGGAACTCTCGGGTGGGCTGATATCTTGAAAGAAACAGGAATAAATCTTGTTTCATTAGCCAATAACCACATGATGGATTACGGTGAAGATGGACTTTTCAGCACAATTGCCGCACTTGAAGAGGCAGGGCTGCCTTTTACAGGTGCCGGGAAAAACAGAAATGAAGCCAATAAGCCGTTATTTATGAATTTGAATGGACATAATGTTGCTGTTATAGCCAGGTCCTCGGTTGTTGTTGCGTCGCGATGTTATGCGGGAGAACAGGAACCTGGTGTTGCTTTCCTTGATCTAACTGAAACAGTGAATACCATTATAGAGTGCAAAAAACAGTCGGATTGTGTGATTGTAATTGTTCACTGGGGTATCGAGCAATATGAATATCCGACTCCTGAACAGCGCAGTATGGCAAAAAAACTTGTACAGGCAGGCGCTGATATTATTCTGGGTCATCATCCCCATGTCCTTCAAGGGATAGAGACTTATGATGGTAGTCTGATCTGTTATAGTATGGGTAATTTTCTCTTTGATGAATTCAACTGGTCCTTCATCAACAGGGAAGGTAAACCACATCAGAGCCAATTCAAGTTGTCTGAGAACAACAGGAAAAGCGGTCTTACGGTTATAAATTCATCAGAAAACAAGCATACATATCGTTTTATTCCAACGCTCATTACAAATGATGGAATCATAAAACTGGATAAATCGCAAAGACGATTAACTGCGTTTAAAAAACTATGCTTACGACTTAATTCGCCAGCATATGATTTTATCTGGAAACTATATTCGCTTCAGATGGAATGGAAGATTCGAGTTAAACCAGTTATGGGAGGGGATTTGACCTGGTCAAGAATTAAAAAAATCAGACCCAGCCATTTTAAGCAACTTTTTTTAACATTGAAACGATCTTTGAAGATCACATCAGAAAAATCTACAAATCCATATGAATGATAGAATTTCAACTGTTAATCCGATAAAAATAAAAATGATGAGTCAGAGTGATGAAGAGGCTCTTCTCGCTTTTTTAAAAGACAATCTGAAAGAGTACGAACGTTTTGTCCGTTGCTGGGAATGGAGAAAGGAAAACCTCCCTTTTTCTATGGCAGAAAAAGCGGTGATTGCCGTTGATGAACGGCTGGGGATAGCAGGCTGCGTCGGGATTGCTCCTGTGGAGATCGGTTTTTCGGGTAAAGAAATAAATGCTTCGTGGCAGCAGGATTCGATGGTTTCTCTATCTGTACGGGGCAGGGGAATTGGAAAAAAACTTGTAATCCATGGTAGCGAAGGTTTTAATCTGTCCCTTGCCAAAGGTACAAGCAATGCCATGTATGGTTTGAGGAAAGCCCTTGGGTACAAGGATGTTTCCCATTCGAATTACATGATCAGAGTCTGCCGGTCTAAAGCCATTCAGGGTTCCATGATGAAAAAAAGTCTGTTCCATGTTCTTGGACTATGGAGCATACTGTTACCTTTCCCAAAAATTAATCAGAAGATAAACGTTCATCAGATCAATGAGTTTGATGACAGCTTCGATGATCTTGACGCTGCTTTGATTGACGATAATACACTGCGACCCCGGAAGGGGAAAGACTATCTGAACTGGCGATATACACGGTGCCCTGTGAAACAGTACACCATATTAAAAGCGGGTTCGGAAAATGCGCGTGGTGCCATTATTGTGAATTGTATCGGGCCTGAATCGGAAGAGGGCTGGATTGTGGATATGATCTGTAACAATAATGATCGTGATTGCGCGTATGCCCTGATCCAGGCTGCAATTAGCTATTTCAATGATAATAAGGTTTCACGAATCTGGTGTTTTGCCACACACCCGGATGCAAGGAAATGGTTTTATCGCTTTGGATTTTTACCAACGAACCGGTCTCCACGGTTCACGTATCTTGCGTTAGATACCGAAGTTCAGCAAAGGATTGGCCTCTGCCGCTGGGATTTCTGGCATGGAGATGGAGACATTGAACTCTATCAATAGAGTTAATGAAAGCACTATGAAGTGCATGAAGGGGGGTAGAACGAAAGGGTCGCAAAATTAACTTCATGCCCTTCATATTTTTCATGGTAAAAGAAATATATGCTTAAAATTATTTATATCGTAGATTTCCTAAGAACGATTAATGCTGGGACAGAAAATCAATTATCACATCTGCTACGGCAGTTGCCTGGCCTTGGATATTCCGTGACTCTGATTTCATTGCAGGACAGCCCGTTTATCATTGACGAAGCTGGTTCATTATTCCCGGATGTGATGATTCAAAGTCTGGGTGTAAAGTCCGATATATCGAAGTCTTTACCTTCAATAATAAAACTTTACAGGATCTTGAAGAAAGAGAAACCCGATATTGTTCATACTTTTTTCCCTGCATCAAACAGTATTGGAATTCTGTTGGCAAGGTTTTCTGGTATCAAGACCCTTATTTCTTCTCGAAGAGACATGGGATTCAATCTTTCGCCAATGGACATACTTAAGCTCAGAGCGGCTAACCGCTTTGTATCTGGAGTGATTGCCAATTCCAATGCGGTTAAGAAAAAAGCCGCTCAGATGGAGAGAATAAAATCTGAGAAAATCAGCGTTATCTATAATGGGCTGGATATTAAGTCCTTTGAAAATAGAACAGGAGTAAAGGACAATAAAAAAGAATGCATTGTGGCTATTGTGGCCAATCTTAATCGTGAAGTGAAACGGGTGGACCTTTTTGTTAAAGCCTGTGCCATTGTTCATAAAGAACATCTGGAAGTTAAGTATCAGGTTATTGGAGACGGACATTTACGCGAATCACTTGAGCAACTTTCATCAGATCTGGGTCTGACATCCGTGATGGCGTTTATGGGAAGAAGACGTGATGTGGCCCAGTTGCTTGAAAAAGTAACTCTGGGTGTTATTTCATCGGATTCAGAGGGGCTTTCCAACTCCATTATGGAATACATGGCCATGGGGCTTCCTGTTGTGGCAACCGATGTGGGTGGAAACGCTGAGCTTGTGATAGATGGAGCTACCGGCTGGATTGTTCCCCCGGATGATGATTTAAAAATGGCGGAAGCTGTTTTGAAAATAATCCGATCACCTGAAAAAGCAGAACAGATGGGACAGTCCGGCTATGAATTTATTGAAAATAACTTCAGCATTCAAAGAATGATCGAAAATACAGATCATTTTTATCGAAAGATGCTTGGACAAAGCGATTCGTAATCCATGATTGTTTGAAAACAATCAGAACGTTGTTTTGAAAACACTTACTACCAATTCAGGTTCTATCATGCTGGAAAAGTATAAATACAAACTTGCAAATGCAACGGGTCTCCCATGGCTGTTCCATTATTTGAACAGAAAAAAGCCTTTGATCCTGACTTATCACGGGCTTTTTGACGGACCTGTTCATAAAACAGGATCTCTGCCGGCCACATTTGTGCACGTTGATAATTTTGCGCAGCAGATAGCGTTCATAAAAAAAAAGTACAGGGTTATTTCCCCCCAGAATATATTGGACTGCGTGGATGGTAAAACCGACCTTCCTGAAAACTCAGCTCTGATAACATTTGATGATGGTTATGAGAGTTTTCACCGTCTGGCATGGCCCATTCTTAAATCCATGGATATTTCGGCGGTTGTATTTGTTCCCACACGGTATGTGGAAGATCGAAAACCGTTCTGGTTTGATATGGTCTGGCTGTTTTTAATGCGATGTTCTATTGCTGAAGCCGGATGGCTGTGCAATGCACTGGGATTGAAAAATACGGATAACGCGATTACATCTCAGAAACATGATTTGATTTTTAATGCTCTGAAATTATTGCCACCAGAAAAACGAGATGCCGTCATATACCCACTATCTTCAGATGTTATGAGGAAAATCAGCCCGGATGATCCGATAATGAGGCTGTTTTTCAGTATGACCGATGAACAGATCACGAATCTTGCGAATCGGAATATTCATTTTGGCGGGCATACCCATTCACATACCATCCTTTCTTCCATGAGTTATCCTGCTGTGGTAAATGAAATAGCAGTTAATAATGAAAAACTTGTAAAATTAACAGGGAGCCCTTGTGACTTTTTTGCCTACCCCAACGGGGGGGCAGGCGATTTCGATGAAAATCACAAAGAAATTCTTAGAAACTCTGGTATTAAGGTTTCGTTTTCTTTGACATATAAGAGGTCCTCTGTTTTTGGGGACCCCATGGACATTTCCAGGATAAATGTAAATCCTGAAGATACTCTGGAATCATTGAATTATCATGGTACTGGGATGATACATTTTTTAGATGCGTGCCGCAGGGGTATGACGTTCAGATGATTTTTAATTCGTTCGAATTTTTTGTTTTTTTTTGTGTTGTTGTCGGGCTTTATTATTGTTTCAGTCATCACTGGCAAAATTGTTTATTATTAATAGCCAGTTATGTTTTTTATGGGTGGTGGGATTGGCGATTTCTATTTCTTATATTTTTATCAACCAGTTTGGATTATTTTTGTGGGCTACTGATATATAATGAACCTTCAAAAACTAAGAAACATCATTACGTTCTTATCAGTATAATTATAAACTTGACGTTACTTGGTTTTTTTAAATATTGGAATTTCTTTTCTGATACGCTGTTTTCTTCGCTACATTTTATTGGAATCCATCCAAGTTTTACCATGATCAATGTTATATTACCTGTTGGTATTTCTTTTTATACGTTTCAGAAAATGGCATATTCGATTGATGTTTTTCGCGGCAAACAGAAACCAACCCATAGTTTTTTAAATTTTGCATTATTCGTATCTTTTTTCCCATTGCTTTTAGCTGGGCCTATTGAAAGAGCAAGTGCCTTATTACCTCAAATTGAAAACAGTCGTCAATTTAATAAGGATAAGTTTATCAGAGGGCTTAATCTGATTTTCTGGGGTTTGTTCATGAAAGTGTTTGTGGCAGATAATCTGGCTGTTATTGTTAAACAGATATACGGTAATAAAAATTCAACAGGTGTAGAATATATTATTGCGACCTGGGCCTTTGCGTTCCAGATTTACGGTGATTTTTCGGGATATACCGATATTGCAAGAGGCGTTTCAAAATGCCTTGGAATTGATTTAATCCATAACTTTAAAAATCCTTATTTTTCAATCGACCCATCAGATTTCTGGAGACGATGGCATATCAGTCTTTCGACGTGGTTGAGAGATTATCTATACATTCCTATGGGTGGAAACAAAACCAGCCGAGAAAAAACGTATCGCAATCTGATGGTGACCATGCTTTTGGGGGGACTTTGGCATGGGTCTGCTTGGAATTTCATAATATGGGGAGGATTCCATGGAATGCTCCTTTGCATACATCGATTCAGTAAAAATATCAAAATAGTATTTATGGAATCACATTCATCTATTATTATCTATATGGCTAAAGCATTTGTTATGTTTCAGTTTATATGCATAGGTTGGATTTTTTTCCGTGCTGAAAGTTATGGCCAGATTAAAACCATTATGTATCATATAGTTACTTTAAGTTCTATTCCCATCGGGCAGGCATTTGATCTTCTGGGTAAAGTATCTTTCTTTATTGCCATACCATTTGCGGTTATGCTTTTTCAGATATTGAAAGATAATTGGGTTATTTGGGAGTTTGATTGTAAATATATCAAATATGTTGATTTTCGTTGTCAACCTTTGTACCTAAAGAGTTTTCTGTATGCATGCGTTGCTTATCTTCTTTGCTTTTATGGTGCTAAGGCGCAATCTTTTATTTATTTGCAGTTTTAAACAATGATGAAAATAACTTATCAATATATAAATGTTTGTTTTATTTTTCTTATATTTTGTTTGACGCTCGAATTCTTGGCAAGAGTTGATGACAAATTTAAGTACAATGCCCCGATGTTTGGAAAGTACTCGCCAGATATTTTAAGGGAATATGATGCTGAAAGAATAAGACATAATATTCCAAATGCACAATTTGAAAAATGGAAAATAAATAATTTAGGTTTTCGTGGGCCAGATATTAAAACAGGAACTAACGTCGGAAAAATCAGAATTGTGTGTATGGGAGCCTCGGAAACATTTGGTTTGTATGAGAGCCAAAATAAAGATTGGCCAAGACAATTGAATGAAATATTAGGAGATAACTATGACGTTATTAATACGGCTGTTGTCGGACAGTTTTTAGATAAATGGACAGTCTATCTGGATAAATATGTATTGGATCTACAGCCGGAAATAATAATTATGGTTGTTAATCCATTTAATTATGTTGATAATATTTCTACTCATAATATGGGTGATACTAAAAAACAAATATCGCAGACCAAACAAAATAATAAACCCCTTAATTTGAAAAAAAGCTTCATTAACAATGTAAAACAAGGCATTGGTTCTTTACGTATATTACCAAAAATAAAGATAGTGATTAAAAGTGTTTTACCCCAGGAAATTTTAAAAAAATATCAGCTTATGGCCATGAAAAATCAGGTCATTGCCATGGAAAGGGTTAAGCTAAACGGGCAACCTCCAGCTGATTCTGTTGCCCCTGAAGCTGTGGCTTCATTTCAAAGTGATCTTGATACATTGGTAAAATATATAAAATCGAAACATATCAAAGTTGTATTGAGTACATATCCAATGTTGTTGCGTAATGAAAATATGGAAGATTATCAGGATATTTTTTATGATTTTAGAAGATTTTATATTAAATTATCTCTAAAAGGGATTATTGATGCATTAGCCAAATGTAATAATTCTATAAAATACGTGGCAGGTGAAAATCGCTTGGATCTTATTGATCTATACCGTATTTTACCCCATAGTAAAATTGAATTTGGTGATAATGTCCATTATACTGATGCAGGGTCTTTGGCAATTGCATCTTCAATTGCTGAGTACTTAAGAAGCGATCAGTGTATACATATTCATAAATAGGGGCAATATGAAAAATGGAATTTGGATTACTTGGGAGAAGCAAATAAGAAATAAAGGAATTAGCGAAAGTTTAAATTGGAAATTATATGAACTAATTATAAATAAACCAAGGTTGGTCCGGTACTTTGTCTGCACATTACGCACAATATTAATAATTTATTTAAATCGAAAAAACATTATCGCGGTTCAAAACCCATCGATATTATTATCATTGATAGCGGTATTATTAAAAAAAATTTTTAAATTCCCATTAATTATTGATTCCCATAATGCAGGTATTCTACCATTTGAGGGTCGAAATAATTGTTTAATGAAAATATCTGCTTTTATTCAAAAAAACTCTAACCTTACTATTGTAACAAACATTGCATTAAAACAAATAGTTGAAGAAAATAATGGCCGTGCTTTTATTTTACAAGATAAGATCTATTCACCATTTGAATCTTTTAAACCCTTGGGTTATAATTTAAAAGGAAGATTCAATATCGCCTGCATTTGTACTTTTAGTAACGATGAACCATTTGGTGAAATGATTAAATCGGGACACATTATTTCTGATGATATTTTTTTATATTTTACAGGCAACTATAAAGGTAAGTTTAATACCAATGAACTTTCTTCAAACGTTAAACTCTTAGGTTATATTTCAGACGATAGCTATTGGAGTTTGTTAAATTCAGTAGATGCAGTATTAGATCTGACCTTAAGAGAAAATTGTCTTGTTTGTGGGGCATATGAAGGGATTTCTGTTGGGAAGCCACTTATACTTTCTGACACAGTTGCTTTACGCTCATATTTCAATAAAGGGTGCATTTTTGTAACACCTGATGCAAAATCAATTTCTGATGGGATAAATGAAATTATAAAAAATTATAAAAAATATCAGAATGACATAATTATATTAAGGAAGACACTGTCCGAATCTTGGAATAAGCGGCTTATTGAATTAAATGAAAAAATTGCAACATGGTAAAAGTCTTTTGTCAGTAACGGGATTTACCCATTCCCAATTGGGAAAAAGAACACCAGATGAGGCTTATAACATGATGTAGCCGACGACAGTTGAAAAGGCGGCTTGATAAGAGGCAGATGCTTCACTAAATAATGAAATTTCACTGTTCAAACAAACGGAGCCATTTCTCAAGTCAAATAGATCTGACTGAGCTGGGCTACAAACCATGAAAAATTGTATGAATCAGCAGGCAGTGATTAACCTTTATTATTTATAAATGAAACTCTTTAATTAATCTCATCAAATCACCAGTTATTTGCTTTATGAAAAACATAATTTTTTGTTAAATATGGCTCAATATTTGCAAATGTTTCTTCGTGTTTAAATAAGTTGAGATGGTTGTAATTGTAAAAAAGTGAGGAGGACGCATTGAAAATTCTATATTTCTTTTTTGTATTGATTATCATGGTTCCATATTATTCTTATGGAGCTATACCGAAAGTTACTGCAGTGTCGGATTCACTGTTTGATGATGGTGATAGTATTATTGTTAGAGGTGCCGGTTTCGGAACACACACTCTTGATACACAATGGCTTGGTAATAATATTGAACAAGGGACTAATAATTCGGAAATAAAACTTCCAACTAATTGGAGTACTGAAACAACAAGTTCATCAAGACAGTGTCCTGTATATACAACTGAAGACAAGCATGGTGGTTCAAAGAGTATAAAAGCTTTTTTTCCAATATCATCTGTATACACAAGCGGATTCACTCTTAACAAACCAGGGGGGTTCAACTCTGCGTACGCCACATGGTGGTTTAAACCCGTTCCATTAACATGGGCAACCGGTTCTACTTCTTCATCCGTTGGGCAATTTAAAATGTTTCGTGTTACGCCGGGCCTCGGTGGGGGAATTTACGCGGATCAACCCCATAACTGGTACTGGTCCCAACAGTTAATGGGAACAAGTAACCCTCCGATGTTTGAGAACGGGAATAATATGTTGATAAATTTTTGTAGATCTTCTTCTATCCCAACTTATGATACCTCGTGTTATGCTGGTGATTCAACGCCTGCAAGTATTTATAGATCATATGGTATCAAAACGAATGTTTGGCAGCGAATTGAAGTCTGGACAGAAACAAGTACCCCAAATACAAAAGACGGAACTATAAGTATATTGATTCATAGGAGCGAAGATGGTGTACCAGTACCACCCGTTACCTTTGCCAATTATATTAGAAATACATCCACAAGAGAAACAACTGATTATCCGTGGAAAAACATTGTATGGGAAAATTATTTTGGTAATGGGGTTGACAAAGGCAATTTTTACATTGATGATGTTTTCGTTCAGTTTAACTCACAGGCACGAGTTGAGATCGGAAATTCCAGTATTTGGAGTCAGTGTACACATCGCGAAATTCAAATTCCAACAAAGTGGAATCCCAGGGTTGGTGATGTTGATTCTGTAAAGATTACAGTTAATAAGGGCTCGTTTTCAAGTGGTCAAGCGTTTCTGTTTATTGTAGATGATAATGGAAATCCATCAAATGGTTTACCGGTCAATTTTAAATGATATAAATTTTAAACGTTAGATATTTATGTTTATCTGAATAGTGTAATAGCATAACAAAAATCAATGGAGGAAATATTAATGCAAAAGAATCTATATGCTTTGATCTGTCTTTGGGTCACGGTGTGTTTTTCATCAATATGTGTAGCCGGCACAGCGAATTTAACAGTTATCAATCAAAACCCCAACCTAAAAGTTACAAAATATGTTTTGAAGTATGGGACGACTGAACAAACAGATCCTTCGAAGTATCCGAATACTCTTCAGATAACTCCCATTAATGGCCCGGTTGCTGAAAAATCTAATAATCAGGTATATTTAGGTAATGGTGTCAGTGGTTCGTTTTATTTCAGTGTACAAGATGTCTATGAAGACGGTTCAGTGTCCCCATTTTCTGAAAGCTCCTTTCCTGTTGTTGTGCCACAGAAACCAACAAATGTAAGGATAACTAATTGAATTTATGTTTAATTAGTTATTTTTGATGGGGAGTAAATCTGATTTATTATTGTGGTAGAAGAAAGAATTTTGCTGTTATAATATTGCTGACATTTGTTAAAGATGAAGATTCGTTCTGAGAATTAAGTTGAAGAAGATAGTCGTTTAGGGCTTCTGACTTCTATTAAAATAACAACTTTTGAGTCTACCCACTTTTTTTCGCTTTGAACAGACATAAAGTCAAATGCCATCGGCTTTACCAGTGGTATTTGACTTTTTTTTGTTCTTGGTATCTTGATATAAAGATTTTGAAATAAAGAGTAGGTCTTAAAACTGGTGATGTCCCCATATTATTGACACAAAGCAGGATGCGCCAGCAATTCTGCAAACGTCCATCGGTGGTTGGTCACCTTTGCTGCCATTGCGGGAGTCTTTGCTCGAAAAACACGATCCTTGCCACGACTGAGTGTTTCATGTGGCCGGATCAAATTGTAGCAGGCCACACATATTGCGAACTTGACCTTTAGCCAGCGCATTGACCGGGCAACAGTCGGTGCCTTGCGAGCCAGGTGAGCATCCCACAATCGCCAATCCAGATTAGATCGTTCGATATACGCTGTATTAACAGTCTTGCTTGGCGACTTCTCTAATCGCGATAGTACGTGATCCTCGCTTCCGTGGACAATCTTGCGTTCGACCTTGATAATCTTTGCACCCAAGCGCGTCTTATGAACCGTTGCTTAGTCAAGGTCTGCATCAATAACCCGCTCTTGATTCCTTGGGCGCCCGGGTTTACCTGTAGGTTCCTGTGCAATCTGCTTATGATACAACTCGGCCAATACTCTTCCGTAATGGGGTAGTTCATCCGAGACAAACAATGGCTTTCCGATACAACGACCAGTCAAATCTTTCAGTAGTTGCCGGGCATCGTCCAATTCACGACCACCAATCCAAAACGTGATCATCAGTCGCGTGGATGCGTCGATAGCAGTCCAGATCCACGTCCGCCCGTATTTTTTCTCAAGATCGTCGGTGCTGCCAGAACTTTCCTTTTTTTTATAAACGTCCATAACTCATCAAGTTGTACTTCTGTCATTTCCAATGAGGTCAATAGTTCTGAAAGAACCTTAGCGCAATGTTCACCAGCCCGAAGGATTACTCGATTGACTGTGTCTTTATCAAGCTCCAATAGGCGTGCGGTGGCTCGTACTCCGACACCCTCTGCTGCATGGTGGATGATTTGGCGAATCATTTCGGCTGGCAAATGAAGACCAAACAGAGCACTGGCACGTGTAGCCGCAAAACGTTTGCCACATGTTCGACAATAAAGCAAATCACGACTTTTGCCCTTACCATACTTGCCACGGACAGCGATGTTACCCTGTCTACGAAGACCGTATTCCTTGCATTGCTCGTTGGGACAGAAATATTGTTCAAGTTCACTCATGATTGCCTCCGATTTAAAAATTTATTCTAACCGAGTCAATCATTATAAAATTTATTATCGTTTGTCAATTAAATGGGGACATCACCTTAAAACTAAAGTCTAAAATAATTATAAATTCCAATTCCGATACAATGTAATAAACAAGGGAGGTTTTTTCGTTGCCTTTAAGCCGGTTGACATAATAAATTCCGGCTTGAGTATATATATACTGCTCCTTGTGACCTCTATCCATGAAGCAAACAATCGGTCTGGAAACTACTTGACTGAACATGCCGCTGTGTCGTACTATCCACGTTATTCTTCTTTTGTGGTTTTTTTCGAATTTAATGTTAATATTTAGGACTACTATTTCAACAAATAATTATATTTCATTCTTTTGATAATAACGATTGATGATATAACATAGTTGTTCAAGAATAATGTTAAATTGCTGCCTATATTTCGCCATTACACCCAATAATTATAACTCCAGATCCGATATTATAAAATTAACAGGGGGATAACCTCAACGTGATGGTTGCCTACCGCGACTTTGGCATGAAACTCTGCATAGATCAAGTAAGGATAAATATGACAATGAATAAAGAAATCACAAGGCCATTTACGGGGAAATATACATGGTGGGGTGACACATCCGGGTCAGTTGTTATAAATGGTACGGGTGGATTTTATATTAAAAGACTTCGGGCCTGAGTATGGTCCTGACCTTTGGGTGGGCAAGGCACTACATCTGATGGCAAATTAAATTATGAAGATGATTATTATGAGCCTGGTGAGGTTACAATGCTGAATGAAACCTATTCAACTAATAATTCAATTCTGACAAGAGTCGGAGGCCATGCTGGCGGTAATGCTCCACGTCCAGATATATTCGAGGATAACAAAGCATTTACGATTGACATCAAAAACTTATCTACTGCCCCTTCTATTGCTGTAAATATTCAAGCAGAACTACAATTGGACTTTGCTCCGGTTATATAATATTGGAGAGTGTTAAGGAAGTTGTCACCTAAACCTTAAAAGAGCATCCTTGATATCTTTATCCTTATCGGGATTCAGCCGTACCAATGTATTGTCCAAGACCGTCAATTGATATGATGGTACACATGTTTGTCAACAAATATTCTGGTGATTGGCCAGACGAAATGTTCATGGCTATAATGATGATTATCGGATTCTTATACATTTCAAATCATCATTTTTCCGCATCAGCTCCAGATTCGTTTTGCTAATTGATAGCGGATTATATTAATAAACTCAACTTTCTGAGAAAAAAACAGAGTAAAATATTTATATATCAACCTTTCTTCTTGATATTGTCGCCCCTATCAATCCGAGTCCAAAAAGAAACATCGTGGCAGGTTCAGGAACCGGCGCAGCCCCAACGTATAGTTCTAAATTTGATTGAATCTGAATCATTCCGTCTTTTGGGGGACTAAAAAAATCATTATAGAAAACAAGGTTAAATGGCTTGTTTTCAACAAAAATGTCAGATCTCGGCCCATCACCGCCAGCATGTCCACCGAATCGAAACAACAAAGAATCGTCTGATGAGTAGTGTTCATTTAGAACTGTCATTTCCCCAGGCTCATAAAAACAATCTTCAAAAGTTAATTGCCCGTCATAAGTCACTCCTCTAACACCTACCCACGGGGGAGGGCCAAAACCAGGACCGAAATCATTTAAAATAAAATCAGCGGTACCTTCTAAGGAGATTGTGCCTGATGAAATATCGCCCCACCATGTATATATTCCTGTAAACGGTCTGGTAATGTAATCGGCCTGAACTGAGCTGGTCAATGCTAAAAATGCATAACATAATGTGATTATTTTTTTTAATTTCATTTTTGGTCTCCAGTTAATAAGTTGCATCAAGTCAATAACTTCAAAACGAGTTTTCCAATTTTACAAATCAACACAAAAGCCAATAGCTGTTATTTTTTATTACTTCAGATTGTTCTACCCCGACTGTTGTAATTTTAACCGAATACATTTTTATAAATGTTAGGTTATGGCAGGGTTTTTAGCGGTTTTTTTTCAGGAGAACCGGCAAAACGAATGTTTTGTTCCAAAAATGAATAATAAATTTTTCGGGGTTCATGCTGATTATCAGGCAAAAAAATTTGCTTGAGAACCTTCAAACCATGCTAATTTGTGAAGGGGGTAGTCGGTTAGTGCCCCACAAGAGTTAGACCCAGTTATATCCGCGCGCAAGATGCATTGTCAGGAAACATCTCAACAAAACTGCGGTACGTGTTGGGATAATCGTGACCTGATATCAAGGGTATTTGAACAGCATCTCGCAGCAAAAAAATATTTTTACGAGGATCATACACCATTGGGCACTAACCGACTACCCCACTTTGTGAATATAAAATCTTGATAAGCAAAAAATGCGCCACTTTAGGTGGGTATTTATTTTTTTAAAAAATACAGTAATTTGCGGAATATTATGTATTATGACTTATTTCTTTTTGTGGAATATACTATCTAATATATATAATTAATTACTCAAATAAGTGTGCAATATGCAGGAGGATGTGTGTAATGAATGTAAGATTTATCTAACATTTCGCTCGTTCAAAATATCGATTATAGAATTTAAAAAAAGCAAGTAACAACGAATTTGGTGAGGCAACAAATGGGGATTTTTCGGAAAGATGAATAATTGACCTGTCCCCTAAAAAGCCCCTGTTTAAATAATTGGAGCCAATTTTTTTAATTTTTGTTTTTTCCTTTACTTGATTAATAAAGTGAAGATAATGAAAGGAATTTCGCTTGTAATAATCATGTTTCGATGTTGACAACTTGTGATTAATCTGAGAAATTATGCACAAATACTCTTACTGATTCAATTTAGACTTGAATGAACACTGATTCCAAGCACGAAAGATTTTTTAAGGTCGTTACAAAAAATACCATATTTTTCTTATAACTTATATATATCGAGTGGCAATTTGTTGATTATTATAAGCGTAGAAGAAACGCATTTAACTTTAAATTAAGGAGGCAGAATACCATGAATCAAAATTCATCGGTTGGAATAAAATAGGCCCAGCTTCCAGCGCTGACATGGATTGAAGGCAAAGTAAAAATAATATTAATTCAGCCAGCGAAAAAATCTATAAATTTACGATTCAACGAACAGACGGATATACTGTGGTTGTCGAAATTGCAGATGCACACGCTGGATCTCCAATCAAGTCCATGACCACCGATAACTTAATTTATGATTTGTTAAAAGAGGCATATTTCCGGAAGCTCAACGTGAAGGTTGCATATCGCGACTTTGGCATGAAACTCTGTATAGATCAAGTAAGGATAAATATGACAATGAATAAAGAAATCACAAGGAAATTTACAGGAAAATATACATGGTGGGGTGACACATCCGGGTCAGTTGATATAAAAGGTACGGGTGATTTTATATTAAAAGACTTTGGGCCTGAGTATGGTCCCAACCTTTGGGTGGGCATTAAAGGCACTACAACTGATGGCAAATTAAATTATGAAGATGATTATTATGAGCCTGGTGAGGTCACAATTCTGAATGAAACCTATTCAACTACTAATTCAATTTTGACAAGAGTTGGAGGCCATGCTGGAGGTAATGCTCCACGTCCAGATATATTCGAGGATAACAAAGCATTTACGATTGACATCAAAAACTTATCCACTGCCCCTTCTAGTGCTGTAAATATTCAAGCAGAACTTAAATTGGACTTTGCTCCGGTTATATAATATTGGAGAGTGTTAAGGCTGAAGTTTCCTATAAATTTATATGGCATCTTGCTATGCCACCATGCGTAGCAAGGTCTTGATGAAAGATTTTTGTGGGATTTGTGCTGGCACAGGGCAAACCCTATAAAAATCTGGACTCAATGCCTCCTCCGCGATTATCCTACGCACATCAGAAAATGCAAATCCGGCTCGGCCCCGAACTTTATGCCTTCTATCCGGCGCATTTTGTAACCGGTCGGCATAAATCCATGTCAGCGTTGTGGCCATCATGCAGAAATTGAGATGATTCAACACAGAATTCGCATTTCTAACTTGTGATTTTGAACTGCCAATCTCCTGTTTGATTTCTTTAAATCCAGACTCTATCTTCCAGCGAGCACCGTAATATTCTATAATTTGCTCAACAGAAAGTGTCATGTCTGTGGTCATGAGAGCAACGTATCGTGTTTTCCGATAAACCCAAATAACTCTTACCGGGCACTTCATCGTTTTCAACATAACGGTCTGTGAATACGCCAACACTTCCCTTTTCTTACCATAGAGGAAAGCGGTATATGTCTGAGCATTTTTCCTTCAGCCTGGTTGCACAATCATCCACAGAGCCCAAACGTTTGCCATATTTTGGTGTCCACTCTTTGGATTTATGGAATCATCCAGTGCAACCATAATTCGTTCGTCAGTGGCCGGTGACGGAATCATTCCCCACATAGCTTTCCACAACCCTGGCCACGGCAGCGTTGTGCTCGCCATAAAAGTGTAAAAACGCTGACTCTGTAATTTTAAACCAAACAGAGTTTGCAAGGCACGTAACAGGTTGGAGGTGATTGATGATGTGAATGGAACCACCACAGCCAGTAACGTGTATACAAACCAGACTTTTCTTTTTTGGCCCTGCTCAGTTTTAGAAAATTCTGCTTGCAGAGGTACGAGCAAATCGCGTAATATAAACATTGTAGGTAGCTCCTTTTTTGTATGATTTCAATTGTTTGCGCAATTAAAACATACCATAGGAGCTCCTACTTTTCCAAGGATAATCTTGCTGTTTTTTGTCAATAATTTAAGTAGTTTACCATGTAATTTACTTGAAAATTGGCATGGAAAATGAAACCAATTTCTATGCCAATTGCATCATAAGGCATCCAAAAGTTGTTTTTAATTTATAGGAAACTTCAGTAAGGAGAAACCATGAATAAAGAAGTAGAGACGATCTTGGAAAAAGCAATGAACATGCCCCAACAGCAACGGGCATTTATAGCCGAACAATTGATCGAAAGCCTTGAGGCGAAAACAGATACGGACGTTGAAAAAGAGTGGCAGCAGGAAATTCAGAAAAGAATGGCCGACGTAAATCGTGAAGGTATCGTATTTGTGACCTGGGATGATGCAAAAAAACGGTTGAGGGGTGAAAATTGACGCCGGTTATCATCCATCCCCAGGCATTTCTTGAAATTGAAGGCGCTAAAAAGTGGTATGAAAGTCAATCGCAAGGATTGAAGGATCAGTTCATGAACGAGCTTGATCATGGAATGGAATACACTTGGGAATATCCGGAAAGCTGGCCAGCATACGTATCTGGAACACGAAGGTATCTTTTACACCGCTTTCCTTTCGCAATTGTTTATTCGTATGATGGAACCACAGTAAAGGTTTTTGCGTTGATGCACTTGCATCGAAAGCCAGGATACTGGCTTAAAAGATTCAATTTAGAAGCGTAGAAACGAATAATGCTGGCCCAGCTTGACCCTCTAAATCGGGCCAGGGCGTTTATGATTTCAAACCGCTACAAGTACACCATACCATCTCTTTTTTACTGTAGGCGGTCGCTTTCAACACCCCGGGCTGTTTCGGAGTTTATCGAGATTATCTCGGGCGAAATCAAGGCTTGAATCCAGGGTGAGGGCCAGGGTGTAGTAGGATATGGCTTTGTCTGGCTGGCCCATGTCTCTGTAGTTGGAGGCAATGTTGGCGTAATCGATGGCTGATGAGGGGTTGAGGGCGATGACGCGCTTGAAGCAACCGATGGCCTGTTCATGGTTTTTCAGTTTGAAATGGCAGAAACCCATGAGGTTGAAAATATCTTCCCGTTCGTTGTCTGTTTCGGCGCCTTTTTCTAAGATGACAAGGGCTTCTTCGTATCGTTCCATGTCTTTCAGGCAGACTCCGGTGTAGGAGCAGATCGAAGGAATGTCCTGCTCTTGAGGGTTGAGAGTTATGGCTGTTTTGAAATAGTCCAGAGCTTTTTCATGCCGTTCCAGAGAAAGATAGAGCTGGCCGAGATAAAACTGAATGTAATAAGCGTTGGGTAGTTTTTCCGCCATGGATTTCAAGCGCAAGAGGGCTTCCCTGGTATCCAGGTTTTCCGTGATGAATTTGGCGGTGAACATGCCCACGCTTGTTCCTGTTGCTCTTTCCCTGAAATGGGCTCCGGGGATAATGGTGTAAAAGGCGGGAATGGCAAGGCCTTCATGGGCGGTGTCGATGAGAAATACTTCAAAGCCCCGTTGTTCGAGAGTCGATACGTATCGTTCGATTTCCACACGGATGTTGATGTCAGAAAGATCCGGTAAATCCTGCATGGTCAGAGTTTTTTCAGTGTTTGTGATGTAATCTGCTTCAGCAAGGGTCTGGAACTTTGGAAGGCCGCTTGCGATGTAATTTGATTTGGAATTGAAATCTCCGGCAAGCTGGGCCACTTCGGTCAAGGCTCTGCTCAGAGCTTTGTGGGGATCGGGGGCTGTGCCTGCTGTCCACACGATTTCACTTGCTTCCGGGAATGTTGCAGGGTCCCAGCCGAGTACGGCTATTGTGGGTATTCCTGTGTCAAGGGTGAAATCTGAAACCACAAGGCGGACACCGGCTTTTTCATATTTTGTGAGCATTTCATGGACAAGGGGATCGTGAGATGTCCAGGGATCAATACTCGGAACAGGCCGTTTTTCCATGCTGACACGTGAAGAAACATGCCGTTCAACGATTTCTGAGATTCCCTGGCAGATGGCTTCTTCTTTGCAGTTTCCGGCTGATGGTCCGTTAAACTCGTTGATCATGAAAAACCAGTCAAAGGGAACAAGCATGGATTTTTTACGTGTGAGGTTATAAGCCTCTGTCCACTGGAACGGGAGATCCATAAAAAATTCCCGGACGTGTTCAATTTCATCGGTGTTGTTGTCATGAACTGATTTTGCGATCAGGTCAAAAGGCATGGCTTTTTCGCCCACGTTCCTGCATGTGTCTGTGAAAAAGTTTTTCTTATTGTTTTTAAATGAGAAAAAACTGAAGCGTTCTGCTAGCTCCATGACGGCGCTTGCTTCGGACTGGGATGGAGTGGCTCCTTTCCCCATCTGCTTGTTCGTGCCTGTTACTTTCTGGGCGTCTTTTCCGCATACGCTGAAAAAAACGGGGATATCCAGCCGTCCGTTGTCGATTCTCATGGTGCTTTCAAGAATATCCAGGTTGATGTTTGCTGCTTTTTCTTTGAAAATCCGGACGGTTTCCTCAGGGGTTATAATTTTGTCCTGATCATCTGTGACTTTCTTATAGGCATCGCTCAACGTCAAGGTAACGCTCATCTTCTTCTCCATAATAATATTTTCCGAGCCCCTTAAGTCCATAGCCGTCAGGCTAAAGGCAAAAATCAGTTTTTTTGCCCCAACGGGGCTGCGTAACATTCCCATGAATCGCCAATATCCGGACGCAACCCCTTTGGGGTTGGGGGATGTTCGTCGGTGATCCCAGGGTAGCGGCGTTGCCGCAACCCTGGGCTATGATACGGAATCCCTTTGGGATTCAGCAGATTGTATCATTTCAAGCCTTAGCCTGACGGCCATGCCCTTAAGTCCGTAGGGGCAGGTTCAAAACCTGCCTTGCCCCATGATCCGCCTCATAATCCGGGTCCGGGCGGGTTTGGAACCCGCCCCTACAACGCTATTATTAAGGAAATGGCATTGATAATAATTTAAAAATCGGAATTCCATACCATAGATGAAGGCCGGATGAAAGGAATGTCTTTTTTAAATTGACCATTGCCGAATTATCTGTTAAAGGAAACCAAGTCATTTCACTATTTTATTTTTAAATCAACTGGTAACGGCGATCTCTTTTGATACCGGTTAATCATAAAATCATAAGGAAACATGATGAATCGAACCGCTCGGATTGAAAGAAACACATCCGAAACACGGATAACTGCGTCTATTGATCTTGATGGAGGCGGAACAGCGGATATTTCCACCGGCATCCCATTTTTTGATCATATGCTCAATCTTTTTGCGCGACATGGTTTTTTTGATATGACGATTCTGGCCCAGGGAGATATTGGCGTGGACAACCATCATACGGTGGAAGATATGGGTATTGTCCTTGGTTCACTTGTGAACGAAGCTCTGGGTGAGCGTAAAGGGATTGTCAGATACGGACATGCTGTGACCCCCATGGATGAAACTCTGTCCGAAGTGAGCCTTGACCTGTCAAACAGGCCCTATCTTGTTTACCATGTTCCAGACAACCTTGGTATGTGCGGAACCTTCGACACCCGTGATGTGAAGGAATTTCTCCATGCGTTCGCCATGAAAGGAGGGATGAACCTCCATGTCAATGTGCGCTACGGTGAAAATGCTCATCATATTATCGAATCTGTTTTTAAGGCTCTTGGGCGTGCCTTGGACTGGGCTGTGACCATTGATGAACGGATCAAGGGGCATCATTCCACTAAAGGTGTCATTTGATCGGATATACTTTCAGGAACGTCAACCCATACAAACGAAAAATTGCAGGCTTAGGATCAATTAGGATGGGTGGAGCCAAAGCGCAACCCATCGCTTCCATACGATAAATATGGATGTATTTTGTTGCTGTGTTGATATACATGGAAACGGTGAAACGTTGCAGGGGTGGCCGGTATTTCTTAAGAAAACGAGATTGGATTTAGAATCATGATAATCGATAAACGATTTAAATACTTACTTCTTTCCGTCGTATCATTGGGCCTCTTAATGCTTGCCGCATGTGAGACCGGTATGAAAAAAGAAATGCAACCGGCCATGAATGATCTGAAAGCCATCGGTGTTTTTCCTTTTTTCTGTATGGATTGTGCTGTTCCTTTTGATGGTCAGGATATTAAGACCATCGGTGAAAATGCGTCTTCCGTCATGACAGAACATCTGGTCAATATATTGAGTGCAAAAACAGGACTTAATGTGACCCTGATGCCTGAACTGAAAAAAAAGGATGTGGAGGCGCTTTCGTATTATTCCGGTGTCATGCCATTAGAAGGATACAACCTGAAAGAAGCATTTCTTATAGGGCGGATATTTCATTATAAAGACAGGAAGGGCGGAAACTATTCGGTGAGCGAACCATCGAGGGTCGCTTTTGATATGAAAATCATTCGAATTTCCGATGGGCATGTTCTTTTTCATTGCGAGTTCGACGAAACCCAGAAACCCCTTTTAAGCAACATCCTGAATATCGGGTCTTTTATGAAAAGAAAAGGACGCTGGGTTGAAGCCGAAGAAATGGCATTGAAAGCCATCGATGACGCCCTTGAAGAATATATCAGTGATCATCCGTGATTGCCTTGATTGACAAAAAAGAATGCGATCTTAGTTTTCCCATTGTACTTGGGGAACGTCTGTGGAATTATGGCGCGGCCAGAAGATCGGATCTTCGCCGGTTCCGTAAATTGAACTTATTGGAAATATATTAACCTGGCAATAAAATACATCCATGATTATCGCATGGAAGCGATGGGTTACGCTTTGGCTCCACCCATCCTACACACTGAATTGTAGGATGGGTGAGGCTTTAGCGTAACCCATTAGAGGTGGCAGAATATTGGCATATTTAATTTATGGGTATGGGATTCGTCTCATGTCCCTATGGTCATTGGTTGAAAGGGACTTCACGCCAACGACTTTGATTTTGTTGTAATAGCGGGATGGAGATCCTTTTGTTTTGGCCTTTTTAATCCCTGAAGATATTGTTGAAACGATCCGGAATGCGGCTGATATTCTTGATGTGGTTTCTGAAAGTGTTCAACTGAAGAAAACAGGTCATCATTACATGGGGTTATGTCCGTTTCATTCGGAGAAAACACCATCGTTTTCAGTGAATCCTTCACGGGCCATCTTCCATTGCTTCGGTTGCGGGGTTGGAGGGAATGTTTTCAGCTTTGTGATGAAAAGGGACGGTGTATCTTTTCCCGAGTCTGTTCGAATGCTTGCGGGAAAATACGGCATTCCCATCCCTGAAAAAGAGATGAGCCCTTCATCAAGGCGGGAAGAAAATGAAAGAGAAGCCATTTATTCCGTAAACAAAGAGGCCATGGGTTATTTCAAATCGGTTCTGTTTGATGGTGAGCAGGGGAAAATCGCCCGTGCTTACTTGAAAGAGAGGGGAATGACCGGTTCTGTTGCTGAAGAATTTAACCTGGGTTTTGTTCCCGATGGTTGGGACAATCTCTGCCGTTTTTTCTCCCGAAAGAGAATCCCAAGGGATTTAGGGGAAAAATCAGGCCTCATTGTTTCAAAAAACAATGAAAGATATTATGACCGCTTCAGGAACCGCATCATTTTCCCGATAAGTGACATGGGGCAGCGTGTTATTGGGTTTGGCGGAAGGGTTATGGACCAGTCTCTTCCCAAATACCTGAACTCCCCTGAAACACCGGTCTATAACAAGAGCAGGTCTCTTTATGGTTTGGATCGAACAAGGCAGGCATTAAGGGAAACGGGTGTTGTCCATATTGTCGAAGGGTATTTTGATCTTCTGGCTCTTTATATGCATGGTATAACCAATGTGGTTGCAACGCTGGGTACAGCTTTGACTCGGGACCACGTGCGTATGCTGAGCCGGTGTGGCGTGACAAAATTCGTTCTGGTATTTGATTCTGATGAAGCTGGAATCCATGCAGCCGCACGGAGTATTCCTGTTTTTCAAAAAGAATTTGTCAGTGCCGATATTCTTGTTCTTCCCAAGCCTCATGATCCGGATACCTTTATCAGGGCGTTCGGGCCTGATCAATTCAGAATGGCATCGGAGAAAGCCCTGGGTATTGTCCCTTTTTTATCCGAATCATCTGTTAAAAAACACGGCCTGTCCATTGAGGGGCGAATAGCTGTGATCAATGATATGAAAAGCGTCATTGGGATGATTGAAGATCCTGTTGCACGTTCCTTATATATCAGGGACCTTGCACATAAGATTGGTGTGGATGAAAAAGCTGTTCATGAGAAGGTCAAGGAGCATACACCGGCAGAACAGGGGTATGAATCGGATGGCAGGACAGGGCAAAGCTCACTTCCCATGACGAGCCCTGGAAAGACTCTGTCGCGTTTTATTGACATGGAACGGCAGATTGTTTCCATGATGCTTCAGTATCCTGATATTATTGAAGAATGTCGTGAATATGGTGTGGTTGAACATTTGGATGAGCCAAGTTTCAAAACCATCGGAACCATGATTATGGAATACAAGGGAAATGCCAATGATATGGCGGCTGTTCTTACAAACCGCGCTTCGGATGAAGCCACGAGACGACTTATAACAGGACTCGCTATAGGAGATATTCCTTATCTTTATAAAAATTGTGTCAATTTGATCCATCAGTACATCACGAACAAAAAGAAGAATGAAAACACCCTTTCTCAGAGAATCAGACTTGCAGAAGAAACAAATGATCAGGACCTTTTGATCAAGCTGATTCATGAGAAGAATGTGTATTCAAAGACAATGAAAAAACAAGGTTTGAGCCAGAAAAAGATATTTAATTCCGGAATCGGAGGAGGCAAGAGTATATGACCAGAAAGTCCATAACCAGTGGAGATGAATATAAGAAAACACAGCTGGAACTCATGAAAGAGTTGATCGTGGAAGGTAAGAAGAAAGGGTATCTTACTTACGATGAAGTTAACGAAGGGCTTCCTGAAGAAGTTGCATCATCGGATCAGCTTGATGAGATTTTCCTGGGTTTTTCCGAAATGGGTATTCAGCTCGTGGAAAAAGAGGAAGACTTCGATGATCTGGTTGAAGATAAAAAAATGAGCGGAAGTAAGCTGACCAAAGACGACATCTACATGGATAAGGAAAGGGAAGAAGCCGATGAAACGGCAACTGCTACTGATTTTGGTACGGTTACTGACCCTGTAAAAATGTATCTGCGTGAAATGGGGCTTGTCACTCTTCTCAGCCGTGAAGGTGAAATAGAAATTGCAAAAAAAATAGAGATCGGTGATCAGGAAGTCTTAAGATGTCAGCTGGACACCACTCTTGCCATTGATTATATCCTCTCTCTTTCGGACAGTATCCGGGACGGTCGTCTGAGACCCAAGCACGTTTTAAGGGATATTGACGAGGGTGACGGAATGGTGGATGAACAGATCCAGGTAGACAGTTTCCTTGCCACCATTGACAGCATCAGAGCGGTTCATGACGAAAACGTTGAACTTCGTGAAAAGCTTTACAACGAAGAACTCGAACTCGACCATGATGAACAAAGAAAAACCAGGCGTGCCATTGGAAGGAGAACGGATAAAATCTTCAACCTCCTCAAAGAATGGCGTCTTGAAGTGGGTGTTACCGAAAAGGTTGATAAAATCATCAAGGAGCAGATTGAATGGTTCGAGGAAATGAACAAGGTCATCATCCGTTGCGCTGAATCCTTTAATTCCAGTGTCACGGAGTTCAGGTCTGTGATTTTAGGTGATGAAGGGCCGACATGGTCAAAAGACCGTTGTGACCTGGATGATTCACGAAGGGTAAGACTTTTCTCTGATATCAAATACATCCAGAACCAGATTGATAAACGTGAATACGCCATCAAAGCAAACAACAGGGTGTTGTCCCGAATTGTATCATCCATTGAAGACGGGCGTCAAAAATCAAAACTAGCCAAAAGCGAACTGGTTAAAGCCAATCTCCGTCTGGTGGTGAGCATTGCCAAGAAATATACGAACCGGGGACTCCAGTTTCTGGATCTTATTCAGGAGGGGAATATCGGCCTCATGAAGGCTGTGGATAAGTTCGAGTACAGAAGGGGTTATAAATTCAGTACTTACGCGACCTGGTGGATCAGGCAGGCGATTACAAGAGCCATTGCCGACCAGGCTCGAACTATCCGTATTCCTGTTCATATGATCGAAACCATCAACAAGCTGATACGTACATCCCGTTATCTTGTTCAAGAACTGGGTAGAGAACCAACGCCTGAGGAAATTGCGGAAAAGATGGAGATTCCTCTGGATAAAGTTCGTCGTGTCCTTAAAATTGCCCGTGAGCCTATATCCCTTGAAACTCCCATCGGAGAAGAGGAAGACAGCCATCTTGGAGATTTTATCGAAGACAAGAAGTTTATGCTGCCTTCGGATGCGGCGGTCAGCATGAACCTTGCGGAAAAAACCAGAAAGGTTCTTGCCACTCTTACGCCCAGAGAAGAAAAAGTACTCCGTATGCGTTTTGGTATTGGTGAAAAAGCCGATCATACCCTTGAGGAAGTGGGTAAGGATTTTGCCGTAACCCGTGAGCGAATCAGGCAAATTGAAGCCAAGGCTTTGAGGAAGTTGAGACACCCCACGAGAAGCAAGAAACTCAAGAGTTTTATCGAAATATAAAACTTGACAAACACCATGTCCTGGGGTTATTTAACGTGACTCCAAGGCACTTGAGGGCCCATAGCTCAGCTGGTAGAGCCACCGGCTCATAACCGGTCGGTCCCTGGTTCGAACCCAGGTGGGCCCACCACACAATGTAAGTTACCAAGTTGACGAAGGTGGTATGAAGCATCCGAATCACTGTTCTTATATAGGTTGAAAAAAGGCGTGGTCACAATACCACGCCTTTTTTTATTACCTGTTGTGACGGTGCTTTTTCCTTTGCCCATGGCGCGCATCGTATTTCAGATTCATTCATCCGGGAGAGATTATGGTTACAGTTGGGGACATCGTCAGAGTCATTGAAACGATAGCCGATCCCTATCTTTCGGAAGAGTGGGACAACTGCGGATTGCAAGTTGGGCATAAGGAACAGACGGTAAAAAAAATAGTTACGGCTCTGGATCCGCTCCCAGCCGTGGTGGAATACGCCTGTTCTGTAAAGGCTGACCTTCTTGTCACACACCATCCTCTGATATTTCGACCGGTTAAATGCGTCGATTTTTCCGTGTATCCTGGAAATGTTATTTTTCAAGCAGCCAGACACTCCCTTTCTATTTATTCAGCTCATACGAGTCTTGACAGCGCCAAAGGGGGACTCAATGATATGTTTGCCGAAAAACTGGGCTTGAATGAGACAGAGGTTCTGGGAAGGATGGTTGGAGAACCGTTTGTAAAGCTGGTGATTTTTACACCACTCGACCATAGGGAAAGAATCCTTACAGCTCTTTCCGAAACTTCAGCAGGTGTGATCGATGATTATACCTGCTGTTCTTTTTCAAGCGCTGGTCAAGGTCGATTTAAGCCAGGTGTTTTCAGTGAGCCTTTTTCGGGTAGGAAAGGCGAGATCGACAGCATTGAAGAATTCAGAATCGAAAGTCTCGTAAAGAAAAAAGATGTGGAAAACGTGGTCCAGCATGTGAGAAAAGTGCATCCATACGACGTTATGGCCTATGACGTGTATCCCCTGACCAGTACGGAACATTCGGAGGGCTTAGGCCGTATCGGTTGTCTCGATCATCCTGTGAGTATGGATGAATTTATCAGTCAGGTTAAAGCAAGACTGGGAGTTGAGCGAATCAAGGTTGCCGGACGGCGTGATAATATGGTTGGTCGTGTGGCCCTTTGTACTGGGAGCGGGTCAAGTATGATCAGCGACTTTCTTAAAAGTTCCGCAGATGTTTTTGTCAGCGGTGATCTTTCGTATCATGATGCCCGTCATGTGGAAGATGCCGGTAAGACTCTTGTTGATGTGGGCCATTTTGCTTCCGAGATTATTGTGGCTGAAGCGATGGGTGAAAAAATAAAAAAAGTTTGTAAGGAAAGGGGGATACCCATGGATATCGATGTGTGTAGAATGGAGAAAGACCCCTTTAAATTCATATAAAAATCTTAAAAACGGGGCATTTAATTGTGAAAAACGTTACAAGGGAAGATGTGGAAATTCTTGTTCAACTTCAAGAGATAGAGAAGGGAGTGAACAGGATAAGGAAGGTGCTGGAAGGGGTTGAAAGCGAAATCGATAGCCGCAGGAAGAAAAGGCGGGATGCTGAAAACGAGCTGAACACCCTGGAATCAAAACTTGCGGAAGTCAAGGGGCTGTACAGAAATTTTGAGAACGAAGTGAAAGATCGGGATGT
Source organism: Desulfobacteraceae bacterium (assembly GCA_041660385.1). Lineage (GTDB taxonomy): Bacteria > Desulfobacterota > Desulfobacteria > Desulfobacterales > Desulfolunaceae > DYJE01. The sequence continues at coordinate 8,397 of JBAZWJ010000031.1, read as the reverse complement.
CCGTTTAAAGAAAAGCGAAGAGTACCTCAAAAACGTCAAAACAAATACGGAATACCAGACTCTATTGAGGGAAATTGATGACAACCGTAAAAGAAATTCCGAAACCGAGAGCCAGATGATCGAATACCTCGACCAGATCGAAAAAAAAGAAAAAGAGGTGGCTGAAAGCAGAGGAAGGCTTGACGGAATCGTTAAAACCACAGAACGGGAAATTGCTGAAATCGAAAGCAATTGTGTAAGTGAACGAAAGGAACTTGCAGTCATCACAGCAAAACGTGATGAGGTAGCAGTCAATGTCAAACCAAGACTCCTTGATCGGTTTAACAAAATCCTCTTACAATCCTCAGGCATTGCTATCGTTCCTGTGACAAACACGGCATGTGGTGGTTGCTTTATGAATATTCCGCCACAGAGATTTATTGAAATCCAACGCGGTGAATCCTTGAACTTTTGCCCCCAGTGTCATAGGATGATTTACTATAAAAAAGTTGATTAATATTGATAAGAAATCATAAGATGCCTAAGTTTACAGGTCGGAGCAGACCAGATGATCGCTCGGTGCGTTAATCGTGCCGGGAGGAAAGTCCGAACACCGCAGGGCAGGGTGCTCCATAACGTGGAGTCATGGTGACATGAAGGAAAGTGCAACAGAAAGTATACCGCCTTGGTGGTGTCAGCTCTTTGAGCTGGTCTAATCCAAGGTAAGGGTGAAACGGTGCGGTAAGAGCGCACCAGTTCTCCGGGTGACCGGGGAAGCTATGTAAACCCCACTCGGTGCAAGACCAAATAGGGAAGTGTTAAGGGCTGCCCGTCCGTACTTCCGGGTAGGTCGCTGGAGGTATCGGGTAACCGATACCCAAGATGAATGATCGTCAGCTCTTTTTCTGGCAACAGACAAGGGATACAAAATTCGGCTTATGGTCTGCTCCGGCCTTTTTTATTTTCAAATTGTTTCAAAGTTGGTGGCAAGCTTCCTTGAATAGGTTGCGGTTGCCTTGATGCCGCTTAGGTTGAATTTGGTCGTTTAGACCGGTTCAACATAATTCGGTGAATACAGGTCATATCGTTTTGTCAGGTGCTAAATTTGGAAACAACGTCATGCGGTTCAGCGTTCTTTAATAAGGTCAGAATATATTCCCATGATTTTTTGAAAGCCTGTGTTTATATTTCGGGCTTCAGCTCTCCTGATCATATTTTTACGAAAAAACTCTACTCCAGGCTGGTCGCCACATCCCATCTTCTTGAAGATTTTCTTGATCTTCATGGTGCAAAAAATAATAAACAGTGGTTTTTTTTCCGTGAACTCGCCTCCTCAGTGCGTCATTTGAGTTCTAGTGGATATTCTCAGCGTCATATCGCAAACCGCATGAAGTTTTATGACTTGCCGGATATCGGTAATTTCAAAGAAGAAGGGGATAAGACCCTTGAGTTCATTACTAAATCTTTGATGAGTCTTGCGCCTGTGGTCATTGAGGAGGCCAGACGTTTGAATATAGAAATTCCGGATGGGAGTTATGATCAAGCCAATTTCCCTGGAGTGGTATCGGGTGAAATGCTTGAATATGACATCGACGATGATCGTGTTGCCGAACAGAACCAGCATGTGGTTAAAATCGCCAGCGATTTTTTAAATATTGTCAAATCCTTTGAGCCTTTGTCTTTTTACGAGCCTTACACCCACGCCGAAATTCTTGCCATCGTTCCATCCAAGGTAAGTGAAGTTGAGATACGAAATTTCGAAATGCTGATTCACAACCTTCAATCGTCTTTTGACTCTTATGTCATTATTGGTGGTTACAGGTATGGAAACCGTAAACTCAAACAGTTGAGAGCACATTTTTCAGTTGTTCTTCATATTCTTGAGGTTCAGGGCAGACTTCTCCATTATTATGAACGGCATCTTCTGGAACTGGGGACTATCAGTTTGTATCAACAGGTCCGAAAGCGTCTGTCAGAGATTGTTGACCCCAAAATACTCCTTGATCGAACCATCAACTACGGTCTTTATTACGCCAGTCATTTCTTAAATGCCGGGAAGAAAGTTGCCTTTGAAATCCTCGATGAAAATATCGAAAAAACGACCATCAGTGTGGGCATTCCCATGACGAGAGGATTTCATAACCGCCCCAGCATGATGGTCGCGAAAATCGTTCAGCACTTTGGGGGTAAAGTGGAAATGATCGTCAATGGAGACCGTTTCGATGCAAGCTCTGTTCTTGATATTCAGTGGGCAGGCGGCAAGATTCAGAAAGAGAATGTAACGGAAGTCATTTTTGAAGGCGATATGCGAGCTTTGAATGATATCAAGATTCTTGCCTCAGTAAACTACGCTGAAGATTTCATGGGCAAAGGACTCCCACTTCCTAAAGAACTATTATATCTGAAATAATGAAAATCACGGCCATCATAGTCGCAGGCGGTCAAGGCCTCCGAATGAAAATGCCCCAGCGAAAACAGTATCTTGAGCTTGACGGAATATCCGTATTGGCCCATACGCTGAAAACGTTCGATGCCTGTTCCTTGATTTCGGATATATGCCTTGTCATACCCAGAGAGGATCATGACTATTGTTTGAACTGTATTGTGCAGCCCCTTTCTCTTTTGAAACCGTTCCGGCTTGTTTCAGGTGGTAATGAGCGCCAGCAATCGGTTTATAACGGTTTAAAATCTCTTGTTATGATGCCGGATGATATAGTGGTTATTCATGACGGAGTGAGACCCTTTGTCACCGATCAGCATATCACGGATTGTATTAACTCTGTTCGTGAATGCGGTGCGGCAATTCTTGCAGTTCCTGTATCCGATACATTGAAAATGGCCGATGACCATGGAATGGTCGAAAAAACCCTTGACCGGAAAAGCATATGGGCAGCCCAGACTCCCCAGGCCTTTTCCTTTGGGCTGATATGTGAAGCCCATGAAACAGCGATACGAAACCATTGGGTGGGTACAGATGACGCATCTCTGGTGGAGGCTCTTGGGGAAAAAGTGAGACTTGTTCAAGGTAGTAGAAATAATCTCAAAATCACTACCCAGGAAGATGTGTTGCTTGCCAGAAATCTTCTGAAAGACTCTGAAATAAAAAAACAGGAATACTTATAATAGGAATTTTCGTCACATTTTTTTGAAAAAGCGAATGATGAAATGTGTGATATTGATATTCTATTTTGAATATGGTACGTTTCGTTTCGAATATCGTCATCTATTTATACTAATTATTTCATATATATAGTTTTTTGAAATGATGAAGGTCGCAACGTGATGGGCTGGAACCCGTTTTTTTAAATAAATTCGTCGATCCTTACATGATTGTGAAAGAGGAATTTTTTTGTTTGTACGACTGGGAAATAAATTAAGGAATAAAGCATGAGTGGGAATATGTTTTGGGAGGAGCGTAGGACTTATCCAAGATACAGCGTCAAGGATGGTGCTTACGCAGCACTGAGTCCGGATTCCACCATCATGGGGCAGATTGTCAATATCGGGAGAGGCGGTCTTTGTTTCAGATATATTGTCCATAGAGAACAAGCCTTCGAATCTGTGGCAACTCATATTTTTGTCGGGGACAATGGTTTCTATCTTGAAAAGATGCCATATAAGATTGTGGAAGATGAGCAGGTCGACAATGGATCGTCTTTCAGTTCTATTGTGATGAGACAAAGAAGAGTTCAATTTTCAAATCTTTCATCCAATCAACTCGCCCAGCTTGACTATTTTCTGTTTAACCGGACCACAGGAAAAGTATAGTTCTCCTGCGATACGTGAGTGATCTATCTAATGGTTCGATAGGACCAAAAAAATCCCAGTATCTTAAATTCCTCGTTATTTTTATTTGGCTTTTCTTCTAAAATAAGGCATAGCTTTTCCTGAAATAGGAAAGGAATTGCACACATCTATGTGGTGAATGTCATGATTGTTATCAATTTATGATGATCATGATGTGCGTTATGAACTGTGCAATATCCTTAAATCCTTGATGGAATGCGTTTCCCGCTTCTCTTGTTCAGTATGACGCCGACGGTATAATTCTTGCAGATTTTGTCAAGTCACACCTTTAACATTCAGAATTAGCGGGGGCGCTTTGATTTGAATTCAAAGCACAGGGAGATGAAAACAATGAATTCGTCGACGGTCGGTAAGCTTGAATTGCTGGGTCGTATCGCTGAAATGAAAAGGATATACACGGTCATTGAGTCATCAATCAAGGACTCGGCGTGTATTGTTGTGGCAAGCAGTATTCAGGGAGAAGGGAAATCGACTCTTTCAGCCGGATTAGCTCTTGCTGCGTCAAAGGTCGCTGGGAGAAAGGTTCTGGTTGTTGATTTTAACTGGTATGCGCCAACGTTGCATACCATTTTCGAAGATGAACTATCTGATAATATGGCCTTTTACACTGATGGCGGACCGATAGAAAGACTGGTCCGTCATACTTACGTCAAGAATCTTGATATTCTGCCTGCTCCAAAAACTATCAGAGGGGAGTCAGGAACGGGTATTATGACCGTGAATCTTTCGGTTGCTGATCTTCTTGATAAAGCAAAGGCGAGTTACGATGTTGTGATAGTGGATACAGCTCCGGCATACCCCACAAATCAGAAGATGATTGATCCCCTTGAAATATGCAAATCGTCCGATGGCGTTGTCATCGTGACCCTGACCAATGTGACATTGCGTCAGGATGTAAAGCGTGTGTGTACGGCGATCGAAACCGTGGGGGCAAATATACTCGGTGTTGTTGCGAATCATTGGCAGAATCCGTTGTTCTAAAATCCGGAGAGTTTTTTATCCTCTATATAAGGAGACACCATGTATTTTAATATCAAACGTTATTTATACGGAATGGCCAAACGCAAATGGATCGGCCTGTTTATCTTTATCATCCCAATGCTTTTTCTCGTCATATCCGCAATTTTACCAGACAGGTATACTGTGGCCCAGAATGTTGAGATAACCAATGACGCCCCAGTTGCCCTTATGACTGATCCTGTGGGTTTCATGACATTCAAACAATTGAGTCTTGAACCCGAATCATTTTTCCTTAACAGTTATTCACTTACAAAACTTACCAGCGATATCATGACAGGATGGGCTGAGAAATACGGTGCCGTTATTGGTGACATGATCAAGGAATCCATGGGTTTAATCCGGTTGGATGGAAGGACTGTTCAAATCGTCTATACGGGTAAAAGTAGAGAGATTGGTGAAATCCTTGTGGGGTTTTATGCTGATCGTCTTGTGAAAAAAGCCAATGAAGGCATTACCCGAAGCAACACCTCAGAATTTTTAGGCAAACCTGCTCTTTCCGGCAGTATTGAAATACGTGAAATGAAGGCAATGTGGCGCTCTGACAGAATGGGACCGTTTTTATATTGTATTGGTGCATCTGTTGTTCTCGTTCTTCTGCTTTTCGGTTTTATTGAATGGAACGATAGTTCATTAAAATCGGAACGCCAGATTGCTCGTTATATAGGTCTTCCCATACTTGGGAACATACCTGATCTGAACAAAGTTGCTCTGGTTCTCCATTCAAAAGGCCAATAGAACGTCGATTGATCAGATCCGGGGGGATATTCTGAAACGAAGAAAGAGTGGGTGATATGGGTAAGAAAGGTGAGGGGCGTATTGTGTTTGTCGAGGGTGTGGATTCTGTGAAAGTAAATAACAACGGGTTTGACTGTACAGAATGTTGCAAGCGAAGTGTTGATCATGTTTTGTTCATATCTGTACTCGCAATCTTTTTTTTGTTTTTTCCGTTATTTGCCGGTCTTCTCGTTGTCAAAGCAAACGCCATGGATGTTACTCTTCAATGGGATACCAACGAAGATGCCGATTATTATGTTGTTTATTACGGAACTACATCAGGCAACTACACCCAGAACAGCCAGAACATAGCCGCCCCAACAATTCAGCACACCGTGATAGGGCTTTCCCAAACCATTTGGTATTTTTCAGTTAAAGCGTTTAACAGCTTTGGTAATTCAAGTGATTATTCAGATGAAATATCTTATTCCCCGTATTACAGTCCCTTGAGTGTTTCTATCGAATCCCCTGTATTTTATGCCAATATCAACCAAAATGAATCCGTCAATTTTCAAGGACTTGTTTCGGGCGGCTCAGCTCCTCTGTCATACTCCTGGGATTTCGGCACTGGCGGCCCCTCTGGGCTCTCGGTTGAAGATCCTGGTAATATCATTTTCAATAATCCAGGTTCGTATACCGTAACGTTCACCGTGACTGATTCCAACAACGAAATTCAGAGTGCCACTGTTATCGTCACAGTGGCTCAGATCCCATTGGATTTAAACCCGACTGTTGAAATTTCGAGTCCTGCTGTTAACGTGACAATCACCAAAGGCTCTTCGATCCAGTTTGAATCACTTGTAACCAACGGTAATGCTCCTTTTAGCTATTACTGGAATTTTGGATATTACGATATTCCCGACAGTTTCGTTGAAGATCCGGGCAGTGTGGTTTTTCCCAAAGCTGGAGAATACATTGTGGTGCTTACCGTGACGGACAATGACGGTGATATGTCGACTGACACCATAACGGTCACTGTGGATGATCAAGTCATTGATGTCGAGCCGGTCGCAGCTATTTCAAGCCCCGATTCCGATGTAATTATCATACAAGGTGGTTCTGTTACATTCAGCGGGACAGTTTCAAGTGGAAACGCTCCTTTGACTCACGCCTGGAATTTTGGTGATGCTGCACTTCCCACAAGCAGCGTTGAAGATCCGGGCAGTATTGTTTATAATCATGCAGGAACTTATACCGTTACATATACGGTGACCGATAATGACGGGGAAACGAGCAACGCCACAGTGGTCGTGACCGTCCTTGTTCCCGACACGAACCCCACAGCTTCAATGACGAGTCCTTCATCTAACGTGACCATCACCCAGGGCGGATCCGTGAACTTCCAGGCCACAGTGACAGGTGGTAATACACCTTACACCCATGGATGGAATTTTGGAGCATCGGGTTTGGCCGCACGGACGGTTGAAGATCCTGGTGCTTTGACCTTCAATGTGGCTGGTACTTATACCGTGATTTACACTGTGACTGATAATGATGGAGATGTCAGAAGCGCTTCACGCACTGTGACGGTTACACCTGTTAACCAAAATGATGATCCGGATGAGATTCCGTACACTCCTGTTTCTGCATCAAGTCCGGGTGCGAAAAACACAGGCAGTTTCATTCCCCCTACTGAAAACAGCATAGCCGAATCAGAAAACGATCAACCCACCATTGATGTCAGAGACAGTCAGCTTAAACATCTCTTATGGCTCAAATCCGGATGGGCAGCTTACAATAAAATGAATGGGGAATCACGAATCGCCACGGGAGATATTAATGGTGACGGTAAGGATGAAGTGGTTATAGGGCTTTCAAGTGAAAATTCAACAGCCACCATGCCCGGCGGTTTTTTTCAAGTACTTGACAATACATACAGCCACATGGCCTGGGGGCGTATTGAATGGGCTGATTACAATGAAGTCAATGGTGAATCATGGTCGGCCTGTGGTGATGTGGATGGTGACGGAAAAGATGAAATCATCATTGGACTTGGCAAGAATGGCGGCGGCTACGTTGAGATCTTCGGCTGGGTTAATGGACAGGTTGTCCATAAAAACTGGCTGAAGCTCCAGTGGCCTGAATACAACGATATCAACGGGGAAGTCCGGCCTGTGTGTGCGGACATTAACGGTGACGGGTTAGACGACATTATCGCCGGTCTTGGATCATGGGGTGGAGACCCCAATATCCCCGGCGGAAAGTTTGAAGTATTTTCAAAAATTAGTGGGGCGTATGTCCATCTGCTCTGGGGATTTGTGGACTGGCCCGAATATTCTGAAATCAATGGTGAAACATGGCCTGCAACAGGTGATGTGGACGGTGACGGTGATGTTGAGCTTGTGGTCGGTCTGGGACAGGGCGGTGAAGGACAGATGGCCGTTTTTGAATTTGCCGATGGAGAGGCTCTTCAATCAGACTGGGTACAGATCCAATGGCCTGAATACAATGATGTTTTCGGTGAAACCCGGCCCGTGTGCGGTGATGTGGACAACGACGGCAAAGATGAGGTCATCCTCGGTTGGAGCACAACCGCTGAAGAAGATGAAAGTTCCCATTATTTTAAGGTACTTACATTCAACACCACCAGCAGAACCTGGGTCAACTACAGGGATTCCAAATCAGCAGTCGTGGTTGATATTGACAGTATGCCTGTGAAAGGTTCGGTTGATCAGGATGACCGGATTTACATCGGAATGGGTGCTGAAGAAGAAAAGTCGATTATTCCTCAAACTAAAAACGTCGCCGGAGCAGGTGGTGGCGGTGGGGGGTGTTTTATCAATTCAGCCTCGGAGTGATGCCGGTTTTGTGTAGAGA
>JBAZWJ010000030.1:0-70298 GCA_041660385.1 Desulfobacteraceae bacterium | reverse complement strand
CGCTCAGGAAAAATGGGGCGCGTCAGTCTTGAAAATCCACTCGAACTTGAAAATCCACTTGAAAAACAGGCGGATGGTGCTGATGAAGTTCTTACTGAGCCGGAAATAATAATACCTGAATCTTATTTGAATGAGTGATGGGAAACACCATGAAAAATGTGATTTGAATAAGAGATAAAAATGAAATCATTGACGATAAATATCTTGATTTTCATATGCATTATATGTTTGATTATTACACGTCCCCATCGTTTCTTGACCACGTAAGGATAAAAAAATGATTCGTTCAGGTAATGGTTTAAATTCGCCGAAGATGTCTGTATCTGCTGCAACGAGCAAGCTGATATCCATGATTCTAAAAATGTCTCCTAGTGAAATCATGGATATCCTTCGGATCATTGAGGAAAAGGAGCATGAAAAAAAACGGCGTTCTCCTCGCGTCAGTTACTTCATGGCTGTGGATTATGTGGTCGGTGAAAGGGCGTACAGCGGATACATCAACAACATAAGCTCCGAAGGGGTGTTCATCGAAACGAATGAAAATCTTCTCCTAAACTCGGACATCAAGCTGACTTTCGCACTCCCAAACTCACAAGGCCATATTCGAGTTGGCGGGAAAATCGTTCGTAAAGAAAAAAACGGTATTGGTATTGCGTTTGACATGGACATTCAATCTGTCCTTGACCGGAGGCGGATCAACAGCTTAAGTGCTTCGCCGGGTAGGCCATAGTTTGAAAACGGATAACGGTTCATTTTCTTTCAGTTTTTTGTGTCAGTTACCCAAAAAGGAATTGACAAACAAACCGGCTTCAATTATATCCGTTTTTTCAACCACACGTGATCGAATAACATACCGTTGTTCCACCCAAAATTATTTGGCAACATTCATTTCGGCGGTTAAACGAACCCGCCGGGTGAACTTGGGGAAAGGACTGCGGACATGTTTTTGACCAAAAAAGGCACATGTATAAACGACGGAATTGCCCGAGTCAGCGAAGATGTACGAATGAAACCGAGGCCCACATACAAAGAACTTGAGATTCGCGTTAAAGAGCTGGAGCGTAAGCTGAGCGGTCGGCTGTCATTCGAATATCTGATCAAATACATCTCCACGTCATTCGTGAATCTCCCTGTGGAAAAAATTGACCACAGCATTAATCGGGCCATCCGCCTTCTTGCAGATTTTATCGGAGCCTCCCGAAGTGCCATATTCGTTGTGTCGGATGACGTTAAAACCTTCGAAAACACCCATGCCTGGAACGACGAAGAGCCTGACAAAAATGACAGGCTCCGTGAGCCCATCCCTTTTGAGCACTTCGGGTATTTCTGGGAACAGCTTTGCCGAAGCGAATTCGTGATCATTAACCGTTGTGACGATATCCCCAGTAAAGCGGTTCTTGAACGTGAATGGTACGAGTCGAACAGTTTCAGATCCCTTCTTTTTATTCCCATGATACTCGAAAAGCGGATCTACGGGCTGCTCAGTTTTTCAGGGCCGCCCCATGAAGTTAAAAACTGGCCTGAGGAATTCATCATCCTCATCCGTTTGATTGCCGATCGTTTCATGAATCTTTTGAATAGGAAAAATGTTGAAGTTGCTCTGCTTCAAAGTAAAAAACTCAGCGAATCACTTTTGAACGCCACAACCGATTCGGCCATGCTCATTACGCCAGCCGGAACCATCCTTACCGCCAACGTGTCGTTCTGCAGTATGCTGGGGAAAAAACCGGGAGAGATTATCGGGGCCAATCTATTTGATCTCACACCGCAGGAACTTGTTCAAAACCGGAAAACCCAGATCGATCGGGTGATTGCTGAAAAAAAGAGGATCAGCTTCGAAGATGAGTCGGCTGACCGTTGCTACCATCATGTGTTCTATCCTGTATTCAATGCCTCTGGAGCTGTTGATAGATTGGCGTATTACTCCCATGATGTTACCGGTGTCAAACGCGTGGAAAAAAGCATCCGCCATCTGACCAACGAGCTGATCAAAGGCCAGGAGAGCGAACGGCAGAAAATTGCAAACGATCTCCATGATAATGTTGCTCAGGAACTGGCATCTCTCCGGATACACTGCGATGCCCTATTCGACCAGATTCCCGGTATGCCGCCCCACGCAAGGGATGTGGTATCAGGCTTTTCAAAAACCATTAAAAACTCCATTGAAACGGTTCGGGAGCTGGCCTACGATCTTCAACCCCCCAGTTTTGATCATAAAGGGCTTGTGAAAACCCTTTACAGGTATTGCGAAGATTTCAGTCAGAAAACCGGAGTCAGGGTGGATTTTTTTTCAGCCGGTATGAACGTTCTTCGACTTGACTTCAACACGGAAAACACGCTTCACCGGATTGTCCGGGAAGCCCTTGCTAACGTGAAGGCCCACGCCGGAGCAGCTAAAGTTACGGTTCGACTCGTGGCGTCTTACCCCACCATTATGCTTAGAATCGAAGACAACGGGAAGGGTTTCGATGTGACAACATTCAATAACCGTGGAAACGGTAACAAACCCATGGGCTTGAAAAATATGGAAGGTCGCGTCCGACTCCAGAACGGAAAAATTCGAATTCTATCCAAGCCGGGAGCTGGCACCCGGATTCTTGCTGAACTCCCATTTTCGAAAGAGTGTCACGTTTCGCCTGTTCCGAATTCCCGTCAATAATAAATTCACAGCATAAACAACGAAGAAAAAAGACTTGACAGTCATAATGGGCTCCGATAAATAACAATCATTATATAACAAACGTTGTGTAACATATGTTATTTTGAATATCGCATTGAGATGGAGAGCAGTTGAGTGTATCCGGTGATCCTGGGAGTCGTCTCCAGTCCCTTGATCCACCCCCCGGATGAACCCAATCTTTCCCAGCGGGCAGATTAAAGCAAAAACCTGGATCGGCTGCAGATACCCCACACGCCGCCGATCCAGGTTGCCGCCCCGAGCAGCAGGTCAATAGTCAAAACAGGTCAACATGATTGACCTTATGCATGAAGACGAGACATATGGCTCCCAAAACAAAATTTCCCATAGATGATATTGTTGATGCAGCCCTTGCCGTGGTGCGAAGGGACGGCCTTGAAAATCTTACAACCAGAGCCATTGCAGGCGAGTTGCGGTCCTCCACCATGCCGATTTACTCATGTGGAAAAACAATAACGGAAATTGAGGTGGCGGTGGTGAAAAGGTGCTGGGAAATCCTGACCGGCTACCAGAAAAAACCTTTAACGAAAGATATTTACATTGATATGGGGCTCGGCTACGTTCTTTTCGCAAAGCATGAAAATCATCTGTTCGGTTGTATTCACAGCTCAAAACACGTGGCTTTGAACAAACGCCATGCAGAAGAAAATTTCATACATAATCTTAATCGGTTGAAAGATTATCCACCGTTTGCTGAAATTACTGAGGAGTTGAGACTCAAAATAATGATGCAGGGATGGATTTTTTGTCATGGGCTTGCAGATCTTCTTTCAAAAAATCTGAGCGGCAACCTGAGCTGCCCCCAGACCGATGAAGAACTTGCCGGATTTGTTATCGATGCCAACAAGATCACCTACATTGGAATCAAAAAAACTGTGGAAGACAACATAAAAAAATAAATCACGGATAGAGTCTAAGAATAAAAACACACTTGACCTTATTCGACGGTGCTCGCCCGGGCACGCCAATCTCCCGATTGGCCCCACGAAAGCCGTAAGGCTTTCCGATGTAGACAAATAACGTATATCAACGTAACGACATCAATAGTTTTCAAAAAACAGAACAAGAGATAAATTACCAAAGAAGAATCTTACGCCGACCGCTCGAATTCAAATTAGTTACTCAACACCTGCCAGTCAACGCGCCTGTATTTTGCTTTACATATTTCATCAGAACCACAGTTTGTATCCGATCGCTCTATACCGTAGGAGATTGTCATTACCCTGTCTGTAGCTACTCCAGATCCCGTGAGACGATTTTTTACAGATATCGCACGATCCTCACCCATAACCAAATTGTATTGAGAATCTCCAGGCTCGAATGCATACCCTTCAGCGAGAACCTTGACTGAGGGATGTGCTTTAAGGAAAGATGAAATAGTATCCGTTATTTGTATAGCTTCCGCAGACAGGGCCGATGAATTCAAACTAAAATAAATTGGCCGTAAAACCACTCTCAATTGAGCATTAAGATCCTCAGAGTTCGAAGCATCGTTTGAATTTTCCAGCTCTCTGAAATAATGAGCTGTCCTTTTTTTCAAGGCCTGATTAACGGCTGGTTTAACAGGGTTTACGAGTTTAGTTTCCCCAGCAGTTATCTGAGGATTGCCAACAAACAACAGAGATGCTGCAATGATAAGCAGCCACAATCGTGATATTTTATGATGCATGAATCCTCCTTGGGCTATGTCCCTGAAAGAGGGCATTGGTTTATGGGAGATCTGAACGAAGACCGTCAGATGCTTTAAGTTTCTTCAAGGTTTTTCTCTTTAAAAGCCATCAAACGAACATTAACAATTCTTGAATAAACTCACTAAAAATCAAGAAAAACAGCGCAGTAATTTTTCACTTTCTTTTCATTCTGTTTTCATAATTACTTCATGTTCCTTTGGCATTATTAAGTAAATTCCAGCAGGTGATGCTCATTTCATATAGACAAGAGCAGGTACCGTCGGGATGTTCATTAAGTTTAGAACGAGATATCTTTAATACCGGAAGGATGTCTTTGTTAATCAAGCCGGTAATTATAAAAAAGGAGTAAGTTATGGCTAAAGGAAGCAGTGGCGGTTGTGGCGGCAAAGGAGGAAACGGTGGAAAAGGCAGTGGCGAAAGAGGGCCATCGAGCCATCCCGACCCTGGAGGAAACTGGCCAAGTACAACCCCTAACCCATCAGGTGGTGGCCGAGGAAACGCACCGGCCAAATGATTCACCTGATATACTTTTAAATTAATACTTTTATCAGAAGCACAGAGGCGGTTGAGAAGCAGGCTTTGTAATCCGCTTGTTTTTCAACCCCTCAAAATTTTATTGAGAAGGTCAGGACTCCTTCTTACTACAAATAATGTCAAGCCTTGATTATTGGTATGCCCAATATTAGTAAAACCAAAATATACCAATAGTTTTTATGTCAGTAAACAAAACATAATCTTTCCTCAACCAATGCTGTTGACTTAAGCACCAGCCTTAAGTTGCTGCCCCTCGTTCCGGGGAGAATCCCCGGAACGAGGGGCTGTTGCGCGATGCGATTGGACGTGGAGCATAGCTTAAGTCAACAGCATTGCCCCCTCAACCGCCCCATCAGCCCCGTATACCGCAAACTCGTCCGATCATTTTTAACAGCCATGGCTACAGCTTTTTTCGTTCCAACCACCACCACCAACTCTTTGCCCCTGGTGATTCCCGTGTAGAGTAAATTCCGTTGAAGCAGAACGTAATGTTGGGTTGAAACGGGCATGACCACGGCGGGGTATTCGGAGCCCTGGGATTTATGGACGGATATGGCGTAGGCCAGACTGATTTCGTCGAGATCCATCATGTCGTAAATCACGTCTCGGCCGTCGAATCGTGCGTGAACCGCCTGGTTTTCTTTATCGATGGCGGTGATTCTTCCGATGTCGCCGTTGAACACGTCCTTATCGTAGTTGTTTTTCATCTGCATGATTTTGTCATTTACCCGGAATCTTCGACCTCCCCGTTCAAAGCTTTCAGTGCTCAAACCGTTCAGGGCATCCTGAAGCAGGGTGTTCAGGGCCTCGCTTCCAAGAGGCCCTTTGTGCATGGGCGTGAGCACCTGGATGTCTTCCATGGGGTCCAGATTGAAACGCCGGGGAATCCGGTTGCGAACAAGTTCCACCACGATTTCCGCCAGTTTATTTGGGTCATCCTGTTCGATGAAACAGTAATCATCACCGGCTGAAAACGTCCCCGTATGGGGCATTTCCCCCCGGTTGATCTTGTGGGCGTTCACGATGATCCGGCTCATGCTGGCCTGTCGGAAAATCTCAGTGAGCCTGACCACGTGAACGGTGCCCGAGTCGATGATATCATTAAGCACGTTGCCCGGTCCCACCGAGGGCAGCTGGTTCACGTCGCCCACCAGAATCAGGGCTGCATCAGGTGGAACGGCTTTCAGCAGTTGATACATCAGAACCACGTCGATCATCGAGGCTTCATCCACCACCAGCACATCGCAGGTCAGTGGTTTTTCCTCATTTCTCTGGAATCCCCCGGCTTTGAAGCTGAACTTCAGCAGGCGGTGGATGGTTCTGGCCGGTCTTCCCGTGGCCTCACCCATGCGTTTGGCTGCACGCCCTGTGGGGGCTGCAAGGAGAATGTGACGGTCGTGCTTGCCGAAGATGGTGAGAATGGCGTTGATGATGGTGGTTTTTCCTGTTCCAGGTCCGCCGGTGATCACCAGAGCTTTGTTTTCAAGGGCCGCAGCCACCGCTTCTTTCTGTCGGGGTGCCAGCTGTATGGCCAGACGCTTTTCAATCCAGGCAAGTTCGGTTTTGGGAGGAAGAAGGCCTTTGCCGGGTGCCGTGGTCACCAGACCTGCAAGACGACGGGCAAGACCCTGTTCACTGAAAAACAGATAGGCAAGATAGACAGGGGGACCTGATTCGGCGGAATGCTCAGCCATTTCATCCACGATGATTTTTCTTTCCATGACAAGGCGGTGGATTCCCTGTTGAACCGCTTCTCCATCCACGGAAAGAAGCTCCGTGCAAACGGAGGCAAGGGGAGCAAAGGGGTAGAACACATGCCCGTCTTCGGACAGCCGCCGCAGGGTGAAAAGAATTCCGGCGTTGATACGAAACGGAGAAGTTCTTGAAAAACCGATGCTCGCGGCGATGGTGTCCGCTGTCTTAAACCCGATTCCCTGAATATCCGTTGCAAGAATATAGGGGTTTTCCCTGACTGTCTGGATCGTTTTTTCTTCGTAACGTTTGTAAATTTTTGCAGCAAAACCTGTTCCCACGCCATGGGATCTGAGAAAAATCATCACATCCCTGATATGACGCTGGGCGTTCCAGGCATCCTGAATCATAGAAAGACGTTTTTTGCCGATGCCTTCCACTTCAGCCAGCCTTTCAATGTTGTTTTCCAGAACGGACAAAGTCTCGCTTCCGAAATGGACGACGATGCGCTCGGCCATTCGTTCGCCAAGCCCCTTGATCAAGCCCGATCCCAGGTATTTCATGATGCCTTTGGTGCTGGTCGGCGCTCGTGTTTCGAACCGCTCCACCTTGAACTGGGGACCGAACTTCGGATGGTTCTCCCATGTCCCGGCCATGACAAGCTCCGCCCCCACAGCCGGGCTCAGAAGATTCCCCACCACCGTTATAAGCCCCTGAGCACAGCGGACCTTGGCGATAGTGTACCCCGTCTCGCTGCTTTCAAAGCTGATTTTTTCGATGTGTCCTTTGATTTCAGGCATAGTTTTTGTTGTCAGTTTTTATAAGAAATCAGAAAATAGTTGCCTCCGGCGGCCCTCCGGGGGCCAGATTTTAAAAATCTGGGCAAATGGGTTATTGTAATTTAACCGGCCTTAAATATGCCACCCTATGTAACGGTATAGCTACGGCGCGTTATGTCCCAACAAAACATGTTTGTCAAACTTTTCAAAAAGCTTGCCCCAGCGAAGAGAGGGGTTTGGCCCTCGGCAGGGCCGCCAGAGTCTTTATTAAAAAAACAATCACAACACAAACCGCGCCATGCTCCCCCGTTTCCCGGGTACCACTTCAAGTCGCGTGGACATTCGCTCTTTCAGTTCAGGCACATGGGAAATGATGCCCACAAGGCGGCCCCTGACCTGAAGATCGGCAAAGGTTCTGAAGGCCAGATCCAGGCTTTCGGGGTCCAGGCTTCCGAAACCTTCGTCAATGAACATGGTGTCCAGTTTGATGCCTCCGGCGTAGGCTTGAACCACATCGGCAAGGCCGAGGGCAAGGGAGAGGGAGGCGAGGAAACTTTCGCCGCCGGAAAGGGTGGCCACAGGACGGGTGGTTCCTGTGTGATCGTCGGACACCAGGAGGTCAAGGCCGCCTGCGCTTCGCATATCGCTCCGCTCACGGGCACGGAGAAGATCAAACCGGTTGCGACTCATGGCTTTCAAATGGTGGCCCGCCGAAAAAAGCACGTCATCCAGAAGAGCCGAAAGCACATAGCGCTGGAATGTCATTCCCGCTGGATTTTTCCCGCTGGCCGCTTCGGCCATGGCTCCGGTTACGGCGTAATCCTTTTCAATGGCCTCAAGCCGTTTCCAGCATTGCTCAAGGTCCGCCAGCGTCGCTTTTTTCCGGGTCGACTGGGTTTCGAACCGGCTTTTTTCTGCTGCTGCCAACTCAAGACGATTCTTGATTCCTGCCAGCGTTTTTTCCAGATTCTCCACATCCGAGGGAACAAGATCACGGCAGACCAGATCGGCCCGATTAAATCTGTCCAACGCTGCATTCAGCCTATCGTCAAAGGTCTTGATTTGCTCGGAAAGTTCGGCGATCAAATCCGCATCTTTCATGGCTCTGATCACATCATCCCGATTTTCGAAGCCTTCCTGGACGAGTCGGTTTTCCAATTCCAGATTAGCATTTTCGGCCCGGTCACGGCACTGGGTCACAGATTGTTCAGCTGCAATCAGGCTTTCCTTCAGCCGTTCCAATCCTGTGACAGCCTGGTTTCTAAGCAGTTCCGCATGTTCAAGGGCCTGCTTTCTTTGGGCCAGAGCCTTTTCCGTTTGAATGATTCGGCTGTTAACCGCTTCCACATCCCTGTAGGGTTCGGGAATTTCGGAAATTTTCAGGTCTGCCACGGCTTTCATGGCACCGCAATCCCGTTCCGATTCAGCCAGACTTTTCTCCGCTGCGGTAAGTTCGTCTTTTTTCTTCGCTTCCTCCCCTTTGAGCGTTTCGATTTCAAGGGCCAGGGAGGAAACATCATTCTGGTCGGACATGGCTGTTTTCAGATCTTTCCGGGCAGAGGTCAATTCAGCCACCGTCACACCGGGGTCCTGATCCGCCTGCTCGCCCAGCTCATCGCCTAAAAAAGACACCCGAGAGATCAGCCCCAGGTGTTCTTCGGTGAGTGCCCGGACTTCCTCGATCATGTCCTTCGTTTCTTTTTCCTTGAGATCCAGATCAGCCTTTGTTTTTTTGAGGGTCCATTCATCGGGAATTCCCTGATCGGTGGGATGGGGAGTTGGATGATCGGTTGAGCCGCACACAGGGCAGGGAGAACCTTGAACAAGAGTTCGGGCAAGAATGGCCGCCTGGCCAGCATGAAAATAATCCAGGGTTTGCTCGTGGATCATTCGGGCTTTGTTCCACCCGGTTTCCATGTTTTTGAGGAGGTCTTTCCGTTTTTCAAGAACGTCAGCGCTCGTGTTTTTTCTTGCGGTCAACTCACGAAGTTCGTTCTGTTTCGCCACCCGTTTTCCAAGGGTTTCAACCTTCTGGGTCAGGATCTCAACTCTGGCAGCCCCTTCTTTCTTTTTCACGTGGAGTGCAGATCGTTCTTCGATCCTGGTCGAAAGGACAAGAAGTGTTTCTCGAATATGTACTGTCTGGGCATCAAGCGAGCTGGTTTTTTTAATGGCGGCCTCATGGTTTTTCCGGGCCTCTGTGTAACTGGCGATTTTATCCACCAGCCCTTTCAAAACGTCCAGATGGGATTGCTTTTCTGCGTTTTCCGTCGCATATGATTTTTCTACTTCAAAAGATGTAACGGCTGCGTCATGCTCGCTTGACGCCACGTCGATCTGTTTCACAAGCTCCCCATGTTTTTTTTCAGCGTCAGCTCGTTCGGTCATTCGTGTGTCACGGTTTTTCAAAGAATCTTTCAGCGACAGGGCTTTTCGGGCCCGTTCCAGACGCTGCTTGACAGTTTCCATTTCAGGCTGGCGCTGGGAAAGATCGTTCAGGCTTTTCCGGGCCGACTCCCGTTCGAGAAACTTGGTTCTGGTTTCCCTGGCTTCGAACAGAAGGGCCTGGGCTTTTTGATCGTCTGTTCTCAAGTTTTCGATTGAAAGGTTCCGTTCCGTCACCTCTTTTTCCAGATTTTGAATCTGAAGGTTGAGATCGTCCTGATCAACGGCGTTCTCCTGTTCCAGAAGCAGGCGCTTCCGTCGTTGAGTTTCATCATAGGCTGTTTTGAGACCCTTGGCTTCTTCTTTCAATGCGTCTTCAATGTCTCTGTAAAGGCTTGTCTGAAACAAGGTTTCAAGGATTTTCTGGCGGTCGGACGAACCGGATAGCAGGAATTTTCGGAACTGTCCCTGGGGCAGCACCACCACCTGCCGGAACTGAAGCACGTCAAAGCCCATGATCCGGCCCACTTCATCGGTCACGTTGCTCCAGCGGTCTGAGATGACGGTCCTGGTTTCGCCGTCAATGCGGTAAAGGGTGGCTTGCGCAAGCTGGCGGGTGGTTCCGTCACCGCGCTTCTTGGGTCTGTCCTGCTCCGGGCTTCTGAAAACACGGTAATGCTTATCCCCAAGGAGAAAATCAAAGGTGGTTTCCGTGGGTTCCTGGGGCAAGGCATAATCACTCCGTATGCCTTTCACGTCTTTTTCTCCGCCCGATGTCTCGCCGTAAAGGGCAAAACACATGGCGTCAAGAATGGAGCTTTTTCCGGAACCCGTGGGGCCGTGGATGAGAAAGAGATTTCTGTTTTCAAGCACGGTGAAATCGATGGTCGTCTCACCGGCGTAGGGCCCGAAGGCAGACAGGGAAAGGATCAGCGGTCTCATGGCATCACCTCCCGTTTTTTTCTCATATAACCCTCGATGATCCTGATGTAACTCTCTTCCATGGAAGGTTTCAGTTCCTCGCCACAGACGTCTTTGTAAAAGGACTGAAAAAGTTCTTTGTGGCCTGTTTTCCGGTGATCGGAACTGCGGCTTTCAGCGTTTCCATTCCAGGTGAGATGGGGCCGTTCGATGTGGAGAAGGTTGGGGAAGACCGATCGCAATCGCCCCAGCGCATCAAGAACGGGCGTTGTGTCGCTGAGGTTGACCTGGATGTAATCATCGCTGGCCGGGAGCGTGAGGATGTCGTCCATGAATCCGGTGACGATGCGGAGCCGCCTTTTGCCGGGTATGGGAACCGGCGTGATACGGCAATGTCCCTGCCCGTCCATTTCCACCAGGTTCACGGCTTTCTCGTGATTTGCTTCTGAAAAAGAATAGGGAAAAAGACTGCCGGAATACCTGAAATAATCTGCTCCAGCTGTCTGGGGCCGGTGAAGATGACCAAGGGCCACATAATTGAAACTGTCGAACACGTTGGGGGAAACCATGGAGCTTCCACCCACAGCAAGGGGACGTTCCGATTCACTTTCATCGCCGCCGGCTACAAAGGCGTGGGCTGCAAGAACACGCCTTCGTTTATCTCCATTCTCGATTCCACATCGGTTCACCATAACCCGCATGGCCGATTCATGATCTTTTGCCGATTCATCACCCAGAATTTCCCGTACCACCGATGGCTCGGCATAGGGCAAAGCATGGAAATCCACCGGACCGTGCTTGTCATCCAGTGTGACCGTCAAGGGTTTGCCCGAAACAGAGCCCCGCATGAAAAGCCCTTGAGCTTCCAGAATTTTCGAAGCAAACCCGATGCGGTCCGGGCTGTCGTGGTTTCCGGCAATCATTAGAACCTTGATCCCAAGCCCTGACACCACACGTCCCAGAAAATCATCCAGCAACCGCACAGCTTCTGGCGGCGGAACAGCCCTGTCGTAAATATCCCCGGACACCACCAGCATCTGGGGCTTTGCGTCTTTCAGAACCTCCACAAGCCTGTCCAGGACAACGGCCTGATCATCCGTCAAGTGTACTCCGAAAAGAATCCGTCCAAGATGCCAGTCCGCTGTGTGAATGAATCGCATGGTTTTTCCCTTTTTTTGTTAATAGACAAACAGGTCAAGAGTTACCCGGTTTGCAGACCGATGTCAAACCGAACTCGGAGATGGATAAAAGTTGAAGGTATTTGAGCTGTTGGCTTAAGGTTTTTCAACTTAGGGACTCGGAAAATATTAATTTACCATCACGCATCCCGCCTTCAGGTCATATTCTGCCCGAGCCTCACTCTCAAGATCCTCAACGTAGCTCTGCTACGCCTGCGGTCTTGAGAGCGAAGCCCGTGCAAAATCTGCCTCTGAATCCGGGCGCGATCCAGGTAATTTAATATTTTCCAAGCCCCTTAAGCGATCAGCATTGGACAGCCCTGGCAGGGCTTATGGAAGCAATATAGTTATGACAATCAACGGAGGCCTAAAAAGATATATTCCCACCTATCACCGGTCCATGACTGATGTTCCGACGGTAAAACTCAACCTGATCGTTGGATTCCAGGGCGGGAAGGCTGCGGATCGACCAGTTGGGGAGGTGGAACGTGAGGGCATAACCCAGGGTCAGGTCCAGATCGAAGCTGGGGCGGTGGAGCTGGTAAGTCAGGCCGACTTCGGGGGAGCATTTCAGGTTAAGGGTGTATATGGCTCCGGAGAACGAATGGTTCAGGTCGGCGTTCATCCGGTCGATCACATCGTCGGAAACTTTGCCGTAACCAAAACCTGCGGAAAATGAACTGGTCACGTAGGGGTAAAGGTGTTTGGTTGTGAAAAGGGGGTTTTTGTCTTTGGCCAGACTGTTGTAACGGACAACGGCGTTCACTGTGGCCAGTTTGAAATCTTTGTCAAAACCGATGGCACGGTTCTGGCTCAGATCGTTTTTGCAGGACACCAGGGTTGGCAAGGTTCCGTAGCTCACACCAAGACCCCAGAAAAGCCAGGGTCTGTGTCTGTATAACCATTCCGCTGTAAAGGCACTGGTTTCGATTTCGAGGATATTGTTGTTTACGAGGGCATCGGATTCGATGTTTTCGTATTGAAGGAACAGGAGATAAGGGTTCTTCTTCAAGTTGAAGTACCATGAAAAATCAAGGGAATCGGCTGCGTTATCACCTCCGCCAAGACGGCTTGTGGAAAGTGAAGCGCAAAACGGAGCATAGTCCAGCGCCAGTCGGGCTATGGTGAACGACTCATCGTTATAGATCGCGGCTTGTTCAGGGTGAAGCGTTTCATTCTGGGCCTTGTAAGTTGCGTCGTCGTAACCGGCACTGGGTTTGTAGTTCATGTGGCCCATGCTGTAACTCCAGAGGGGCTGGACGTTTGATGCCTGTTTTTTTACCTCAGGCTTGTCGGGCGTAGTTTTTTTATCTTTAGGCTCTGCATTAGGTGCTTGCATCGGCCCCTCATTTCTTACTTCTGCTTCTATTTTTTTGGGAGCAGACGGCTCTGGTGGAACAGGTCTGGCCGATAGTTCACTTGGTTTTTTAGGTTGGGGCTTGTCACTCAGGATCATAGTCAAGGTCTGCTCATCAAGGGTTCCCGTTACGGTAAGCCCGTTGTCTTTCTGAAAATCTGAGATGGCGGTTTTCGAGATATCACTTCGCTTTCCGCTGATGGGGCCGAAATAATAGAACAGACTTTTCAGTTTTGTCTGTGCGTCGCTAACAACTTTTTCCTGTTTATTTTTTTCTATGACGTCGTTAATTTTTTCTTCTTCTGCAAGCAGTGTTCTGCATGTGCGGGCATCAAGCCGGCCTGTGGTTTTTAAATTGAAATCAGCCTGAAACGTGATGATGGATTTGATGGTTGCCGGGCTCATGGAACCGTTCAAAGCGTCAGGATAGTAGTTCATTTTTTTCAATATACTCTGGGCGTGGATGACGGACAAGACTTCGGCGTGGGCAATGGTTGAAATCATTACGGTGGTCAGTGCCAAGGAGAGAATGCCGATGATGATTCGTTTAACACAGGACATGCTGGTACACTCCCTTTATTGATTCGTATCATCCGTTGAAAGGTAACTCAATATTTCAGATTCGGATGATTCATGGAAAATAAGTTCCCTATAAATTCGAAACACATCAAAAAGTCAAGGGTTTTATGAATAAGAATGGAGAATTAACGTTGCCATGGGTTGCATGAAGGAGCTTTTGAAGGGAATCCGCCGGCAGCTTTTTTACTGCGGCGGATATATATGAAGAATAGAACAGATGTGAGCGGTTAATTGTTTGGAGCGGATTCATCTTTGAAATGGGGTAGTGACCGGGACGTTTCGGATACCACGTTTTTCATCTCTTCATCACTCAAGGGGATGTTGTAGATTTCTTCTCCAGCCTTTCTCATTTCATCAAGATTAAGAACCGTTCCGGGAGTCAGATCCTCACCCATGCCAAGAGTATCTTTCACGGCGTAGGCCACCCATCGCGGGCCTTCCAGAGAAAGGACCATGTAGGCGCAATCCGATGCGGCGAGGATAGTGTGGGCGCTGATGTGGGACAGTGTTTCGTAGCTCATGACCACTCCGGCTCCGACTTCGTATCCTGCGGGCACAGCCACAGCCCGCGAGAGCTGGTAAACGCCATAACCCGTTCCACCTGCGGCGGAAGCGGCTGTGCCGGTCACTGCCGTTGTTCCGGCAATGATATTTCCAAAAAGTTTTGAGCCCCCTGCGGTGGTTTCACCTGAAAGATAAACGGTCCCGGAGCCCACAGCACCTGCTCCCATAACAGCCACGCCCACCGTGCCGCCTGTTACGGCAACTCCCGCTGCTGCCAGTGGAATGCCGATGTAGCGCTCGGCTTTTCCGGCCAATCGACCTGTTCCCTTGACCACCACGCCTCCGACTTTCGATGCTCCAACCTGGGAAGCTCCGGCCAGAGAACCACCTGCCGCCATGGGACCAGCAACCAGAGGCCCTGAACCGTATTCGAGCAACCCGTAAATCGAAGCAAGGGAGGCTATCGCTGAAGGTGCCGTGAGCTGGTATGCGGATTTGGAGGCATTCCAGGAAACATCCACGGCAATGCGGGTGAAGGCTTTGCCCTCCTCTCCAATCACCATGACCGGAAAAGCGACAAAATTCACAGCCATATAGCCCAGGCCACCAATGGTCATTTTTGATACGGGTTCGATGGTGGCATCCCAGAGAAGCCCCTTTAATATCCATCGCATGGATTTAAGGGTGGCCAGGGGTATTCCCGTTGTATAGCATTGATCCCATTCCTTACCGGCTTTGGAAAAGGTTTCTTTCACATCACCGGCATAATTACCCACCGCAGAACCCATCAGTTGAACGCTTTGATCGGACATGGATTCACGTGAGTCATTTTTTTCACTGATAATGTCCACGATGTTGGCATCGGTGAGATTCTCACCGGCAGCTTCAAGGTTTTTACTGAGGTTATCCGGAAGGGCTGCATAGCCGTATACAAAGTTTTTCCAGGCGTAATTCCACGAGCCTTTCGCTCCATCCTGCCGGTCATTGTAAAAACTTTTGGAATTGTGGAGGGAATCGGAGATCAGTTCCTTGCCTTTTCCCGTTCCACCTTTGTCGATGGATTCTGAGAGTTTATCTCCCTTTTCAACAGACCAGAGTTTTTTTTCTTCCATCGTAACAACTTCTTTGAACATCTCTTTGCTCAGAGAAAATGAATCACCAAGGATTTCTTTACCCGTGGCCATGGACCGGTCCATGATCAGGACCGCGCCGGGCCTGGACTGACTTCTGATGAAATCCGCCACATCGTTACCAGCCTTCCGTTCTGCTTTAGCCAGCTTGAACGTCAGTTCCGTCCCTTTTGTAACGATAACGACAGATTCGGATGCTTTTTTAAGTGAGGTGAAAAGAGCCTGTTTTGCCCTCAGGCCAGCCAGTTCTTTGATGAAGTCAATGGCGGATGGTCCTGGCTCGATCAGGTAAATGGACGTGTTGGGAACCCTGAAGGCGCCGTTGTGGTACAGGTTGCTGTGACCTTCTTTTGCCAGCTTTTTAGTGTTTTTCAGCGGGTCATTCGTTTTTGTTGCACAGGCAAAACAAAAGATAAGGGCAAGGGTGATCAGTAAGCGTAAGGGGCGATTTCTATTCATGTGTTCCTCCCAGATCTTTTGGTAATCTTCCGATAACGTTGTTGATAATGTCGGGATCATCGGTTACCACCTCGACCTTTACACCTTTTTCCTGTTCGAGTTTATACAGATCCACCACGGCGCCTGTGGGTAAACCTCCAACGGAAAACGTGTTTTCTCTTTCGCCTGCTGGATGGCTTATTTCACCCCTGGCCACGGCAATGACAAGACGTGGGCCGTCATAAGCGAGAAACACCGCCGTATCTGCAACGCCGAGAAACAAATGGACAGGTATGGCTGTAAGGGCGTTATAGCCAAGAACCACACCGGTTTTTATATGGTTGATCATCACATGGGAACTGTTCAAAGTGACGTCGTGACCCACAAGAGCCACATATTTCCCTGTGTCGATGGCCGTATCGGTTATAGCTTTTCCTGTGCCGTATATTGGTGCGGCGGCGGTGAATGCCACCTGATTCACCGCGCACAAACCTGCTCCGCCTGCTGCAGTGACCGGAATGGACACCATGGAAAGAAGGGACAAGCTGGAAAGCAGCCCTGCCTCAACCGTGGGGGAGATCACATGATAACCGGTTTTGGCACTGTAATAAAGGGTGAGGCCCGTGGCTTCAATGGTCCGCCCGGCAACCATCGTGACCGTGGCGCAGGGAAGAAATACAAAAGAGTTTGATCCCTTGGCGCTTCCCTCCACAAGGGCTTTGGCGGAAGGACGGGCAACGCCACTGTAAAATGCTTTAAGATACCCTGTGAGGATATCTCCCAAGGCAGTGAGGGAGTTTGCCCTTTTGCCGGACTGGTCGTATTCTTCACGAAATGCGGTGGCCGCCTCGTCAAAAGATCGGTCCCAGGAAAGGGCGATTTTGTTTGAAACGGCTTGGTTAGCGTTGGAAGACAGTTCGAATATATTGGAAAAATCATTCTGGAGATCGCCGAAATAATTGCCCGGAAGTGATTTCAGATCATGCAGATCGATAGCTGTCCGTCTGGCAAGGTGGATGTGCCCTTGGACAAAGGCGTCGCAGGCATCGATGAACGTTTGCTTTGTGTAATCGAATTCTGATTCAACAAGAAGTCCTGTTAACAATCCAATACCGCCACTGACCTTTGTTCCTCCTTTGAGAAGATTTTCAGCCCGCTGGTAAGAATTTTTTACATCCGAGTTAACTTCCCCGCCCAGGTCTTTAGAACGGTTGATGACTGCTTTAGCAATTCTCCGCATGTTGCCAGAAGAAGCTTCGATGGAGTTTATCTTCGCATATTCCAGGGCTTTTTTTGTGGATGAGACCACAAACCAGCCTTCATCGTACAAGAGTTTGTGACCCCTTAAGTTCCCTTCGGTGAGGGGGATGATGTCACCGTAGCCGGTTATGGAGGGTCCATTAGCAGTTTTGGTTGGCGGTTGTTTTATGCAGCCGCTGAAGGCGAAAAGTACCAGCGAAATGACAAGGGCCTTGATCAGAAAGTTTTTACTATGGGTCATCGGTAGTCCTTGTAGTCAATGTTGTAGGTTTTGGCCTTGTATGAAAATTTTCGAACGGTTGTTCCCAGAAGTTCGGTGGCGGAGGTGATGTTTCCCCGGCAGTTTTTCAGGGCATCAATGATCATCTCCTTTTCCAGATTGGCCACAGCTTCGTCCAGTGTTGTCGCAGGGAGTGTGCCTGATTCAACACCGGTCTGAAGGGTGGGCGGAAGATGGTAGCCGTGGATCACCCCTTCATCACAGAGAAGAACAGCCCGTTCCATGCAGTTTTCAAGCTCACGCACATTACCCGGCCAGTGGTAGGCCATGAGCATGTCAATACCTGGTGTGGATATCCTTTTGATATCCTTACCGTTTTCTTCGGCGTATTTTTCAAGGAAATAATCGGCCAGAAGAAGCATGTCGGTTTTTCTTTCACGCAAAGGGGGGAGATAGATGGGAAAAACGTTCAACCGGTAATACAGATCGCCCCGGAACGATTCGTTTTCCACGGCCTGTTCCAGATTTTTATTTGTTGCAGCAACGATGCGCACATCTGTTTTTATGGTGTTGTGGCCACCCACCCGTTCGAACTCCCTTTCCTGAAGAACTCTCAGGAGTTTCACCTGGACATCCAGGTCAATGGAGCCGATTTCGTCGAGAAAAATCGTCCCTTTGTTGGCCATCTCGAATTTGCCGATCTTCTGGTTTATGGCCCCGGTGAATGATCCCCGTTCATGGCCGAAAAGTTCGCTTTCGATGAGATTGGCCGGAAGGGCCGCGCAGTTCACTTTGACAAAGGGCTGTTTGGCCCTGAGGCTGTTGTAGTGGATGGAGCTTGCCACAAGCTCTTTGCCTGTCCCGCTTTCCCCTCGAACAAGAACCGTGGCGTTGCTTTTACAGACATGGGAGATCATCTGATAGACATCCCGCATCTTGTTGCTGTTTCCGATGATATTGGAAAAACGAAATTTGTTTTCCAGTTCACCCTTCAGCCGCAGGTTTTCTTCTTTGAGTTTTTCTTTCTCCAGATTAACCTTTTCCAGATTGACAACCTGGGTCGCCAGCATGGTGGCCACCACCGAAAGAACCTTCACGCCTTCTTTGAGATTGAAAGCTTCATCGTAGGGTCTGTCGGCTGAGAGAGCCCCGATGACCTGACTGCCTTTCTTGATGGGAACACAAATGAACGAGTATTCCCCTTTGATCTGGCCTTTTCGGGTCGCTGTCTTGTCAAGAAACATCGGTTCTTCGCTGATCTTGGGAATGGCAATGGGTTTTCCCTTTTCGATCACGCTGCCTGTGATGCCTTCGCCCAGCTTGTAACGACCTTTCATAATAGCACTTTTGCTCAATCCATGGGCCACCTCAATGGTGATTTCGTTCCGAAGAGGATTTAAAATGGTAACCGTTCCCCGTTCCATGCCCAAGGATTCCGACAGGATATCCAGGACTTTATAAAGGGACTGCTTCAGATCCGGATGCTCATTCAAGGTGCTGCTGATCTCGTAAAACAGTTTGGTCTCGTCAATTTTGCTCATTTCTGGAAGGCCTCTCTCTTTGGTTCAACATGAAACGGTCTATTACATGGATCGATTATTGCCCTAACATTTAGGGAATGTGGGCTGACAAATCAACAAAAATGTTGTTTTTAGCTTGAAAAATGCAGAAAAGACACCCTTTAAAACCAGGGGGGCCGGAGGATAATTATTTAATCCGTTGCCCACTTATTCTGGATAACTTTTTAAAATTTAAATGAATCGATCCAAAGCAATCCGCCGAATAGATGTCTGTGAGAGGGTTAATAATCTGACGCATTTGTTAAAAATAGGATCTTTAAATCACGTATTTGTATATGGACAATGGAGATCTGCTTTCGAATGATGCCATCCTTATAAACGAAATCGTAAACCCCATCAGACTGTACCCGGTTCACATCCTCGCGCCACTCTTTCAGTCGGGCCATGGTTATTTGCCTTTCGGTACTGAAATCGCCTTTGTTTTGCCGATCTGTTTTTTCTGTATGTTTTCGATGGATTTGATGCTGTCCACCACGGGAAGATCTTCGGGCATGGTGCCGCCCAGTTCCTTGATGGTCTGGCGGACTTTGGCACCGACGTCACGGTGGGTTTTGTTGGCGGCGTCTTTTCCTTTGACCTGATCACGCCTCAGTTTTTCTTCGGCCTGGGTTGCCCGGAAGAGGTTGGCGGCAAGTTCGGTGCTGCCCATGTGATCCAGAATTTTCTGGCTCTTTTTCAAACCCTTATGCTGATGGATGTCATCTTGCTTCATGCCGCCGTATAATCCCATATACCCGTGGTTCTGGAAGATCGCGTAATCCAGGGGTTTCACAACACCCGCATCTTTGGCCGCATCCGCGAGCTTTGTGTTGTGAACGCGCATTTCTTCACGGAGCATCAATCGGCGCTCTTCTTCCATGCGTTCGTCGTCCAGTTCTTTCAGCCTTGTCTGGACTGCGAAATAGGTCTGGCCATGGGCCACGATCTCTTT
Organism: Desulfobacteraceae bacterium; assembly: GCA_041660385.1. GTDB lineage: Bacteria > Desulfobacterota > Desulfobacteria > Desulfobacterales > Desulfolunaceae > DYJE01. The sequence continues at coordinate 50,421 of JBAZWJ010000030.1, read as the reverse complement.
TTTGGGGTCGGCGTTCTGGATGACCAGATAACAGGCGTATCGGGAAAGAAGAATCGTTTTGGCAGATCGTTTTCCACCTTTACCAATGACGATCATTTCGGTGACGTCAACGAAATGATCATCGATCCGATGGCCGCTGTTAAAGCAGGCCAGCTTGGCCTTTTCGACGACTCCTTCAAAATTCCTGTAGTCCCCGTATCCAAGAATTCCGGCAAAATCACGGCTTGACCAGAATTCCGTGTCTGCATCATTTGTCCGTTTGATTTTCTCAAAAGGCGAAAGATGCCCGGCTGCTTTTTTCTCTATGTCATTGTTCATGGCCTTGGTCTCCTTTTCATTATGGAATGTTAAACCCCGCCCCACCGGCTGATTTAAACGCTCACCTCCACAATGGTCATCGTGTCATTTCCGAAGATATCCAACACTTTAACGGCGATTTTCCGCCAGCAAATCCCGCATCAACACCAACCGCTCATAGATCGTGGCGATAAACGAATCCGCCCCTTTGCACCAGGTGTCCCGGTAGGCGATTTCTTCAAGGATATTGGGTTTGAAGATGGCGTAGCGGGTTTAATCTCTGCTTTGATTTATCATTCGTGTTCTGATGTATAAGCTGGTGCCCTCAAAATCAAGTCAAAATCAAGAGATAATTACGCAGTGATCTTCAAATAAAAAAGGGGTGCGAACCATGGATCGCACCCCTTTATCTTATTTGTCATCATGGGTTTTGCTGACATAGCCAACCCATTTGTCCAGATTTTTAAAATCTGGCCCCCGGAGGGACTTAAACAAAACCTGTCCTGATAGAAAGATCAGATTCCATCAGATTATTCTTTACCCAACATTGTCAGCGTTTTTTCCACCACATTTTCCACTGTAAAACCGTAGTTTTTCAGCACGGTACCGCCAGGAGCAGAAGAGCCGTAGGTGTCCACGCCGATAATCACGCCTTCGTCACCCACGTATTTCTGCCAGCCCATGGTGATTCCGGCTTCAACGGCCACGCGCTTTTTAACGTCAGGGAGAAGAACCCAGTCTTTGTAGTTCTGCTGTTCCATTTCAAAAAGTTCCCAGCTAGGCATGCTGACCACACGGGCTTTGATGCCTTTTTCGGCAAGGATGTCAGCGGCCTGAACGCAAAGGTGAACTTCAGAGCCGGTACCGATGAGGATTACGTCGGGTTTTCCATCGGTGTTTCTAAGAATGTAGGCTCCGCTTCGAACCGAGCCTTCGGATTTGCTTCGGTCTGAAACAGGAAGGTTCTGACGGCTGAGGATCAGGGCTGTGGGGCCGTCGGTCAGTTTTAATGCCACTTTCCAGGCGTCCAGGGTTTCGGATGCATCACCGGGCCGGATCACCGTTAAGTTGGGGATGGCTCTTAGAGCAGCAACATGTTCCACGGGTTGGTGCGTGGGTCCGTCTTCGCCTACGGCAATGCTGTCGTGGGTGAATACGTAGATTAACGGAAGGTGCATGAGACTGGCCACGCGGATGGCGGGGCGCATGTAATCGGCGAAAACCAGGAATGTTCCACCGAATGGACGAACTCCTCCATGAACGAACATACCGGCCATAATAGCGCCCATGGCATGTTCACGGACACCGAAGCGGATGTTTCTGCCGTCATATGAGCCTTTCTGGAATTCTTTCATGCCTTTGAGGAAGGTGTTGTTTGACGGGGCAAGGTCAGCGCTGCCGCCCATGAGGGCCGGAAGACGTTCGGCAATGGCGTTCAGAACCTTACCGGACGCTGATCGGGTGGCGACGGGTGCGTCTGTGTGTGCAAAGGTGGGAAGACCTTCATCCCAGCCAAAGGTGAGAAAGCCACTGACGCCGTCCACCCAGTTTTTGGTGAGATCGGGATGGGCTTTGGCATAGGCGTTGAAGCGGCTCTGCCATTCGTTTTCAGCCTGGCCTCCACGTTCGATACATGCGGAAAAGACAGCGGCTGCTTCTTCGGGAACCAGGAACTGGGCGTCTTCGGGCCAGCCCAGGTTTTTCTTGGTGAGTTTGATTTCATCTTTTCCAAGAGGCGAACCATGGGCGTCGGAGCTATCCTGTTTATTGGGGCTTCCAAAGGCGATATGGGTTTTCAACAGGATCAGGGTGGGTTTTTCATTCTGTGATTTGGCTTGAACGATGGCAGCATCAATGGCGTCCGGATTGTTTCCATCGGTCACACGGATGGTGTTCCAGCCGCAGGCTTTGAATCGTGCTTCCACATCTTCGGTGAAGGTGATGTCCGTTTTTCCTTCAATGGAAATCCCGTTGTCATCGTAGAGGCAGATCAGTTTTGAAAGACTTAAGTGGCCGGCAAGGGACACGGCTTCGGCTGATATGCCTTCCATCATGTCACCGTCACCGCACATCACGTAAGTGTAATGGTCCACGATGGTATGGTCGGGCTGGTTGTAACTGGCCGCCAGGTGACGTTCGGCCATGGCCATTCCCACGGCATTGGCAACTCCCTGGCCCAGCGGCCCTGTTGTGACTTCCACGCCGTTGGTGTGGCCGTACTCGGGATGCCCCGGAGTTTTACTGCCCCACTGTCTGAAGTTTTTGAGATCGTCAAGGGAAAGACCGTATCCGGTGAGATGGAGAACGCTGTACAAGAGAATGGAGGCGTGTCCACCGGAGAGAACAAAGCGGTCCCTGTCCGGCCATGCGGAATTTTTCGGGTTGTGCTTCATATGCCGGGTGAAAAGGACGTAAGCCGCAGGCGCAAGACCCATGGGCGCTCCGGGATGACCCGAATTGGCTTTTTCCACCGCATCCATGGACAGTGTCCGCAGTGTGTTGATGCACAGGTCATCCAGTTTATGTTTATCGGTCATTGTTGTCTCTCCTTGTAAGTTGCTTAATTTTAATACGTTATGTTTATATTAACGGGTTTCATAAACCCGGAAATGATTATTTATCTCGTATGCTGCTCAGTAGGGACACGGCGCGCCGTGCCCCTACTGGTTGCGGAGGCCAAGACGTTTTTTGAAAACATAAAATGCCCCAATCCTTGGACGTTCATCTTTCCCTTTTAAAGCGCCCGCAAATGCTCAGGTTTCAAGCCCACCTTACCGGCCAGTGCCTTTTCGATCAGCTCCAATGTCTTGCTTTTTTCCTGCGGCAGCTTGGCACGGATCGGCAGGTAGTTGGATGCATGATTGGAGTGAAACAACCCGTTGGTCAAGTTGGTTGCGGATATCATCACGCCCAGTTCTGTTAGAAGTTCTTTGGCTTCCATCACAGGAAACTTGCCTTTCTGATGGTCCTGATATAGCGGCGTTCCCGGTGTGAGCATGAGGGACAGGGCACCCACAAATTCCGGATCAATAGCAGAAAGAACCCGGCCCGTTTCTTTGGCGTGAATCATGGAGCGTTCACGTCCGGCGATACCCAGAAGAACCGTGACGGAAAGCTTGATTCCTGCTGCCCTGATCTTCCGGCCCATCTCGATCATCCGGGCGGAATCGGCCCCTTTGTTGATGGCGGTAAGGGTCACATCGTCCCCTGTCTCAAGGCCCATGTAGGCAATGGTGAGACCCAGATCTTTCAGTTCCCTCATTTCTTCCACGGTTTTCTTGGCGATGCTTTTCGTATTGGCGTAGCTTCCCACACGTTTTACCCAGGGAAGCTGACGCTTGATTTCTTTCAGGATGGCAACAAGCCGCTTCTGGGGTACGATCAGTGCATCGCCGTCACAGAGGAAAAGCCGGTCCGTGTGCCGAGAGTGCTTCGCCGCCCAGGCGATGTCTGCCATGATCTGCTGTTCGTTTTTAATTTTAAATATTTTTTTTGCCTTGTACATTTCACAGAAGGTACACTTGTTGTGCGAACAACCCACCGTGACTTGAAGAAGGATGCTGTACGCCTCCGAAGGGGGTCTGAAAATCATTCCTTCGTAATCCATGCCTTGATCTCTCATAACGCGCTCCTTCTCGTACCTTTAAACCAGTTTTCCCGGCGAAGGTCTTTATTTGATTCATTAAAATAACCCCCTTACATACCTTAATAGACGCCGTTTCCGCAATAGAATTTATGTCCGAATAAAACCAGAGATCCTGATGTCTTTTGGGGGTCGGCCCTTGACATTTGGAAATCTTGTACAAATTTATCCATAAATTGTTGTGCCCGAATTGTTAAACGTCAAGGTAATAAAAATATAATATTTTTGTTTTTGTGGTGTTAGAGGTTTTCAATTTTTGATCAATTTAAAAAGAAACATACATGCAATTAACAGGAGCAAACATGGAAAAAAAAGAGACCAGACAGTTTAAAACAGAAGTTCAGCAACTGATGAACCTTATCGTGAATTCCCTTTACTCCCACTCGGAAATTTTCTTAAGGGAGCTGATCTCAAACTCCTCAGACGCCTTGGACAAACTCAGGTTCAAGGCCCAGACCGATCCAAGCATCATGGGCGATGAAGCCGATCTTTATATCCGATTGACTGCTGACAAAGAAAAAAGAACTCTTGAAATCAGCGACAACGGCATCGGTATGACATACGACGAAGTGAACGAGAATATTGGAACCATTGCCCAGAGCGGGACCGCCGCCTTCGTTGCCGCCATGGAAGAAGCGAAGAAAAAAGAAGGATTGTCACCGGAACTTATCGGCCAGTTCGGCGTGGGCTTTTACAGTTCTTTTATCGTAGCGGAAAAAGTTGAGCTTGTGACCAAGGCCCCTGGAGATGCGAAAGCCGTGCGCTGGGAATCCAAAGGCGACGGGTCTTATACCATTGAGGAATCCTCTAAAGAAAAACGCGGAACCACCATCACCCTTTTCCTCAAGAAGATCGAAGAAGACGATGACGATTACACCGATGAATGGACACTGCGCCGCATCGTGAAACAGCATTCCGATTTCGTGAACTATCCGGTCATTATGAACGTGGAGAAAACCGAATATCTGAAAGATGAAGAGATCATCAAAGACAGCGAAGGCAAACCCATCGGAGAAACCACCAGAAAGTCACGGGTGGACGAAACGCTGAACTCCATGAAAGCCATATGGGCCAGGGACAAAGACGAAGTTACCGATGCTGAACACGAAGAATTCTATAAGCACCTCAGCCACGACTGGCATCCTCCCCTTGAAAGGATGCACCTGAAATTTGAAGGCACAACCGAATACACAGCTCTTCTGTACATTCCGTCCAAAGCTCCTTTCGACATGTACTACAAAGAAAGAAAAAGCGGCATGCATCTTTACTGCAAGCGCGTTTTCATTATGGATGACTGCAAGGAGCTGATGCCCGAGTATTTAAGTTTTATTCACGGCGTGGTGGATGCCCCGGACTTGAACCTCAACGTGAGCCGTGAAATTCTTCAGCAGAACAAGCTGGTCACCAACATCCGTAAAAATCTGGTGAAAAAAATCTTCGATCTTTTCACCGGAATGGACAAGGAAAAATACGACAACTTTTTCAACGAGTTCGGGCAGGCCATCAAATCCGGCATCCCCATGGATTTTGAAAATACTGAGAAACTGTCACATCTTGTCCGATATAAGACCACCAAGAGCGACGGTAAGCTTGCGTCCCTCAAAGAATATGTTGAACGGATGAAAGAAGGTCAGGAATTCATCTATTATATTACCGGCGAAAACTTCAAGGCCTTGATGAACAGCCCGCATCTTGAAGCCCTTAAGGAAAAGGATTTCGAAGTTCTTATCATGACCGACCCTGTGGATGAATGGGTCGTTCAGCATCTGACCGAGTACGATAAGAAGAAGCTGAAAAGTGCGGAAAAAGGGGATCTTGACCTGAACAAAGTGGATGAAAAGCAAAAAGAAGAGTACTCCAAACTTTTTGATTTCATCAAAGGCAAGCTGGATGCTACGGTGAAAGAGGTGAAACCGTCCACACGCCTTAAGAATTCGGTATCCTGTCTTGCCGGTGATGATTACGCCATGAGCGCTTACATGGAAAAAATCATGAAAGCCACAGGCCAGGATGTGCCTGTACAGAAACGGGTGCTTGAATTGAATATCGACCATCCTGTGGTAGGTAAAATGAAGACATTATTTGAGACGGACACGAAAAACCTGAAACTCAATGATTACTGCACGCTTCTTCTTGATATGGCCATTATTGGTGAAGGCGGCAAAATTGATGATCCGTCCCATTTTTCCAAAATTGTGGGTGATCTCATGGCTGAGGTGATTTAGAAAGCCCCATTATTTTAGTTGCTCTGACACAGTGTGAGATTGACATCTTTCCTGTCTTGTAATACCGTCTTCATGAACAAAATCCGCCCTCTGCCATTGTTTTGCAGGCGGCGGATTTTGTATGCTGCGGATGACTTATGGTTTTTTTACTCTGGTTCCCATGAAAATACGTGAAATGAATTGATATGAAAACACATGTTTCAAGTTATAAACGGTTGATTTTTATTTTGTTGTTCTGCGTTCTTTTCGAAGGCGCGGCTTTTGCTGAAAGGGTCTGTGTTTCAGTTGCGGCTGCCAGTTCTCGTCGTGGACCAGGCGAGAAGTACGAGATCGTCTGGGACAAGATGGATAAGAATTATCCCCTTGAGGTGTTGAGCAAAAAAGACGACTGGTACTATGTGAAAGATTACGAAAATGACACGAGCTGGATCAACCGATCGTATGTAAACACTTGGGTCACGGTAATCACCAAGAAGGACAGGGTTAATGTGAGATCAGGTCCAGGTTCCGAAAACATGGTTGTTTTTATGGTGGACAGCGGGGTTCCGTTCAAAGTGATTAAGACGGATGGAAGCTGGCTGCAAATTCAGCACGCCGATGGCGATGCGGGCTGGATCAACGAAAAAATGGTCTGGTAAAAAAAGTATAAGAACGGATTAGAAGGGCAAAAGAATATGTCTTTTTTGAAAAATCCTGGTAAACGTGTGGTGGGAATCGGTTCAGCTCTCATCGACGTTCTTGCCCAGGTGAGCGATGATTTTCTTACAGATGTCAGCGATGTCAAAGGTGGTATGACCCTTGTTGAAAATGATTTTATTCATCGGGTGACGAAACGCCTTGCCGGGATACCTGACATTGTACCAGGTGGTGCCACATGCAACACCATGATCGGCATTGGCAAGCTGGGTGGCGATTCATCGTTTGTGGGTCAGTGCGGTGATGATGAACTGGGCCGCCTTTTTGAGCAGGGCCTGATCAAAAGCGGCGTGAAACCAAGGCTTTTCAAGTCTCAGACCCCCACGGGGCGGGTTCTATCGCTGATAACTCCCGATGCTCAGCGCTCCATGTTCACCTATTTGGGCGCATCGGCGGAAATGGACCCTGCGGCCATCCTTGCAGATTTTTTCCATGAAGCGGCAGTCGTGATGATTGAGGGCTATCTTGTGTTCAACCGTTCGCTGATGATGGCTTCACTTGAAGCTGCAAAAAAAGCCAATGCTTCCATTGCCCTCGATCTGGCAAGCTTTACGGTGGTGGAATCATCACGTGATTTTATTTTTGAAAATGTGGTGGATCATGTGGATATTCTGATCGCCAACGAAGACGAAGCACGGGTTTTTTCCGGAACGGACGATGAAGATGAAGCCCTGTCCATTCTTTCAAAATTTGCTGATACGGCCGTGCTCAAGCTGGGAAAAAATGGAAGTTTGATCGCCCGTGAAGGAAAGGTCACACGCGTAGCCCCCCTTTCAGGGCGTGCCGCTTTGGATACCACTGGGGCTGGTGATTTATGGGCTGCGGGCTTTCTTTACGGTCTCACCCACGGCTACAGTTTGGAGCAAGCGGGTTATATCGGTTCAGCCTGCGGCTATGAAGTCTGTCAGGTGACCGGTGCAAACATACCGGAAGAAGGCTGGAGCCGGATCAAAAAATTTTTGTAATTTGCCCAATGTGCAGCATCTTGTGGTTTTTTAATTCAATTGAGTGACTGATCGGAGGAGAAATGGCAAAAGTATCGCTGGCGCGAAAAAAAGAACTGAATCAACCCGATGAATTCATAACAATGTCAAACAGGGCCTTGGAATATGTAAAAACCAACAGAAAAAAGATTATGAATTCGGTATGTATCGTTCTTGCCCTTGTTCTGTGTTACTCGTTGTACCTCTTCTATACGAAAACGCAAGAGGATAAAGCTTTCTTCCAGCTGGCGCAGGATATGGCCTGGTATGAAAAAGCGACAACGGAAAGTGCTGATGCCGTTTCACTGGAAGACATCAAGAAGAAAAGCGATGCTTTTTTCGATTCATATTCAGGGACATCTGCTTCCATGCTTGCAAGGGCCAATTATGCCCAGCTTTTTTTCAAGAAGGGTGATTATTCGGAGGCCGTAAAACGGTATACTGAACTTCTGGGGAATGTCCGGCGAGATGAAGGTTTGATCAATCTGGCCTTATGCGCTCTGGGACAGTCATACGAAGCTTTGAACAAGCCTGAAGAAGCCGTGAAAAACTTCGAAACCCTCATTGATAGTTCCTGCCCACTCAAGAAAGACGAAGCTTTATTTCATATGGGCTTGATTTATGAGAAAAAAGGCGACTCGGAAAAAAGCAAGCGTTCGTTCTCTCGTATTGTTAATGAATTCCCGGATTCGATTTACAAAGAAATCGCAAAAGATAAAATATCCGCCTGATAAAAAGACGCATGCCATCATGGAACGATGTCCATGATGGCATGGTTAAAAAGATTGAGCCAGACATAAGGAAGGGGGGGCTGCCTGACTCAGAGGAGAAGATAACGAACTTGTTTTACTGTTTTGTTGTTTGTTGGTGCGCACTATCTCAATAGCAATCATCATGCCGAATGTGGGTTGGATGTTATTTTAGCGTAATATTTTTTTATTGCTATTAATAATGGGTGGTTACATGCAAACAATTGCAGAATAAATACGCCGTTATCAGATTTTTCAATTCTTAATCCCAACAAGGTTTAAAATATTGAACCCGAAAAAATATAAATCGCCATATTTCGAGCTTTTCTGCGATTTTTGGCGTTATTGCTGGTTTATAAATTTGAACTCTTGGTTTAAATATTTGAACCAGCCATTAATGGTAAATTGTCAGAATACCATAGCAATTTGCTGTTGCTATATCCTGCTTTTCCGGCTAATAATTTTAAGAAATCTGCTTCTAAGAATCATTTAATCCATAAAAACCTTTTCTAAATGTGAATACGGGACATGGTCAAATTTCATGCTGGTTTTGACATTGGTACGGATTCCGTATCAGCTATTGTTTTTTCAAGAGATCCGGGTCAAAGAGGTCTGGGGCTGGTCTTTGCGCCAAAGCCCTTGTTTCATTTCGGCAATCCTGTCTATGCATTGCGGGACATCTACGAAGATATCATCGGAGTTTTAGGACCTGAAGCGATGATTTATTCATCGTTTACCGGAAATGGGGGATTACGCTTAGCTGAAAGGCTGAATGTGCCGTATCACCACGATACGATAACGATCCCAGCTGGCGCGGCGTATATCGATCCAGGAGTCCGGTATGTTTTCCACATGGGAGCCAAGGACTCTTATTTTTTCGAAATCGAAAATATTCAAACTCGTAAAGGCGGTCATGTTTTTGTGCCGGATCACAGCACAGGAACGAAATGTGGTGGTGGCAGCGGCACTCTTATAACCAAACAATGCCGCCGTTTCTTCGAAAATGATTTTCCCCTGAATCTCGATAATAAAGACGGACGGGAGTTACGACATTATCTTAACCAGCGCCTTTGCAGTATTTTCCGACGTGGAGATGATGAAATTGAAACGGCGGAAAAAAACCTCGACGTGGGCGGACGCTGCGGCGTTGTGATCCAGTCCGATATGATCCATCTCCAGAATAGCGGTGAAAAAGTCAACAACATCCTTGCGGGACTTTACCTAAGAACCGTGAAAAACTTCCAGTCCGATGTTCTCAAGTCCCGGATGTTTGAGCCTGGGGCCATTGCCCTGACCTGTGGGGGAATGTTTGAAAGTCCTCATTTTGTTAGCATGACGAGGCAGACACTTGGTTTGGACCTCTCCGTTCCTGAACATTTCCGGCATGTGGGAGCCATCGGGGCAGTGATCAAGTCGAATAATAATACTGCATCGTTTAAATTGACAGATCTTGATTGTCTGAGTGATTCGGAAAAGAAATCGGTTAAAACCGTTCCGGCATTAAATAAGGCGCTCGGAAAGGTGGTGATTTACGACGAAGACGAACCCGTAGAGATCGTTGGCTCTTTAAAGATCTATTCTTGTGAAAAAGAGGGGATAACACCTGTCATCCTTGGGATTGACGGGGGGTCCACCACCACGAAAGCCGTGGTGATTGACAAGGACAGCCTTAAGATTCTTGCGCGGATCTGTGTTTACACCAACGGCAAACCCCTTGAAACAATACAAACAATATTTAAAAATTTGAATGACGCACTTGGCAGAACAATGGACATTAAGGCTGTTGCGTATACCGGTTCTTCAGCAGCCTTTTACCACAAACTTTTTACACGAAGTCCCAATGGTTCAGGTGTGAAAATTATTGATCTCGTAAAAGACGAAATCACCTGTCATGCTCTTGGGGTCAAACATTACAACGCCAAAACTGATACCATTTTCGAGCTGGGTGGACAAGATGCCAAGTTTACCCGCTTTAACCCTGACGGGACAGTGAAAAAATCACGGATGAACCTCTCGTGTATGGCGGGAACGGGCCAGACCATGCAGAACATGGTGGAAATGATCGGTCTCGACATAACCTCCACGTTTCATGATTACGCATTGGCAGCAGAACAGACACCTGTGGTTGACGATACATGTGGCGTGTTCACTGAAGCGGGAATCGCTCGACTGATCTCCCTTGGGTTTCCCAAAGAAGAAATCGCGGCGGCCATAGCCTACGGTTTCATGGGGGGCTATGTGAACACGTTCATCGGTAACGAGTCCTTCGGTGACTGTGCTTCGGCCCAAGGCGGTCCTTTTACGGGTCGTGCACCGCTTGCAGCCCTTGCCATGCATACGGATATGGAAATTCATGCGTTTCCACATCGCCAGCTTTTCGGAGCTTTAGGGGCTGCCCTTGCCGCCTCCCAGGAAATGAGGGTTTTAGAAGCGAAGGGACTTCCTTACGAATGCCGGTTTAGGGGACTTGAGGCATGTCTCAATTCTTTTGAAAAATCAGAAAGAACCTGCGGCCAGGAAATCCTGGATTCATGCGGAATCAAAGATTGCAGGCTTTCGATATATAAGGTGGGTCAAGAAAGAATTATTACAGGTGGTGCTTGCCCTAAAGGCAATACGGATTCATCAGGTAAACGCACGCCGGATTATGTGGATATTTATAAACGAATTCTCGGTAAACACCTGGCACCACATTGCTGTGATCTATATGCCCCCGGTGAAAAAGAAAGGATTATGATTCCAAGGGCTTTGAGTTTCTGGAATGAGAAAGGAGTTTTTTACGCCGCTTTTTACAATAGTCTGGGTTTTGAAGTGGTGTTGTCACCCGAGTCTGATGACGCCATTACGGAGATGGGGCTTGCCAGCGCACACTCGGAAACATGTTTTCCAGTGAAAATCGCACATGGTCATGCCGCCTTTTTAAAACCATTGATGCGACAGGGTAAAGACAAGCTTCTTGTCGTTAGTGCCATTGGAGAGGGTAAGGAAAAATACAAGTTCTGCCCCTACGTTTCAGCGGCAGGCTTTCTGGTCAAGGACTCACTGGGTATGGACAACAATGACGTTCTGATCCCTGTGATTTACTTCAATGATCCGTCCCATCCTATCGACCGCTCGTTTCACAATGATCTTATAAGGGTGTTTGGGAAAAGATTTTCTCTTAAACAGATTAGAAAAGCTATTGCGGCGGCTCGTCGGGCTGAGACGATTTTTTGTGATGAAATCCATGCTACAGGGCGGTCGATAGTTTCTCGGCTTATTCTGAAAAACGAAAAGATTTACATTGGATTGGGGCGCGGTTACACACTTTTTGATGACAAAGCCAACTCCAGGGTTCATGAACTGTTCGTGAAAAACGGCTTGCACTATATCCCCTCATTTTTTCTCAAGCAAGAATCTTATGATATTGAGCAAATCGCTGAAAACATGTACTGGGTTCAGGGTCGTAAAATCATCAGAGACAATCTTTCAACAGCCATGAATCCGCATTTTTTCCCGGTCAGGGCAACGAATTTCAACTGCGGCAGCGATTCCATGCTTCTTTTTCAAGAAGAACGTATCATTGAAAAGGCAGGAAAACCCCATCTGATCCTTCAGACCGACGGTCACTCAAGCAATGCACAGTTTGGTACCCGGATTCACGCAAACCATGAAGTGGTCAAAGCTTACAAACCTAAGCGGATTGCTCTTCAAGATTTCGTCAACGGTGCCCCTCCTGTGGTTCTAAAGAATAAAATCATCGGAATACCCTACATGGGGGATCATTCATATATCCTTGCCGCAACATTCAGGGCACTTGGATTCGAATCCGAGGTCATGCCTACTCAGACATCCGAATCTCGGTCATTCGCGGATAAACTTGGAGGCTCCAATATCTGTCAACCCTTTTCGTTTCAAGTGGGGGACAGTCTCGCATGGATTCATAATCTGAAAAGCCGGGGTATCGATCCGGAAAAAAATGCTGTGATCATGGAACCGATGGCCAAAGGTCCTTGCCGTTTCGGGCAGTATCATGTGCTTTTAAAGAAAATTATCGAAGAGAGTGGCTTTCCAAAATTAGATATCCTCAGTCCTGACGCAGAAAAGGACTACTCCAACCTGCCAATGAGAAATTCGGAGATTATCTCCCAGGCAAAAGATCTATTCAAAGGCATATTCTGCATGGATATCCTTTATGATTCCCTTTTACGAACCCGACCATACGAAAAAGTTAAAGGATCTGCACTGGCTTGTTACAATGAGATGTCAAAAAAGCTGGTAGCTCATATTGAAAACAGGGCAGACATTAAAACCCTGGTTGGCTTTATGACCCATTCGAAAGCAAGGTACGAGGGCCTTATCGACTCGCAACTCCCCCGGAAACCCATCATAGCCGTGACCGGTGAGATTTTCATGCGCCTCAATCCACATGCCAACAATAACTCTATTATCATGCTGGAAAAATACGGTCTTGAAATGCGACTCGCTCCACTTTCTCTCTGGATGGAATACACCAACAAGACCAGTATCCAGAATTTCAAAATGGCAAATAGCTGGAAAAAATACATAAAAGCCATCGTAAAAAAACGGTATATGCAAAATGTTTCCCGGTCTTTGTTCGAACCTTTTGTGGAATACCTCAAGGGGCGTGAACCCCACGATTCCACACACATCATAAATAACGTTCAAAAAGATCTGGTTTACGATTGCAACATTCAGGGAGAATCCCCTCTTTCTATAGGTGAAGCCTACATGTTTGCATCAGGTAAAATAAATGATATATCAGGTATTTATCATATTGGACCATTTGGATGTATGCAGGAAATAACGGCCACATCTCAGATACAGTCAGTGACTCGACGAATCAGGCAGTCTGCCTGCTCAATCAACGAAAAAATCATTCCGTTTATGGATGCGATTTTCGGAGATTCCGAACTGTCAAACCTTGAGGCGGAGATGGCTGTTTTTTCGGAAAAATGCCATGTGAAACATCGTCTAACTAACGAGATTTTGCGATAGATGAAACCCTTGATATGAAGTCATTAAAGGGCTGATGTTTGTCGTTGACATAGGCAATAGCCCCTGTTATTGTTTTTTTCATTTATGTTTTCGCGTGCCATAATATTATCCAATATTTATTAATAATTTCAGCAGGAGAATAATCAGCTATGAACAAAAGATCCGTCCTTGTCGTTTGTGTTGCAGTTTTTTCCTCGATGTTTATCGCAGCCGCTCTTTTCGCAGGAACCGCTGTCAAAGACACGTTCAAAATGGAATCGAAAATCTACACGAAACACACCTACGCCGCACCCACATTAAGTCACAAGAAGCATGTGGACGAATACAAAGCTAAATGCGGTGATTGCCACCATGACAGCAAAGGCAAACCTCTTGCAAACCTTAAAGCCGGTTCCACCGTGCAGAAATGTTCTGAATGTCATAAAAAACCTGGAAAGAAACCAAGCGGCGGAGCAAAGCTGACGGATCAGCAGAAACGCGAATTCCACGCAGAAGCAGTTCATGACAACTGCATCGGATGTCATAAAGACCATAACAAAAAATTGGCCAAAGGCGATACGAAAAAATCTCCTGTGAGCTGTAACGATTGCCATCCTGGTGGCAAGATCAAATAATTTTCGTTTGTGAAAAGCATAGCAAAACTAAAAGGGGGAAAACACTTTGTTTTCTCCTTTTTCTATTTGAGGAATTTCATATCGAATCGGTTTGTTCTGAATGATAATAATATGGGAATTATTTTGGCAATTGAATTTTATTAGATCTGTATTCACTCGCCCTGTGGACAAAATTCGGAGCCCATGAAGGAATCCCAAGTGCGTGAATATGGGTGTAGCAGGCAAAAACGTTTTTATAGCAGATCCCGTCTTTTCGGTCTTTCATCCCTGTCCCGCGTTGCATGGTAAAAGCTGTTTCATCTTGCTTTTCATCCCATTCAAGAATTTGCGAATACCTGAACTCGTGTCCTCTTACTTCTGCACCAAGCTCGAAATAAGGGTTTTTTCGTGTGACTTCAGCCACAACATATCCGTGACCTTGAGGCTTTTTCGACAGACCGAAGGAAATGGGGAAAATGTCAACCATCGGGTAATTAACACTATCAATCACGAGTTCGTGCCCTAAATACATCAGACCGCCGCATTCGGCATAAACTGGGAAACCCTGTTCGGCAAGAGATTTTATTTTTTGCCTGAATTCAGCATTGGCAGCAAGTTCCCGGGCATGGGTTTCAGGAAAGCCGCCACCAATATAAAGCCCGTCTATGTCGGTGGGGAAAGCGCTGTTTTTGAGAGGGCTTAAAAAAACGATGCGTGCTCCTGATAGTTCAAGTGCTTCGATGTTTTCAGGGTAGTAGAATTGAAATGCTGAATCTCTTATGACACCGATGACAGGTTTATCGATGTTATCTGCAAAGGAGGGCGCTGAAGTATTCGTATTCGAGTCAGTAAAAAGATCGGAATGGGAATGGACACGTGATAATTCTTCAGCTATATGCAGGATCTGATCAAGATCTACATTGTCTCGGACGAGTGTCTCTGCTGCAAGGATGGACTGGGTCGCCCATTCGTGTTCAGTCGTGGGAACAAGGCCCATATGACGTTCTGGGAAATCGTGGCTTCTAAGTTTGGGAATAGCCCCCAGAACAGGAACACCGGTATGGTACCGAATATTATCTGCCACATTGTCACGGTGTCTTGGGCCGGCCACCCGGTTAAGAATTACACCGCCAATGGTGACAGCCGGGTCAAAGTGGAGGCATCCCAGAACGGCTGCTGCCATGGTTCTGGTTGACTTGGTGCAGTCAAGACAGAGAATGACTGGCAATCCGAGCAGCTTTGCTGTTTCAGCAGTGCTTGTCCGGCCATCCAGGTCAATTCCATCGAAAAGTCCACGGTTGCCCTCAATAACGGCAATGTCTGAGTGTGTGTAAAAAGTGTTTTTGAGATAGGATTGTAAAACCTGTGATTCAGAAATGAGATAAGTGTCGAGATTATAGCAAGGCCGGCCGGCTGCCAGGGATAACCAGCCGGCATCGATATAATCAGGACCTTTTTTAAAAGGAGCTGTTTTCTTACCAAGGGCCTTGAAAGCTGCTGTCAGTCCAATGGTTAAAAGGGTTTTACCGGAACCACCTCGAAGAGCGGAAACAAAAAAACCTGGGCATCCAACCTTCGTTTCAGACATGATATATCACAGCTTTGGGGTCCTTCAAAAAATCAGATCAATCTTCGCCTTCTGCGCCGGATTGTTTTCCAGCACCTTTGAGACCGATCATGGTTGTGCTTCCGCTTGACCAGTATTCGAGAATACCATCACCAACGAGTTCATTGACGATGTTTTTCACGGCTCTAGGTTTTTCATCCGGGAAAAAGGCGTAAAAATCTTTGAGATAGAATTTTGATTTTGATTTACCTTTTTTTTCAAGACTATCAATAATGATTTTTTGAGCTTCCGCTTTATCTAATGCCATGTTCATTTCTCCCTTTTTAAAGAGTGACCGGGACCTTTTGTATAAAGGTCCCGGTCAACACGTGAACTTATTAACTCTGAGAATATTCGTTAGAATTTAAACAGAGTTGACTGACGCCATGTGTGGTAAGCAGCATCACGGAAGTCATCAATCAGATGATGTGTGAAGTCAAGACCACATACATCAAAGAATCTTTCCCAACCGATTCTGTCCGCCCAATCACCAAGACGTTCGTATTTATTAGCACCGTTTGAATAGGCGTTGATCATATTTTTGATCGTATTGGTCATGGTCGGCCAGCGCGGTGTTTCATTCGGGAGGAAGGCCACAACAACTTTAGAGAACTTGGGTGCAGAGATTCTGTTGGAAACTTTACCACCAGCCATGAGAACAATACCGTCACCTTCTTTATCGGAAAGGGGCATAGACGGACACATGGTGTAGCAGTTACCGCAGTACATGCAACGCTCGTTTTTAACGGCAACTGAATTGACTGTTGTTCCGTTAGGCAGATCGATTTTTGACGGTCTGATCGCTGCAGTGGGGCAGGATGCAACAGCTAAAGGAATTTCGCACACTTTGTCAAGGTATTCATGATCCAAGACCGGCGGTTTTCTGTGGTAGCCGAGAATCGCAATGTCGGAGCAGTGAACAGCACCACACATATTTAGGCAGCAAGCCATGGATATTCTGAGTTTCGCGGGCATTTTCATGCTCTGAAAATCGTCAAAAACCTCATCCATCATGGCTTTAACAGTTCCTGAAGCGTCCGTTGCCGGTGTATGGCAGTGAATCCAGCCCTGGGTGTGAACGATGTTGGATATACCTGCACCGGTTCCACCAATGGGGAATTTCATGCTTCCGCCGTCAAATTTTCTCTGAGCAAGATCGGCTTTGAGAGCAGCGACTTTGTCTTTGCTGGTAAGCAGGAATTCGATGTTATTACGTGTGGTGAAACGAACATGTCCGTCGCAGTATTTATCAGCGATATCACAGATTTCGCGGATGTGTGTAACAGTCATGAGGCGAGCACCACCGCATCTTACGGTGAAAATTTCGTCACCGGATTCAGCCACATGGACAAGAATGCCGGGTTCGAGGATTTCATGATGGGACCATTTCCCTTTATTTTTTTTGATCACTTCCGGATAAAAATTATCGTAGTGCTTGGGACCGATATCAGTGATACGGTTTTCCATGGGTTTGTCCGGATTGTATCCTGCGGATATAAATGCCATTTTTATTCCTCCCTAGCGAGCATGCGCTTTTCTGTATTCTTCGATGTCACGATCCCAGCCGCCTGTCACTTCATCTTCTTTCCAGAAGATGTAGGGATTGGTTCGGGGATGCTGAACGTGAACAGCCATGGGTTCGGTTTCGGTTTTTTCAAGGAATGTCTGGAGACCCTGACGAATCATCAATTCGCCAAGACGTTCACGGTTTTTACCTTCTTCCATCCAGTAATCCCATACCAGCTCGACGAATTCGGTAAGAGCAGCATACTTCTCATCAAGGTATTCAATCCATTCGTCTTCATCTTCGAAATCGGAAAGTTGTTTGTTCATGGTCTGATCGATAGCGAGGAAAGGTCTGATCAGTGTTCCCATCTGGGCGCCGTCAACGATGGGTGCTTTGGCACCACAAAGAATGGAAACGCCCCTTTCCTTGCCGGGTTTGAGTGCTTTGGGCATAACATTGATGCAATGCATGCAGCGTGTGCATTCTTTGTCATAGATTTTTAATTCATCTTTGACATAAGCCATGCATTTGGTGGGACAGAGATCAATAACTTCTTTCTGGATATCGAATTTACCCCAGTCACGGCTACTGTGTGAGCCACCGCCTGCGGGAGTCTTGCCGTCAACATATGCTTTAACTTCAGCTTGATTGACCTGAATGGCGTCTTTCCATGTTCCGATGAAGGAAAGGTCAGAGCGAGCGATGGAGCATACGCATCCATTGGGGCAACCGTCGAATTTGAATTTAAATTTGTATGGGAAAGCTGGTCTGTGGAGCTCGTCCTGATATTTCATTGTCAGGAAGTAGCAGAGTTCCTGCGTGTCATAACAAGAGTATTCACAGCGAGAACTTCCGATACAGTCCGCAGGAGTACGGAGGTTGGAGCCTGATCCGCCCAGATCCTGATCCATTTCGTGGGTCAGCTGGTAGAAGATTTCTTCAAGCTGGGGTGTTGTTGTTCCAAGAAGAATGATGTCACCGGTGGAACCGTGCATATTGGTAAGGCCGCTGCCACGAAGGTCCCAGATGTCCATGAGCTGACGTAGAAATGCGGTTGTGTAGTATTTACCACCGGGCTGAGCCACACGAACAGTGTGGAAAGCTGCAACTCCGGGGAAATCCAGGGGTTTATCACAGTAACGACCGATGATGCCACCGCCGTAACCAAAAACGCCTACGATTCCGCCATGTTTCCAATGGGTAGTACCATCTTTGTATGAGAGCTCAAGGATGCCGAGAAGATCGTCACACACGTCAGCGGGAATCTGATAGTCAAGACCTTTGACGTTTTTTGCCCTTGATGCCGCTTCCTGCTTGATATCGGACACAAAACTTGGCCATGGACCTGATTCAAGCTGGTCTAACAAAGGTGTTTTATGCTTTGCCATTACCTTACCTCCATTTGATAAAAATGTTCTCAACTCAACAATACGAAGGTCCTTCGTTTAACCCGTCCACCGGGTTGTCAAGTTAATCCACTAGTCTATAACTAACTAAAATAATTACAAATATTTAACGTTTTCACAATTATTTGGTATAGATTGCCTTGATATTCAAAGTACATGGTATAAAGTGATTGCATTTCATTGTCAATAAAAAAGGATTCTTTTCACGTTTTTACGGTGTTTCTGTGACGTAAGTGGCGAAAAAAAACACTCCATCTTGGGGGTGTCGGTTGAATAATTTTGGACATGTTGTGCAATCGATCAACAAAGGAATTTTTCGAATGCCTGATGGAGTTTTCGAACATGGTTTTCGATGTTTTTTTTAATAACGGGAATGTCGGGGGATAAAGGGTTATACGACTCAATAATCAACCGGGAGTAGTCAAATATGTCCTCCGAGTTAAGTTGCGACAACAGGGCAATGATTTTTTTCTTCAAGGCAGAACCGTGGTGGGAAGTGAAGTTGCTTGAACAGAGTCCATCGATAAAACCTTGAACCGTTGCTTGTACTGCAAAGTCATCTGCCCAAAGAGTATCACCAACACCATCCGCCCTGTCAATCCTTGTTCTGAGAGACAGCCCAATCAAAAAGATAGTGGCGGCTTCAGCAAGAGAGTCGATATCATCCGGCATTTCCTTGAATAGGGATGCGTACTGTCGAACGGTTATCAATCTTACATCAACATCGATATCATCATTTTTGATGATGAAATCGCCTGCTGCATGGTGCCATGGATGGATTTGATCACCCGTGTACGGATCGTAACAGCAGGTCATGATGAACGCAATTTTTCTGTATAATTTGAAAGAGTGTTCTTTTGAAAGGTAGTAGTTGCCTTTCTCACTATCCCAGACGATAATTTTTTGAACTCCATCGTTGTCAAGACTGAGGTGAAACTCATGATAATTCTCGAACCATTGGGCTGAGAACATCGAATAAATAAGCCCATCTTTCATGGCATATGTTTTTTTACCAAAGACTTTGGGGATGAACTCGATTCTGCTGTTCAGTGCGATGAGCGCTTGGTATTCACGGTCAACGCAGGCGTTACCCTCGTGTGAAAAAGCAATGTTTAAAGCCATTGAAAACGATTGATTTGTTTTGAGACGGACGATGACCTTGGATGGATGGTAAAATCGTCCATGCTTGACAAGACAGATGTTGACCCCTTCAATATCTTGAGGAATTATGGATTCAAAGATGGTGTGAAGAGCCCCAGCCCTTATCACTTCGAATTCGTTTTCTCTCAGATGCGATTCTGCCGCTATGAAATAGTCACACACTTTCGGTGGATGCCAGCTCTGCCCTTCCGATCCTATGGAAAGAGGTAGAGGGGTGAGCCATTCACCTGAAGCCGGGTTCACCAGGTGTGATGGATCGGATATGGAATAACGTATCAATGGCGTATCGGTCATTTGGCCAGCTCATAGAGAAAAGAATGCGGCAGGAACGAGAATCCACTCAGCTATTGAACAGATTCTGAATTCAAGCCCAATGTGTTGGATCATGATCTATGGGATTTCATTTCCTCAAGAAGCTCGGGTGCCACCTCATAGCCAAGTTCCATCGCTTTATCAAAATGCTCAATAGCTAATTTGTATTCCTTCTTTTCCAGATAAGCGATAGCAATGTTGTTATGGGCGATGGGAAAATTGGGTTCAATTTCCAGAGCTTTACGGCTTGTTTCGATGCTTTCGTCAATGAGATTTTTCATAAGGTAAGCATTGGCAAGGGTGGTATAAGCTTGGAGAAAGAGAGAATTGAAAACGATGGCCTTATGGAGATTTTTGATGGCTTCATCAATGTTTCCCCTCTGAAGCTCGATAAAACCGATATTGCCGAAACCTATGGAAAAACCGGCCCTGGATTTTGTTGCGAGCTTGTTGTAGTAAAGGCATCCGTCCACATCTTCACGCTGAAGGCAGATGGCTCCAAGCTGGACATATGCCTCAGCAAGTGTAGGGCTGCACCCCACAGCTTCGTGGAGTTCTTTTTCAGCCTCTTCATATTTTTTCTGGCCCATCAGGGCGACGGCCAAGTTGTAATGACTCGTTCCGCAGTCAGGGTTGGATGCAATGGCCTGTCTGACCTGGGAAATATATTCATCGGCGTTTTTTGCTTGTACCATATGTTTAGACCTTTGTTCGATATTAATATTGTTAAATAAACGATGTTACTATCACTGATCCCACACAATTTACAATCCATAAAATAAGATTTTCAGACAAATGAAATGTAACTGTCTGAAAAAAGTTTTATTAAAATAAACCAATGAAATATATTTCATTGACAACAGGCCTTGTCTTTTTTATTTTTGCAAGTTATGCAATAAAATTACACCATGAACAGGAGGCAGTATGAGAACCGGCTGTTACACCGCAATTACAACGCCATTCGTCGATGGTGAAGTCGACTACGAGGGCCTTGATCAGTTGATCGAATTTCAGATCAGGAATGGAATCACGGGTATTCTTGCCGTTGGTACCACGGGTGAGAGTCCGACACTTGAGTGGGATGAACACAACAGAGTCATTGAAGCCGCTGCAAAAAAGACAAAGGGGAAGTGCGTCTGTATCGCCGGAACAGGCAGCAACAACACCAGAGAGTCGTTGGCTGCAACAAAACATGCCAGTGAAGCTGGAGTTGACGCAGTTCTTCTTGTAGATCCCTATTACAATGGTCCCAGTTCCATTGAAATCAGGCGTGAGTATATCGCCCCGATAGCCGAAGCATTTCCAGGGCTGACCATTATCCCTTATGTTATTCCGGGACGGACAGGAACGCAGCTTTTACCGGAAGATCTCGCTTTATTGAAAGATAGATATGCAAATGTAAATTGCGTGAAAGAAGCCACAGGCAACATCGAGAACATGAGGCGGACTCGTAAAGCCTGCGGCCCTGAATACCATATTTTTTCAGGTGATGATGCTCTTGTTTTCGATATGATGACGGATCCCGATATTCATGCGTGCGGACTTATTTCTGTTGCGTCGAATATTGCTCCAAGGTTAGCAACAGATCTTGTTCATTATATCAGTGCCAATAAGGTTTCAGAAGCAAAAGCCCTGTTCAAACAATTGGAACCATTGTTCAAGCTGACGACTGTGATTACCACTGAAAAAACACCCTACGGGGATATTCAATGCCGGGCAAGAAATCCCCTTGGAATCAAAACAGCCATGAGTATTCTGGGTATGCCCGCAGGTGGTTGCAGGCAGCCACTTGGGAAAATGACGAAGGCTGGAGTGGATTATATTCTGGATCTGTTAAGACAGATTCATAACGAAAACCCAGGTGTTCTACAACCCGTTGCTGATTTCTTTAATGTGGAATTGGAAAAAAGGCTTTTCGACTTGGGTGTTATTGAAGGCTTGTATTATAAGAATCTATAGAGAGTGTGTTGAAATGTTTAACAACCGGTTGCCTTGGAAGAATAAGGCAACCGGAGATGAACTGTTGATCACTTGCTTTTTTTGCGGTTTTCTACTTCTTGGTCGTTTTGTTTATATACCTTATCACCTTTATTGAAAAACACATCTTTAAGCCAGCTGAAGCCAAATTCGAGAAGTGCCACTTCATCATTTTTAATGGTGTTGATGGTTTCTTCATCAATCTGGTAAAGCTTTAGAAATGAGCTGCCGAAAACAAATTCTTTGAACTTATCGAGGTTGTAGCAGGCAAGAAAAAACATCTGTTTGGCTTTTTCACTGAACATGACGTTTTGTGGAAACGAACGCTTTAAAACCAGCAGGTCTGTCCAGCCCTCGTTTATTTCGTCGTGGATGTCAACTCCCTGATCTTTTCTCCATTCTTTTACCGTCCATTCTTTACTTTCTTCGAATCCTTTACAATGAGGTTCATGGACAAAAAAGTAAAATGCGTCTTCGTCGGTTCCTTCTTTATGGCTGAGGGTGCCTACACCCAGCGGATAATAACGGCAGGTGGTAGGTCTTGCATCGTAAACGATACAACCTTCATCTTTAACGAAAGGACATGATTTGATGTCGTCGTCAAGTAATTTCAAGGTGATAACCGGAAGATCTGTCTTTTCAAGCAGCCTGGGTTCTGTATATATGGCGAGGAACTCTTCCGAACTCAAATCCAGTTTGTTTTTCAGAAGTACAATGTCGTATGGCGTTAGCATGATGTCAATGCCACGGCAGCACTTTGTGAAACAACTTATCTTTTTATGGCATTCAAACTTGAATGTGTTGTCAAGTCCGAATTTTACCGGGGTTATCTGGGCTTTTTTTTCTGTATCGTTAGGGCTCATGTCCATCATATCCTTGTATTAATTAATAAAAATTCATATTTATTTGGATAAACAAATTACGTAGGTTAAACGTATTTTGTGTTTAATTCAATAAATTTTTTTAGGTCATTGATTTTACGCTTAAATCCTTTTATACAGATACATTGAATTGTTTATGCTGCACCATTTCACAATAAAGTAGACTTCGGGCATGGATTAAGTGAGAAAATATCAATGAGATACTTGAAATGTTTTTAAAGAGGTCATGATTTGAAGATTAAAAAAGCAGTCTTTCCTGTTGCAGGCCTTGGCACTCGTTTTCTTCCGGCTACAAAAGCACTCCCCAAAGAAATGCTCCCCGTCGTCGACAAGCCTCTTATTCAGTACGCGGTGGAAGAGGCACTGGACGCAGGAATCGAACAAATCATTTTTGTCACAGGGCGTGGGAAAACAGCATTGGAAGATCATTTTGATAAATCATTCGAGCTTGAAAGCATTCTTCGCTCGAAGAATAAAGATCAGGATTTGAAAGAAATTGCGGGAATTGTTCCTGAAACAGGGACAATCATCTATACCCGCCAGAACGAGCCACTTGGGCTTGGTCATGCCATATGGTGTGCAAGGGATGTGGTAGGTGACGAGCCGTTTGCCGTCCTTTTGGCAGATGATCTTGTGAAATCAGAGAAACCGGTTCTCTCTCAAATGATTCAGCGATTCTCTCGTTTAAGGGCCTCCATGGTTGCTGTCATGGAAGTGGCCCCGGAAGAAACGGATAAATACGGTATCATCAGTGGAAAAGATATCGAAGATAACGTGATTCAGTTAGATGGTCTTGTAGAAAAACCAAATTCGTCTGAGGCACCTTCCAATCTGGCAATCATTGGCCGTTATATTTTGACTCCTGAGATATTCTCAATTCTGGGTCAAAAGAAAAAGGGTGCGGGAAATGAGATTCAAATAACGGATGCCATGGCAATGCTTCTGAAGTCTCAGCCCATTTTCGGTTACAGGTTTGAGGGAAGGCGTTTCGATTGCGGCAGCAAAGCCGGATTCCAGATGGCAAACGTGGCGTTTGCCCTGGATAGAGTCGATATTAAAGATAAACTGCTTCCGTTTCTTCGGGAAATGATTTGAAGTCTCGGGCGTAGGAGGTCATCCTTACGCCCTTCGTTATCATTGATCATTGATCACTGATCACTGATCGGTGTACATTCAATGCCGAACTTCTTAATTTTCTGGTTTAAACCGCTTTTCCCAATTTTTAGAATTTTCGCTGCATGGGCCTGTATCCCTTTTGTGTTTTTCAAGGCGTGGACGATCATCCTTTTTTCATAAGATTCCAGTGCTTCATATAATCCAAGCTTAAAATCAAGATCATCATTCTGCAAAGAATGGTTCATTGACTCGCAGATGTCCTGGGGCAAGTCTGACACGGTAATAAGATCACCCGTGCATAAAATCATTGCCCTTTCGATAGTGTTTTCAAGCTGTCGGACGTTACCTGGCCATTGGCACCGAAGGAGCAGGCGTTCGCAATCCTGATCGAATCCCTTGATTGGCCTTTTTGTTAAGTTATTATCAATAAAATTATGGAAAAAATGATAGGACAGGAGTTGAATATCTTCAACACGCTCTCTCAAGGGGGGCAAATGGATATAAACAACGTTCAAACGATAATAAAGGTCTTCCCTGAATCGGCCAGCCCTGACTTCTTCTTTAAGGTTTTTATTCGTGGCGGCTATCAAACGGAAATCAACTTTTAGAGAGTTTGTCGCACCGACCCGCTCAATGCTCTTTTCTTGAATAACTCGTAAAAGTTTGACTTGTAAATTCTGACTAAGCTCACCAATTTCATCCAGAAACAACGTCCCCTTGTCAGCAATCTCAAATCGGCCTTTTTTTGTTGCGCTCGCACCTGTGAAAGCCCCTTTTTCATGACCGAACAATTCGCTTTCCAGCAGTGTTTCAGATAAAGCCGAACAATTGACAGCAACAAACGGTTCGTTCTGTCTGGGACTGTTAAAATGGATGGACCGTGCAATGAGCTCTTTGCCCGTTCCACTTTCTCCCTCCAGTAGCACGTTCGCCGAAGTGGGTGCAACTTTATCAACATGAGACAGGACATCACGCATGGAGTTGCTCTTACCGACAATGTTGCCAAAATTGAATTGCGACTTTATTGTGCTTCGGAGTCTTTTATTTTCTTGAACCACGTGGGAAAGATTGAGTGCTTTTGAAATAAAAACCAGAAGACTGTTGTTTTCAAAAGGTTTCTGGATATAAGTGAAAGCTCCTCTATGCATGGCTTCCACGGCTTTTTCAATAGAACCATGCGCTGTCATGATGATAACAGGAACATCCGGCCAACCTGCTCTTACGGAATCCAGCAGCTGAAGGCCGTTCATTTCGGGCATTTTCATGTCCGTAATTATCAAATCTATGTCTGAGCTCTTCAGTATGTCGAGGGCTTCAATTCCGCATTTTGCTGTAACAATTTCATAACCCTCTTCCTCTAAAACGGCACGGAGAAGTGTCAGGTAGCTTATTTCATCATCGACAATGAGAATAGTATCCATAAAAAGAAAGCCTAATTATATTTTTAAGTTTTTGATTTGAGGTGTTCATAAAGCGATTCATTTTTTTGTTTTGCAACACGTATTAATTTGATAATATGACATAACATGCCTTATTCGGTTATCCAACTATTTCTGTCATAAGAAAACGCATTTCATACCGCACAATAGCTGAGGGTTGCGTTTCAATGAAAGATATATACTTCTTCTGGCACGCTTTTTCATGGTGAACGCGAAATATCTATTGCAAAGCTTTAAAAAAGTGTCACTAACCATCCTTTTTAATGGGTTTTTTTGATTTGAAAGTTTGACCCGGTACAAGATATTGTATCAGTGAGATGAATAGGGAACAACATAAGCTAATTAACTAAAATTTCAATATAATTTACTTGACTTAAAAATAATAACATATAATTATCTTTAACAAAGACTAAAACATGGCATTTACCATTAATAAAAGTATATCCGCTGTACATCATTATTATTATAAGGCAGGTCATACAGGATATGGACTCATGGCAAAGAACTCTTTAAAAAAAATTCGCGAATCTATATTAATGAGTAAAGCGGAACTTGCCAAGAAAGCAAATGTTTCTCCAATTACCATTGATCGTATAGAAAAAGGGCTGCCATGTCGCATGGAGACCAAGAGAAAAATCATTTTGGCCTTGAACTTTAAACTTTCTGACAAAGACAAGATTTTTGGCGAATAAGGGCAAATTATGGGATTTGGAAGCAAAAAAAATCTGGTGGGTCTGGATATTGGTTCCAGCGCAATTAAAGTTGCGGAAATTGCCGACTCGAAAAACGGGCCTGTCCTGAAAAAATTTGGTATCGTGGACATGCCCCATGGAGCCATTGAAGAAGGTGTCATCAAAGACCCTGAAGAAGTGGCTGATGCGATTCGGCAGTTGTTCAGAACGTTCAACATAAAGCAGAGCAACGTGGCGATTTCAATAGGGGGGTATTCCGTTGTTGTCAAAAAGATTAACGTCCAGACAATGACTGAAGAAGCGCTTCAGTCTACCATTCATTTCGAGGCGGAGCAGTACATCCCCTTTGATATCAGCGACGTCAATCTTGATTTTCAGATTCTGGGAGACAGCGAACATAACCCCAATCAAATGAGCGTTCTTCTTGTTGCGGCAAAAAAAGAAATGATCGCCGACTATGTCAACGTTCTTGAAATGGCGAATTTAAGTCCTTGCATTGTGGATGTGGACGCATTCGCTCTGCAGAACATCTATGAAACGTGTTATCTGGATGACGAAAACCTTGGAGAAGATTACGTGGCCCTGATTGATGTGGGGGCGGGGAAAACCACATTGAACATTCTTAAAGGGAAAACGTCGTTGTTCATGAGGGACGTTTCACTGGGGTGTAATCAAATCAACCGGAAGATTGCGTCACTTGCCGATTGTTCAATCGAAGCAGCAGAAGAAATCAAACTCGAAGAAGACCGCTCAAGAATTTCAACAGAAGATTTGAGGGAGATCATTTCAACTGTCACAAGTGACTGGTGTACTGAGATCAGCAGGGCGCTCGATTTTTTTTACTCAACTTACCCTGAAGGGCGTATCAATAAAATCATTTTAAGTGGCGGTGGTGGAAATATCGTCGACTTTAGAAAGCTGCTTGCCTTGAGAACCTCAACGGAAGTTGAGGTGATAGATCCTTTTAAGCGAGTTTTTGTTAACAACGACCGCTTTGACAAAGACTATATGGACCAGATGGCTCCTCAGAGCGCAATTTGCATGGGATTAGCAATCAGGAAAGTGGATGACAAATGATACGAATTAACTTACTGCCGTTCCGAGCAGCCAGAACAAAAGAAAATGTCAGACGTCAGGTTTCGATCTTCTTTTTGATGATCGGATTGCTGGTGGTGGTTCTGTTTGTGTTTTATGGTTACCTCGCAAGCAATGAGGAGGATGAAAAACTTAAAGCAGAGGCAGTCAAGCAGGATTTGATCAAGTACACCCAGCAAGCCAAAGAAGTTGATGCGATTAACAAAGAAAACGAAATGCTGCAAAAGAAAATTGATATCATCAACGATCTTGAAAAAGTGAGAAAAGAACCTGTCTCACTCCTTGCGCTTCTCACCGATGCCATTGTCGAGGAAAGAATGTGGCTGACCAGTTTTGATGTCAAAGATAAGAATGTGGGGATAAACGGTCTGGCTCTTGATGAGATAACGGTGGCAGATTTTAACAAAAGGCTTCAGGCTTCGCCTATGTTTTCTGATGCAACACTTAAAATACTTAAGCAAAGCGAAGCAGAGAACGTTAAGTTGAAATCGTTTGAACTCACGGGAACCATTGCAAAAATGGGAATAAAAAACACAGAATCCAGTAAGGCGTTAAAATGATGAAAAACTTAAATTTTTCGCAAGTCATGGAACTGCTCTATAAAAAAATCGAAGAGTTTGACAAGATCGCCCGTCTTGGAATCTGTATCGGCACTATTATTGTGATCGTTGGTGGATTCTATGCAATTGTATCTCCGGTCATTGATAGGACAAAGCAATATCAAGCAGAGTACGAGTCAACGAATACAATGCTGACTGTGGCAAAACAAAAAGCGATGCGGCTTGAAGCTTTGAAGAACGAAAGAAAAATGAAGGAAACGGAGTTCAGAAAATCGATGAAGGCCCTTCCGGAAACAAAAGAAATTCCAGCATTACTGACAAGTATTTCCCAGGTTGGTCAGGACACAGGTGTGGAGTTTGCAGTATTTGAACCTAAGGCGGAAGTAAGCCAGGGCTTTTATGGTGAGATCCCGGTGAACATGGAAATACTTGGCAATTATCATAATACTGTCATGTTTTTTGATAAAGTGACCAGCCTCAACCGCATCGTAAACATCCGAAACATCAAGATGGAAGCAGCTCAAGTCAAGGATGCGAAAGATGGAGCAGGAACAAAATTAAAAACAGTATGCGAAGCAGTGACTTATAAATTTATTGAAAAAGGCCAAGAGCCGGTGGAAAATAAAAAAGGTAAAAAAAAGAAAAAATAAATAAGCCCAAAAAAGAAGCTGGCGCAAAATAATTTACCAATAACACCATAACTGAATTAAAGTGCCCATATGCTAAAAAAATCAATAGCAGTATGCAGTCTGCCCATTCTCTTGATTCTTATGGTCTGTTTCTCGAGTTGCGGGAAGCAGGATGAGCCGGTGCAAGATCCGGAAGTCAAGTCGTTTAAAATTGAGAAGCCCGCTAAGCAGGATGAGATATCATCTCAAAGTGATGGGGTTGTGCCTGGCGGGACAATGGTTATGCCACCGGGAAGTGGCGCCCAGCCCACAGATTTGGGTAAAAGCAGTATGCCTGGAGCCATGCCTCCCCCTGGGGATAGTTCATCTCTTTCAGGACCGATACCGGGTTCAGCTGCTCCTCCATTGGGTTTAGCCACACCCCCAGTGTTTGCACTTGGTGAGCCTGTCAAAACGGAATCGGAATCAACATACAATCCTACCGGCCGAATTGATCCGTTTGAGCCTCTCTTCCAGACCAAGGCGGGCAAAGGTTCAAGTGGGGGAATAAGGTCACAGTCCATTCGTGACACAAGAAAGGGAAAGTTAACACCCTTAGAGAATCTCGATATCAGCCAGATGAAACTGACAGCCATTATTATTAGTCCGCAGCGGAGCATCGCTATGGTTCAAGAGTCTACGGGTAAAGGTCATGTTATTAAAAAAGGTTCGTTTATCGGAATAAACTCAGGTCGGGTTGTTGATATAAGGCAGAACGAAGTCATTATTGAAGAAGAAGTGGAAGATTTACTTGGTAAGATCATTGTGCGAAAAAGGGAACTGAAGCTTCAAAAACCTCTTGGAGAAATGTGATATGCTTTACACTATTTCGAAATGCTTTAACATCAGGTCAAAGGCACTGCTGCTTGCATTTTCAATCATGTTGATAGGAGCCGGTTGCGCTTCAACAAAATCAGGTAACCCTGCTGCTTCTGGTTCTGCCAATAAAAGCGGAGAGCGGATTATTACAGGCATATCCACATCCGATGAGGCAGGAGCGGTAAAAATCAAAATTCTTGGGAACAGCCCGCTGAGATACACATCCGTAAAACAGGCTTCTCCTCTTGGAATCGTTCTCTATTTCCCAGGAACAAGGCTTGAAGGGGTTCAACAGGATTATCCAGCCCAGGGAGACTTTTTAGGTTCCGTTAAGACATCCCAGCAGGATCACGCATCGGGATCTGATTCCAGGGTAAAAATACTTCTTAACAAAGATGTAGATTACGATGTGATTCGTGAGGAAAACAGTCTTGTCATCAGTTTGGCCAAATCGGATGCCTCGTTGGCCAGTGATGTACCTGTGGCTGCTGAAACAGATAAAATTGCTTCTAATGACGCATCGACTGTTGTTGAAGAACAACCTACTGCGTCATCAGACAATGAGGTCTTGGAAGAGGTTCCTGTACAAACGGGTTTGGATACTGTGAATGCTGGTGGAGAGGCCGTTGCTGAAGAAAAAGCAGTAGAAAAGACGGCAGCCGATTCAGCTGATTCAGTGATTGTTGAAAATGAGAAATCCGCGTCGGCAGGTTCACCTGACGAGGCAGTTTCTTCTGTTGCCGATGAGTCACATAGTAATGTGGCCGTAGCAGAACCCAAAGCCACAAACGAAGAAAAAGTAGTAGAGGCAGCTAAAGAGAATGTTCCCGAACCAATCGAACCAGTTGAATCAAATATAAAAGCCACAGACGAAAAGACTTCGGATGTTGTAAAAGCTGAAGTGGACTCTGAACCGGTAGTAGCCGATGATGCGAAAGAGGTCGCTGATAAGTCTCAATCTGAAGCAGTCGATACTTCAGCTGCGGAATCTGATAAAGTGGCAACACCTGTTTCTGCGACGAGCACTGAAAAAAATGCGACAAAAATTATCGGAATCAGCAAGAAGATTGAAGGCGACCATGTTGTGGTTGACATAAAAGCTGATGGCAAAATTGATGACTACAAGATTTTTACCATTCCAGCGGACAAGAAAAATTCAGCGCGAATTGTTTGTGACATCTATAAGCTTAATGGGATTAAAGCAAAAGGTGAGCAGAAACTGACTGTTAACTCAAAAGGTGTAACAAAAGTCAGATATAACAGTTCGCCTGATAAGACAAGGGTAGTCGTAGACACAAACAATGACAACCTTAAAACATACAATGCGAATTCACATAGCCAGGGAATTGAAATTCAAATTGGTTCAAAACTATTAGCCGATTCAGGCTCAATGGATAGAGAACCCCATGGTTCGGTGATGGCTTCAGAAGTGGATGAAACCAAAGAAACGGCAGCAAAAGCAAGTCAAGATGACGTCGCTACCCATGACTCCACTAAAGGCAGTGAAAAAGTAGCTGAACCGTTAGACCAGAAAACTGTTGCTGCTGTTGATGAAAACGCCATGGCAGCAAAAGAAACGGTGGAGCCACCCCCAGTTGAAAAGGCAGAAGTGGCTGCTGCTCCACCCGCCGCAGACAGTGAAACTGTAGTAACACCAACTGCGAATGAGAAAAATTGGGTTAAGCGTGTGGATTTCACTTCAGAGAAAAATGGAAAGTCATCATTCATTATAGAGACAGCTCATACAGTAAAATACACAACAAGCAAGAAAAACAAAAAGACCATCCATTTCAGGTTGTTTGATACCAAGCTTCCTAAAAGCAGAAAGTTTCCTTTCATAACAACTCGTTTTGAAAGCGCTGTTAACAGAATTATACCGGTTCAGACAAAAAGGATGAAAGATAACGCACTGTTCATCATCGAATTGCGTGAAGCAGTACCTTTTAGTATTGACCAGCAAGGCGAGGTTATAAAAATTAATTTTGCCAAGTCGAAAGTGCGGCCGAGACCGGAAAGCAAGGCAGGCCTTGCACCATGGAAAGAGGTGTTGAGCCGTACATCCGAGATTCGTGACATTGAAATGCAAGCATCAGGTTCTGACAGCTCCGCTACTTCATCCGGTGGAACATCATCAGATGGGAAAGTGGTTGAATTGCGTGCAGGGTCGATGCCAGAACCTGTTAGAGACCTTGACAGTGGAAAAGAAATAAATGCCCGTGGGGCTGGTGCTGCAAGATCTTCAATGGATTCAAAATCATCCGGCTCCCTGTACAGTGCTTCTGATGCGGATCTTGATACGCGTGCGTCTGATCCTGGTTACTCAAGCTTTGTTCCCAAAAAGAGGTACACCGGTGAAAAAATTTCAGTGGATTTCTTTGATACCGATATTAAAAATGTATTTCGAATCATTAGGGCTGTAAGCGGACAGAATTTCGCCATCGACAAGGACGTGACCGGTAAAGTGACCATGACCTTGGATAAGCCAGTTCCCTGGGACCAAGTGCTGGATCTTGTTCTCAAGATGAATATGCTCGGTATGACCACCGAAGGCGGGATCAACCGGATTGCGACTCTGGAAACTCTGAAGCAGGAAGAAGAAAAACGGCTGGAATACATAGCCGCCGAAGAAAAAACCAAGATGAAGAAAGTTGCGCTGGAACCGATGTTTACAGAATATATTCTGATCAATTATTCCAACGCTGAAAAAGAAATTCTCCCCCATTTAGAAAAACTTCTTACCAAAGATAGAGGGAAGGCCAGTGTGGACGTCAGAACAAATCAGATTATTCTGACCGATACAAAAGATATCATCAAACAGGCAAAGGGGTTGATTCGCAAACTCGACAGAATAACGCCGCAGGTTATTATTGAAGCCAGAATTGTGGAAGCCAGTACTACATTTTCAAGAAATTTGGGAATGCAGTGGGGTATGAATTCAAATCCAAATTATGACATCTATAGCGATGCTTTAGGCGGAACCTACGGTTATTCGGTTGCGATGAATAACACCGTAGCTTCTAAGTCTAGTATTGGCATCAATTTTACGAAACTTACAAATGCTCAGTTTCTGTTGAACGCTAAGCTTATGGCCATGGAGTCCAAAGGCGAAGGAAAAATTATCAGCGCTCCAAAAGTGTTGACCATGGACAACAAGGAAGCGACCATCGTCCAGGGTGTTGAAGTCCCTTTCTCAACCGTTAGCAGCGAGGGAACACAGACAACTTTCAAAAAGATAGAGCTTAAACTGACAGTCACACCCCACGTCACAGCAGACAATAAAATTGTACTCAAAGTCCTGATCGATAAAAACGATGTGGGTGGCGTAACAGATCTTGGTCCTACCATCACCACAAAAAAAGTGGAAAGCGAGCTTCTAATCAGTGATGGAGATACGATCGTCATCGGTGGCATTATCAAATCGAGTAAAAGTTTAACGGATGAAGGTTTTCCGCTTTTACAACATATTCCGGTGATTGGTTGGCTTTTCAAATCACGGATAACCTCGGAAGACAAACAAGAGCTTTTGATTTTCATTTCTCCACGGATTGTAAGTTATGAAGAAACTTCTGAGCGGTAAGTTCTTAAACGCAGTCAATAAAGACTGATTTCAAAAGATGCAAATATCATAAGCTGTTGTCATAGATACACATTACAGATTTTTTTGTGGAGGATTATTAATGAAACTAACATGGATAAAACTTATAATACTATCATTTCTTTATTTCTGGATTAACGGTTGCGGAGGTGATACCGGCGGAACATACACTGCTCAAGTAAATTTTACTGATGCGGATGAAGAAATAATGACCCTTGATCTGGTTCAAGATGTATGTGGAACTTATAAAGCAGGTGAACAGCCTAAATATGAATTATTTACAGATACTCTTGCCAATATAACTATAACTGTAGCGGAGGGCATGCCGGGCCTTACGATCAGAGGTTATAGCATTTCATACATTCCTCTCCAGAGTGCTACAGGTTTAGGCAATATGGTTGCCCCACCGACTACCAATGCCTTAACAAATCAAGGGAATAATAATATACATATACCAACAAACTCCAGTTCAACATTTACAATAACATGTTTTTCAACAGACCAGAAAGAGGAATTGGTTAGTCTTCTTGGCTGGACTTGGAGGGAGGTTGCGTATATTAAACTCGGTGATCCAGATCCGGACGGTGATCCCCTTACTGATGATGCAGAAGATGACGAAATAACATATGATATTATCTGGAGTTCTGCTGCTGCGGGTATATACAGTGGTCTGGAGGTTTGCCGATATACTATCCGAATTATTCTTCACTGCGAGGATGATAGTGGGTACGACCGCGATATTGAGGTCAGCCGGACATTGTATCTGGGTAATTATGATAATTGTTAATACAGATTTTTATAAGGCTTATTCAATTGAATAAGCCTTTTTTATTAATCAAAGAGCAGATTAATGAAACGGTTCATTTTTAAATGATTAATGCAGTTTCATTTTTTGGTATTCCAGTTGTGCCATTCTTCTTCGCCTCTCTCCTCCTCGCCCTAACACCAGGCCCGGATAACCTGTTTGTATTAACTCAATCAGCGCTTCATGGACGGGCAGCTGGTTTGATGGTCACGTTAGGTTTGTGTACTGGGCTCGTGTTCCATACCACAGCGGTAGCCCTTGGTGTGGCGGCCATATTCAAAGCATCGGCTGTTGCATTTACGGTTTTGAAGCTCTCCGGCGCGGCGTATCTCCTGTATCTTGCGTTTCAGGCTTTTCGCAGCTCTGCTTCAACGGTAAAGAAAGACAAAGATGGACAGTTGAGCCGTTTCAAGCTATACCGACGTGGTGTTGTCATGAACATCACAAATCCCAAGGTCTCCATTTTTTTTCTGGCATTCCTTCCTCAGTTCGCAGATCCAGCGAAAGGTTCTCTGGCCATTCAGATGGTTGTATTAGGCAATGTATTCATCTTCGCTACTATCCTTGTTTTTGGGTGTATCGCTTTGATGGCAGGGTTGCTGGGAGAGTGGCTTTCTTCATCACCGAAAGCATATATCGTCATGAACAGAATCGCAGGTGTTGTCTTCGCATCCCTTGCCATCAAGCTCATTCTGACGGAACGATAATTTCTTATAACATATCTGATCGCATGTTGATTTTCCTGCCTGCTCTGTTATAATAATTTAAGATTATATCAGCCCATTATCCCTGACATGAAAAAGTATGAATCCTCGTCAATGAATCTTATTTTCAATTCTTTGAGCTAATGTATGGCCGTTTCAGACATTCTATCATTAGGCTGTAACCGCCAGTACCGAGTATCTAACGAATAAACGAATTCAAGCCAGTTGGTGTGCCATAAAACAGAATATCAATCCTGCATGATACGTCTTTTCTAAATGGATCTGTTCTAACTTAAAAAAAGGAGAACGTCATGAAAAAAAAAGCGTTGCTATTAGGGGCGGGCGGTCCGCTGGGTGGGCTGGAAGCTGGGGCACTTATTGCCCTGGATGAAATGAATGTGAAATTTGATATTATATCCGGAGCATGTATAGGGTCAGTTCTGACACTTGCATATACAAGTCCGGCTAATGGGATGACCGGAAAGGAATCAATAGAGATGTGGTGCAATGCTTCGGGTTTGTCCGATTTCATATATCCCACGCTTTGCCAGTCCAACTACAAAGTGTTTCAAAAGAACGGGCTTTTTATGAATTCCTTGTCAGATGCCTGGCTTGGAGCTATGACTCAGTACAACCCATTTTTTTCGATAAATCCAGAGAACGAGTATCAGAGATTTTTCAGTGACATGTATCTTTACTGGCTTACGGCAATGACGCCAGGATTCATGATGCCCGAGCAATCATCCATAAGCAGGATTGCGCCTTTTCTTGAAAGTTTCATCGATTTCGAAAATATAAAAAATCTGGATAAAGATGTTTACATCAACGCGATGAATGTTACGGACAAACGAATCGAAATTTTCGATAAAACCGAAATCACCATGCAGCATCTTATCGCGGGATCTTCATTGTTTTATATCTGCCCCCAGCAGAAGATTGACGGTAAGTGGTATGGAGAAGGATCTTATCTGGACAGCCTCAATTATAAAGGTCTTATGGAATCAAGAGAGAAAGACGATATCGAAACCCTCGTTGTTATGAACATACTCAATAAAGAAGCAATCATAAGAACACCTACAAGTCTTTACGATGCGTATAATCTGTCCATCATGTTGCCCTTTATAACCATTGCAGAAGATGATACAAAGCTGTACGAGTTAAAATACAAGGGTAAAAAAAATCTGCTGAAAGTGGGCTTTAAAATTCCGGAGGACCATGCTCCTTATGTGCTGGACTGGAGCGCATCGAACTTCAAAAAGCTTCGTGATATAGGATATGAAGCCGGTATGGATTTCTATATTAAGAACAAATCAATGCTATAAGGGGAAAATGGGAGGGGAGGGATGTTTTTGAGAAAAATGATACTGGCGGTGGTGTTTATCATTCTGTGCACCGGTAACGATGCCTTTGCGATAACGTTGAAGCTCGGTTATATTGAGTTTCCGCCGTTTACTTACACCGATGAAAAGGGGGTCCCATCAGGCATTCTTATTGATCTTGCAAAAAAGGTCTATCCTGAAGCCGGGTGCGATTTTGTTGCCGTTTCTTATCCTGTTCGGCGTCTTGCGAGTTACATCGGATCGGGTGATCTTGATATCTGGATGGGCTTGAAAACCCTCCCGGAATTTGAAGGAAAATCCTATGTTGGAAAATCGGTTATTGCGGAGCTTGTTTTAAGAGCCTACACAAGAGGGAAAAAAACACCCATCCTTACCAAAAATGACCTTGCCGGGAAATCCATCATCGTCATGAGGGGCTACAGTTATGGCGGGTGGATTACCTACATTGAGGACCCGAAAAACAAGATCAACCATATCAAGGCCAACAAACACGATGCAGCTTTTAACATGCTTCTTGCTGGAAGGGCGGAGTATCTCCTTGATTATAGGGAGCCCTCGGAATCAGCCTTACAGAAAATAAAAATACCGGATCTTTCTTTCAATCAGATTTCCGCGCTCCCATGTTATTTTGTGGTTACAAAAAAACTGCCTGATGGTCAGGAAATTGTTGACCGGCTGGATAAAGTCTATGAAAAATTGAAGAAACAAGGAGTGCTTCACTGATTAAGATATCAGTCAATCTTTGGGCAAGAGGCGGGTATTCCATCGCCTCTTGCTTTGCAATTATCCACCGAAATTGATAACGCCAATATTGGATTATTCTCGAATGATATCAGATCATCCGCAGACCAAAATCCCAAAAAACAAAGGGAGATCCATATCATTTCGTCTTACGACCAGCATTATTCTCACTGTCGCATGTGTTTCGGCCATTTCCATATTTATCGGCTATATGGATGCAAAAAAAAAAGCCAGGCTTGAACTGGAAAAAAGTGTTGAAAGAAACACCACGGCCATCGCAGACATCCTTCAAGTTCCACTGTGGACATATGATCAGGAAACCATTGAAGACATCGGCAATTTATATGCAGGCAACGAAGATATCGTTTCTCTCACCATTATCGATTCTCTTGGTAAGACGCTGTTCAGCACTGTTAAAAAGGAAGAGGGTAAACCCGTTGTTAAAACACGGAAGGTGATGTTTGAAGGTAAGGTGGCCGGAATCGTTGAAATGGGTTTGTCTTCGAGGAAGTACCGGGAGGCCATTCGCCAGCTTCTCTGGTCCGGTATTATTACCATGGTGATCAACCTTTCGGTTTTGATTTTGATCACCGGATTTCTTCTCCGTCTTTTTTTAAAGAATCCCCTGAATATTCTGAGCGATATCGTCGGTTCCTATGCCACAGGGAATTATGAAACCCCCAGTGTTCAACTACCTTACATCGAATTCCAGCCCGTTGTGGATGTTATCCGGTCAATGGGTCGGAAAATTATTCTTCAAATCGGAGAGCTGAAACAGGCTGAACAGAAATACAGAGGAATATTTGAAAACGCGATTGAAGGGATATACCAGATTTCCAAGACTGGAGTGTTTTTAAGCGCCAACCAATCCATGGCCCGAATCATGGGGTACGACTCACCCGATGATCTGATCGCCAGTGTTAAAAAAGTATCATTTCAGTGTTTCGAATCTCAGGATGATTTCATCAAAATTAACGATGAACTCAAGGCGCATGATGTTATCACGGGCTATGAAACCAAGGGCCTCAGAAAAAACGGAGAAGTGTTCTGGATCGCCATCAGTGCTCGATCAGTCAGGGGGACGGACGGGGAGCTTCTTTTTTTTGAAGGTTCAATCATGGATATTGCCGATCGAAAGAAAAAGGAAGAGGCGGAAAAACGACAAAAAGAGGCTGATGCCGCAAGTCAGGCAAAAACCCTTTTTATTGCCCGAATGAGCCATGAATTAAGGACACCGCTTAACTCGGTTCTCGGGATGACAGAAATGCTCATGGAAACGGAGCTGTTACCCGATCAGCTTGAATATATCAAACTGCTTCAGTCTTCGGGTGAATTTCTGGAATCCATTATCAACGACATACTGGATTTCTCCAAAATCGAAGCTCAGCAGCTTGTATTAGATGAAATTCCCTTTGATCTTTTCAAAACCGTTGAGGAGGTTGCAGCCCTTGTCAATGTACGGGCTAGAGAGAAAAACCTGCCTGTAACTTTTTCCATCGATTCCGGTATCCACAGAGTTCTTGATGGTGATCCTGTTCGTTTGAAACAGATTCTGATCAACCTTGGGGGGAATGCCGTAAAATTTACCAG
Source organism: Desulfobacteraceae bacterium (assembly GCA_041660385.1). Taxonomy (GTDB): domain Bacteria; phylum Desulfobacterota; class Desulfobacteria; order Desulfobacterales; family Desulfolunaceae; genus DYJE01. The sequence continues at coordinate 12,223 of JBAZWJ010000030.1, read as the reverse complement.
GGCCGGGCATGTGAAAATCGAGGTGGCGAAGTATTCACATTCCGTCCTGCAAGAGGCAGATGAGCATATTTTGTTCAAAGTAATTGACACAGGAATCGGCATCCCTCCATCAAAACAGGGCGCCATTTTTGAAAGCTTTACGCAGGCAGACAGTTTTATCAAACGTCAGTTCGGGGGGACAGGGCTTGGTTTGTCGATCTGCAAACGTCTTGTGGAGCTTATGGGAGGGACGATTGGTGTCGATAGCATTGAGGGTCAAGGTTCCACGTTTTATTTCAGTCTGTCATTTAAAAAATCGAAAAACAAACTTGAAGTTGAGCAAACAAACACACTTCACCTCGAAGAAACCCTTCCTCCGATCACCATTCTTCTGGCTGACGACATAGAGCCCAACAGAACCGTGGTCCGCAGGTATCTCCAGAGAGCTCCGGTGACCATTGTGGAGGCTGCCAACGGCCTTGAGGCATATGAAGCATACAAAAACGGGAATTTCGATCTTGTTCTGATGGATGTTGAAATGCCCGTGATGAGCGGGTTTGAGGCGACCCGGAAGATCAGGCTCTGGGAAATTGAAAATCACATGGTCCCCAGACCTCTTCTCATACTTTCGGCTCATGCGTTCGGTGAACAACGCAAACAGTGCTTTGAGGCGGGATGCAACGATCTGCTTGTCAAACCAATACGAAAGAATGATCTTATAAACGCCATAAGCACTATCATGAAAAGTGGCCCCCCGGTTTTCGCATCGACGGTTCTGGAAAATCCGAAAGACGGGGATGTCATCAAGCCGATGACCGGTCACGACATTGAAAGTTCCAAGGAAAAAGTTTATATTGATGTGATGTTCGAAGACCTTATCAAAGGGTTTTTTGAATATTTTGAAGAATCCCTTGCGGCCATGAAAACAGCCGCAGATGAAAAAAATTTTGAAGATCTTTACCGCCTGGGGCATGGTTTAAAGGGATCAGCAAGGAACTATGAGTTTTTCGATCTGGGTGATATTTTTTTCGAAATCGAAAAAGCGGCGGCTGATAAAAATCTGGATGACGCAGTCCAATATTTGAAACAGGCCAGGACGTATCTTGAAACGGTGGAAGTTGAATTTGTTGAGAAGGAATGACACGATGCCCTATACCCAACTTGAATCCATAGAAATGGCAACGGCTAAAAAACGAGTTCTGATCGTGGACGATATCAGAACAGACCTTCATTATGTGGGGAAACTGGTAGCGGGCTTCGATCATGAAGTTCTTCTCGCAGAGTCGGCGTCGTCAGCGCTCGAAATGGCTGACGACAGTCTTGATCTGATTATTGCGGACGGAATTATGCCGGGTATGGACGGGTTTGATTTCGTCAAATCGGTTCGAGCAAACCCTGTTATCGCGCACATTCCGGTGATCATGGTCACCTCATTGTCAGGAAGAAAAGACAGAATCAGAGCCGTGGAAGTGGGGATCAATGATTTTATCACAAAGCCTGTGGATAAGGTGGAGCTGAAAGTTCGAATCAATTCCATGCTCAAGATGAAGGAGGCTCAGGACAGAGTCAGAAGTTATCAGAAAGAGTTGGAGCACCTGGTGGCAATTAAGACATTTGCCCTGAATACCGCGTTACAGAAACTTCAAGCCGTTCTTAACGGCATGAACGATTGTATGGTCACTGTCGACCGTGATTTGAAAATCACCGAGATGAACCAGGCGTTTATTAAAGTCACCGGAAAAGAATCTGAAAAACTGAAAGGTATGCCGATTTACGATCTGCTTATCGGCAGCGCACAGTTAGAAGGATTCGCAACACTTTTTTCACGATCAGACACTACGGCGGAACTGGATATGGAATTTTCCCAGTGGGGGCGGAGAATATTTTCCGTTCTTGCGACACCCATGGATGACCGGGGTCACCTCCTGATGATGCGAGATATAACGGAGAAAAAGCAGGCTGATGAGCAGAAGGCCAGATTCCTTTCCATTCTGTCCCATGAATTGCGCACACCTTTGAACGGTATCAAGGGTTTTTCCGAAATTATGCTTCTTGATGTTTCGTTGCTTACTGAGGATTACAGGGAATACCTTGGCCTTATCAACGAATGTGGGTGCAAGCTTGAAGCGATTGTTGAAGAGCTTTTACGCTTTGTAGAGTTTTACGGTGACATGGATGAACCTGAAGATCAGGATATCAGACTTGACGTCCTTGCCGAATATGTCCTTGACACTCTTTCCGAGCGAAAAAATAAAAAAGATATCCATATTTCTGTTTCAGTGGATGGGCCAGCGCCAGTGGTCCATGGAAAAAACGAGCATCTCTTTGAAATTTTAAAACAGATTATGGATAACGCTGTTAAATTCAGCCATGATCACGGGGGCGTGGAGGTGATACTGAAAACCACACCGGATCATGTTCAATTCATTTGTAAAGATCATGGAAAAGGGATACCTGAAAAATACCTATCTCAGATATATGAATCATTCTTTCAGGTTGAAGATTACTCCACCAGAACCCAGGATGGGCTGGGTTTGGGACTGACCATCTCAAAAAAAATGATCGAACTGTACAAAGGAACAATCGATATTCACAGTGTTTTTGGCGAAGGAACGCTTGTGACTGTTACGTTGCCGAGGCCATTGTAGTAATTAAGGTAATAGGGAAATTGGAATGGAAAAATGAACGTCCAAAATCCAACATCGAACGTTCAACGTCCAATAGCGGATGATAGTCATTTTTAAATATTGCCCACGTATTCCTTGAATATCCCGTATGTCCATGGTAATTTTAAATCATGGATTCCGACTACATTCTCATCAGAAAACGAGCAAGGCAGATTGTCGACGCTTCCCCTTTACCTGACTTCTATCGCGATCAAGCAGAAGCGAACAGATCTTCTCTTGAATTTTATTCCCGGAACGACGTAGTCCAGAGCCTTAAAACCCATGTGGCCGGGATGATGGATAATAATCTTGGGCATGGGCTCCATCATGCAGAAAAAGTGGCTCTTGATGCTGGGGCACTTGTGGTCATGGTGTGTGATCGTGAGAATCGATCCCAGGTGGATACGGAACACCTGCTTTTTCTGGCTCATTCCGCAGGTCTTCTCCATGACATCATGAGAAAAAAACCGAATCATGCCTTTGAAAGTGCCGATTACGCATGCGATCTTCTTCCATCCTATCCTTTTACGGATATTGAGATCATCGATATCTGCCAGGCAATACGAAATCACGAGGCATTTAAAAAATTCAGCGGTGAGTTTACGGCAGGCGGCCAAATCATTTCAGACTGTCTGTACGATGCAGATAAATTCAGGTGGGGGCCGGATAACTTTACCCATACGATCTGGGATATGGTCACCCATGCCAGAATCCCCCTTCATGTGTTCATGAGTCATTTCCCCCGTGGGCTTGAAACCGTGGGTAGAGTCCGGGACACGTTCCGGTCAGAGCCGGGTAAGTATTACGGACCCCAGTTTATTGATATCGGTATGGAAATTGGTACGAAACTTTATGATGTGATCAAAGCCGAATTTCCCGCTGCTTTTTTGTAAAAAAGAACTCATTCATCGACAGCGTCTCTTTTATGCCGATTTTTCAGCTTTCCTTTTAAAATCATTCTTTCTTCTCTGGACATTTTCAGCCATGTCTTATGGCGATCCATGAGTTGCTGCCGTTTTTCAGCAGGAAGATTTTCAAGCTTTTTAAATGTTTCACGGAGACGTTGCTTTTCTTCAGGAGGCAGGTTTTTCCACCTTCTGAATTTGTTCATGAGAGATAGCTTTTCGTCGTCTGAGAGTTTTTGAAAGCGTTTGTAATTGCCTTTTATGCGATTTTTTTCTTCTGGCGGAAGATTGTTAAATCGATGAAATCTTTCTTTGAGTTCTTCTCTGCGGCTTTCAGGCATCGCCCGCCATTTTTTATAAAGCTCCCTGTACGATGATCGTTCATTTTCACTAAGTGCATTCCAGGCCCCAGAGTTTGGCGAATCACTTGATTCTTTGGCCTTCACACAGGTCTGGCTTAACAGAATGATAAGAATGATCCCTATAAGGATTATTGTCCGGTTTACGTTCATTTAGATTCCCCCCCACCTAACACGGCCATATCGTCAAGAAGATCGATATGTTCAAGCATATCCATAAGTTTCAGCATTTCAAGTTCTGCTGCCACGTCTTTGTCAAGAACTTTGTCTTCGCCTCGTTTCTCTTTTTTGTCACGGGTCTGTTTTTTTTCAGGCATAGGCTTGGTTGTCTGCCTGTCCAAGCTATTTCCTGGGTAAGCACCTGAAGTCATAAAAAATAGAATAACAAGGATTACAGCAAGTTGTCTCCCTATCATTACAGATCACCCGCAACACCTTCCCTGGCCAGTTGCTCAAGAACATCCAGATTGTTCACCACGTCATAATCCTGGTAAAGATCTAACTGTTCCACAAGCAGGGTGTCATTGACCGGAATGTTTTGAGTGTTTCTCACCAGGGTAACTACTCCAATGACCAGGATGAAGGTGGCAAGGAGAGGGGCTATCCCAAAGCGCCATCTCCTTGCGAACCATCCCCCAAATAAGGCTGGCAGCCTTTTTCCTTCGTATTCATCGACTTTCTTCCAGAAATTCCGATCAAAATCCATACTCACAGGGACGTCGTCCAGCTCATGAAGCAGCCCTTTCAACGTTTGAAGAGAATGGAGTTCATCGGTGCATATCTGGCAGATGCTCAGGTGATGTTCGATAAACCGGATTCGGTCTTCCGGCAGTTCTCCATCCATGAAAGGATCGAGCAAATCGCAGTGCGGGCATGTTTTTTTCATGAATCCTCCCCGAATTCATCGTGTAGCTCGTTTCTCAGGTTTTCCCTCCCCCGGTGGATCAGGGATTTGATGCCGGATTCGGTGGCGTTCAGCTGATCCCCGATCTCTTTATAAGAAAACCCGTGGTACTCTCTCAACAACAAGGCGGCCCGCTGGTTACCGGGAAGAGATCGAAGAGCCTGACTGATTCGTTTTTTCCGCTCCATGGCTTCAATCCTTTCATGGGCGTTGTCGCTCTCGTCTTTGATCTCTCGTCCTGCCATATCATCTTCAGAATCAATGGAATCGATACGTGTTCTGTATTTTCCCCGCCTCAACTCGTTCAGACAGGCATGGGTGGCTATCTTGAAAATCCAGGTCGAAAACCGGGCTGTGGGTTTGTACCTTGAACCGGCTTTATAGACCTTCAAAAAGATTTCCTGACTGAGCTCTTCTGCAATTTCCTGGTCGAAAAAAAAACGATAACAATACGTTATGATTTTTTTTCTGTAAGCCAGATAAAGTGCCCGAAAGGCATTTTCGTCACCTTTTGAAAACATCAGCATCAGTTCTATTTCATTATCCTGCCCCATTACTTCATTTAAACCCATGATTTGCAAAAAAGTTTCGAAAAAAAACGGTTGAATGTTAGATTTCAACCGTCCTGGGATCGTTGCAATTCAAATATTAACCCGGCAATAAAATACATCCCGGCAGCCATGCGGGCGAAAGCCCTCCCTACGGCCATGTTTGCCGATTTATTTACCGGGCTGAATATGACGTAAGGGAATGACGATCATCCGCTTTTACGTGAACTGTCTGCCGTATTTGCGCCTTCCATGTAAATGAAATCCACATCTTCGCAGTACATATCGGCTTTGATTCTCCGAATACCTGACTTTGCTGCTTCAGACTGGTCAGGTGAGAGTTTGAAGAGCCCAAGATTGGATAAGGTAAGAGAAAAAAGGATATCCGTCTTGTTGGGGGCCAGAACATCTATGACCCCAGCTCTTTCATCGCCGCTGTTTCCGTTGATAACAATATTATCCATCCACTGTCTGAACGAATCGGAATAATCGTCAGGGACGGTAACCGTGAGATGAGAGACTTCGATGAATGTAGGCTCCACATTGTATCCCTTTGCATTACCAATCGCATCCTGGGATACGCGCTGGGTTATGGTGAGGACTTCAATTTTACTGGCCCTTGCCACCGCTTGATCAAGACCGTCGATTTTAAGCTGGAAATTGCACAGCTGCCAGCGTTTTTGTTGCTGAGAGAATGCATTCATTGAAACTGAACCGCCGGGATAACTCCGCTGGGTGTAGCCGCAGGATAGTTTCAGGGTGATTTTCCCGGCTTCTTTGCTTGAAGAATCAAAAACAGGGAAACTGACTTCCTTGATTATGGCGTTGTAAAAATTAAGTCTGTTGAGCACCTGACCACTGTGGTCTATCATAACCACAGCCCCGTTTTTTCGTGGGCCGTTTCCGGTTAGCGTTCCCTTGATCCAGTCGTATAATTCCGAACCCATCGCTGCACCGCAGGTGATGGTAAGGTCTTCATATTTCGCTCGGGCAATATGCTTTCGCTGGATGCGGTCCGTGCCGATTTTCTCATTGACCACCTCTCCGTAAAGGTTGCCCCCTTCGGCACTGGCGAGATACCCTGCCATGGCTCCGTCAAGCTCAAGGACATACTGGACCGAAGCGGGAACTCCCCGTTCGTTCAATGTGGGGGCGGCGATAAAGGGTAGTGTTGCGATCAGAATGAAGAGGGATAAGGCAGGTGATGGACGCATGTGTTTCATGGCTTTCTCCTTATTCGTAAATTTCTTCCGATAATATTAAGGCTTCCGCAATATTTCTCATGGATTTACGTGAATCCATGCTCCGTTTTCTCATCCATTTAAAGGCATCTTCACCGCTCATATGCCTTCTCATCATCAGAATTTCTTTGGCCCGTTCCACAAGTTTACGTGTTTCCAGTTCTTCGCGGATCACCTGGGCGTCGAACATCAGTTTGGTGTTGAAAATGGCAACCGCTGCCTGGTTGGCTACCGTGGTCACCAGATTGACTTCGGGCTCGGTGAAATCATGGGGAACCGTGGTGAAACAGTTGAGCACGCCGATGACGTTTCCTTCCTTGACACGCATGGGAACCCCCACCATTGAAACGAGGTTTAGTTTTTTTGCCATTTCTTTTTCTTTGAAGCGAGGTTCTTCAAGAACGTTTTTTACGATGAGGGGTTTGTTGTGAAAAGCCACATAACCCACCACCCCCTCGTCCATTCCAAGGGTTCTGTCCTGAACATATTCATGCTCAATGGCCTGGGTTGTTTTCAAACGGATGGTTTTGCCGTTTTTCCCTTCTTCGATGAGCCAGAGTGAGCACACCTCAACGCCTGTAACTTTGGCGGTGACCATGACGATCAGTTTCAGGATGTCTTCCAGATAACGGTCTGATGTAATGGCGCGGCTGATTTCCATCAGGGCGTTGAAATATTTTTCAAATACTTCCGGATTGTTTTCTTCCATGTCAGATTTTATCCTTGTTTTTGTCTTTTTGCAGCTGGATGGCGTGGCCGGAAATGTAGGAGAAAACAGGCACTCCAAGAACAAGGCCCCAGATATGAAACAGCTTTCCACCAATGGTCAGAATGAAAAGAACGATTACCGGATTGATCCGCATCCTTGATCCGTAAATCCTCGGATTCAATATGTACCCTTCGATCAGGTGGATAACGATGATCAGGATGATCGCAAAAAACATGGTTTTGAGTCCCATGAGTTGCAGGGCGATCAGACAGATGGGGACCGAGCTGATGAACACTCCCACAACGGGAACAAAGCTGCAAAGAAAAACGATCATGCAGAGGAAGGCCACATGATTTCCAAGGCCGATAATAAAAATTCCGATGGCGGTGAGCAGGGTGTTCAAAAGGGCGATGAAAAACTGGGCCTCAAAGGCCTGACCAAGAACACGTGAAAAATTGTATATCCCGTCAGCCACTTCCTCATAGATGAATTTAAGCCTTGTTCGTTCCAGGGACCGGACATGCTCGGTCAGGCTGGGAAGGTCAAAGACGATGAGAAAGGAAAAAAGAAGGGCCAGCAGAAAGGCTGAGGCAATGGCCACAAGCCCTTTTCCTATGTTCTGGGCTCTGTCAAAAAGTTGAGTGATCTTAGTCCCTTCTGCGTCTTCACCCATTCCTATGATTTCCTGGAATATAGAGGTGGTGGGGGAAAAAGAAACGGGTGGTGCAGCTGCCGCATCTGTTGAAACGTCAGTGGTGCTTAGTTTGAGTTGAGGAATCGCCTCTTTGAGAACGGGATATCGTTCACTTAAGAAGATGATTTCCTGATCAACCCTTGCCACGTATGTTCCAAACTGTTTAACGAACATTTCCGTCTGATTTTTAACTTCTGGAACGATGAACAGCCCTATGCCCGTCATGATTCCTAAAAAGAGGAACGCCACTAGAAGAACCCTTGCAGATCTGTTTTTTATGAGTGGCTTTAAACGGGTGACGCTTCGTGTTTGGATATAGGAGAAGACGAAGGTCATGAACATCAGAAGGAAAAAAGATTTGAGAAAGAAAACGACTCCGCAGAGAATTCCCCAGACAAGAAGGCGGTTTGAAAACTGAAAAATCCTGTCCCATGGGGGCGGAGCTATGGTGGTTGTGTTTTTCATATTTCCTTTAATAATAAATGTAATGATGATGCATGTCATGGTAATGAATTATGATTCTCCATTTTTATATGATCCATTTCCGTTTGTAAACACGATAGGCTCATTTGCAGCATGAAGTTTAAAGTACACATCCGCAGGCGCACGAAAGGCCGTGCCCTTATTTGGTCCGACCCCACTCTTCCACATGGCTGAGACGCGGAGCATGACTTAAAATTATAGTAAACAGGCTAAACAATACGGTTGTTCTTTTAGTGCCTAAACCTTATAATTGCCAATTCCGGGGCTTCGTTAACAAGATCAGGGCTTTCCCCGCCCCGGATGGAATGCCCGCAAAAACAAAGCGGTCTAGTCACAATGCCGTTTCCTTAAGAATAGTTTTGTGGGGGCGGGTTCCAAGCCCGCCCGGAATTATGAGGCGGATCATGGGGCAAGGCAGGTTTGGAATCTGCCCCTACGGCCTTTAGGAAACGGCATTGTGCCTATCAGTTTTAACCACAGAGAAAAAGTAAAACACCGATTTAACATCTCTAATGATATTAATACTGGAGAAGCCCCATGCAGAGTGATGAGAAATTCAGGTCTCTGGTTCTGGATATGCCTGTCGGAGTGCTGATACAAAGTCGGAAAGCCGAAATCGTGTTATGCAATCCAAAAGCTCTGGAACTTCTGGGACTCAGTTACGACCAGCTGATGGGAAAAACGTCATTCGATCCAGACTGGAATGTGATTCACGAAGATGGATCTCCCTTCCCGGGACAGTCCCATCCTGTCCCTACTGTTATTGCCACAGGTCAACCTGTTCGGAATGTGGTCATGGGTGTTTACCGGCCCATGACCTGTGACCGAGTCTGGTTGCTGGTGGATGCCGAACCCAAGTTCAATGGCGATGGAACGTTAGGGCACGTGGTCTGCACATTTATCGATATCACTGATCGCAAACGGGCGGAGGAAGCCCTTCGGGAGAGCAACGAGTTGTTCTCGCTGTTTATGAAGCACTCACCTGTATACGCTTACATCAAAACAGTGACCCCCACCGAGAGTCGAGTGCTTCAGGCCAGTGAAAATTATAAACAGATGATCGGCGTTTCAGGTTCGGATATGGTGGGCAAGACCATGGAGGACCTGTTCCCTCCCGATCTGGCCGCATCAATGACCGTCGACGACTGGACCGTGGTGTCCAATCGTGAGGTGCTGAAAATAGATGAGGAGTTGAATGGCCGCAGTTATACCTCAATCAAATTCCCGATTGTCAAAGGCGATGCAACCCTTTTAGCGGGATACACCATCGATATCACCGAGATCAAGCAGGCAGAAGAAAACCTCAAAGAAAGTGAGGAACGTTTCAGAGCCTTACACAATGCCTCATTTGGAGGTATTGCTATCCATGACAATGGGCTGATTTTAGAGTGTAACCAGGGGCTTTCAACTATCACAGGCTATTCTATCGAAGAAATCATTGGTATGGATGGAATGTTACTTTTAGCCCCAGGCTCCAGGAACCTGGTCAAACGCCACATAGTATCTGGATATGAAAAACCCTATGAGGCTATGGGAATACGGAAAAATGGCGAGGAGTACCCTCTTCGGCTTGAAGGGCGAAATATACCGTATAAAGGGCGGCAAGTCAGAACTGTCGAATTCAGAGATATCACTGAGTATAAGCATAATGAAGCAGAGCGGGAGAGGCTTCATGCACAGCTGACCCAAGCCCAGAAGATGGAGTCTGTGGGGCGGCTGGCTGGGGGAGTGGCCCACGATTTTAACAACATGCTCAGCGTGATCCTTGGGCACGTGGAGATTGCTCAAGACGAATTGGACCCTTCACATCCGCTGTTTGTTCACCTAGAAGAAATCCGTAAGGCTGCCCGACGTTCCGCAGATATTACACGGCAATTGCTGGCGTTTGCCCGCAAGCAGACCATCGCGCCCAAAGTCCTGGATCTGAATGACACCGTTGAGGGGATGCTCACGATGCTGCGACGGCTTATCGGAGAGAATATATCTCTCTCTTGGCAGCCGGGAGCGAATCTATGGTCGATCAGTATGGACCCGTCCCAGATGGATCAGATTCTGGCTAACCTGTGTGTCAATGCAAGGGACGCTATACAAGAAAGCATCGGTAACATAGCCGTTGCAACAGGGAGAAACACCTTCGATGAGGAATACTGTGCCAATCACCCAGGTTTTGTGGCCGGAGAGTACGTGTGGATAGCCGTCAGCGACACCGGCAAAGGCATGAACAAAGAGATGCTGTCCAACATCTTCGAACCGTTCTTCACCACCAAAGGCGTGGGTGAAGGAACCGGACTCGGCCTCGCCACGGTGTACGGCGCTGTTAAACAGAACAACGGTTTCATCAATGTTTACAGCGAGCCTGAAAAAGGAACAACCTTCACGATCTATCTGCCCCGTTTTGTGCTCAAGGTCGATAGGGACGGGAAAGAAAAGATGGGGAGTGCTGCTCCAGTGAAACCTATTGAGCGGGGTCATGAAACTATTCTGCTGGTGGAGGACGAACCTGGTATTCTAAAAATGACCTCGATTATACTCGAAAAACTGGGTTATACCGTGCTGGCGGCAAACACACCGGGGCAAGCCATGCACTTGGCCAGAGAGCAAGCGGGTGAAATTCATCTGCTCCTCACCGATGTCATCATGCCTGAAATGAGCGGAAGGGATCTGGCCCAAAGCCTCCTGGTCCTTTACCCGGACATCAAACGGTTGTTCATGTCCGGCTACACCGCTGATATCATCGCTCACCAGGGGATTTTGGACGAAAGGGTTTATTTCATTCAGAAGCCCTTCTCCACAAAAGACCTTGCCACCAAAGTCCGGGAGGCTCTTATGTCTCTTTCGAAGGATTGAGAGTACGTCGGACAACTGAAGAGGGAGGAAGGCAATGCGGCATCTGGGATTTTATCTTGATTTGCCAAGATTAATGATGCGACCCCAATGCCCCAGCCCGACCCCATTACTATTTTTTTTTATAAGAACTGCCCCTGTGTTCAGATAGAATCATAGACACAATTCTATTTTCATTATCAATCTCATAAAAGAATCGATAAGAACCAATTCTGTATCTCCATGTTGGAGGGTCCCAGTTTCGTAATTTTTTAATATTGGGGCCAAATGATGGTGATTCTTTAAGTTGTTTGTAAACGTGATTCCGAAGTTTCGCTTTGATTTTATCTTTTTGCCCTTCAAAGTCTTGTTCAAGCGAAGTTATAAAAGTCTCAGTTTCAAATATTCTAAACATCTACAAAGACACCTTTTCGCATTTTCGCATCATTAGAACCGCTTTTCAGGGATTCTACTAAATTTTTATTCCCAAGAATTTCATCCATCTCTATTTGATCAACAAAAAGATCCTCTTCTAATTTCTGTAAAGCCAGATAATTAATAAGATTGGATATCGGCCGTTTCACGGCCTCTGCTGCTTTTGCATAAAGAATATATTCTTCTTCGGAAAGTCTCAGAGTTATTGTTTTTGACATTAGACTGCCTCCCATGGTGTGTTCGTTTGTATTCATATTAATTTTAAACGATCACAAAAGCAACAATATATTCTAATTTACATGGGGACAAGTTCAGGGTAGAGTAGGAACCTGGTTCGTAAATATGTCGATATTGTCTGCTTTTGTTTTATCCTGAAAGTCGTATAAAGCGCACACTATTTGGTGTCCACTCCCAAGTATTTCAAGAAGAGCTTGTCTCTGGCCACTGATTCGGTGGACCAACGATAGCTGCCCATGG
>JBAZWJ010000029.1:65958-71368 GCA_041660385.1 Desulfobacteraceae bacterium | reverse complement strand
TAATTCGGATTCGGCGGTCCCATCGGGCTATGCAGTCGGGGGCGGTGACTGCAATGACAGCAATATTTCTATCAATCCAGGCATGACGGAACTCGCTGACGACGGAATAGACAATGATTGCAATGGTTTGTATGGTTTTACATGGTACCTGGACAGTGATGGAGACGGCTTTGGAAACCCGTTGATAGCTGTGATTTCGGAGTCGGATCTTTCGAATTTAGGTTATGTGCAAGACAATCGTGATCTCGTTGACAGCAACAATCTGGTCAATCCGGCCATGGAAGAAATTCCGAATGACGGCCTTGACAATGACTGCAATGGTTTGGAAAGTGTTTCCTGGTATCAGGACAGTGACAGTGACGGCTTCGGAAATGTTAACAGCCTTTTGGCGTCGGAAATTCAGCCGGCCGGTTATGTGAATAATTCGTTTGACTGTAATGACGGAGAATCAAGCATCAACCCCATGGCGGTGGACATCGGGGATGGAATAGATAACAACTGCAATGGAGATATGGACGAACTTCCGATTATTCCTGACACGGGTCAGCTTGCATCTTACACGAACACCTATGGAGAAGATTCCGATTACCTGATCAATCCGCCTTCCTATGTGAAGCTTGATGAAAATGGAAATGAACTTCAAGTGACAGCGACATCCTGGAGGATGGTCAAAGATCAGGTCACCAGTCTTATATGGGTGTTAAAGGATTCATCGGATGGGGTTAAAAACTCCACGAACATCCATGATGCGGACAACACATACACCGTGGAAGAGGCCAGCGACAAAGTCATTTCTGAGTTGAATAATTCGAACTTCGGCAACAGCAGCGAATGGCGCCTTCCATCCATTAAAGAGCTCGCCTATCTGGCCAACAGTTCAAACACAAACCCAAGCATTACGACAACCTATTTCCCCTTGGTAAAAACGAGCGACAAGATATGGTCAGGAACACCCGTTGCTTCGGATACCACAAAAGCCTGGTTTTATTCACTGTCTTCCATCGCCCCTCTTACCGGAGCCAAAACGGAATCACTCCAGGTTTGGGCTGTACGTGGTGTGGAAAAAACATCTGAATTCAAGGGGTATGTGTCGGGAATTATCATCGATAATAAAACGGGTTTGATGTGGCAAAAAGAATCAGCTTCAGGTAACGGCAAGACATTCAACGATGCCCTTACCTACTGCGAAAACCTCAGCCTGGGAGGCTATTCCGATTGGCGTCTGCCAAACAAGAATGAATTAACGTCTCTCCTCAGTTTTGACCGACCGAGTCCGACCATTGATCCGATGTTTACCAATACGAATCAGGGCGGATACTGGACGTCCACAACCTTCTTTAATTCATTTATGAATTTTGCATGGAGTGTTGATTTTTTCACCACGAGCATAGTTTATAACAGCAAGTCGGAATTAAAATGGGTGAGAGCTGTTCGTGGCGGTCATAAACCCATGGCCAAAACATGGTACAAAGACAGAGATGGAGATGGTTACGGTGACGATGCCGTGCGGATGATCATCGACGCCATGGATATGCAGCCGGTCGGATATGTAGCGAACAACGCGGATTGCAATGACGATCCTAATGCTCTTCCTATAAAAGGAGACTTAATCAACCCGGGCGCAGCCGATCTTCCTGACGACGATATTGATCAGGATTGCACGGGAAGCGATGCTTTTACATGGTATAAGGACAGCGATAACGACGGATTTGGTGATCAAAGCATCTATCTTGTCAAAGAAACCCAACCTGCTACCTATGTTCGAAATTTTGATGACTGCGATGACAGCAACAAATCCATCAATCCAAGCATGACGGAGCTGGTGGATGACGGTCTGGACAACAACTGCGATAATCTTCAGAAAATATCTTTTTATGTGGACGGTGACGGAGATGGTGTCGGGGCAGGCTTGAGCGAGGTACGTGAGGTTCCTGATACCGTTCATCCACCTGTTGGATATTCATTCACGGATCGTGATTGCAATGATGGAGACAGCACGGTGTCCCCCGGTCTTGTGGAAATATTCGACGATCTTCTGGACACGAACTGCAACGGGGAAAACGACGACGACTCTCTTCAAGTCATTCCCGATACGGGGCAGGTCACGTCCTATACAGGAAGACCGGGAGAGGACGGAGACTACCTGATCAACGAGCCGTCTCTGACAAAAATTGCGGCAAACGGCGATCTTCTCGATGTTGGCGCGACGGAATGGTTTGCGGTGCGCGACAATATCACCGGGTTTTACTGGGAGGTCAAAACCGTCGATAATCAGGGTGATGTGTACGCGTATGATGAGGCGGTTGATTATGCGGAATCCCTCAATCTTGCCGGTTTTGAAGACTGGCGTGTGCCCACGTTGACGGAACTTGCCACCATCGCTCATCTGGATTTGAAAAACCCGGCCATTGATAAGGCTTACTTCCCCCGGATGGCATCGGACAGTTACTGGACCATAACAAAGCTGGGCAGCGGCGAAAAAGCTTACACTGTTTCGTTCAGGTTCGGTGAAAGTTACAACGAAAACAAAACAGGTCACTTCCGGGTGATCTCCGTACGCGGAGGCCAGAATCTCACATCCCGTCTTATTTCAAACGCTGACGGAACGTTGGCAGATACTGAAACTGGACTTATTTGGAACAACATCGATTCTACAAACAGCACTTGGAATTATGCGATTAGTCGATTGGATATAATGAATTCATTATCAGAGGAAGACTGGCGCCTCCCGACTGAAAATGATATGAACACCCTGCTGGATATTCTCGAACAAGACAGTACGTTCGACTTTTCATCCGTCTTTACAGGCGTGCCATTAACGGGCAGTTTCTGGACCACCGTTCTGGCTGAAACCGATCCTGGGAAAGCCCTTGTCTTTTCCTTGATTACCGGCCAGACGAACGAAGTGAGTATCCAGCAGACCTTGCGGAGTATTGCAGTCCGGGGTGTCATACAGATCCGTTTTATCGTGAACGGTGACGGAACAGTCTTTGACTCTAAAACCGGGCTCATGTGGATGCGGCAGAATGCGAACAACGGTCTGTTTATGACCTTTGAAAACGCTTTGGCCTTCAGTAATACATTGGAATTCGCCACATACAACGATTGGCGTGTGCCGAGCCGAAACGAAATGCTCAGTCTTCTTGATGCATCCATTGATGACAGTGTTGGCTATGCCACCGTATTCCCGGATTCGGAAGCCGTATATTGGACATCGACCACGTGTCCCGGCTTGACAGACTCCCATTATGGCTGGCAGATTGATTTTAATTCAGGCGCTGAAGCCATAACCATAGGCGATTATACTAACTCAAACGTCTTCCGTGCTGTTCGTGGTGGTAATCCCGAATAAGAACGGCATTCCCAAAGGAGAAGCGGGCTGCTTGCGGCCCGCTTCTTTTATTTTCTGCGCTTCACCGCCTCATCAACTCACTTCACCTTCTGGCACGATTTCTCCTATCATGGCGTATACGCACCTATTTTTCCTGGTGTTCACAGGGTATAGTATCTAAAAATTCGGATCTTCATTTCCTGTGTATGATTATTTTTACAGAGCGCATGAAATAACATGCCGTAGGGTGGGCTATCGCCCACCACAAATGGTGGGCGATAGCCCACCCTACATACGTAACGGACATTTGCGCTTTTAATAAAATGATACTATTACACGAAATCTAAACAAAACCAGCCAGGAGGAAACCATGGACAGCTTTGTTTCCATTGACGACCAATTGAAGGAAAGTTTGACTCTTTTCGCGTTGTGCTTTAACTCGGACCCCGGACTTCAATCCGAATTGAAGGGGACTCAGGGATGGATTGATCTTTCCGTGGGTCTTCGGTCTGAAGACGGCAAAGTTGAGCAAGCAGTGATCATCAAAGATGGCGTTGTTTCCGTTGAAAGCCCTGCGCCTTCACATGTGGACACGATGGTGACCTTTGCCGATGAAGACACCGTGGCCACTTATCTGGGAGCCAAAGGAGATATTCTCATCAATCTTGTTCTCACAGGTAAGGTCAAGGTTGGCGGAAACCTGATTCTCATGGGACTTTTTGAATATCTGCTCAGTGTGCTTGGGGGTGATGAGGATGTTTCCGAGTCAGCCGCAGAAGGTACGTTATCTCAACAGCAGGAAGACCCGGTTGCCCTTTCAGCTTGTCGGAGTGAAAAGAAAAAGAGACGGCAGAGCCGAATCCGTGGTGAACGGAACGACCCTGGCGTTAAATACCTGGAAGATCCTTACTTTGCCGATGTGGATCTTGATGATTTCCCGAGAGTTGCCGGATTCAGAGATACGTATTTTTCTTTGCGACCCGAGGTGTCGGCGGAACACGGAAAACTCCTCACCGATTTTTTTATCGAAAATGGCTATGAACAGAAAATCGACGGCAGCGCATGGGACCCTAATCTTAGAAAAGCCGAGAGTTTCCGATATCTGATGGAACATAAAATGCCAGCCATCAGGGATAATGATCTGATCGCCGGAAGTTATACGGAAAACCCGGTATTCGGTGCTGTGGGCCAGCCTTATGCCTACGGGACATTCTGCTGGGGTGAGCTTCGGACGTTTCATAAACGAAAACTCCAGCCATACACCATCAGCGACGAAACCATAAACACCCTTCATAAACATGTGTTTCCTTTCTGGGCCAAACGGAACATCCAGGAACTATGGAAAATTGATTTCAACAACCCTCTTCCCGCTCAGATCCATGACCGGTTCTTTTCCGTCTTTTTCTGGAAAACCGTGTCCATCTGCCAGATGGCTCCGGCTTACAGCCTTGTTCTGACCCGAGGTACAAAAGGTCTGGCTGATGATATCCGCGCCGAACTGGCCCGTGATGTCCAGGCGGATGAAGAAAAGAAAAATACTTTGAATGCCATGATCATCACTCTGGAGGCTGTTGCCGTTTACGGTGTCCATCTTGCAAATCTTGCGAAACAAAAGGCAGCGGAAACCCATGATCCCATTCGGCGGGCGGAGCTTGAAACCATGCACGCCATTCTTGAAAGGGTTCCCCAACTTCCGGCCCGAACATTGGACGAGGCGGTTCAGGCACTTGCCATCATTCATATCGCCACAGGTCTTGAAATCACCGATGACGGTCCGTCCCTTGGTCGTCTGGACCAGATTCTCCAGCCCTATTTTGAAAGCGACATGTCGAAACGGACGACGGAAGAAGAACGGAAAGCGTATATCGCCCATGTTATGGAACTCATGGGCTGCCTGTTCCTAAAAATTGCAAGTCATGAAATTCCCTCACCTGAAATCGGCATCTGGCTGAATTCGGGAACGCCCCCAAACACGACGATTGTGGTGGGCGGTGTGACGCCAGAGGGCAATGACGCAGTAAATGATATGAGTTATATCATTCTTAAAGCCACGGAAATGCTGGCTTTGAACGATCCCAA